>JAKVOZ010000001.1 GCA_022482545.1 Bacteroidales bacterium
TTGATTGCCTATCGCATCTGCTATCTCCGCATTCTTTTGAGAAAATACTGTTATTTGATATGATTGTTTTCTTCCTTCAATAACAAAGTCAATAGTGTAGGTATAAACACCTAAAACAATGAAACCATAAACAAGTTCAGCAAATCCATTTTTTGGAATGATAAGAGAAGAAAAGATAACTGCTGCATCAACAACAGATATTACTCTTCCAGGATTAACGTTGTAGTATTTATTAACTATTAAAGCAATTATATCACTGCCACCAGAGTTTCCTCCATTAGTAAAGCAAAGACCTATTCCAACACCAGACATCATTGCTCCAATAATAGCACTCATAAAAGGATCAAATTTGCTTGAATCAATAATGTCTTGAATGCCGATAACTTGTTGTAATAAAATGAAAGAAAGAGAAGAAGCAACAATACCAAAGATAGTGTTGATACCAAAACGTCCTCCAAGAATTTTGAATCCGACTAATAGTAATATTGCATTAAGAACAAGATTGCTTATACCGACAGGAAAACCTGTAAGAATATAAATTACTGATGATACACCAACAACACCTCCGCCTATGATATGCTTAGGTATTAGAAATACACTACAAGCAAAACAATACATCATAATGCCTATAAGTATTACAATATATTGACCTATAACTTTTGCTGTTGAAGTCTTTGTAATTGAATTTAATGTGTTTGTCATATTGTTATTGTTTTTTTTATTTACTTATTAAATTAATTATTGCATCTGTTGAAAGATTTCTTCCTAATATGTTGCCATCTTTATCTATAAGAATGTTCTCAGGAATTGATTTGATATTGTATAGTTTAACTATTGCACTATTCCAACGACTCAAATCACTTACATTAGTCCAACGATTAATACCATCTTCTTTTATGGCCTCTGTCCAAGCATATTTGGAATCATCTAATGAAACAGAAACAATATCAAGTCCTTTTTTATTATAAACTTTATATGTTCTTAAAAGGTCAATGTTGTTTTGTCTTGAAATATTATCCCATGAAGCCCAAAAAGATATTACAACATATTTCTTGTCTTTTATGTAAGAGAATAAACTAAAATTATTTCCATTAACATCTTGTAATGAAAAATCTTTTACTTTTTGATTTTCTTCTATTGTTTTCTTTGTTTGTTTGTTTTGTTCTGTAAGTAAGGCATATTGAAACATTGTCTTAGCTTGTCCATCTAATGAAGAAATAGCAAGATCTTTATCTTTATCATTCAAATATGGATAAAGGAAGTTGCTTATTATGAAAGGAGAGTAAATAGAAGAAGGATTATCAGCAACATAGTTCATAAGACATTGCATAGGATTTTTCTCTCTATTGCAACGAGAAGCAATGCCAGCAAACTCATCTTGTGAAGAAGAACCTTTTATGCTAATATTTTCTAATTTGTTTCTGTCGCCTGTAATTTTTATCTTATCATTGTTCATAAAGAATGAAATATCTCCATCTTTCATCGGAAGAGAAATCATTCCCATACATGTTTTATCAACACTGCCATTAAAAATAAACTTACCATTTTTTATTTTTGTAGTAAATGCTTTCTTAACTCCATTTTCAAGTAAAAGATTAAGAGTAACAACACCTTCATTGATTCCTTGTATTTGTCCTTCAATTGAATAACCTTTTTCTTCAAACAATTCTTTTAGTTTATTTGTTAGTTCTTCGCCTCTAATGTTTTTTGCTAATATTACGCCATTGCCATCAATAAGCACATTGCTTGGAATACTTTTTATCATATAATCATTAACTGCTTGACAATCCCACATCTTTAAATCACTTACATTACTCCAAACAACTCCATCATCTTTCATTGCTTTTTCCCAAGATGATTTGCTTTTATCTAATGAAACACCATAAATGTCAAAGCCCATATCTTTATATTTATTGTAGTTGCTGACAAGGTTTATGTTTTCTTTTCTACAAGGCATACACCATGAAGCCCAAAAATCTATTAATACATATTTTTTTCTACGCATAAAATCATAAAGACTAACTCTTTGTCCTTTATTATCTTTCATTGTTATGTTTGGTGCTTTAACTCCAAGAGCAATATTCTTTAATCCTTCTTCTCTTATTCTAAGTTTTTTGTAATGATACATCTCTGTTGCTTGACCTTTAAGCGTATTTAAATGCTTTGAAAGTTCTTCATATCCCCAAGAATAAGTAAGATAAGAAGATATTATATCAGAACAAAAGATATGTTCAGGATTGTTTATTACCCAATTCTCTAACCTTGAAAGATAAACATTGTAATCTTCTTTGCCTTGTGGATTAATAATAGAATACCATTGAGTTGTTAAAGGAGAACCTTCAAAAGAAGTCTTTTTTTCTTTATTTGGATTAATAACAATAATCATATTAGATTGAGGTTCAAGATAAACTCTATAATTCTTTTTACCATTTATTGTCATAAGAGCAGGTATTGGTTCTTTAACATAACCACGAAAAACAAATTTACCTTTCTTGTCTATTGTTGTTGAATCTAATTGTTCATTGCCATCACGAAAATAACTTCTTAATGTAACATAACCTTTTTTTGTATCTTTTATTTCTCCGTTAATTGTATATCCTTGACAAAAACAAGTTATTGAAACAATTAATGTTGCAATTAAAAACAATATCTTTTTCATATCTTTTAATATCTTTTGTTTATACGATTTAATTCTCTTTTATTATCTCTGTCTTTTATTGTCTCTCTTTTATCATAAGAATGCTTACCACGAGCCAAACTTATCTTCATCTTAGCATATCCTCTTTCGTCAATAAACAATAATGTTGGCACAATAGTAAATCCCTTCTCTTTGCTTTTTGCTTCAAGTTTTCTTAGTTCTTTTTTTGTTAAAAGTAGTTTTCTATCTCTTTTTAAGTTAAACTTTCCATAAGAAGCGAAACGATATTCAGCAATGTGCATCTGATTAACCCACAATTCTCCATTAATAAACGTACAATAAGCATCGTTCATATTAGCCTTTCCTTCTCTTATGCTCTTCACTTCGCTACCAACAAGAACAATCCCTGCCGTATATTCTTGTAAGAGAAAATACAGAAAACTTGCTTTCTTGTTTTTTATATCTATTATATGTTTTTCTTCCACATTACTCATAAACGTGCAAAGATACAAAAATTAAGTGAATAGTGAATAGTGAATAATGAAAAATTAATAATGGATAGTATTGAAATTTATTTTTCTGCTGATATTTCAACGTAATTACCTTCAACATCAAGTATTGCTAATTCATAATAACCATCGCCAGTTATTCTTGGTTCGCTCTCTATTGTGTATCCGTCTTTTTCTAATATTTTATAAAGATTATCTACTGTTTGTTTGTCTTTTACTTCTATATCAAAATGAGCAATACCTTTAATAAACCCTCTTTTTGTTGGCTCTTCGTTAATATCCTTTCTATTCATTAGTTCTATTCTACTTCCTCCATCATCAAAAGAAAGAAAATAAGAAGAGAATTGTTTTTTAGGATTGTAGTATTTTGCATTGCTTTTGCAATTAAAGTATTTTGTGTAAAACTCTCTCATCTTTTCTATATCATCGCACCATAATGCTAAATGGTCTATTTTCATAATCTTTATTTATTATTACCTTGTTTTTATTTGCCAATAACCATTTCTATCAGAACCTATTCGTAGTAAAACACTTTCTTCTTTCAATACCTTAATAATCTTTTTTACTCCTGATTCACTCATAGATGTTTTCTTTGATATTTCTTTAATAGTTATCTTGTTGTCTTTATTTATAATATCCAATATCTTCTGGTTACTTTTCTGGTTACTTTTCTGGTTACTTTTTCTTTCTTTTATTATCTTTCTTATAGTATCTAATAATGTCTTTAACATAAATGATACAAACAAAGAACTATCTGCTCTATTATCACAAATAGACAGTATTTTATAATATTCTTTTTGGTTGTCTTTAACTATTGTTTCAACAGGAAGAAAAGCAAAAATCTCATTCCATTTTGTTAGTATTAATGTTTGCCACATTCTTCCTATTCTTCCATTACCGTCTAAGAAAGGATGTATAAATTCAAACTCATAATGAAATATACAACTCTTTATTAGTGGGTGTAGCTTTGAAGACTTTGTCCATTGCATAAGATCTTTCATTAGATAAGGTACATTTTCACTTGGAGGAGCAACATGAACCATTTCTTTTCCATTAAATATACCAACACCACTACTACGATACTCTCCATTATCTTTCACAAGGTCTTTCATCATAAGACGATGTGCTAATAAAAGGTCTTTTTCTTTATACGGGTCTAATGTTAAGATAATATCATAAGCCTCAAAAGCATTTTTCACTTCTTGTATTTCTCTTAAATTGCCAAGAATATGTTTACCATTTAATATTGCTGTAACTTGCTCAATGGAAAGAGAATTGTTTTCTATTGCAAGTGATGATTGAATAGTCCTTATTCGGTTTTCTTTTCTTAGCTTAGGGTGAATTATATTGCTTTGATGAGCATTCAAAGAGCCAATCTTTTCGCATATTTCAGCAACAAGATTAACAATCTCTTCATTTAAAGTAAAAGGAGGAGTATATTTTTTATTGCTATTTTTATTCTCTTGTTGCATTATTATGTATATTTCTTTTTTGCAAAGATAATATTTTATTTATAATTAAATTTAGAAAAAGACATATAATTACTTCTTTAATCTGTTAATTTAAAACGAAGAAATATTTTACTATAATCAAGAAATATTTCAATAAAACGAAGAAATATTTTTGTGCTGTTATTTAATTACAATAAAGGTCTTTTCTCGTATATTATTTTTCTTATCTTTGACAACAAGTTTTAATGTATTCTTACCTTGAAGTAGGTTATCATCTATCGTATAAGTAAGAAGAGAGTTCTTGCCATCATATTCCATAAGAACCCATTTGTCATTAAGATAAGCATTATAAGAACGTATGCCTGAAAGATTGTCTTTTATACGAACTTTTAATGATTTCTGACTTCTAAATAGTTTTTTGTTGTTTTTAAAATTAAGATTAGTTATCGTTGGAGGTATAGTATCCACACCAACAGTAAAGATACCAAAATCTCCTGCTGTTGTTTGCACATAACCATCATATAACTTGCCACCAATACTGCGTTGTATCTTCCCATTTGGACGCAAACGAATAACAAGATATTTATTTATAAGTGAGGAATCAATGTTGTATGGTTTTATTTTTACTGTAAAACTTTTTCTTACAGGCTCATAAATATTATGAATGTAATGATTGTTGGAATATCTGCCTTTTGTTGTTTTGTATGTTAAGCTGATATTTTCATAAAGACAGTTCTTTGGAAAAATGAAAACAGAACTGTCCTCGGCAAGATAAGTTGCAGAAGAATTATAAGAAAGATTTAAGACGACGTTAGATGAAGAAAGATTTTTGTTTATTGTTGTATCTTCAATACCTTTAACATAAAACGAATAAGTTGTTTGGTTGTTTTTTATGTCTGTTAGTTTGTAAGTAATCTTGTAAATAGAGTCTATCATAAGAGAAATTATGCCATCATCTTTATAATTGTCAAAAGGAAGATTGTAATTAGATAATTTTCGTGAACAAAGATAACGTTTATCTGTCTTAACATACAAAGGATAATTTGTTATTGCATCAACAAATCCATAGTTGTTAAAAGAAAACTTATCTACTTTATGAGAAAATAAAAGAGTGTTATCATTAACAAAAAGTTCTGTCTTATAAACACCGTTTTTGCTTGAAGAGTTAAAAGCCTTATCAAAAGCAAGGATAGAAAAGAAAATATTACCATAAGCACTAATTGTATCTGTTGTTGAATCATTAGGAGTGAAGATAGTTATTGGCATAAGTTTATCCAAAGAGTTTATTGCAATAGAAGATATATAAGGCGGTATGGTATCATTCATATCAAGAAAAGTAAGAGGATTTATTGGTTCTTCACTTCTTGTATTACGTATCTCATAATGAAGATGAGGTCCTGCTGCTGCTCCACTTTCTCCACTTATTGCTATTGTATCGCCTTGTTTTAGATGTATTGTAGGACGCTTAAAAGTATAATCAAATTCATAACAATGATGTTTGTATTGGTAGTTTTTAACAAAGGTCTCAATGTCGCCATAATATCTTTCAAGGTGCATATAAACAGTTGTATAACCATTAGGATGAACAATGTAAAGGTTTTTTCCTCCACCAAAAGCCTGTACTTTTATTCTGCTAACATCACCGTCAGCTGGACATATAACTGCAAAACCAGTCTTTTCCATTGTCCTTATATCAAGCCCTGAATGAAAATGTGTTCCTCTTAGTTCTGCAAAATTACCTGCTGATGATATAGGTATATTTATTGGAGGAATGAAACCATTTATTTCTTTGTTTATTGTTGTGTCTTGTGCATAGCTGTTTGTACTGAAAAGAGATAAAGAGACAAGAAGAAAGAAAGAGAATGTTTTTATTATCTTTGCTTTTGTCCAGCGATTAGTTTTGTAGTAAATAAAAGATATGATAACGCCGAGAGTCCAACCAATAGGAGCACTAAGCCAAATGCCGAGAGTATTAAAAAATGCAGATAAGTAGTAAGCAATAGGAAATCTAACAATAAGAAGAGTGAAGATGCTTATTATCATAGGTATAAATGAATAGCCAACACCACGGAAGAATGCAGTGAACATCATCATCACACTGAAAATAAACCAAAATAAACCACTTACCATAAGATATTCTTTACCTATACGAATAACTTCCTTATCAGTTGTAAATAAACTCATTAAATTATTTCCAAATAAACAGAAGATAATCATTGTTATTCCAGCAATCAAGGCACATATTTTAAAAGAAGAGAACAAGCCTTTTCTTACTCTTTGCATGTTCCTTGCTCCAAAATTACTACCAACAAAAGAAGTAAGAGATTGAGAAGTGTTGAGAATGAAAAGTAATGCGATACTCTCTATTCTAACAGCAGACGAATAAGCAGCAGTTGCTTGAGTGCCGAAGCCAACAACAAGTGAAAGAATAAGTATTTGAGTTAAAGAAACAACACTTTGTTGAACACCTGTTGGAAGACCTATGTTGATAATATGTTTAAGAAATGTTTTGTTGAAATATATTTTAAAATCTTTATGATTGTAGTCTTTTTTTGTTTTAACATCTTTAAGAAAACCTCCTTTATAATAGATAAAAGAGAATATACATAAACAAGCAATGAACTGACTAATAACAGACGATAGTGCAGATGAGGCAACACCATAATGATAAACGCCAAGAAAAACATAAGAGAGTATGCCGTTAAGAATGTTGGCAGATATAAGAAAATAGAGTTGAGTAGTAGAATCGCCAAGACCTCTTAATATACTTATTGCACTATTGAAGCATACAGAGAAAAACATTCCTATCATATAGATACGAAAATATGTTACTGCAAAAGGAAAAACATTTTTATCAAGATTGATTAAAGAAAATATTTGAGGAGCAAACCAAATGCCAAGCAAACACATAACAAGTCCAAAAGAAATGAAGAAGATATAGAAAGTACTAATTATTTTTTTTATGCTTTCATAATCTTTTGCACCGAAATAATGCGACACAACCACACTGCCTCCACTACCAATACCAATGATTAATGATGTTAGAAGAAAAACAATAGGATAAGTAGAACCAACAGCAGCCAATTCATTAACTCCAAGAAAGTTACCAACAAAAGCACTATTAACAAGAGTATATAGTTGTTGAAAGAGATTACCAAGAATAAGTGGTAAAGAAAAAAGAAAAATACTTTTGCCTATCTCACCTTGTGTAAAATCACGCATTATATCTCAAAACAACTTTTTGTAAAGGATAATAAACGACTTCTAATAATGTTTTCTTTCTCAATAAAAGACATATGTCCGCAAGAACCAAGAAGAAGAGTTTCGCAATATTGAGCAAGCATTGCTTGAGCAAAGATGTTTTCTAACTCTATTCGCGGGTCTTGCTTACCAATAACAAACAACACTGGGACATTGCTTTGTTCAAGAACATTTAAACGAGATTTTCTTTCAAGCATACCCATCTGTGCAGCGATTATACCTTCTTTGCTTGTGTTGAGTGCCATATCTTTTATATCTTCAATTTCGGAAGAGAACTTTGTGCGGTTTTCTTTTGCAAATAAGTTAGGAATAAAATCTACTATATATTTTATTCTATCGTCATCAATAAGTTGGCAGGCACGTTTGCGGTTTTCTTTTCCTTTATCATTATCAGCCATTGCGTGAGAATGTAAAAGGACAAAACCTTTTAAATATTGTGGATACATTTCAGCAAAAGCCAAGGTGATAAATCCTCCCATAGAATGCCCACACATCACACATTGTTTTACATTACATTTATCAAGAACTTCTTTGACCATCTCTGCTTGAAGTTCCATTGTGCTTACTTCTTGAACAACCTCACTCTCTCCATGTCCTATCAAGTCGATAGTAATAACACGAATACTATTCATATAACTAAGTACATAATTTTGCCAAACTCTTAAATCATTCATAAAACCATGTAAAAGGACAAGTGTTTGTTCGCCTTTGCCCTCATCTTGATAGTTGATTATCTTATCTTTGAATGTGATTGTGTGATGTATCATGATAATTATAATTTTTTACAAAGATACAACTTTTAAATCAATACTTGATAGTCAATAGTGAAAAAATTGATTAATAGTTAAAACTTAATAAACGTGTTTGTACGGACACACTCGCTTTAAATGCGCGTTTGTACGTACAAAACGTCGTAACTATTAAAATTATTATGTTATATTATTAAAATATTTATTTTTTTTGATACTTTTTATCTTAATATATTAATTATCAAATAAATAATTTTTATTAATTATCTATTTTATTGATATTAATTCTTTGATATATAATTAAATAAATTTTTCTATTAAAGTAAAAACTTAGTTAATTTGTTTATCTTTTTGATAATTAACTATAACTAAAAATACTCCTAAAACCCATAAATTAGAATAAAGTTTTATTTTTTTATCTCTTGATTTTATAAAAATTAAAACAAAGAAATAAAAAATTAGTTCTTTAATCTATTTTAGCGAATTAAAGAACTGTTTTACTGAAACAAAGAACTAATTTTGTAAAATAACACAATATCTATTTATCTAATTATCAATAAGTTTTATATTAACAGTAAAAATAATTAATAAAAACACTTGACAAATAAAAAACATTTTGTATACTTGCACAAACTAAAACAAACAATTATGGCACGTTATTATGACATAATAATAGAAAAAGTTTACAACAAAGAAGACTTGTTGCAGAACAATTATGTTTGTAATTCCAATCCAATATATTCTTCTGTAAATATAATTATATTAGGGAAAAATAACTTCATACTCTAATTGTTGTCTATTGATGCAAGTAATAAATTAATATTTATTATACTTTTCAAGACAATATTCTACTTGTTTCTCATCAAAAGACAACGTAAAAAAATAACGAAAAAAGTGAGAGAGAATAAATTTAATATTTAATAAAAAATCAAAGAAAAATGAAAAAGATATTTATTATTTCAATAGTAATATTTATTAGTTGTAATTTCATTAGTTGTAATAATAAAGATGATGAAGGACAGACTAATATTGCAAAAAATGCAGAAAGACAATATTCAGAAGAAGAAATAACTTTTCTTGCAGAATCATTAAAAGTTGGAATTCCTGCAGAAACATTGATAAAAGCGAAAATGCCATCAACACATATAGTGATATTTACTTTATTTAGAAAAAATAAAAGAGGTCAGTGCGTTAAATTTGGTATATGTGAATGGTTCCCACGTCAATATTATGAAATAGATAATCTACCATATAGGTATGTTCCTTGTGTTTTAGAAAAAAAAGAAGATGGTTCATTGAAGCCGTTTATTGTAGAATTAAAAGAAGATGTTTCTACATTACCAGAGGAAGCTTATCAATTTGAAGTAACTCAAGATATTAATATCGATGATAGCGTTGTAAGAGATTTAGAATTCCAAAAAATAGTTATAAAACAAGGAATATACCCTTATAATAGTAAAATTGGAAAATATGGTGGATATGAGGTTCCTCTTTATGGTATAAAATAATAATTATATTAAACTATAATCTAATTTATAAATTAACAAATATGAAAAAGCAAGTTCTATTTATAATATTGTTATGTTATATTATTGGCTTTTATTCATGTAATCTTTTAAACTCGACATATAAACATGCGAATAAAGAAGAACAAACAAGATTAAAACCATTAGATATAGATTTTAAAAATGTAGATTCAAGTTTTCTTAATAAACAAGATTCTAATATTTTGTTTTATTCTATTAATGCAGATGGATTAAAAGAAATAATAAGCAAAAACAATGACAAATATGTTTTATGTTGCTCATTTTATTATTGGTGTGAAGGAAGTAGAAATGCTTTTGATTCCATAGAAATGTTTGCCAATCAAAATAATTTAAAATTGATTATCATAGAAACGACAGATTGGTTGTATCAGAATAATAGTAGAGCTTTTTTTAAAAGTAAAAAGTTCTATGGTCCTATTTTGTCTTTGGATATAATGAAATATGGTTATAATTTTAATAATAGAAAGCGTTGGAGAAATTTCATACAAGATGTCTGTGGTGCTAATCCTAAAAAATTATATGGAATATCAGATGTGATTTTATTTGATAGTAAAGGAAATGTTTTATCTTATGGTGATTTTTATGATGAAATTGATAAAATAAAAGTATTTATTAAAGCATCTAAATAGTTTAATAAATTGATTTGAACAGCAAACATTTTTAATATAAAAAATTGTTTGCTTTGCTGCAATAAAATATATTTGTTAATAGAGAATTATTATATTATTTATACTGACTAGTATTAGATGTATAAACACTTAAAGCAGGAACATATATCTGTTATATCTTTACTCCACAAGGCAAGATAAATAAGAAGTTTATCAAAGAATAAATAAGAAAAATAATATTTAGAATTAATTAAAATTAAAGGCTTTACAAAACAATAAAAGTAAAGTCTTTTTTTGTACCTTTGCAAAATAAGTAAAACAAAAGAGAAAAAAGATGATAGAGAAAGATGTTGATATAAAAGAGATAACTACCTTTGGTTTGTCGTGCAAGGTAAAAGAGTTGATGCGAATAAAAACAGAACAAGACCTTATGTTGTTATCTGATAGATACAAAGCAAAAGAAAAGATTTATATTCTTGGAGGAGGAAGTAATAGTGTGTTTTGTGAAGAGGAATATAATGGAATGGTAGCAAAGATAGAGAACAAAGGAATGGAGAAGATAAGTGAAGATGAAGATAATGTGATAATAGAAGTTAGTGCAGGTCAAGTGTGGAAAGATTTTGTTGTTGATTGTTGCGAAAAAGGATTGTCAAACATAGAGAACCTTGCAGCAATACCTGGCGTTGTTGGAGCGGCACCTGTACAAAATATTGGAGCATATGGGCAAGAGGCAAAAGATAGTATAGTTGCTTGTGAAGTGTTTGATATGAAAACAAAGACATTCTATTGGATAAGTAATAAAGACTGCCACTTTGATTATCGCTACTCTATCTTTAAATATCAAGAAGGTAATCTTGTGATATGGAAGGTAAGGTTCTCTCTTAAAAAACATTTCTCTGTCAATACATCATACAAAGCATTAAAAGATGTTATTGATAAGGTAGAAGATAAAAGTAAGATAACTCCAAGTTTTGTTGCAAAGAAAGTAACCGAGATTAGAGATAGTAAGTTACCAGACCCAAAAATACTTGGAAATGTTGGTTCTTTCTTCAAAAATCCTATTATATCACAAGACCAATATGAACAGATAAAAAAATATTATCCAAACATTGTGTCATTTCCAGCAAAAGAAGGAGTAAAGATTTCTGCTGGTTGGTTGATAGAACAATGTGGATATAAAGGCAAAAGAGTTGGCAAAGTAGGAATGAGCGAAAAACAAGCCTTGGTTATGGTTAATTATGGAGAGGCAACAGGTAAAGAGATAACTGCTTTCGCTAATGCAATAATAGATAGTGTGAAGAATATGTTTAATATACAAATACAAATAGAAGCACATTTAGTAAGTAATCATTGATAGGTGTTTTGTCCTAATAGAAGTTAAGAAAGATAATAGAATTAATTAATAATAAAAAGAAATAAATTAGTATGGCAAAGATAACAGCAGAAGAATTTTGGAAACGTTTTCAACAAAAGAAAGATAGGTTGATGGATATTGATTCATTGGAAGAGAAGGAGATAGATAGTTTAATGAATGAAGTAGATGATGACCTTAAAGAATATTGTGCAGGAGTAGATTTTATTCTTGGAGATTTAACAGATAAAGGAAGAACAATAACATTTACAGCAAACGATGATGAAGATTATTTCTCTGATGTAGAAACACTTTGCGAGAATAGTCCATTGATGGATTTTTGGCAAGTAGAGGCTTTTGTTGCTCCACAAGGAAAGGATGTTGAGATTGAAAGTGAAGACGGAAAGAAAGTATTAAAAAGTAAGGATTTGTTTTTTATTCCAATGGAGAGTGAAGAAAAAACAGACAAGATAGGTATAACTGTTGGAGTGAAGAACTATGATGAAAACAATCAAGATATGATGTTCTTGGTCTATTCTCTTGTGGAAAAGATGATAGGAGAGTATAATACTGTTAAGATGATTGAATATTTTGATTTGTGCCTTTTGCCTTTTGACCCAAAACAAGAAGGTTTTTTGCCATTAACACAATTGCCTGATTTTGTTCAATGGAAGATAGAAAAAATAAAACAAAGATAAAAAAAATAGTTCTTTATTCTAATAAAATGGATTAAAGAACTATTTCGTTAATCTCTTATTTCATTGAAGAGAGGAACAAATTCACAAAAAAAATAAAAAAAATATGTGTTTTTGTTTGGAATAATAAAAATAATGATATATCTTTGTAAGTGAATTAAAATAAATAATTAATTTAAAAAATAATAAAATTATGAAAAACAGTTACATTCTTAAAAAGATTGCTTTGACAATAATGCTAATTGTGATAGCAAATATTGGAAAAGGACAAATAATTCCAAATAGTTCAGATACAATAATAACACCTACATATGACACAATGATTAGATTCTATCATCCAGAATTTGCAAATTGCAATACATTTAGTAATTTGCCAAGTGATAGCAATTTTGTTTTACCAGCAGTAGTCAATTCTTGGCATCATGGTATATATTTTAATTATTATAATACTACTGTACATCCACCGGTATATGATTCTGCAGCAGGTGCTTGGAGAGAATCATTTCATATAGAAATGGGTTTATTGCTTTCAAAGAATGAGTATTTTCCAGAGGGCTTTGCTCAACCATATCATTTTGATTCACCGGTAACAATATGTGGAATATCGGCACATGTTGGAGGAGTCATACCAGAAGATGCTCCTGTTTATTATTTTAGGATATTGGATTCAAAGTTTGCAACCATAGCAAAGACGCAAGTATTACCTGCATATGATAGCACAAGAATATTCACATGGCAACATGTAGTTAGAGAAAATTATTGGTTGGATACTGCTGTTCAAGAGGCTAATTTTTATATAGCAGCAGATGAATCAACAGAAATAGATACAGTAGGGGGATTGCATTCTACAACTTTTACAGTGCATGTTCCAAATTTGTGGTATTATTCAACAAATAGTGTATTTGATACTATATGGAGAGATACTACGTATGGATGTCAAGCGAGTGAAAGTCCATGGTTATTAAAGAATGGAGAATGGAAGAAGTTTGCAGATGATAGTGTTTATCAGTTTTCACAGAAATGTTTCTTAGATTTCATACCTATATTAAAAATAAATAATGGAGCAATCAATGGAGGAAGTGGAATAAAAGATATAGATTTAGAGAAAACGTGTTCAGTTTATCCCAATCCCACAGAAGATAGGTTAAAGGTAGAGAGTGATTTCAAAGTAAGGAGTTATGGTATTTATGATATGCAAGGCAAGGAAGTGAAAAGAGAGAATATAAATATGTTTGAGTTTGTTCTTAATGTTAAACAACTGCCAACAGGTAGGTATGTTCTTCAACTCGAAACGAAGCAAGGAAGAATATTTAAAAACATCATAAAGAAATAAAAACATATTTTATGTAAGTGATTTAAAATAAATAATTAATTAAAAAAATAAAAAAATTATGAAAAACAGTTACATTCTTAAAAAGATTGCTTTGACAATAATGCTAATTGTGATAGCAAATATTGGAAAAGGACAAATAATTCCAAATAGTTCAGATACAATAATAACACCTACATATGACACAATGATTAGATTTTATCATCCAGAATTTGCAAATTGCAATAGTTTTTTTACAAATGTTGGTAATTTTGCATTGTCGCCATATATTATGAATTATTATTATGGGATATATTTTAATTATTACAATGATAAGGTACATCCACCAGTATATGATTCTGTAGCAGGAGCATGGAGAGCAGCATTCCAACTAATGCATTCAATGTTTGCAAAGAATGAGTATTTTCCAGAGGGCTTTGCTCAACCATATCATTTTGATTCACCGGTAACAATATGTGGAATATCGGCACATGTTGGAGGAGTCATACCAGAAGATGCTCCTGTTTATTATTTTAGGATATTGGATTCAAAGTTTGCAACCATAGCAAAGACGCAAGTATTACCTGCATATAATGGTGCTGGAAGAGGATGGAGTAGTGTGGTTAGAGCAAATTATTGGTTGGATACCGCTGTTCAAGCAGCTAATTTTTATATAGCAGCAGACGAAGCAACAGAAATAGATACAGTAATGGGAGTTCATTATGTTAATTATACATTAGATAGGCCAAGTCTTTGGTATTTTGCAACAAATAGTATATTCGATACTATATGGAGAGATACTATATTTGGATGTCAAGCGAGTGAAAGTCCATGGTTATTAAAGAATGGAGAATGGAAGAAGTTTGCAGATGATAGTGTTTATCAGTTTTCACAGAAATGTTTCTTAGATTTCATACCTATATTAAAAATAAATAATGGAGCAATCAATGGAGGAAGTGGAATAAAAGATATAGATTTAGAGAAAACGTGTTCAGTTTATCCCAATCCCACAGAAGATAGGTTAAAGGTAGAGAGTGATTTCAAAGTAAGGAGTTATGGTATTTATGATATGCAAGGCAAGGAAGTGAAAAGAGAGAATATAAATATGTTTGAGTTTGTTCTTAATGTTAAACAACTGCCAACAGGTAGGTATGTTCTTCAACTCGAAACGAAGCAAGGAAGAATATTTAAAAACATCATAAAGAAATAAAAATAAGAAAGTGTTTTAAATTAGATATAAATGATAGAGTGGAGAAAATAATATGTTTTCTTCACTTTTTTTTGTGTTGTTGTTACTTGATTGAAAAAAACGATTAAATTAATATCATACTGAAAAATAATTCTTATCTTTGCAAGTTAAAAAATAAAAGATAAAACTATGTGGGTATTATTTAAAAAAGAACTAAATAGTTTCTTAACTTCCCTTATAGGATATATAACAATTGTTGTATTCCTTGTTATAAATGGATTGTTTCTTTGGGTTATAAATGGAGATTTTAATGTATTTGCTTCATCTCTTGCAACCTTAGATGGATTGTTTGTTATTGCACCGTGGGTTTTCTTATTCCTTATATCAGCAATAACAATGAAGATGTTTGCAGAAGAAAAGAAAAATGGTACAATAGAGTTGTTATTAACCAAACCTATTAGCGACATATCAATAATTACAGCAAAGTTCTTAGCAGGTGTTGTTCTTGTTGTGTTGTCAGTTTTACCAACAATGTTGTATATGATTTGTGTATACAAACTTGGAGCACCGCAAGGCAATCTTGATGTTGGAGGTATTCTTGGTTCATACATTGGATTGCTTTTTCTTGGAGCAGTGTTTGTTGCAATAGGTATCTTTTCATCATCATTGACAAACAATCAAATTGTGGCTTTTATAGTATCAATATTCTTATGTGCTATACTTTACATAGGATTTGATTTTTTGTCTTATGTTCCATTTCTTTCTCATTTTGATTTGTTAATAAAATCACTTGGTATCAATTATCATTACACTTCAATAAGTAGAGGAGTGATAGATTCAAGAGATGTTATATATTTTCTTAGTGCGATAGGATTTTTCATACTTCTAACCAAAGTTAGTTTGGAAAGTAGAAATTGGAAAAAATAAAGAAGAGGAGGAAAGAACAATGAAAAAGAATATGATAGAAAAAATAAAAAATATATTAAAGAAAATCTTGAATCCTGTTAGTGCAAAGGCTGATGTTAAAAGAAGTCATATCATTCAACTTGTAGTAGGATTGGTGCTAATAGTGTTTATTAATGTTGTTGGAGCGTATGTGTTTGGTAGATTAGATTTAACACAAGAAAAACGTTATTCATTGTCTGATTCAACAAAAAAGATGTTGAAGAAAGTTGATGATGTTGTTTTTGTTCGTTGTTATCTTGATGGAGACTTGCCAGCCAACTATAAATCATTAAGAAATGAAACAAGAGATATGCTTAATCAGTTTCGTTCATATAATAGTAATATAGAATATGAATTTACTGACCCTAATGGATTTAAAGATAAGAAAGACCAAGCAGATTTTTATCAAAGATTATTTGAGAAAGGTTTTCGTCCAATAATGATAAATACAACAACGTCTTCATCGCAAGTTCAACAATATATATTCCCTTATGTAGAGATATCTTATGGCGGACGTTCAACAATAGTTTCATTAATTAGTACAAAGCAAGGTTTTTCGGAAGATGAGGTTATTGCAAGTAGCATACAAAATCTTGAATATAATCTTTATTCTTCAATAAGTTCGCTTATGAAAGGAATGAAGAAAGATATTGCATTTCTTTATGGACAAGGAGAAGTTGATGTACCTTATCTTTTTGATATGATACAAACGCTTAATGAAACATATAGTATAGATTCATTAACAATAAATGGAAAGATAGATGCTTTAACACAAAGAAGATATGATAGTGTTGATAATACTAAGATAAAGTTTAGAAACAAATATTCTTGTCTTATTGTAGCAAAGCCAACGCAACCTTTTACTTATAAAGACATTTACATAATAGACCAATATATAATGAGAGGAGGAAAAGTGTTGTGGCTTGTTGATCCTTTAACAGCAGATATGGATAGTATTCAAAGCAAAGCAAAAACATTAGCAGTAAGCAATATTACTGGTGTTGAAGACCCTTTGTTTAAGTATGGAGTAAGAATGAATACTAATCTTGTTATGGATTTGCAATGTGTTCAAGTGCCAATAGTAACAGGAGAATATGGAAATAATCAACCGCAGATGACTTATTATCCATGGAATTTCTTTCCAGAGATAAGTCCTAATTCTGCAAATATAATAACAGATAAAATTAATCCAATAAAGATGATGTTTGTTTCAACGATGGATACGGTAGATAATGGCTCAACGGCAATTAAGAAAACACCGCTTTTATTCACTTCTCGTAATACAAGATTGTTGAATGCTCCTGCCGAAGTATCTTTGCAGATGTTGAAACAAAAACAAGACCCTCGTTTATTTAATCAAGGTAGTCTTATGGTTGCTATGCTTTTGGAAGGAAGATTTACTTCTGCGTTCAAAAATATGTTGTCTTCTGATATGACAGATAATCCTCTTTTAGCCAATAGAGATATGTCAGATTCAACAGCAATGATAGTTGTTGGAGATGGAGATTTAATTAAGAATGATTTTATTAATGGACAAGTTGTTCCTTTGGGTTATGATAAATATACTAAGCAAATGTTCGGTAACAAAGAGTTCTTAGTTAATTGTGTTAATTATCTTTGCGGAGACCAAGATTTAATACCATTAAGAAGTAGAGAGGTTATTGTTAGAAAGTTAGATATGGCAAAGATAGATAGAGAGAAAACATTTTGGGAAGTGTTTAATATTATTTCTCCGTTGTTGGTTATTGCAATATTGGGAACAGTTGTAGTGATTATTAGAAAAAAACTATATACAAGATAAAAAGAGAATATGAAAAATATTGATATTAAAAAGATAAAAGAAAAACTAAGCAATCTAAGTAGAAAACAAAAAAATATATTGAGTCTTATTGTTTTGGTATTGATGGTTGGCATAATAACATTAGTTGTTGTGTCAAAAAAAGATACAACAATAAAACAAGATTTTCATATAGATGATATTGCATCAATAAGTAAGATAACAATAAAAGATAAAGATAATCATTATCTTGTATTAGAAAAGCAGAGTGATAGTTCTTGGACGGTTAATAAAAACTATCAAGCAAATATGCTTATGGTTAATACTGTTTTGGAGACATTCAAAGATATGAGGATAAGAGAACCGTTACCAAAAGCAGCAAGAAATAATATTGTTATGGATTTGGCAACAAATAGTAGAAAAGTAGAAGTATATAAAGATGATTATTTAATAAATTGGAAGTTTATTAAGTTGTTCAAGAGAGTAAGGTTGTATAGAACATATTATGTAGGTTGGGAAACGCAAGATGAGATGGGAACATATATGTTAAGAAAAGGAGATAAAGAACCATACATTATATATATACCTAATTTTAAAGGTTATCTTTCAACTCGTTTTTCTGCCGTGGAAGATTTATGGAGAGCACATACAGTATTTAAATATAAAGAAGATGATATAGCAAAAATTAAAGTAGAACTACCTTCAGACCAGAAAGAAAGTTTTGAATTAATAAAGAATGGGAAAGGATATGATTTTAGACTTTTACAAACAGGAGAAATTCTAAAACAATTTGATACAACAAAAGTTGTTGCATTCTTGTCATCATTCTTTGAGATGAACTATGAAAGAGTGGCAAAGAATATATCAAAGATAGAGCAAGATACAATATTTACACGACCACCTTCTTTCGTCTTTACCGTAACAAACAAAAAAGGTAAGACAAATGTATTGCGTACTTTTGTTAAACTTAATGACCCTAATAGTATAGCAAAATCAGATACAGATTTTTATCAAATATTTGATATTAATCGTTGTTATGCTTTAAGTAGTCATTGTAAGGATACTTTGGTTATGCAGTTCTTTGTCTTAGATAATGCTATGCGACCAGCAAGTTATTTCTACCTTAGAAAACAAAAGTAAGGTCGGGTGTTAGTAAGATGTTAATAAAAAATAAAAAATATGAGTAAAAATTGCTTAGAAATAAGTATCTTTGCTAATCAAAAAATAAATAAAAAAAATAAACAAGCGATATGAAATTTATTATACACGGAGGAACATTATCTCGTTCATTGAATTCAATAGTTGGTTTAATATCAACTAATAATACTATTCCAATAGTAGAAAATTTTCTTTTTGAATTAAAAGATAAAAAATTAAGCATAACAGCAAGTGATTTAGAAACAATAGCAAATGTAAATATAGACTTGCAAGATGCAGAAACAACAGGTGTTGATAAGGTTTGTGTGCCAGCAAAAATGTTTGTTGAAATAGTAAATAAATTATCTAATTCTCCTATAACGATATTTGTTAATGAAGATTTGTCAATAGATATTTCTACTGATTATGGTAAATATACATTAATAGGAGTTTCACCAGAAGATTATCCGGAAATATTGCAAGTAGAAGATGCTCAAAAATCAGTTATTCATGCATCAACATTAGTTAATGGAATAACAAAAACAATATTTGCAACTTCAACAGATGAGTTTCGTCCACAAATGGCAGGAGTGTTATGTGAGTTTAGCGAAAAAGGCTTAACATTTGTTGGAACAGATTCTCATAAATTAGTACGTCTTCGTAATATGGAGTATGCTTCTGAGGAACAAAGGTCATTTATATTGCCAAAGAAAACATTAAACTTGATGAATAAAATACTCTTATCTCTTAATGAAGAAGAAGATGTTAAGATAGAAAATAATATATCAAATATATCATTTATTTTTGGTGATTATCATATTGTTTGCCGTTTAATAGAAGGAAAGTATCCACAATATGAAAGTGCGATACCAACAGATAATCCCAATAAATTAATTATTCAAACAGCACAATTATTAGATAGTGTTAAGAGAGTTTCAATCTTTGCTAATCCAACAACAAATCAAATACGCTTTTCTTTAACAGATAAAGAACTTGTTATTATTGCAGAAGATATAGATTATCAAAACAAAGCAAAAGAAAAATTAGCATGCAATTATCAAGGAGATAGTTTTGAGATAGGGTTGAATGCAAAGTATCTTATAGAGATGTTGAATAATATAGAGACAGAGAATGTATGTTTTGAGATGTCAAGACCAGATCGTCCATGTATTATTATTCCTTACGAAGAAGAAAAACAAGATGAAAAAGAAAGTCTTTTGATGCTTGTTATGCCAGTAATATTAGGAGCTAATTAAAAAAAGAAAAATAATTAAAGAAAATGAAAAAAATAGTTTATGTATTAGCAATGGCGTTGTTATTAACTTCAACAACATTTGCTCAAAAGAAAAAGACTAAGAATTCAGAGAAAGAAAAATCTTATGAATTTACAGTAGTTAAAGATAATCCAGCAACAAGCGTTAAAGACCAAAATCGTTCAGGTACATGTTGGGCTTTTTCTGGTATAGCATTTATTGAATCAGAACTACTAAAAGCAGGAAAAGGAGAATATGACCTTTCAGAAATGTGGATAGTAAGACATGCTTATATGGAAAAAGCAGAGCGTTATATTCGTATGCATGGTAATGCAACATTTAGTGAAGGTGGTGCATTTCAAGATATACCTGCAATGATAAAGAAATATGGTATTGTTCCACAAGAAGTTTATCAAGGATTAAATTACGGAACAGATAAACCAGATTTCAGTGAAGTAAGTAAAGTCTTTGATGGTTATATCAAACCACTTGCACAAACATCAGGCAAACTTTCAACAGCATGGAAAAAAGGTTTTGAAGCATTACTTGATACATATTTTGGCAAATGTCCAGAGAAATTTACTTATAAAGGTGTAGAATATACTCCTGAATCATTTGCAAAAAGTCTTGGATTGGATTGGGACAACTATATTGAAATAGGTTCTTACACACATCATCCATTCTACGAACAATTTATGCTTGAAGTACCAGATAACTGGATCCATGGCAACATTTATAATGTACCTCTTGATGAATTTATGGATATAATAGATAATGCACTTATGAATGGATACACAATAGGTTGGGGAGCAGATGTAAGTGAAAAAGGATTTTCTTGGAAAAATGGAGTAGCAATAGTTCCAGATGAAGCTAAAAGAGATCTTTCTGGTACTGAAAAAGAAAAATGGGAAAAATTAACAGCAAGTGAAAAACAAAAAGCTACTTATAATTTTGACGGAACAGCAAAAGAAAAGAAAATAACACAAGAGATGCGTCAAACAGCATTTGATGATTTTGAAACAACAGATGACCACGGAATGCAAATAACAGGACTTTATAAAGACCAAAATGGAAATAAATTTTATAAGGTTAAAAATTCTTGGGGAACAGATAGCGGAAAATATGATGGATATTTCTACGCATCAGAAGCTTTTGTTCGTTATAAAACAATAGATATTCAAATAAATAAGAATGCTTTAACAAGTCAAGAAAGACAAAAGAATCATATAAAATAAAAAATATAATTCTTTAAAATAAAAAATAAAAAGAGTAAATAATTGATTAAACATTATTTACTCTTTTTTTTAGATTAAATGTTTAATGAATAAATATTAAAAAAGAAATCTAATGATATTAGTGATAGATAATAATGATTCTTTTACTTATAATATTGTTGAATTATTGAGGAATATAACAAAAGAAAATGTTTCAGTGATAAGAATCAATGAGTTAGATATTAATTGTATAAACAAATATGAACATATAATCTTATCACCAGGACCAGGAGTGCCTAATGATTACCCTTTAATGTTTGAAATATTAGAGAGGTACGATGATACTAAATCAATATTAGGAATATGCCTTGGACATCAAACGATATGTCAATATTATGGAGGAGAGCTTGCTAATATGAAAAAAGTATTGCATGGAGTTAAATCAAAAATAGAATGTGATAATAATTCTTTACTTTTTAATGGTATTAAATCAATGGAAGTTGGACGTTATCATTCTTGGTATGTTAAGTCTTTACCAAAAAATCTTATTGCTACGGCTTTTGATGAGCATGGTATATTGATGGGAGTTGAACATAAGAATAAAAAAGTTTATGGAATACAATTTCATCCAGAGTCATATATAACGCAAAAAGGTGGTTTAATTTTACATAATTTTATATATGGAATTTCTAAATAGAGAAGACTTGTTCTTGAAAATAAATAGTTTAGCAAAGAAGAATGTGCCTTTCTTGTTCCTATTGGATTTTAAAGGAGAGAACGGAATAGTTGTAAAAATAGATGATTTGGCAAAAGAAGGTATTTCTTGTGCTATTAATGGAATTGAAATAGGACAAAGAGTTGATACATATAAACAACAATACGATAACTATGAATTGCAGACAAAGCCAATATCTTTTAATCAATACAAAAAAGGATTTGATATTGTTCAGCATGCTATTCAAAATGGAGATACATATTTGTTGAATCTAACATATGCAACGCTTATTATATCTAAATTAGATATGTGTTCTATATATCAAAAAGCAAAAGCTCCATATAAGTTTATGATTAAGGATAAATTTGTTTTTTATTCTCCTGAGCCTTTTATAAGAATTCGTGATGGCATAGTGTCTTCATTTCCAATGAAAGGAACAATCTCAATTAAGGAAAACGATGCTTATTTTAAATTACTTAATGATGAAAAAGAATTGAGAGAACATTACACAATAGTTGATCTTATAAGAAATGATTTATCAATTATTTCCATAGATGTTAAAGTTGAATCTTTTAGATATTTTGAGAAAATACAAACAGCAAAAGATGTTATATTACAAACAAGTAGCAAAATAACAGGACATCTTAAAGATAATTGGAATGAAGAATTTGGAGATATTTTAAAGAAAATAGTTCCTGCCGGGAGTATAAGTGGAGCTCCAAAAAAACGTAGTGTGGAAATTATAGAGAAGGCAGAAATAACTGATAGAGGTTTTTATTCTGGTGTTATGGGTGTTTATAATAATTATAGCGTAGATAGTTGCGTTATCATTAGATATATAGAGAAAAATAAAGATAGTTATTATTATAGAAGTGGTGGCGGAATAACATCAAAGAGCAAAGCAAAAGAAGAATATAATGAATTATTAACAAAAATATATGTGCCAACTAATTGAAACCATACTTATAAATAAAGGAGAAATATATCATTTAAATTATCATCAATTACGAGTAAATAGAAGTATAGGTGAGAATATTATAAATCTTACTGAGTTTATTAATTATATAACAATACCAAACAAAGGGTGTTTTAAACTTCGTATTATGTATAATGAGAAAGAAATAGAGAATTATACAATTACTCCATATTTTGAAAAGTCATTAACTACATTTAGGTTAATTAGAGATGATAATATTAAATATGATTTGAAATATAGCAACAGAATAAATATAGACAAGTTATGGAATCTTAGGCAAGATTGTGATGATATCATTATAGTTAAAAATGGTAATATTACAGATAGTAGATTTGCTAATTTAGTTTTATTTGATGGACAAAAGTGGCTAACACCAGATACGCCATTGTTAAATGGTACATGCAGACAGAGATTAATTGATGAAAAAATAATCACACCAAAAAGGATAACAATAGAAGATTTGTTTCATTATAGCAAATTGACTACTATTAATGCAATGATTGGATTCAATCCAAACAGATTTATTTATATTTCAGAAAAAACTATTAAAAGGTAATATTTAATTGATTAAAATAAAACATTAAATCTTATTTCGTATAATAGCGTTTTATTTTTTTATAATAAAGAAATATTTCAATAAAACGAAGAAATATTTTACTATCTCTTTATTTCATATCCGTCAGTTTTTATTTAAAGAAAAATGATTGATAATTTCCATCTCTTTATATCTTTAAAAATCACGGCAACTTACAAGCAAAAATAAAATAAACGAGTAGAAATGTAAAATCAAATAAAAATAGTTTAGACGAAATAGTTGTTTTACCTTAAAAAATAGAAATAAATTTTGATTATAATACAAAAATAAAGAGATTTTCCAATTAAGAAAAATCTCTTTATTTGTTCTATAAAATTGAAAATCTAAAATAGATAATTTATTTAACTCTTTCTACGTAAGCAGAAGTTCTTGTGTCAATTCTTATCTTTTCTCCTTCATTAACAAAAAGAGGTATTTTTATTTTAGCACCTGTTTCAATTGTTGCATCTTTCATTGCATTTGTGGCAGTGTTGCCTTTCATTCCAGGTTCAGTATAAGTTATTGTTACTTCTACAAATGGTGGAAGTTCGCAAGAAAGAGGTGTCTCAGTATCTGCATGAACTAACATTTCGCAATCTTGTCCTTCTTTTAAGAAATCAGGAGCATTGATGATGTCTTTTTGAATAGATATTTGTTCAAAAGTTTCTTTGTGCATAAAATTATATCCACTATCATCTTGATATAGAAAAGTATAAGGTCTTCTTTCAACTCTTGCTATATCTAATTTAGCACCAGAAGGAAAAGTGTGTTCAATGGTTCTACCTGTTTTAAAACTTTTTAATTTTGTTCTTACAAATGCTCCACCTTTACCAGGTTTAACATGTAAAAATTCAACTACCGATAGCAAATCGCCATTCATTTCTATACATAATCCATTTTTTATATCAGCTGTTGTTGCCATAAACGTACTTTTTTTAATTTTTTTATTATTTATTATTTTTTATTTAATTCGTCTTTTAAAACTTCAACTTCATTTTTGTAGTTTTCTGCTTCATCTTTTAACTTTTTGCTTTCTTTTTGGTAATAGTTTGCTTTGATTATTGCGCCAAACATTTTAATAATACAAACAGCTAACAATAATAAGGCTAATGGTTTAAATGTTAGTTTCATAAAAAAGTATAATGCCACAATGATAACTATGCCAATCATTGATAAATAATCTAATATTTTTGCTGTTGTAATTGAATTCATTTGTTTAATCAGTTAAAAATGAAGTTGCAAAATTACAATCTTTTTTTATTTTTACCAAATTTCTTGATATTGTATTGTTTAATCAAGAAATATTTTTTTATCTTTGCAATTTAAATATTAAGAAATAAAAGAGATTAAAATACTATGAAGAAGATAATATTTGGGTTATTAATAATGTTTTCTGTTGCATGTTTTGGACAGAATACGACATCATTAGATGATGCAAAATTAACACAATTTGCAAATGATTTAACGCGTCTACCTTTCTCGGAAAGAGATGTGATAGACAAGGCTTGTGAACTATTTAAATCAACGTTTAAAGGCGATAAAGATAATGCAGATTGGGGTTATCAGTTGTTGTATTATTATCATCAATTGTCTTGTGAGGACAAAACAATAACACTTCATAAAACTTTTTCAGATGAAGAGATTAGGTCTTTAAAGATAGGCGATATCGTAGTGTTGCCAAAGCTTAGAGGTGAGATGAAAAGCTTTGAAAAAGAGTATGCTAAGTATGGTTATAGGATAATGTCTTTTGAAGATACTTCATATTGTATTGAGGTTAATCCTTCATTCTTATATGACAGATTAAAAGATTATTTAACAAAAGATTATTCTTATTATAGAGGCAATTGGGTAAATGAATATGATGAGGTTCCTTATTGGCATGCAAAGCTTGTCGTTCCAATCAAAGAAGTGATGCGTAGAATACAATGGAGAGATGAGTTTTTGGTAAAGAATCCACAGTTTATTCGTAATGATTTAGTAACAAGAGAAATAGAATACTTGTCTTTTTCTGTTACAAAGGGATTGGAAAATACTCCTATTTACGATAAGAACGACGTTATTTTGCCGGAATATAAGTCTGCCTTACAAGAATACTATTCTAATCACACAGAGACAGTGTGGGGCAAATATTACACAGAATTTATTCATCGTTTGGCTTTAAATAAATATCGCAATAGCAACTCAATAGACCAATTCGTTATAGAAACATTGTATCCAAAGGGAAGAAAGAACATTGACCCACTTTTAAAATATGAAGATATATTAGTAGATAATTTAATGGATTAAAATCAAAACTACAATCATGAAAAAAATAATAACTACAATTATTGTAGCACTTATGTGTTGCAATCTTTATTCTCAAAAAGAAATCACATTAAGTGATATATGGCAAACAGGAACATTTCGTCCAAAATATATAAGTGAGATACGTCCATTAAGCAATGGGGATTATTATTGTATTCTTACGAAAGACGGAATAGAAAAATATGAATATAAGACAGGTAAAAAAGTTGGTTTCTTGGTAGATTTCAGCACCTTACATTTTGATAAAAATACTTATATAACAGATTATTCAATAAGTAATGATAATACTAAAATACTTTTAGCAGCAAATAGTCAAGAGATTTATCGCCATTCTTTTCTTGCTGATTATTATGTTTATAATCTAAAAGATAAGTCAATAATAGCATTAAGCAAAGATAAGATAAGGCTTGCAGAATTTTCACCAAAAGGGGATAAGGTTGCTTTTGTTAGAGATAATAATCTTTTTATTAGTGATTTAACTTCAATGACAGAAACTCAAATAACAAAAGACGGAAAATATAATCATATAATCAATGGAACAACAGATTGGGTTTATGAAGAGGAGTTTGCAATAACGAAAGGTTTTTTCTGGAATAATGATGGCAACAAGATTGCTTTTTATCGTTTTGATCAAAGCAATGTCAAAGAATATGATATGACAATGTTTCCACAAGATTCTCTTTATCCAACACATTATAAATATAAATATCCAAAAGCAGGAGAAGATAACTCTGTTGTAGATATTTATATATATAATCTTGAAGATAAGACGACAAAGCATGTTGATATGGGAATAGACCATGATATTTATTTACCAAGAATGCAATGGACAAAAGGAGATAATCAACTTTGTATCACTCGCTTAAATCGTCATCAAAATGAATATGAACTATATGTTGTCAATGCTAATACATTAGAAATGAAAAAGGTTTATAAAGAAGTTGATGAGTGTTATATAGAGCAACCAGATTTTGTTAATTTCTTGAATGATAAAGAAAATCTTATTTTAAAGAGTGAAAGAAATGGTTTTATGAACTTGTATAAAATCAACATCAACAACAGAAGTATTACTCCAATAACTAATAATAATTACGATATAGACAACATCTGTTATATTGATGAGAAAGAAAAATCTATTTATTTCACAGCAGCAGCATCAAAACCTTATAATAGAGAGTTGATGAAAGTTGATTTTGATGGTAAGAAACAAGTAAAATTATCAAAAGAAGAAGGAACATATACAGCAGATTTTAGTACTAATGGCAAATATTATATTTCTTCATTCTCAAATACAGACACTCCAACAATATATACAATAAATAATAATAAAGGTAATGTTGTTGTTACTCTTGAAGATAACAAAGAATTAAAGAATGTTTTAAACTCATATTCTCCGGCAAGGAAAGAGTTTTCATCGTTCAAAACATCTCTTGGTGATTCATTGTATTATTGGATTATAAAGCCAACAAATATGGAAAAAGGTAAGAAATACCCATTGTTATTTTATGTTTATGGCGGACCAGGGAGTCAAGAAGTATTAAATTCACAAAGTCGTTTTTCGGATTATATGTGGTTTCGTATGTTGGCACAAAAAGGTTATGTTATTGCTTGTGTAGATAATCGTGGTACAGGTTTTAGAGGGAGTAAATTTAAGAAATGTACTTATATGGATTTAGGAAATAAAGAAACGCAAGACCAGTTTGAGGCAGCACAATACTTTGGTAATCTTGATTTTATAGATAAAGATAGGATAGGTATCTTTGGTTGGAGTTATGGAGGGTATATGTCTTCGTTGTGTATAACAAAAGGGCATAAGTATTATAAGACAGCTATTGCCGTTGCTCCTGTTACTAATTGGCGAAACTATGATAATGTTTATACAGAGCGTTTTATGCGAACACCACAAGAGAATGCAGATGGTTATGATAAGAACTCGCCAATAAATTTTGTAGATGATCTAACGGGCAACTTTCTTTTAATTCATGGAACGGCAGACGATAACGTTCATTATCAAAACACTATGAACCTTACAACTGCTTTGATTAAGGCTAATAAGCAATTCTCTCAATTCTCTTATCCAAACAAAAATCATGGTATATATGGTGGCAACACAAGATTTCATCTTTATACAATGATGACAAACTTTTTGTTGAAAAACTTGTAGAGATATAACAATAAGAAAATGAGTCTTTTGCCAACTTCTTTTATTGGTTAAAATAAAACGAAGAGTTATTGAAATATAATCAAAAGATAATGAAAAAAAACGAAGAGATAATAAAATGGATTAAAGAACTATTTTATTGGAATCAAAAGACATTTAAATAGAATAAAGAACTATTTTAACGGATTAAAGAAAGAATTTTAGTATTCAAAGAACTAATAAAACAATAAGATATGTTAAAGGAATTTCAGCAATATAATAAAGAGAATCAGTTGTTTAATCCAGAAAAAGATAAAATACTATTAGCCGTTAGTGGTGGTATTGATTCTATGGTTTTGTGTGATATTTTTCTTAAATTAAAGTATCCTTTTTCTATGGCTCATTGCAATTTTCATTTAAGAGCAGAAGAGAGCAATAGAGATGAAGAATTTGTTACTCAATACGCCAAAGAGCATAATATTGAGTTGTTTAAGACAAGTTTTGACACTTATTCATATATGGAGAGTGAGAAAAAAAGTCTGGAAATGTCAGCAAGAGACCTTCGTTATGAATGGTTTGGTAAAATAATAGAAGAAAACAATTTTGATTATATTGCAACTGCTCACCATTCAGACGATTCCACAGAAACATTTATCATTAATCTTCTTCGTGGAACAGGTATTGCTGGTTTGCATGGCATACTTCCAAAGAGCAAAAATATCATTCGTCCTCTTCTTTTTACGACAAGAAAAAAAATAACTGAATATGCTATTGATAATAAGTTACAACATGTTGAGGATTCTACAAATAAGGATAACAGTTTCACAAGGAATAAGATACGTAACGAAATAGTACCTATTCTTAGAGAGATTTCACCAAATTTTGATACTATTTTGCGTAAAGATATTGAGCGATTGAGAGAGACAGAACAAGTTTTTAGGAGTGTTATTGATAAAGTAAAGGAAACGGTGTTGGTAAAGAAAGATAAACATATTGAAATAGAGATAGATAAACTAAAAAACTTGTATCCTATTCATATTTTTCTTTATGAAATCTTCTCTGAATATGGTTTTAATGATGCAACGATTAATGCTATATATGATAGTCTTGATGAGATATCTGGCAAACAGTTTTATAGTGAGAATTATCGTGTTGTTAAAGATAGAAAATACTTGTTTATAACAAAAAAAGATAATGATAAAATCAATACTAATTATTCCATAAACACGTATCAAACAAATATAACATACCCTTTACATCTTCACCTTGAACTACTTAAAGATTTAAACTTCATCAAAATACCAAAAGAAAAGAATGTTGGTATGTTTGATTATGATTTGCTCAAATTTCCTTTGGAGATAAGGCATTGGAAGCAAGGAGACACATTTTATCCTTTTGGTTTGCATGGCGAAAAGAAACTAAGTGATTTCTTTACGAACAATAAATATTCATTGATAGATAAGGAAAATCAATGGATTCTTTGTTCTGGCGAAGATATTGTATGGATTATGGGCGAAAGAATAGATGATAGGTTTAAAATAACAAGTAAAACCAAAACTATTTATAAAATAGAGATAGATTAAAGTAAAAAACAATCTTGTTTAAGTTTGTTTTGGCTAAATATTATATAAATAAACGAATAAAACATTAAAATAATAATAAAAATAATACTTTGAAAATCTTGTATTTAAGATAAAACGCTATAATTTTTTTTAAATTTTATAGCAAAAAAATTTGACAGTAATTAAAAAAGTTCTATCTTTGCAAACGTTTTCATAAGGCTTTAAGTTTTAATGGAATGGTCCCATAGCTCAGTTGGTTAGAGCATCTGACTCATAATCAGAGGGTCCTTAGTTCGAGTCTAAGTGGGACCACAAAACAATGAGGATATTCCTCCTCAATATTTCATAAAATAAGATTTAATTAAATACTTGATTTATTTTAGATAAAAACACACTAAAATAAATCTTTGTATTAACTAATTATCTCCTTAATATATCTCAATAGAACGATGAATTGTTCAAAAAAAATGAGAAAATTCTTAACATTTTTTGTTGAAAATTATTTTGTATTAATATTTTTTATACTTTTGCAAATAGAAATAAGTAGGTGTAAAATACGCTATCTATGAAAAGAATTTATTACATATTAACATTAATTATCTTCATCCTTGGTTTTCATCAAGCACAAGCACAAACATATAAGTTAAATGGCCGTAATGATGGGAAGATTATAAAAACATGTAGTGGCACATTTACTGATGATCGTGGAGCTGATACTAATTATTCAAAAAACCAACATAGGATAATTACTTTTAAGTCAAATTCACCTAATTCAAAAATATCAATATATTTTAGTGAGTTTAATTTGTCTTGGGTGCTCTTTTGGGGAAATCCGAATTATGATTATATGAAAATATATCAAGGTCCAGATACATTATCATCTGTTGTACATAATACAGACAGAAATACAGATTATTTTACTCAATATGATTTACAAGGCAAAACAATAACTCCAGATGCATCCAACACTTCAGGATGTATAACATTTAAATTCGTTGCTAAATATTGGGGAGATTCAGGGCCAGGTTGGAATGCAACGATAAGTTGTGAGCCAATAATTAGTTGTCAAACAATAAAAGCAAATATAACTAATTTTATTAAGCATACTCCAAATGGAGATGTTACTTTGCCAGTAAAACAATTTTCTGAAACAATATCAGGGAATACTTATAATTATAATACAATAGATATATGTGAGGGTGATTCAATAGATATTATTGCTTCACCAAAATTTCCAGAAAATAACCAAGGATATGCACAATCTATTGATAGTTGTACTTATCATTGGTATTTTGGAGTTGGAGATACAATAACTCATTCAACAAACACTGTCGGATTTAGAGCAGTTAGAGCAAATGGATATAATGTTAATTTGTTAGTAGAAGATCAAAATCATTGTACTGGATTAAATGATTCTACAAGAATTCGTATTGCTGCCGCACCAAAGTTTATTGATAAAAAACTAACAATATGCGAAGGAGATACTGCATCATTAGCAATTAAACCTTTCAATCTTTTAGATAGAGATACAATAGAACATAGTTATTTTGGACAACAAACATTCATTCCAGATGGAGGTAATTGTGGAGGTACAAATGGATGTTATGAATCTCCAGTAACATTTACTCATTTTCCTGCTGGCTCAACAGTAAAAAGTGGTGCAGATATTCAATCAGTTTGTTTAAATATAGAGCATTCTGCAATACAAGACTTAAAATTAGCTCTTATTTGTCCAAATGGACAACAAACTGTTTTGAAATATCATTCTCAAAATAATAATACAATATATGAGCAGGGAGAAAGTAATAATGAATTCCGAATATATTTAGGACAACCTAATTTAAATGATGCAACAACAGATGTATGTGATTCTTCTCAAAATCCTATGGGCGATTGTTGGCAATATTGTTGGTCTAATCAGTATCTTACAAATAGTAGAGGTGTTTTTAATCAAAATTGTACAGATAGGTATTTATTGCCTGGTAATAATTTCAAAACAGCAGACTCTACTCACGTTTCTTTACAGAGTGGATATTTTCAAACTCCAATACAAGATTTAGATTATAGTACAAATGCAACAATTACTACTCAAACAACATGGTGGGGACAACATTACTATACATATACAGGACATACTTTAAATGAAACAAGTGTAGTAGATTTAAATGGGTTTGATAAATTAATTGGTTGTCCATTAAACGGAGAATGGAAAATTCAAGTATGTGATGTTTATGCAACAGATAATGGTTGGGTTTGTAGTTGGGATATGAATGTTGCCAATGCTACATTAGTAGATTGGAATTATAAAGTGCCGATAGTTTCAACAGCATGGAACTCACCGTTTGATAGCATACGAACAGATACAACATGTTTGATAATTCCGCCAGCAGATACCTCCGGAACATTTACTTTTAATACACATATATTAGATGAGTTTGGTTGTGTGTGGGATAGTTTGCAAACATTAACTATTGTAAAACTTCCAGATAAAAACTTACAAGATACAACTTATGCTTGTTCAGGTAATCCAGTACAACTTGATGCTGGTAATGCAGGAACAGGCTATTCTTATTTATGGAAACCAACTAACAAAACAACACAAACAATAGATACACGACAATTATTAGCCGGAACTTCAAAAGATTATATTGTAACAACAACGCATTCTCAAGCAGGCATACAATGTAAATCATCTGATACTACAAAGGTTATAGCAATATATCCAACAACGAATGAATATAATGGAACGGCATGTCAAGGAAAAAGATATATTGAGAATGGATTTGATACCATATTTAATACAACAGCAGGTTCTCCATTTACAATAATAGATACGATCAAGTCAATAAAAACTCATTGTGATAGTATCATCAATATATTACATTTAACGGTCAATCCGAAGATAAGTCAAGAAATAACGGCGACGATATGTGAGGGTAAGACATATAATGAGAATGGGTTTAATGAGACAGGAGTAGTAGGAAGTACGACAACATATACGCATACCGATCCATCAAAAGTAACAGGGTGTGATAGTACGACAACGTTAAGATTAACAGTCAATCCGAAGATAAGTCAAGAAATAACGGCGACGATATGTGAGGGTAAGACATATAATGAGAATGGGTTTAATGAGACAGGAGTAGTAGGAAGTACGACAACATATACGCATACCGATCCATCAAAAGTAACAGGGTGTGATAGTACGACAACGTTAAGATTAACGGTCAATCCGAAGATAAGTCAAGAAATAACAGCGACGATATGTGAGGGACAAGACATATAATGAGAATGGGTTTAATGAGACAGGAGTAGTAGGAAGTACGACAACATATACGCATACCGATCCATCAAAAGTAACAGGGTGTGATAGTACGACAACGTTAAGATTAACAGGTCAATCCGAAGATAAGTCAAGAAATAACGGCGACGATATGTGAGGGTAAGACATATAATGAGAATGGGTTTAATGAGACAGGAGTAGTAGGAAGTACGACAACATATACGCATACCGATCCATCAAAAGTAACAGGGTGTGATAGTACGACAACGTTAAGATTAACGGTCAATCCGAAGATAAGTCAAGAGATAACAGCTACGATATGTGAAGGACAAACGTATAATGAGAATGGGTTTAATGAGACAGGAGTAGTAGGAAGTACGACAACATATACGCATACCGATCCATCAAAAGTAACAGGGTGTGATAGTACGACAACGTTAAGATTAACGGTCAATCCGAAGATAAGTCAAGAAATAACGGCGACGATATGTGAGGGTAAGACATATAATGAGAATGGGTTTAATGAGACAGGAGTAGTAGGAAGTACGACAACATATACGCATACCGATCCATCAAAAGTAACAGGGTGTGATAGTACGACAACGTTAAGATTAACGGTCAATCCGAAGATAAGTCAAGAGATAACAGCTACGATATGTGAGGGTAAGACATATAATGAGAATGGGTTTAATGAGACAGGAGTAGTAGGAAGTACGACAACATATACGCATACCGATCCATCAAAAGTAACAGGGTGTGATAGTACGACAACGTTAAGATTAACGGTCAATCCGAAGATAAGTCAAGAAATAACGGCGACGATATGTGAAGGACAAACGTATAAAGAGAATGGGTTTAATGAGACAGGAGTAGTAGGAAGTACGACAACATATACGCATACCGATCCATCAAAAGTAACAGGGTGTGATAGTACGACAACGTTAAGATTAACGGTCAATCCGAAGATAAGTCAAGAAATAACGGCGACGATATGTGAGGGTAAGACATATAATGAGAATGGGTTTAATGAGACAGGAGTAGTAGGAAGTACGACAACATATACGCATACCGATCCATCAAAAGTAACAGGGTGTGATAGTACGACAACGTTAAGATTAACGGTCAATCCGAAGATAAGTCAAGAAATAACGGCGACGATATGTGAGGGTAAGACATATAATGAGAATGGGTTTAATGAGACAGGAGTAGTAGGAAGTACGACAACATATACGCATACCGATCCATCAAAAGTAACAGGGTGTGATAGTACGACAACGTTAAGATTAACGGTCAATCCGAAGATAAGTCAAGAAATAACGGCGACGATATGTGAGGGTAAGACATATAATGAGAATGGGTTTAATGAGACAGGAGTAGTAGGAAGTACGACAACATATACGCATACCGATCCATCAAAAGTAACAGGGTGTGATAGTACGACAACGTTAAGATTAACAGTCAATCCGAAGATAAGTCAAGAAATAACGGCGACGATATGTGAGGGTAAGACATATAATGAGAATGGGTTTAATGAGACAGGAGTAGTAGGAAGTACGACAACATATACGCATACCGATCCATCAAAAGTAACAGGGTGTGATAGTACGACAACGTTAAGATTAACGGTCAATCCGAAGATAAGTCAAGAGATAACAGCTACGATATGTGAAGGACAAACGTATAATGAGAATGGGTTTAATGAGACAGGAGTAGTAGGAAGTACGACAACATATACGCATACCGATCCATCAAAAGTAACAGGGTGTGATAGTACGACAACGTTAAGATTAACGGTCAATCCGAAGATAAGTCAAGAAATAACGGCGACGATATGTGAGGGTAAGACATATAATGAGAATGGGTTTAATGAGACAGGAGTAGTAGGAAGTACGACAACATATACGCATACCGATCCATCAAAAGTAACAGGGTGTGATAGTACGACAACGTTAAGATTAACGGTCAATCCGAAGATAAGTCAAGAGATAACAGCTACGATATGTGAGGGTAAGACATATAATGAGAATGGGTTTAATGAGACAGGAGTAGTAGGAAGTACGACAACATATACGCATACCGATCCATCAAAAGTAACAGGGTGTGATAGTACGACAACGTTAAGATTAACGGTCAATCCGAAGATAAGTCAAGAAATAACGGCGACGATATGTGAAGGACAAACGTATAAAGAGAATGGGTTTAATGAGACAGGAGTAGTAGGAAGTACGACAACATATACGCATACCGATCCATCAAAAGTAACAGGGTGTGATAGTACGACAACGTTAAGATTAACGGTCAATCCGAAGATAAGTCAAGAAATAACGGCGACGATATGTGAGGGTAAGACATATAATGAGAATGGGTTTAATGAGAATGGAGTAGTAGGAAGTACGACAACATATACGCATACCGATCCATCAAAAGTAACAGGGTGTGATAGTACGACAACGTTAAGATTAACAGTCAATCCGAAGATAAGTCAAGAAATAACGGCGACGATATGTGAAGGACAAACGTATAAAGAGAATGGGTTTAATGAGACAGGAGTAGTAGGAAGTACGACAACATATACGCATACCGATCCATCAAAAGTAACAGGGTGTGATAGTACGACAACGTTAAGATTAACGGTCAATCCGAAGATAAGTCAAGAAATAACGGCGACGATATGTGAGGGTAAGACATATAATGAGAATGGGTTTAATGAGACAGGAGTAGTAGGAAGTACGACAACATATACGCATACCGATCCATCGAAAGTAACAGGGTGTGATAGTACGACAACGTTAAGATTAACGGTCAATCCGAAGATAAGTCAAGAAATAACGGCGACGATATGTGAGGGTAAGACATATAATGAGAATGGGTTTAATGAGACAGGAGTAGTAGGAAGTACGACAACATATACGCATACCGATCCATCAAAAGTAACAGGGTGTGATAGTACGACAACGTTAAGATTAACAGTCAATCCGAAGATAAGTCAAGAGATAACAGCTACGATATGTGAAGGACAAACGTATAAAGAGAATGGGTTTAATGAGAATGGAGTAGTAGGAAGTACGACAACATATACGCATACCGATCCATCAAAAGTAACAGGGTGTGATAGTACGACGACGTTAAGATTAACGGTCAATCCGAAGATAAGTCAAGAAATAACGGCGACGATATGTGAGGGTAAGACATATAATGAGAATGGGTTTAATGAGACAGGAGTAGTAGGAAGTACGACAACATATACGCATACCGATCCATCAAAAGTAACAGGGTGTGATAGTACGACAACGTTAAGATTAACGGTCAATCCGAAGATAAGTCAAGAAATAACGGCGACGATATGTGAGGGTAAGACATATAATGAGAATGGGTTTAATGAGACAGGAGTAGTAGGAAGTACGACAACATATACGCATACCGATCCATCAAAAGTAACAGGGTGTGATAGTACGACAACGTTAAGATTAACGGTCAATCCGAAGATAAGTCAAGAAATAACGGCGACGATATGTGAGGGTAAGACATATAATGAGAATGGGTTTAATGAGACAGGAGTAGTAGGAAGTACGACAACATATACGCATACCGATCCATCAAAAGTAACAGGGTGTGATAGTACGACAACGTTAAGATTAACGGTCAATCCGAAGATAAGTCAAGAGATAACAGCTACGATATGTGAAGGACAAACGTATAAAGAGAATGGGTTTAATGAGAATGGAGTAGTAGGAAGTACGACAACATATACGCATACCGATCCATCAAAAGTAACAGGGTGTGATAGTACGACAACGTTAAGATTAACGGTCAATCCGAAGATAAGTCAAGAAATAACGGCGACGATATGTGAGGGTAAGACATATAATGAGAATGGGTTTAATGAGACAGGAGTAGTAGGAAGTACGACAACATATACGCATACCGATCCATCAAAAGTAACAGGGTGTGATAGTACGACAACGTTAAGATTAACAGTCAATCCGAAGATAAGTCAAGAGATAACGGCGACGATATGTGAGGGTAAGACATATAATGAGAATGGGTTTAATGAGACAGGAGTAGTAGGAAGTACGACAACATATACGCATACCGATCCATCAAAAGTAACAGGGTGTGATAGTACGACAACGTTAAGATTAACGGTCAATCCGAAGATAAGTCAAGAAATAACGGCGACGATATGTGAGGGTAAGACATATAATGAGAATGGGTTTAATGAGACAGGAGTAGTAGGAAGTACGACAACATATACGCATACCGATCCATCAAAAGTAACAGGGTGTGATAGTACGACAACGTTAAGATTAACGGTCAATCCGAAGATAAGTCAAGAGATAACAGCTACGATATGTGAGGGTAAGACATATAATGAGAATGGGTTTAATGAGACAGGAGTAGTAGGAAGTACGACAACATATACGCATACCGATCCATCAAAAGTAACAGGGTGTGATAGTACGACAACGTTAAGATTAACAGTCAATCCGAAGATAAGTCAAGAAATAACGGCGACGATATGTGAGGGTAAGACATATAATGAGAATGGGTTTAATGAGACAGGAGTAGTAGGAAGTACGACAACATATACGCATACCGATCCATCAAAAGTAACAGGGTGTGATAGTACGACAACGTTAAGATTAACAGTCAATCCGAAGATAAGTCAAGAAATAACGGCGACGATATGTGAGGGTAAGACATATAATGAGAATGGGTTTAATGAGACAGGAGTAGTAGGAAGTACGACAACATATACGCATACCGATCCATCAAAAGTAACAGGGTGTGATAGTACGACAACGTTAAGATTAACAGTCAATCCGAAGATAAGTCAAGAGATAACAGCTACGATATGTGAAGGACAAACGTATAATGAGAATGGGTTTAATGAGAATGGAGTAGTAGGAAGTACGACAACATATACGCATACCGATCCATCAAAAGTAACAGGGTGTGATAGTACGACAACGTTAAGATTAACAGTCAATCCGAAGATAAGTCAAGAGATAACAGCTACGATATGTGAAGGACAAACGTATAAAGAGAATGGGTTTAATGAGAATGGAGTAGTAGGAAGTACGACAACATATACGCATACCGATCCATCAAAAGTAACAGGGTGTGATAGTACGACAACGTTAAGATTAACAGTCAATCCGAAGATAAGTCAAGAGATAACAGCTACGATATGTGAAGGACAAACGTATAATGAGAATGGGTTTAATGAGAATGGAGTAGTAGGAAGTACGACAACATATACGCATACCGATCCATCAAAAGTAACAGGGTGTGATAGTACGACGACGTTAAGATTAACGGTCAATCCGAAGATAAGTCAAGAAATAACGGCGACGATATGTGAAGGACAAACGTATAAAGAGAATGGGTTTAATGAGACAGGAGTAGTAGGAAGTACGACAACATATACGCATACCGATCCATCAAAAGTAACAGGGTGTGATAGTACGACGACGTTAAGATTAACGGTCAATCCGAAGATAAGTCAAGAAATAACGGCGACGATATGTGAGGGTAAGACATATAATGAGAATGGGTTTAATGAGACAGGAGTAGTAGGAAGTACGACAACATATACGCATACCGATCCATCAAAAGTAACAGGGTGTGATAGTACGACAACGTTAAGATTAACGGTCAATCCGAAGATAAGTCAAGAAATAACGGCGACGATATGTGAGGGTAAGACATATAATGAGAATGGGTTTAATGAGACAGGAGTAGTAGGAAGTACGACAACATATACGCATACCGATCCATCAAAAGTAACAGGGTGTGATAGTACGACAACGTTAAGATTAACAGTCAATCCGAAGATAAGTCAAGAAATAACGGCGACGATATGTGAGGGTAAGACATATAATGAGAATGGGTTTAATGAGACAGGAGTAGTAGGAAGTACGACAACATATACGCATACCGATCCATCAAAAGTAACAGGGTGTGATAGTACGACAACGTTAAGATTAACGGTCAATCCGAAGATAAGTCAAGAAATAACGGCGACGATATGTGAGGGTAAGACATATAATGAGAATGGGTTTAATGAGACAGGAGTAGTAGGAAGTACGACAACATATACGCATACCGATCCATCAAAAGTAACAGGGTGTGATAGTACGACAACGTTAAGATTAACAGTCAATCCGAAGATAAGTCAAGAGATAACAGCTACGATATGTGAAGGACAAACGTATAAAGAGAATGGGTTTAATGAGAATGGAGTAGTAGGAAGTACGACAACATATACGCATACCGATCCATCAAAAGTAACAGGGTGTGATAGTACGACAACGTTAAGATTAACAGTCAATCCGAAGATAAGTCAAGAGATAACAGCTACGATATGTGAAGGACAAACGTATAAAGAGAATGGGTTTAATGAGAATGGAGTAGTAGGAAGTACGACAACATATACGCATACCGATCCATCAAAAGTAACAGGGTGTGATAGTACGACAACGTTAAGATTAACGGTCAATCCGAAGATAAGTCAAGAGATAACAGCTACGATATGTGAAGGACAAACGTATAAAGAGAATGGGTTTAATGAGAATGGAGTAGTAGGAAGTACGACAACATATACGCATACCGATCCATCAAAAGTAACAGGGTGTGATAGTACGACAACGTTAAGATTAACGGTCAATCCGAAGATAAGTCAAGAGATAACAGCTACGATATGTGAAGGACAAACGTATAAAGAGAATGGGTTTAATGAGAATGGAGTAGTAGGAAGTACGACAACATATACGCATACCGATCCATCAAAAGTAACAGGGTGTGATAGTACGACAACGTTAAGATTAACGGTCAATCCGAAGATAAGTCAAGAAATAACGGCGACGATATGTGAGGGTAAGACATATAATGAGAATGGGTTTAATGAGACAGGAGTAGTAGGAAGTACGACAACATATACGCATACCGATCCATCAAAAGTAACAGGGTGTGATAGTACGACAACGTTAAGATTAACAGTCAATCCGAAGATAAGTCAAGAGATAACGGCGACGATATGTGAGGGTAAGACATATAATGAGAATGGGTTTAATGAGACAGGAGTAGTAGGAAGTACGACAACATATACGCATACCGATCCATCAAAAGTAACAGGGTGTGATAGTACGACAACGTTAAGATTAACAGTCAATCCGAAGATAAGTCAAGAAATAACGGCGACGATATGTGAGGGTAAGACATATAATGAGAATGGGTTTAATGAGACAGGAGTAGTAGGAAGTACGACAACATATACGCATACCGATCCATCAAAAGTAACAGGGTGTGATAGTACGACAACGTTAAGATTAACGGTCAATCCGAAGATAAGTCAAGAAATAACGGCGACGATATGTGAGGGTAAGACATATAATGAGAATGGGTTTAATGAGACAGGAGTAGTAGGAAGTACGACAACATATACGCATACCGATCCATCAAAAGTAACAGGGTGTGATAGTACGACAACGTTAAGATTAACGGTCAATCCGAAGATAAGTCAAGAGATAACGGCGACGATATGTGAGGGTAAGACATATAATGAGAATGGGTTTAATGAGACAGGAGTAGTAGGAAGTACGACAACATATACGCATACCGATCCATCAAAAGTAACAGGGTGTGATAGTACGACAACGTTAAGATTAACAGTCAATCCGAAGATAAGTCAAGAAATAACGGCGACGATATGTGAGGGTAAGACATATAATGAGAATGGGTTTAATGAGACAGGAGTAGTAGGAAGTACGACAACATATACGCATACCGATCCATCAAAAGTAACAGGGTGTGATAGTACGACAACGTTAAGATTAACGGTCAATCCGAAGATAAGTCAAGAAATAACGGCGACGATATGTGAGGGTAAGACATATAATGAGAATGGGTTTAATGAGAATGGAGTAGTAGGAAGTACGACAACATATACGCATACCGATCCATCAAAAGTAACAGGGTGTGATAGTACGACAACGTTAAGATTAACAGTCAATCCGAAGATAAGTCAAGAGATAACAGCTACGATATGTGAAGGACAAACGTATAAAGAGAATGGGTTTAATGAGAATGGAGTAGTAGGAAGTACGACAACATATACGCATACCGATCCATCAAAAGTAACAGGGTGTGATAGTACGACAACGTTAAGATTAACAGTCAATCCGAAGATAAGTCAAGAAATAACGGCGACGATATGTGAAGGACAAACGTATAATGAGAATGGGTTTAATGAGACAGGAGTAGTAGGAAGTACGACAACATATACGCATACCGATCCATCAAAAGTAACAGGGTGTGATAGTACGACAACGTTAAGATTAACGGTCAATCCGAAGATAAGTCAAGAAATAACGGCGACGATATGTGAGGGTAAGACATATAATGAGAATGGGTTTAATGAGACAGGAGTAGTAGGAAGTACGACAACATATACGCATACCGATCCATCAAAAGTAACAGGGTGTGATAGTACGACAACGTTAAGATTAACGGTCAATCCGAAGATAAGTCAAGAAATAACGGCGACGATATGTGAGGGTAAGACATATAATGAGAATGGGTTTAATGAGACAGGAGTAGTAGGAAGTACGACAACATATACGCATACCGATCCATCAAAAGTAACAGGGTGTGATAGTACGACAACGTTAAGATTAACAGTCAATCCGAAGATAAGTCAAGAAATAACGGCGACGATATGTGAGGGTAAGACATATAATGAGAATGGGTTTAATGAGACAGGAGTAGTAGGAAGTACGACAACATATACGCATACCGATCCATCAAAAGTAACAGGGTGTGATAGTACGACAACGTTAAGATTAACGGTCAATCCGAAGATAAGTCAAGAAATAACGGCGACGATATGTGAGGGTAAGACATATAATGAGAATGGGTTTAATGAGACAGGAGTAGTAGGAAGTACGACAACATATACGCATACCGATCCATCAAAAGTAACAGGGTGTGATAGTACGACAACGTTAAGATTAACGGTCAATCCGAAGATAAGTCAAGAAATAACGGCGACGATATGTGAGGGTAAGACATATAATGAGAATGGGTTTAATGAGACAGGAGTAGTAGGAAGTACGACAACATATACGCATACCGATCCATCAAAAGTAACAGGGTGTGATAGTACGACAACGTTAAGATTAACGGTCAATCCGAAGATAAGTCAAGAAATAACGGCGACGATATGTGAGGGTAAGACATATAATGAGAATGGGTTTAATGAGACAGGAGTAGTAGGAAGTACGACAACATATACGCATACCGATCCATCAAAAGTAACAGGGTGTGATAGTACGACAACGTTAAGATTAACGGTCAATCCGAAGATAAGTCAAGAAATAACGGCGACGATATGTGAGGGTAAGACATATAATGAGAATGGGTTTAATGAGACAGGAGTAGTAGGAAGTACGACAACATATACGCATACCGATCCATCAAAAGTAACAGGGTGTGATAGTACGACAACGTTAAGATTAACGGTCAATCCGAAGATAAGTCAAGAAATAACGGCGACGATATGTGAGGGTAAGACATATAATGAGAATGGGTTTAATGAGACAGGAGTAGTAGGAAGTACGACAACATATACGCATACCGATCCATCAAAAGTAACAGGGTGTGATAGTACGACAACGTTAAGATTAACGGTCAATCCGAAGATAAGTCAAGAAATAACGGCGACGATATGTGAGGGTAAGACATATAATGAGAATGGGTTTAATGAGAATGGAGTAGTAGGAAGTACGACAACATATACGCATACCGATCCATCAAAAGTAACAGGGTGTGATAGTACGACAACGTTAAGATTAACAGTCAATCCGAAGATAAGTCAAGAAATAACGGCGACGATATGTGAGGGTAAGACATATAATGAGAATGGGTTTAATGAGACAGGAGTAGTAGGAAGTACGACAACATATACGCATACCGATCCATCAAAAGTAACAGGGTGTGATAGTACGACAACGTTAAGATTAACGGTCAATCCGAAGATAAGTCAAGAAATAACGGCGACGATATGTGAGGGTAAGACATATAATGAGAATGGGTTTAATGAGACAGGAGTAGTAGGAAGTACGACAACATATACGCATACCGATCCATCGAAAGTAACAGGGTGTGATAGTACGACAACGTTAAGATTAACGGTCAATCCGAAGATAAGTCAAGAAATAACGGCGACGATATGTGAGGGTAAGACATATAATGAGAATGGGTTTAATGAGACAGGAGTAGTAGGAAGTACGACAACATATACGCATACCGATCCATCAAAAGTAACAGGGTGTGATAGTACGACAACGTTAAGATTAACGGTCAATCCGAAGATAAGTCAAGAAATAACGGCGACGATATGTGAGGGTAAGACATATAATGAGAATGGGTTTAATGAGACAGGAGTAGTAGGAAGTACGACAACATATACGCATACCGATCCATCGAAAGTAACAGGGTGTGATAGTACGACAACGTTAAGATTAACGGTCAATCCGAAGATAAGTCAAGAGATAACAGCTACGATATGTGAGGGTAAGACATATAATGAGAATGGGTTTAATGAGACAGGAGTAGTAGGAAGTACGACAACATATACGCATACCGATCCATCAAAAGTAACAGGGTGTGATAGTACGACAACGTTAAGATTAACGGTCAATCCGAAGATAAGTCAAGAAATAACGGCGACGATATGTGAGGGTAAGACATATAATGAGAATGGGTTTAATGAGACAGGAGTAGTAGGAAGTACGACAACATATACGCATACCGATCCATCAAAAGTAACAGGGTGTGATAGTACGACAACGTTAAGATTAACGGTCAATCCGAAGATAAGTCAAGAAATAACGGCGACGATATGTGAGGGTAAGACATATAATGAGAATGGGTTTAATGAGACAGGAGTAGTAGGAAGTACGACAACATATACGCATACCGATCCATCAAAAGTAACAGGGTGTGATAGTACGACAACGTTAAGATTAACGGTCAATCCGAAGATAAGTCAAGAGATAACAGCTACGATATGTGAAGGACAAACGTATAATGAGAATGGGTTTAATGAGACAGGAGTAGTAGGAAGTACGACAACATATACGCATACCGATCCATCAAAAGTAACAGGGTGTGATAGTACGACAACGTTAAGATTAACGGTCAATCCGAAGATAAGTCAAGAAATAACGGCGACGATATGTGAAGGACAAACGTATAAAGAGAATGGGTTTAATGAGACAGGAGTAGTAGGAAGTACGACAACATATACGCATACCGATCCATCAAAAGTAACAGGGTGTGATAGTACGACAACGTTAAGATTAACGGTCAATCCGAAGATAAGTCAAGAAATAACGGCGACGATATGTGAGGGTAAGACATATAATGAGAATGGGTTTAATGAGACAGGAGTAGTAGGAAGTACGACAACATATACGCATACCGATCCATCGAAAGTAACAGGGTGTGATAGTACGACAACGTTAAGATTAACGGTCAATCCGAAGATAAGTCAAGAAATAACGGCGACGATATGTGAGGGTAAGACATATAATGAGAATGGGTTTAATGAGACAGGAGTAGTAGGAAGTACGACAACATATACGCATACCGATCCATCAAAAGTAACAGGGTGTGATAGTACGACAACGTTAAGATTAACAGTCAATCCGAAGATAAGTCAAGAGATAACAGCTACGATATGTGAAGGACAAACGTATAAAGAGAATGGGTTTAATGAGAATGGAGTAGTAGGAAGTACGACAACATATACGCATACCGATCCATCAAAAGTAACAGGGTGTGATAGTACGACGACGTTAAGATTAACGGTCAATCCGAAGATAAGTCAAGAAATAACGGCGACGATATGTGAAGGACAAACGTATAAAGAGAATGGGTTTAATGAGACAGGAGTAGTAGGAAGTACGACAACATATACGCATACCGATCCATCAAAAGTAACAGGGTGTGATAGTACGACAACGTTAAGATTAACGGTCAATCCGAAGATAAGTCAAGAAATAACGGCGACGATATGTGAGGGACAAACGTATAAAGAGAATGGGTTTAATGAGAATGGAGTAGTAGGAAGTACGACAACATATACGCATACCGATCCATCAAAAGTAACAGGGTGTGATAGTACGACAACGTTAAGATTAACGGTCAATCCGAAGATAAGTCAAGAAATAACGGCGACGATATGTGAGGGTAAGACATATAATGAGAATGGGTTTAATGAGACAGGAGTAGTAGGAAGTACGACAACATATACGCATACCGATCCATCAAAAGTAACAGGGTGTGATAGTACGACAACGTTAAGATTAACGGTCAATCCGAAGATAAGTCAAGAAATAACGGCGACGATATGTGAGGGTAAGACATATAATGAGAATGGGTTTAATGAGACAGGAGTAGTAGGAAGTACGACAACATATACGCATACCGATCCATCAAAAGTAACAGGGTGTGATAGTACGACAACGTTAAGATTAACGGTCAATCCGAAGATAAGTCAAGAAATAACGGCGACGATATGTGAGGGTAAGACATATAATGAGAATGGGTTTAATGAGAATGGAGTAGTAGGAAGTACGACAACATATACGCATACCGATCCATCAAAAGTAACAGGGTGTGATAGTACGACAACGTTAAGATTAACAGTCAATCCGAAGATAAGTCAAGAAATAACGGCGACGATATGTGAGGGTAAGACATATAATGAGAATGGGTTTAATGAGACAGGAGTAGTAGGAAGTACGACAACATATACGCATACCGATCCATCAAAAGTAACAGGGTGTGATAGTACGACAACGTTAAGATTAACGGTCAATCCGAAGATAAGTCAAGAAATAACGGCGACGATATGTGAGGGTAAGACATATAATGAGAATGGGTTTAATGAGACAGGAGTAGTAGGAAGTACGACAACATATACGCATACCGATCCATCGAAAGTAACAGGGTGTGATAGTACGACAACGTTAAGATTAACGGTCAATCCGAAGATAAGTCAAGAAATAACGGCGACGATATGTGAGGGTAAGACATATAATGAGAATGGGTTTAATGAGACAGGAGTAGTAGGAAGTACGACAACATATACGCATACCGATCCATCAAAAGTAACAGGGTGTGATAGTACGACAACGTTAAGATTAACGGTCAATCCGAAGATAAGTCAAGAAATAACGGCGACGATATGTGAGGGTAAGACATATAATGAGAATGGGTTTAATGAGACAGGAGTAGTAGGAAGTACGACAACATATACGCATACCGATCCATCGAAAGTAACAGGGTGTGATAGTACGACAACGTTAAGATTAACGGTCAATCCGAAGATAAGTCAAGAAATAACGGCGACGATATGTGAGGGTAAGACATATAATGAGAATGGGTTTAATGAGACAGGAGTAGTAGGAAGTACGACAACATATACGCATACCGATCCATCAAAAGTAACAGGGTGTGATAGTACGACAACGTTAAGATTAACGGTCAATCCGAAGATAAGTCAAGAAATAACGGCGACGATATGTGAGGGTAAGACATATAATGAGAATGGGTTTAATGAGACAGGAGTAGTAGGAAGTACGACAACATATACGCATACCGATCCATCAAAAGTAACAGGGTGTGATAGTACGACAACGTTAAGATTAACGGTCAATCCGAAGATAAGTCAAGAAATAACGGCGACGATATGTGAGGGTAAGACATATAATGAGAATGGGTTTAATGAGAATGGAGTAGTAGGAAGTACGACAACATATACGCATACCGATCCATCAAAAGTAACAGGGTGTGATAGTACGACAACGTTAAGATTAACGGTCAATCCGAAGATAAGTCAAGAAATAACGGCGACGATATGTGAGGGTAAGACATATAATGAGAATGGGTTTAATGAGACAGGAGTAGTAGGAAGTACGACAACATATACGCATACCGATCCATCAAAAGTAACAGGGTGTGATAGTACGACAACGTTAAGATTAACAGTCAATCCGAAGATAAGTCAAGAGATAACAGCTACGATATGTGAAGGACAAACGTATAAAGAGAATGGGTTTAATGAGACAGGAGTAGTAGGAAGTACGACAACATATACGCATACCGATCCATCAAAAGTAACAGGGTGTGATAGTACGACAACGTTAAGATTAACGGTCAATCCGAAGATAAGTCAAGAAATAACGGCGACGATATGTGAGGGTAAGACATATAATGAGAATGGGTTTAATGAGACAGGAGTAGTAGGAAGTACGACAACATATACGCATACCGATCCATCGAAAGTAACAGGGTGTGATAGTACGACAACGTTAAGATTAACGGTCAATCCGAAGATAAGTCAAGAAATAACGGCGACGATATGTGAGGGTAAGACATATAATGAGAATGGGTTTAATGAGACAGGAGTAGTAGGAAGTACGACAACATATACGCATACCGATCCATCAAAAGTAACAGGGTGTGATAGTACGACAACGTTAAGATTAACAGTCAATCCGAAGATAAGTCAAGAGATAACAGCTACGATATGTGAAGGACAAACGTATAAAGAGAATGGGTTTAATGAGAATGGAGTAGTAGGAAGTACGACAACATATACGCATACCGATCCATCAAAAGTAACAGGGTGTGATAGTACGACGACGTTAAGATTAACGGTCAATCCGAAGATAAGTCAAGAAATAACGGCGACGATATGTGAGGGTAAGACATATAATGAGAATGGGTTTAATGAGACAGGAGTAGTAGGAAGTACGACAACATATACGCATACCGATCCATCAAAAGTAACAGGGTGTGATAGTACGACAACGTTAAGATTAACGGTCAATCCGAAGATAAGTCAAGAAATAACGGCGACGATATGTGAGGGTAAGACATATAATGAGAATGGGTTTAATGAGAATGGAGTAGTAGGAAGTACGACAACATATACGCATACCGATCCATCAAAAGTAACAGGGTGTGATAGTACGACAACGTTAAGATTAACGGTCAATCCGAAGATAAGTCAAGAAATAACGGCGACGATATGTGAGGGTAAGACATATAATGAGAATGGGTTTAATGAGAATGGAGTAGTAGGAAGTACGACAACATATACGCATACCGATCCATCAAAAGTAACAGGGTGTGATAGTACGACAACGTTAAGATTAACGGTCAATCCGAAGATAAGTCAAGAAATAACGGCGACGATATGTGAGGGTAAGACATATAATGAGAATGGGTTTAATGAGACAGGAGTAGTAGGAAGTACGACAACATATACGCATACCGATCCATCAAAAGTAACAGGGTGTGATAGTACGACAACGTTAAGATTAACGGTCAATCCGAAGATAAGTCAAGAAATAACGGCGACGATATGTGAGGGTAAGACATATAATGAGAATGGGTTTAATGAGAATGGAGTAGTAGGAAGTACGACAACATATACGCATACCGATCCATCAAAAGTAACAGGGTGTGATAGTACGACAACGTTAAGATTAACGGTCAATCCGAAGATAAGTCAAGAAATAACGGCGACGATATGTGAGGGTAAGACATATAATGAGAATGGGTTTAATGAGACAGGAGTAGTAGGAAGTACGACAACATATACGCATACCGATCCATCAAAAGTAACAGGGTGTGATAGTACGACAACGTTAAGATTAACGGTCAATCCGAAGATAAGTCAAGAAATAACGGCGACGATATGTGAGGGTAAGACATATAATGAGAATGGGTTTAATGAGACAGGAGTAGTAGGAAGTACGACAACATATACGCATACCGATCCATCAAAAGTAACAGGGTGTGATAGTACGACAACGTTAAGATTAACAGTCAATCCGAAGATAAGTCAAGAGATAACAGCTACGATATGTGAAGGACAAACGTATAAAGAGAATGGGTTTAATGAGAATGGAGTAGTAGGAAGTACGACAACATATACGCATACCGATCCATCAAAAGTAACAGGGTGTGATAGTACGACAACGTTGAGATTAACAGTCAATCCGAAGATAAGTCAAGAAATAACGGCGACGATATGTGAGGGTAAGACATATAATGAGAATGGGTTTAATGAGACAGGAGTAGTAGGAAGTACGACAACATATACGCATACCGATCCATCAAAAGTAACAGGGTGTGATAGTACGACAACGTTAAGATTAACGGTCAATCCGAAGATAAGTCAAGAAATAACGGCGACGATATGTGAGGGTAAGACATATAATGAGAATGGGTTTAATGAGAATGGAGTAGTAGGAAGTACGACAACATATACGCATACCGATCCATCAAAAGTAACAGGGTGTGATAGTACGACAACGTTAAGATTAACAGTCAATCCGAAGATAAGTCAAGAAATAACGGCGACGATATGTGAGGGTAAGACATATAATGAGAATGGGTTTAATGAGACAGGAGTAGTAGGAAGTACGACAACATATACGCATACCGATCCATCAAAAGTAACAGGGTGTGATAGTACGACAACGTTAAGATTAACGGTCAATCCGAAGATAAGTCAAGAGATAACAGCTACGATATGTGAAGGACAAACGTATAAAGAGAATGGGTTTAATGAGAATGGAGTAGTAGGAAGTACGACAACATATACGCATACCGATCCATCAAAAGTAACAGGGTGTGATAGTACGACAACGTTAAGATTAACAGTCAATCCGAAGATAAGTCAAGAAATAACGGCGACGATATGTGAAGGACAAACGTATAATGAGAATGGGTTTAATGAGACAGGAGTAGTAGGAAGTACGACAACATATACGCATACCGATCCATCAAAAGTAACAGGGTGTGATAGTACGACAACGTTAAGATTAACGGTCAATCCGAAGATAAGTCAAGAAATAACGGCGACGATATGTGAGGGTAAGACATATAATGAGAATGGGTTTAATGAGAATGGAGTAGTAGGAAGTACGACAACATATACGCATACCGATCCATCAAAAGTAACAGGGTGTGATAGTACGACAACGTTAAGATTAACGGTCAATCCGAAGATAAGTCAAGAAATAACGGCGACGATATGTGAGGGTAAGACGTATAAAGAGAATGGGTTTAATGAGAATGGAGTAGTAGGAAGTACGACAACATATACGCATACCGATCCATCAAAAGTAACAGGGTGTGATAGTACGACAACGTTAAGATTAACAGTCAATCCGAAGATAAGTCAAGAAATAACGGCGACGATATGTGAGGGTAAGACATATAATGAGAATGGGTTTAATGAGACAGGAGTAGTAGGAAGTACGACAACATATACGCATACCGATCCATCAAAAGTAACAGGGTGTGATAGTACGACAACGTTAAGATTAACGGTCAATCCGAAGATAAGTCAAGAAATAACGGCGACGATATGTGAGGGTAAGACATATAATGAGAATGGGTTTAATGAGACAGGAGTAGTAGGAAGTACGACAACATATACGCATACCGATCCATCAAAAGTAACAGGGTGTGATAGTACGACAACGTTAAGATTAACGGTCAATCCGAAGATAAGTCAAGAAATAACGGCGACGATATGTGAAGGAAGCAGTTATATGTTTGGAGGAGTAGCAAGGACGAGTGCAGGAACATATGTAGATACAATACAGACAGTCAATGGATGTGATAGTATAATAACATTAACATTGAGAGTCAATCCGACATATAACACGCCAATAGAGAAGACGATATGTGCAGGAAGCAGTTATGATTTTAATGGAAGAATATTAACGAGTGCAGGAACATATGTAGATACAATACAGACAGTCAATGGATGTGATAGTATAATAACATTAACATTGAGAGTCAATCCGACATATAACACGCCAATAGAGAAGACGATATGTGCAGGAAGCAGTTATGATTTTAATGGAAGAATATTAACGAGTGCAGGAACATATGTAGATACAATACAGACAGTCAATGGATGTGATAGTATAATAACATTAACATTGAGAGTCAATCCGACATATAACACGCCAATAGAGAAGACGATATGTGCAGGAAGCAGTTATGATTTTAATGGAAGAATATTAACGAGTGCAGGAACATATGTAGATACAATACAGACAGTCAATGGATGTGATAGTATAATAACATTAACATTGAGAGTCAATCCGACATATAACACGCCAATAGAGAAGACGATATGTGCAGGAAGCAGTTATGATTTTAATGGAAGAATATTAACGAGTGCAGGAACATATGTAGATACAATACAGACAGTCAATGGATGTGATAGTATAATAACATTAACATTGAGAGTCAATCCGACATATAACACGCCAATAGAGAAGACGATATGTGCAGGAAGCAGTTATGATTTTAATGGAAGAATATTAACGAGTGCAGGAACATATGTAGATACAATACAGACAGTCAATGGATGTGATAGTATAATAACATTAACATTGAGAGTCAATCCGACATATAACACGCCAATAGAGAAGACGATATGTGCAGGAAGCAGTTATGATTTTAATGGAAGAATATTAACGAGTGCAGGAACATATGTAGATACAATACAGACAGTCAATGGATGTGATAGTATAATAACATTAACATTGAGAGTCAATCCGACATATAACACGCCAATAGAGAAGACGATATGTGCAGGAAGCAGTTATGATTTTAATGGAAGAATATTAACGAGTGCAGGAACATATGTAGATACAATACAGACAGTCAATGGATGTGATAGTATAATAACATTAACATTGAGAGTCAATCCGACATATAACACGCCAATAGAGAAGACGATATGTGCAGGAAGCAGTTATGATTTTAATGGAAGAATATTAACGAGTGCAGGAACATATGTAGATACAATACAGACAGTCAATGGATGTGATAGTATAATAACATTAACATTGAGAGTCAATCCGACATATAACACGCCAATAGAGAAGACGATATGTGCAGGAAGCAGTTATGATTTTAATGGAAGAATATTAACGAGTGCAGGAACATATGTAGATACAATACAGACAGTCAATGGATGTGATAGTATAATAACATTAACATTGAGAGTCAATCCGACATATAACACGCCAATAGAGAAGACGATATGTGCAGGAAGCAGTTATGATTTTAATGGAAGAATATTAACGAGTGCAGGAACATATGTAGATACAATACAGACAGTCAATGGATGTGATAGTATAATAACATTAACATTGAGAGTCAATCCGACATATAACACGCCAATAGAGAAGACGATATGTGCAGGAAGCAGTTATGATTTTAATGGAAGAATATTAACGAGTGCAGGAACATATGTAGATACAATACAGACAGTCAATGGATGTGATAGTATAATAACATTAACATTGAGAGTCAATCCGACATATAACACGCCAATAGAGAAGACGATATGTGCAGGAAGCAGTTATGATTTTAATGGAAGAATATTAACGAGTGCAGGAACATATGTAGATACAATACAGACAGTCAATGGATGTGATAGTATAATAACATTAACATTGAGAGTCAATCCGACATATAACACGCCAATAGAGAAGACGATATGTGCAGGAAGCAGTTATGATTTTAATGGAAGAATATTAACGAGTGCAGGAACATATGTAGATACAATACAGACAGTCAATGGATGTGATAGTATAATAACATTAACATTGAGAGTCAATCCGACATATAACACGCCAATAGAGAAGACGATATGTGCAGGAAGCAGTTATGATTTTAATGGAAGAATATTAACGAGTGCAGGAACATATGTAGATACAATACAGACAGTCAATGGATGTGATAGTATAATAACATTAACATTGAGAGTCAATCCGACATATAACACGCCAATAGAGAAGACGATATGTGCAGGAAGCAGTTATGATTTTAATGGAAGAATATTAACGAGTGCAGGAACATATGTAGATACAATACAGACAGTCAATGGATGTGATAGTATAATAACATTAACATTGAGAGTCAATCCGACATATAACACGCCAATAGAGAAGACGATATGTGCAGGAAGCAGTTATGATTTTAATGGAAGAATATTAACGAGTGCAGGAACATATGTAGATACAATACAGACAGTCAATGGATGTGATAGTATAATAACATTAACATTGAGAGTCAATCCGACATATAACACGCCAATAGAGAAGACGATATGTGCAGGAAGCAGTTATGATTTTAATGGAAGAATATTAACGAGTGCAGGAACATATGTAGATACAATACAGACAGTCAATGGATGTGATAGTATAATAACATTAACATTGAGAGTCAATCCGACATATAACACGCCAATAGAGAAGACGATATGTGCAGGAAGCAGTTATGATTTTAATGGAAGAATATTAACGAGTGCAGGAACATATGTAGATACAATACAGACAGTCAATGGATGTGATAGTATAATAACATTAACATTGAGAGTCAATCCGACATATAACACGCCAATAGAGAAGACGATATGTGCAGGAAGCAGTTATGATTTTAATGGAAGAATATTAACGAGTGCAGGAACATATGTAGATACAATACAGACAGTCAATGGATGTGATAGTATAATAACATTAACATTGAGAGTCAATCCGACATATAACACGCCAATAGAGAAGACGATATGTGCAGGAAGCAGTTATGATTTTAATGGAAGAATATTAACGAGTGCAGGAACATATGTAGATACAATACAGACAGTCAATGGATGTGATAGTATAATAACATTAACATTGAGAGTCAATCCGACATATAACACGCCAATAGAGAAGACGATATGTGCAGGAAGCAGTTATGATTTTAATGGAAGAATATTAACGAGTGCAGGAACATATGTAGATACAATACAGACAGTCAATGGATGTGATAGTATAATAACATTAACATTGAGAGTCAATCCGACATATAACACGCCAATAGAGAAGACGATATGTGCAGGAAGCAGTTATGATTTTAATGGAAGAATATTAACGAGTGCAGGAACATATGTAGATACAATACAGACAGTCAATGGATGTGATAGTATAATAACATTAACATTGAGAGTCAATCCGACATATAACACGCCAATAGAGAAGACGATATGTGCAGGAAGCAGTTATGATTTTAATGGAAGAATATTAACGAGTGCAGGAACATATGTAGATACAATACAGACAGTCAATGGATGTGATAGTATAATAACATTAACATTGAGAGTCAATCCGACATATAACACGCCAATAGAGAAGACGATATGTGCAGGAAGCAGTTATGATTTTAATGGAAGAATATTAACGAGTGCAGGAACATATGTAGATACAATACAGACAGTCAATGGATGTGATAGTATAATAACATTAACATTGAGAGTCAATCCGACATATAACACGCCAATAGAGAAGACGATATGTGCAGGAAGCAGTTATGATTTTAATGGAAGAATATTAACGAGTGCAGGAACATATGTAGATACAATACAGACAGTCAATGGATGTGATAGTATAATAACATTAACATTGAGAGTCAATCCGACATATAACACGCCAATAGAGAAGACGATATGTGCAGGAAGCAGTTATGATTTTAATGGAAGAATATTAACGAGTGCAGGAACATATGTAGATACAATACAGACAGTCAATGGATGTGATAGTATAATAACATTAACATTGAGAGTCAATCCGACATATAACACGCCAATAGAGAAGACGATATGTGCAGGAAGCAGTTATGATTTTAATGGAAGAATATTAACGAGTGCAGGAACATATGTAGATACAATACAGACAGTCAATGGATGTGATAGTATAATAACATTAACATTGAGAGTCAATCCGACATATAACACGCCAATAGAGAAGACGATATGTGCAGGAAGCAGTTATGATTTTAATGGAAGAATATTAACGAGTGCAGGAACATATGTAGATACAATACAGACAGTCAATGGATGTGATAGTATAATAACATTAACATTGAGAGTCAATCCGACATATAACACGCCAATAGAGAAGACGATATGTGCAGGAAGCAGTTATATGTTTGGAGGAGTAGCAAGGACGAGTGCAGGAACATATGTAGATACAATACAGACAGTCAATGGATGTGATAGTATAATAACATTAACATTGAAAGTTAATCCAAAAGCAACGACAACATTAGAAGCACAGATATGTGAAGGCGAGACATATACATTGAATGGATTTAATGAGAGTATAACAGGAATATATGAGCAGAGATTGCAGACATATCAAGGATGTGATAGTGTTGTAACGTTGAACTTGACAGTTAATCCTAAATTGTATAGCAGTATAGATGCAAATATATGTGAAGGAACACGATATACAGATAATGGATTTGATACGACAGCAGAGGTAGGAACACATGCGATAGTAAGACAGTTACAATCATTAGAGACAGGGTGTGATAGTACAATAACGTTGAACTTAACAGTTAATCCAAAGCCAAGCAGAGAGATAAATGCACAGATATGCGAGGGAGAGACATATAATGAGAATGGATTTAATGAGAATGGAGTAGTGGGAAGTACGACAACATATACAAGAGATACAATATCAGCGAAAGGATGTGAAGGAAAAGTAACATTACACTTAACAGTCAATCCAAAGAAGACGACAGAAGTATATGATACGATATGTGAAGGAGAAAGCATAACATTTAATGGAAGTATATATAGCAATGAAGGCGAATATGAGTATCATGGACAGACAGTCAATGGGTGTGATAGTTTAGTAACATTACACTTAACAGTAAATCCAAAAGCAACGACAACATTAGAAGCACAGATATGTGAAGGCGAGACATATACATTGAATGGATTTAATGAGAGTATAACAGGAATATATGAGCAGAGATTGCAGACATATCAAGGATGTGATAGTGTTGTAACGTTGAACTTGACAGTTAATCCTAAATTGTATAGCAGTATAGATGCAAATATATGTGAAGGAACACGATATACAGATAATGGATTTGATACGACAGCAGAGGTAGGAACACATGCGATAGTAAGACAGTTACAATCATTAGAGACAGGGTGTGATAGTACAATAACGTTGAACTTAACAGTTAATCCAAAGCCAAGCAGAGAGATAAATGCACAGATATGCGAGGGAGAGACATATAATGAGAATGGATTTAATGAGAATGGAGTAGTGGGAAGTACGACAACATATACAAGAGATACAATATCAGCGAAAGGATGTGAAGGAAAAGTAACATTACACTTAACAGTCAATCCAAAGAAGACGACAGAAGTATATGATACGATATGTGAAGGAGAAAGCATAACATTTAATGGAAGTATATATAGCAATGAAGGCGAATATGAGTATCATGGACAGACAGTCAATGGGTGTGATAGTTTAGTAACATTACACTTAACAGTAAATCCAAAAGCAACGACAACATTAGAAGCACAGATATGTGAAGGCGAGACATATACATTGAATGGATTTAATGAGAGTATAACAGGAATATATGAGCAGAGATTGCAGACATATCAAGGATGTGATAGTGTTGTAACGTTGAACTTGACAGTTAATCCTAAATTGTATAGCAGTATAGATGCAAATATATGTGAAGGAACACGATATACCGATAATGGATTTGATACGACAGCAGAGGTAGGAACACATGCGATAGTAAGACAAATACAATCATTAGAGACAGGGTGTGATAGTACGATAACGTTGAACTTAACTGTTAAACCTAAAATAAGAGTTGAAATATATGATACAATATGTGAAGGAACAAATATTGAATTCAATAATAATACATATGCAGTGGCAGGAGGTTATTCATATACAACTCAATCCGAAGTTACAGGATGTGATAGTACAACAACATTACATTTGTTCGTTAATCCAAGACAAAGAAGAGTAATAAATGCAATAATTAATCAAGGAGATGTTTATACAGAAAATGGATTTAATGAAAATATGACAGGAACTTATGTTCATAATCTACAAACATATCAAGGATGTGATAGTATAGTAACATTGAATTTAATTGTTCATCCAGTATTTAGAGATACAATTAAAGCCGATATATGTCAAGGAGAAGTATATACAGCCAAAGGATTTAATGCAACAACAACTGGAGTATATGTTAAGAATATAAAAAATCCAGAAGGACAAGATACGATATTGACTCTTGAATTAACGGTTGACCCAACATATACTAAACATATAGAAACAAGTATATGTCAAGGAGATGAATATTATTTTAGTAATAAGGCGTTAAATAAGGCTGGTGTTTATTACGATACATTGCAGACGGTAAAAGGATGTGATAGTATAATTGTACTTAACTTAACGGTTACACCAAAATATAATGATACGATAACAGCAACAATAAGTATTGGTGATAATTATATTGAGAATAACTTTAATGAGTCAATGCCAGGTACTTATACGCAATATTTACAAACAGTTAATGGCTGTGATAGTTTGGTAACATTGGTTTTGAGAAATAGTGAAGGAGTTGATATATACGTTCCTTCAGCATTTAATCCATCAGAACAAAATAGTAGTGATAATACATTCCATATTATTACAGGATTACCAAATGCAAGAGTAAAGACCTTCAAGATAATGAATCGTTGGGGAACAGTAGTATTCTCAACAAGTGATATAAAACAGGGTTGGGATGGAAAATATAAAGGTAAGTTATGTCCGCAAGGAGTTTATACATATTTCTTCTTGTATTATTTCAGCGACAACCCAGATGAAGTATTTAAGAAGGCAGGAGAGTTAATGCTATTATACTAAATGAAAAAGAATATCAATATTATGAAATGAAATAATATTGATATTCTTTTTTTATTCATAAACATTGTTCCTTAGAAAAATTATTTCAAATAATTATTAGTATGCTTTATTGAAATAGAATAAAGAACTATTTAAATGGAATCAAAAGACATTTAAATGGAATCAAAAGACATTTAAATAGAATCAAAAGACATTTAAATAGAATCAAAAGACATTTAAATAGATTAGCAATCCATTTTAATAGAATGAAGAGATATTTGTGCAAAATGATAAATGCTTGTTTTTTAATATAATTGTGGGCTACAATATAGAAAATAAAATTAATTGACTTTTAGAATAAAAAAGTTGGTTATTCTTCATAAGAGAGGTAACCAACTTATTTGTTTTATTATTTAGTAAAGATTTCTATAAATTATCATCAGTATCAGTAGATGACTCTTTTTCATCAATATAATCATCGTCATCAACTTCTGTTTCACTGCTTATATCTTTCATCGCTTCGGTTTCAACTTCTTTTTCCACATCAGCATAATCGCCATGAACTAAAACGAACTGGCTTTTATCTTCTTTATCTTCATCTTGTTCATTGTCTTGATCATCTTCCTCAACTTTATTTGTGTGAAGAATTTCTTTATCAAATTCTTCTTCCGATAATTTAGAATCCACTCTCACATCCACTTTTACCATATAAATAGCATCATTGGTTTCTAAAGGCACAACAAATAAGAAAGAACCATCAGGTTTTTGTATCTTTTGAATAAATTGTGTATAACCTTCAGAATAAGCCTCTTCAAAAGCTTCTTTTTCTTTTTCGTTTAGATTTTTATAGTTTATGATTAATCTCTTTTTTGTAGTTGGTTTCATATTACATTAAACTTTTCTTTGTTAGAATTTTTGCAATATTAATAACTTTTTTATAAGTTATTAAACATTTTTTTATTTTTTTTTCAAAGAAATTATTAATATCTTGTTTTTCAGATAAATATATTTTAAAAATTATTAATGTAATATTGTCAAACTACCATTAAAAGTCTTTGTTTTGTTGTCAAATTTAATCTTTAAAGAATAAAAATATGCTCCTTCTGCTAAATGTTCACCACAAAAATCGTTTTTATAATTATATTTAGAAAAAACAACTTTACCATTCCTATTCATAACAACAAGAATATTGTCAGGATATTTGTCTATGTTTTTAATAATAAAGCAATCATTAACACCATCACCATTAGGTGTTATTACACTCGGTATTTTTATTTTTATTTGATTTATAGTAGTATTGTTGTGAGAATTAGTATCAATGTTTATTACTGTTTTTGAAGAGTTATTGTGATTAGAGTATTGTTTTATTATGGTATTGTTAGGCGATGTTTTAGTTATTTGAGGCTTCTGAATTGTATTTAAAGAAGAAAGGTTTGTTTTTTGTTCAGAATCATCAATTTTGAAATTACTGTAAGTTTCCTTAACTTGATTGTTTTCGTTCTTTAAATCTTCTTTATTTGTGTTTGTTTGCGATTTTTTGGAATGATTAGAGTCTTCAACTACTATTCTATTATTATTATTATTATTATTTAAATTATTATAGTCCGTTGTAGTATTTGTAATTTTAGGGCTTAAATTATTGTTTTGATTTATAATATAAACGCTACCACCAACAATGGTAGCAACAAATATAGAAGATGCAATGATTTTTGTAGCTAATGATAGATGTTTTATGCTATTTATTGCAGAATGAAAAGCATTGTTATTAGAAGTATTAGAGGGGTTGTTGATAGAGTTGGAAGTGTTTAATTTTGTATCTAATTTATTCCACAAATCTTTTGAAACCTTAACTTCTCTGTTTGTTAATTTCTCTTTAAATAATTCATCAATATTCATATTCTACTTCCTTTCTCATTTTCTTTAAGCAATAATAGTTCTTTTAGTGATTTCTTTGCTCTATAAATATTATTTTTAACAGTATCTGTTGTTGTATTCATAATGTCTGCTATCTCTTTGTTAGAATATCCATCAATAACAGATAAGTTAAATGTTACTCTTAAAGTATTTGGTATTGTTTTCAAACTATTCATTATATCTTCTTCTGAAAATCTATATTGAGAAGGAATAATAAAAGATTCTTCGCTTGTATTGTTATCCATACTAATAAATTCATATTTATTATTCTTATTGTAATAGTCAATACAAGTGTTAATTATTATTCTTTTAATCCAAAACTCAAACAATCCCACTTCTTTATAATTCTTTATATTTTCAAATATCTTAATAAAACCTTCTATTAATAAATCTTCTGCTTCTTGTTCATTCTTTGTATATCTTTGACATAAGGCTAACATTCTGCCACTATATGTTTCAAATAGTTGCTTTTGAGCTTTTCTATCTCCTTGTTTGCAAGAGTTTATTATCTTAGTTATCTTTTCAGCTTCCTTTTTCATAGATTCTACATATATACAACTGATTTTTTTTGAAAAAGTAACACAAAAATGCAGTTTTTTTTTAATTAATTATTAATATCTTATTTATTTTTTGTGTTTTGTTTTGAATAGAAACGATGTAGTTTCCTCGTTTTAAATTAATATTAAATGTTGAAAGATAAGATGAATTAAGTTTTGAAGAAAACATTTCTTGACCATTTGTTGCATATATTTTTATTGTGGAATTATTAAATGTTTTCGTTTTAATAACTAATTTGTTTTTGCAAGGATTAGGATAAATCTCAATATCGTTTTTGTTGTTTATTGTTTGATAAAGAGACACTTTGTTTTTATCTCCTATCGCCATTAGATATTCTCCTTCACTAAGCATATCAACAGAAACATATCCGCTTAAATAAAGATTAGAAACGTTTGTAGGCAATGCAATCCATGGAGAAGTTTTATCTTTGCGGTAAAGCATAATAAGAGAATCTAAATCAAGGTCGGAATGGAGTAGAGAAGAATCAAAAGCATATAAATATTGATTTAATTCATAATAAAAGTTTCCTTCCAAATTAGCATTGTTTAAGTTTAATCCTTCAATTGTCCAATAGTGTTTAGATGATATTCTACTAATACCTTGTGGTAAGTTGTTAGTATCTTCTCCAAGCCAATGCAATGTTGGACGCAAAAGCAACGAATCATTAATATTTGTTGCTGTTACTTTGAAATACGTGTTGTCAAAATCATAAGTTCCATCGTTCTTTATCGTTTTATAATTATCAGTTGTTAAATCCATAATTTCTTCCTCCATATCAAGAAACGCATTCTTAGCAACAAAAGGTAAAGAAAACGTTTGAGTAGAAGAATCACCATTGACAGAAATAAATGTTTTGTATTTATTATAATTACTATCTATAAACGTTATTGGCACTCTCATAAAAGAACATACATTATCTTTATTAGGATATGCTTTTTGCCTAATAGATATAGTAGCATAAGTATTATTTAAATCTTTTTTAATTATATCATAATCAACATAACCAGCATTAAACACAAAACAATTAAAGAAAGGAGCAAGATTGATGTTCGTTCTGCTAGATAAAAAATCTCTAACTTGAATAGTGTTGATGTTTTTAAAAGCAAAACTATCAATCATATCTTTTACTGCAATTGAAAATAGACTATCGCCAATCATACCACGAAGAGTTTGAACGACCATAGCCCCTTTATCATAAACAGTAGAAGAATAAGTCATTGTGCTATCAATTCCATAAACAGCCAAAAAGCCTTCACTCTTTGGTAAATCTCTAATAACTTTAACGTTCTCATTCCTAAAATATTCTTTTGCTTTTTCTATTCCATACATTCCTTCAAAAGATATTCTTGTTGTAAAAGATGTCCAACCTTCATTTAACCACATATCTTCCTGAGTCGAGCATGTTATAAGATTACCAAACCAACTATGTGCTAATTCGTGGATAATATTTGATTGGTTCGCCATTTCCGTTGTTGATACTACATTTTGAGCCAAAGAAATATTATCTACATGTTCCATACTGCCAAGAGGCGTAAGACAATAGCCGACTTTGTTGAAACGAAACTTACCAAATGTTTTTTCTAAGGCATTGAAAGCTAATGGTACGTTAATAAAATTGTTTCTAATGTTTAATGAATCATCACTATATCTATATCTAACAGTTAAAGGAACGTCGTTGCCATAAATAGAATGAATAGTGTCTGAATAAGTGTGAAAATTTGCTATTGTCATTGAACATAAATAAGGAGAAATTCTTTGAGGTATAGTATAATGATAAGTGTTGGAAGAAATGTTTTCAGAAATAGAATCCAAAACTCCACCACATATTGCTTGAACATCTTTATTTGTTTCAATATGAAAAGAGTATGTTGCCTTATCATCAAAAACATCTTTTGCGACAAACCAACTTCTTGCATAAGAATGAGGATAATCATGAAAAGCAACATTAAGCGTATATATTATTCCGTTATTATAATGAATACCACCCCAAGCCATAGAGTTTTGTTCAATAACTTGACCTCCATGATAATAAACTCTTAATGTTAGAGTATCATTTATATTAACATTGTTAAGATTAAAAATAATATTAGGATTAGTGTAAATATAAATTGCAGTTGTGCTTGGTAAGATAAAGGCAGAATCAACAATTTGATTTTTAAGTTGCAGTCTTATTTTATGATAGTCATTTGACAAAAGCTTAAACTTAATATCAGTGTAGCCAATATGTTGATTAGAAAGTTTATTATCTACATTTAAATTTATGTTGTAATGGATAATATCAATTGAATCAACGTTTTGACTCTTAACGATAAAACATAAATTTAAAAGGATGGCAATAAAAAATAAAGATTTTGTTTTCATAAAAGTTGTATTAAAATTAATAACTAAATGCAAAAGTACATTAAATAGTTGAGAAGATAAAAAAATAAGGGCTAAAAATAAAATTAGATAGTGGAGTAAAATAAATTAGATAGTTAAATGAATATCAAAAAAGGCCGATTTCTTACTTAAAAAAGGCCGTTTTTTGCAAGTTAAACCTTAGTGTAAATTAAAAAAGATGGCTTCTGCGGTAAAAAAGATAAGGATGAAAATTGATAGAATAGCGATTCATTTCAAGATAAAAAAAAGAGACATCTTTTTTGTTTGATGCCTCTTTTTTATATGCTTTTAGATTTAAACTAAAAGCATATTGTGTTTTGAATTAGTCTTTATATGCTATTGCTTCAATCTCAACTAAAACGCCCATAGGTAGTTTTTCTACTGCAAAAGCGGCTCTTGCTGGTAGTGTTTGTGTGAAATATTTTGCATAAACTTCATTCATTGCTTTGAAATCGTCCATACTATTTAGAAGACAAGTTGTTTTAACAACATCGTTGAATGTGTAACCAGCCTCTTTTAATATGGCAGATATGTTTTTTAATACTTGTTCTGCTTGTTCTGTTATTCCTTGTGCAACGTTTCCTGTTTTTGGATCAACAGGTATTTGTCCAGATATGAATAACATTCCATTGCCTGCTTTGATTGCTTGAGAATATGGACCAATTGCTTTTGGGGCATTCTCTGTATTTATTACTTTGTTCATTGTATTTAAGTTTTATTATTATTTATTAACAATTATTTTCTTTGAAAGTTGTTTGCCATTGTTTTCAACAGTTATGATGTAAGCACCATTCTTTGCGTTAGGAATACTTATTGTCTTGTCTTTTAAATTAGCGTTAGTTTCAAAATAAACTCTTTGTCCCATAATGTTAGAAATAGTTATTTTGTTAGCATTATTCAAAGAAGAGTTTATTGTAAATGTTCCGTTGTTAGTAGGGTTAGGCATAATAGAAAAATCTATGTTATTAGTTATGTCTTCAATTGAAGAATTATTAACGACAACAACTTTCTTCTCATTAGAGTAAGCAGGAGCACATTGGTCTATTTGAACTTTAACATGATAAATATATGTTCCAAGATCAGAGAATGTAGCATTGTATGTTGCAGTAGAATTACCTAAGTCTGCATAATTAGTATTGTTGTTACCTGTTCTTTCCCAAGTTAGAGTACCACGATAATTTGTTAAAGTGAATTTTCCTGTTGTGTTTTGATTAACAGTATCGTTAGCAAAAGTAAGATTACCACCACGAGATATTCTAACATCTATAAGAACAGAATTACTTGTGTCTTGAATTGTTCCATTAGAAATAACTATACGACGATAGAAAGTACTATCAGTTATTGCTTCTGGTTGATAGTTTTGATTGTTGTTTGTTTGAGTTGCAGCAATCCATTGACTTGTTCTTGATTTTTGTTGCCATAAATAAGTAAAGTTTCCTCTACCTCCTGTTGGTAAAGTACCATTTAATTGACTTGGAGCAGTACCTAAACAAACTGCTTGATTTGCTGAAATAGTATTGTTTAATATTGCAGGAGCAGTTGTATGGAAACTATATTTGTTGCCATATCTTGTTCCAAAAGAATTTTGAATAAATGCTCTATAATAATATGTTGTTCCTTCTGTTAATCCAGTTAAAGGTAATGAATAACTACCTAATGTAGAATCAAGAGAAATAACAACATTGTCGCTATCTATAACTGGAGTATGGTCTGCTATTGTTGTATAAACGAATCCTTTTTTAATGAAACTACCTTCACCAATGAAATACAAATTACCTGTTAATGTTGCAGAAGAACTATCAACGTTAGAAGAAGAATTTGTCATAACATAACCTAAACCATTGTTTGTTGTTGTTGATTTAACATCTCCATAATGAGTTCCGCCACTTGTAGAAGCAAAGGCTCTATAATAATAATTAGTTGCAGGAGTTAATCCTGTTATTGTTGCACTTATTGTAGAATCATTTGAAAGAGTTGTATCAAGAACCATTGTTGCTGTTGCTATATCACAATCAGTTGATGTTGAATAATATATTCCTTTTTTTGTTAGATTAGAAGAAGGAAGATATGTTATTTTTCCAGTAGCAGCAAAAGAAGATGTTGTCAAAGAACCATTAACAATAGTTGATGTTTCTACATAAGGAATGTTTGACATAAAGTTAAACATAATAAGAGAATCATTAACATAATGAATATTTGTTATTGGTCTGTTAGCAGGTGTTCCATTATTTAATGTTGCATTGTTAGCAGATGTGTTAGTAAAGTTGTGAATGTTTGATGAGCCAGGGAAAGGAGCATAAGCTGTTTCAAAATGAGATTCGTTTCCGTCAGCAACTTCAATAAACCAACCTCTATTAGATGGATTTACGTTAATTGTATTGTCATGATTAACAAGCCATGCGTTTATTTTTGATTTGTTTCCGTGATAAATCATCATACCATTACCAGGAAGGAATGCGTCCCAACCTTTTTTCTTACGATGCTCTATTAAAAAATATTCATTAGTGTCCGATAAATCTACTTGATAAGCAACAGTACTATCAGTTAATACAGGCAAAAGAATAGAATCTCTTGTTGCAGTTAGTTTTGTTGGAGTCATCCAACCTGTTATTGTTCTTTCAGCAGCAGAAAGGGCAGGAGGTGTATTTGAATGATTGTTATAACTACCAGCGTCCATTAAATCCCAACTTCCAAGTGTGTTAGATGTTCCACCAGAACCAGAGTAATCTGTATCATAATAATCAGGAAAACCAAGAACGTGTCCAAATTCATGACAAATTGTTCCTATACCGTCCATAGATGTTTGTCCATATTCATATTTTTTTTCTGCTGAACAAGAATAAACATCAAAATATTTTCCATCTTTAGGTGTATATTGCATATATTGTCTAACACTTCCTCTATGAGGCCATATCTCATTAGTATTTCCTGTTGAAGATTCAGGAGTACCAGCAAAGATTATATGAATAGCATCAACATAATCATCTCCGTCATTATCATAATCAGCAAAATTAACACTTGCATCTGCTGCATTAATTGCATCTCTTACAAAATATTGAGAGCCCATAGTACTTGAATTGCCACCATAATAAGCCATTGTGTTTGGTAAAGTAAATGGTCCAACAACATCAATATCCATAGTGAATATACTATCAGAATTTTGAAGATAAAAATCTTTTACACTACCATAATTATTGTAGTTGTGTTGTTTAACAAGGTCTTGGAAATTTTGATTAGTATAAGTAAAAGGTAAATCAGAGAAAGACACAAGGATAACTAATAATTTAACTGTGCCGGTTGTTGTGTATTTCGTGTGAATTGTTCCATTCTTTTGAATCCAAGCATTTTTCATAGAGCTAACTTGATTTGAAGAATATCTTAAATCAGTACGTGTTGTACTTAGAAAAGCAATATCTTCTGCACTACGTTCATTAGTATTTGCAGCAATATAACTTGAAGGAATCAAATTGTCTCTACTATCTTTTGTGGCATAAACATACATACCTTCATTGTTCTTTAATATTGTATAACCATCAGTTGTTTTTGCCCAATTTACATATTCATCACCTTGAAGAATAAAAGTTAATGTTTTACCATTAGCCTGTTTGATGGTAACGGGTGTAGGGTTTGCTGGAATAGCAAATGAGGCCACACTAATAAAAAGCATAGCCATTAATGTTACTGTTTTTAAAATTTTATTCATATTTCTTTTTTTTATTTTCTTTTTCTTCTTTCTATTAACGAGCTTTTTAGATTAAAAGTATATAGAAGAATATTTATCTTGCGATAACAAACTTCAAATAACTTGTTTTCTTTGTTGAATTATTAAAGATTTTTATTGTATAATTACCTTGAACAAAAGACGATGTATTAATCTTAATTTTCTCATCAATAATTTTTATCTTTTCTGTCATTAATTGTCCATTAATATTGAAAACACTATAATTAATATTTAATCTTTTTGGATTATTCAAAAAAACATATTGATTTGCTGGTACTGGATTCAAATAAAAATTTGATAACTCTTCAATATAATCATTTAAATTGACGTTTTGTTTTACGTTGATTTTCAATGTGTCAGAATAAACAATAGGACAATAAGAGTTTTGAACTACTGCTCTGATTAATAATGAATCAACATTGCTTAATTTGTAAATAATAGAGTCTTGGTCAAAACTATTTGTAATATCAATCCAAGAAGATTCATAATTTTTTTGCCATGAAAGAATATCTCCAACATTGTTTTTTAATGTTAAAGTATCATATTCATTATTCATCACACTATCTCTACCAAAAATATTTCCACCTTTGGAAGAATTAACTTTTGCAAATAAAACATTAGTTGTGTCTTTGATGTTTTCAGAAAAAGCAATCCTTCTAAAATATGTGCTTTGTGTAAGATTGCCTATGTAATAATCTTTTAAATTATTAGTATTTGTTGCATTGTGCCAAGAAGAATCTATTTGTTTTTCTTGCCATAGATAATGAAAATTACCTAAACCTCCACTAACTTCACTTGCTTTTATACTATCAAATGTCTCATTAATACATTTTTTCATATCTGATGTGTAGATGGTATCGTTTTCAATAGGGTGGAATTTTGTTTTAGCAGAAACAGTATTACCATATTTTATGCCAATAGAAGTTTTTGCATATGCTCTAAAATAATAAAGAGTTGATTGCTTTAAATTTTTTATAGTTGCAGTGAATGTTGAGAAATCTCCGTTGAAAGAAACTTTGTTTGTATTAATATTTGGATTGATTAATGTGTCATAAACAATGCCATATTCTGTTACGGGAAAATCGCCTTCTGTTATTTTTCTTATTGTAACATCAATCGTATCTAATCCAATATTAGTTATATTATTTGTAATAATATAAGGTTGTCCTGATGAAGTTTGAAAAGTTTGATAATCGCCACTTACTGTATCGTTATTAGAATTTATTGCCACTGCTTTGTAGTAATACATTTGTCCATAATTCAAAGAAGAAAGAGTGGTAGAGAAAGTATCTACAATTGTATTGTCTTTTGGGTAGAAAATAGCAGAAGAAAAATCACTATTAACATCAACAAGAAAACCTTTTGATAGTGTTTGTCCTATTCCATCATAAATAGAAAGTCCTTTAATTTTAAAAGAATTTGAAGACAATTGAGTTGTTCCATATAATGTTTTAACAATAGCTAAGGTATCTGGTATCATATATCTAAAAGAAACAACACCAGTATTTGTGTCCATAGCTATTCTTGTTATAGGTCTGTCAATTATTGTTCCATTCCATAAATGGCAATTTGGAGTATCGTAAGAAGTGAAATAATGATTGTTAGTTGGATAAGTGAATACATCAGAATTTAAAGAATTATTACTTTCATCATTATCAGCTTCAACTATATCACATCTTTGAAAAGAAGGTTTGCAATTAATACAATTATCTCCAAGATTTTTCAAATGATAAATTAACATACCACTATTAGGCAAATAAGTGTCCCAACTTCTTTTGCTACGGTTTTCAAGAAGAAAATACTCATTAGTAGAATCTGTTGTTAAAATATATGCTTTGTTTGAGTCAATAAGAGGATATAAACTATAAGTATTTGCAAGATTAAGAGTATCCACTTTCATCCAATGGAGCCTCATTCTTTCATTAGTATTAAAAATAGGAGGAGTGTTGCCGTTATTATTATAACTACCAGAAGCCATAATGCTCCAATAAGAAAGAGCAGTTGCATTTCCGCCACTACCAGCATAATCAGTATCATAATAATCTGGCAAACCAAGAACATGTCCAAACTCATGACAAATCGTACCTATACCATCAATAATCATACCTCTTTTTTCGGCAGAACATGAATAATCTTTTAATTTCATTCCGTCAAATATTCTTTGAGAAACAGTATCTGTATCTGTTATGAACCAACGATGAGGCCAAATAGCATTAACTTCTCCTGTTGAAGATTGAGGTTGTCCTGCAAAAATAATATGAACAGCATCAATTATACTATCATGATTCATATCAAATTGCGAGAAATCAATAATAGAATCTGCTAAATGACAAGCTTCTGCAACCATTTCTTTTGGTCTTATATCAGAGAATGTTGCACTTGGCGCTCCATAATAAGCCATATTATGACTAAGCATAAAAGGACCAACAACAATAGGATTTAAATTTAATTGTCCAAAAGAATTATCGTAATAATAATCTTTTACACTTCCTGTTGCTCCATATAAACTATAATTATGTTCTGAGGCAATTGCTTGAAAATCTGATTGAGTTGCAGAACATACTCTATCTGGAAAACTAACAAGAATGATTAATAAATTATTGTTTCCAGTTGTTGGATAAGATGATTTATTAGTACTAAAAGCATTTTGTTGCTTATCTATTTGTTGTTGAGAAAAAGAAAGGCTTTTGTTAATAGTTCTTAGAAAATTATTTTCTTCAACTGTTCTTTCTTCACTATTTGTTGCAATGATATTGGAAGAAATAAGATTACTATTATTATCTAATACACCATAGCAATAATAACCTTCATTATTAACAATTAAGGTATAATCATCTAATGTCTTTGCGTAAGAAAGTTTTTCATCTCCATATAAATAAAAGTCAAGATGTCTTTTGTCTTGTTGTGTAATACTAAGAAGAGAATGCTTTGCTGGTATAGCAAAAAGAACATTAACTAATAGCATTGTAGCTAAAAAATAAAAAATTTTGTTTCTCATATTTACAATATTTATAAATGAGCAACAAAATTACAAATTTTTTAACAAAAAAAAGCGAATCAATCATAAAAAATTGATTCGCTTTTAATTAAAAATTCTTAATTACTAAGAATTTTATCTATTTACAACAAGTTTAGTTGTAGATTTAGCACCATTTACATTAACTGTACAGAAGTATGTTCCGTTAGTTAAAGAAGAAGCACCAACATTAACTCTATAATCAACGCCAGCAACTTGTTTGCCTTCATTCATTGTTAATACTGTTCTTCCCATGATGTCAGTAACAGTTATTGTTACATTACCATTTTGGTTAAGAGTGTAGTTCAATACTGCATTGTTAGCAACTGGGTTAGGATAAACGCTTAAATTAGAAGCAGCTTTTGCTGAAACTTCATTAATTCCAGAAGCTGGATTGTAAGGATCGTTAGAAACGAAGAAACGAATCATAGGAGCTACATAATCACAGTTTGCTGGATGACGGAATCTACCACCCCAAGCATAGTTACCACTACCAGCTGTTCCACAGTTTTGAGAGAAAATTAAAGTTTTATAATAGTTACCAGGTCCAAATGAACTTGCATTAGAATAATTAATATCTTTTCCAACAGCAAAATTACCATTAGACATTAATTCATAACAAGCATAATAAATATTATTAGCTTTTAATTGAACAGAACCATCAGTGAAAGGTAAATAAATTGTACGGAAATCCTCTGCAGTAGCAGCTGTGTTTAAATCAGTTGAAGCTACAGAATAAGTTGCAGAAACAATAGCATTACCATTAGCATCTGTTACTGGTTTTACAACGTTAGATAAAGTTAAAGAATCAGCAGGAATGTCATCATTCCATTTCCATAAAGAAGCTTTAATTCTTGTTCCAGCAGAGCAAGAATCAAGACCAGGAACAAGTTCAACACCTTTTAAATATAATGTGTTAGCTACAGCAGTTGCTTGGAAACCAGAACATACTTTGTATCCTTGTTTGTTCCATGCTGCATCTCTATCTGTAATATAATTTCCAGAAAAACCATATTGCCAAACTTCTCCATGGAATCTGCTATCAAGGTCATTGTTATCTTTTGCCCATCTGTAAGTAGGGTGAGGGAAGTTAGCAACAAGAGAATCAACTACTCTGTAAACTCTAACTGTGTCTTTAAGAGGAGTGAAACCATTTTCTAAACTTCTTTGATTTGTATAAGAAACACCATTGATTACTCTATAAACACCTAAATTAGATGAATATAAAGGAGTGCTTGCTGCTTCTAATGAATGGTCTCTTCTTAATGTAAATGTATAAGGAGATGTTGTTGTATCTGTATCAATCCAAATAGTATTTGTTAAAGTTTGAGCGTCTGATGCGTTTGATAATATTTCTGTATTGAAATGATATAGAGAGTCTGTTGTGTTGTATTCACCTTGATACATTTTGTTTTCTAATTTAATATTAGTTAAAACATCAACACCCGTGTTTGCAACAGATGCAGAATAAACTAATGTATCAGGAGTTATACCATTTGGAATAGATGTATAACCACCATCATAATAATGATTGGCACTAATGTCAAGATTTTCTGCTAATGCGCTAGCATAAGAAATATCATCAACAACCCACCAATATCCGTGAGGTTGATCTTCATTACCAGATGCTATTGGAGAATAATAACGTAAACGAATATATGTAAGTTCAGTAGGAGTTGTTCCAACTGCATGAGCATTAAGTGTGTTGTTTGGAAGATTTATTCTTCTAACTCCCATTAAATCATTATTAACAGCAACATCAATACCTTTCATATTAACTTCAATAGAATCATAAGTCCCAGCTGTGAAGTTTGCATTGTTACACCAATCAATAAAATATCTATCTCCATTAAATTTCATCATAAGTTGAGAAAAATAAATGTCTAATCCACCTAAACCATAAGAAGAAATAGGATTGTTTAATGTTATTGTTGCATCAAATGTACCATTAGCTACGTTTTGAGTTTCAAAATAAGGTCTAAGAGCATATAAATAAGCAAAACCATTTGCTGCTGTCATATTACCATAATTAGCTCCAGTGAAATATTTCCAACCAAGAGTTGAAATTCCATAATAATTGTTAATCCAAGAAGCATCAGTAAAAGCTGAAGAAGTATCTGCTTTTAATTGCCAGCCATAATCATTTCCAACTGTATGATTAGCTGTTCTGCCAAAAGTATAAGTTGTAGCATCACTAAAATCACAAAGTAGAGTTGTTCCAGCAGGATGAGCCTTTAATGACTTAGCTGCGGTACGGCTATTTGAAGGTATGATAGTTCTTTGAAAATTACTAATCATAGCCTTTTTTTCCATTTTGATTGCATCTTTATTAAGACCTAATTGTGCAAAAGTACAAGTAGAACCCAACAAAAGAGCAATTGCTAATAATGTTTTTTTCATTTTTTTAAAGTGTTTTTTATTAAATTTCTATTTATCAAGATGCAAATATACTACAAATTTAATTAATGACAAAAAAATGAAGAATTTTTTTATTAATTCTTTATTTTTTTTAATTTTTTCTTTGCTTTTTATAAAAAAGAAGAATAATTAATGTAATTTTGTAAAACGATAATAAAAAATAATAATATAAAAATGAGAGTACATTTTATTGCTATTGCAGGTAGCGCTATGCACAATTTGGCTATTGCTTTAAAGAAAAAAGGATACGAAGTTAGTGGGAGTGATGATGAAATATTTTCTCCAGCGAAAGAGCGTTTGGAAGAATATGGTCTTTTGCCAAATTACAAAGGCTGGAACAAAGATATGATAACAAAAGATTTGGATGCAGTGATTTTAGGTATGCATGCAAAAGGAGATAATCCAGAACTAATACGAGCAAAAGAACTTGGAGTAAAGATTTATTCTTATCCTGAATTTCTTTATGAGATGGGAAAAGATAAAAAACGTATAGTCGTTGGAGGCTCTCATGGAAAAACAACAACAACTGCTATGATTCTCCACTGTCTTCGCAGTTTGAATATAGATACTGATTATATGGTTGGAGCATTGTTGGAAGGATTTGATGTGATGGTTAAGATGAGCGAAAAAGCTAAGTATATGGTTTTGGAAGGTGATGAATATTTGACATCGGCTATTGACCTTCGTCCTAAATTTCATCTTTACAATCCAGATATTGCAATAATTACAGGAATAGCTTGGGACCATATCAATGTGTTTCCAACGTTTGACAACTATGTGTTGCAGTTTAAGATTTTTGCAGATAAGATAACAAAAGGTGGAACACTTATATATTGCGAAAATGATAAGCAAGTTAAGAATGTTGCATTGAATTGCAGAAAAGATATAAAGACTATACCTTATAATATATTACCGCACAGAATTGAAAACGGAAAAACAATAGTTGCATATAATAATAAGGAGTATAAGATGATGATTTTTGGAGACCATAATCTTATGAATATGTATGCAGCAATGAAAGCATGTGAAGAGATAGGTGTTAAGAATGATGATTTTCTAACAACAATGATGTCTTTTAAAGGTGCATCAAAAAGACTTGAACAAGTGAAAGAAAATGATAGCGTTGCAATTTATAAAGATTTTGCTCATTCTCCTTCCAAACTTCTTGCTACAATATCAGCTATGAAAGAGCAATATCCAAAACGAAGACTTGTTGCATGTATGGAGCTTCATACTTATTCATCTTTAACACAAGAATTTCTTAAACAATATGCTCATACAATGGATAAAGCAGATGTGGCAATAGTTTATTATAATCATCATGCAATAGAATTAAAACGTTTGCCCGAACTAAACAAAGAAAATGTTTATAAGGCATTTGAAAAAGATGACTTAAAGGTTTTTACATCAAAAGAAGAAGTTTTGGATACACTTTATAAGATTAATTGGAAAGATACTAATCTTTTGATGATGAGTTCTGGTAATTTTGATGGAATAGATTTTAATAAACTTGCAGACAAATTAATTTAGAATAAAGAAAATAAACAATAAAATAATGATACAATTTAAAGTAGGGGACAGAGTTAAGTTTTTAGACCAAGAAGGTGGCGGAAAAATAAGCAAGATAGTTTCTCCGGTATTAGTAAATGTTGAGATGGAAGATGGTTTTGAAATACCAACACTAACAAAAGAACTTGTGCTTGATTATGTTGATGAGAAAGCAGGAAAAATATTTACTTCCAACAAAAATATTGAAGATGCAAGACAATCAAGCGAAAAAGAACAAACACAAGGACAGACAACAAATGATGATGATATTAGAATAGAAAAAATCTTTCTTTCACGCAAAGGACAAGATGTAGAAAAAGGTGTATATCTTTGCTATGTGCCTTGCGACCAAAAATATTTTATTTCAGGAAATTATTATGTCTATTTAGTAAATAACACAGATACTACTATTCTTTATTCATTGTTTTTAAACAATAAACAAGGCGGTTTTGTTGGACAAGATTTTGGTAGTATAGATGAAAAAGAAAGATGTTTATTAGCAACTATTGGTAATGATGAATTAGAATCTTGGTGCAATGGCGTTATTCAAATAATGTTTCATAAAGACAATTCAGATAAAGTTCTTATGCCAATATCTTATGAAATTAAAGTAAGAACAGCAAAATTCTTTAAAGAAGGCTGTTTTGTTGATTCAGGACTTTTTGCAGAGAAGGTATTGAGTGTGCCTGTTGCGATAATGAGTGAGGTGCCTTTGTTATTAGAAAAACAGCAACAAGTAAAAAAAGAAGAAATCATAAAAAGACTTGAAGAAAAAGGTGATGTGAAGATAGTTAAACAAACTAAACCTATATCTTTTTTTGATAAACATTTAATTAGTAGCAAAGAGGCAGAAGTAGATTTGCATATAGAAGAATTGGTTGATGAACAAACTAATCTTAGTCCTAATGATATACTAAATATTCAAATAGATTATTTTAAGAAATGTTTAAGTCAGGCAATAGAAAGACATCTTGATAAAATAATATTTATTCATGGCGTTGGGCAAGGTACATTAAAAACAAAATTAATGGCAGAATTGAATAATTATTCTTTCATTCATTATTTTCCTGCTTCAATGCAAAAGTATGGAATAGGAGCAACTGAGGTTTATATTGGTAAAAATCAGAAGTAAAACAAAAAAAACAGATTAAGAAAGTTTAAAGAAAAACAATGACAATCAAAGATTTTGAGATTATTCTTTGATATGTTTTATCATTAATTAGAATAAATAACTGTTTTTTTTATTCTGTTGCGATATAATAGTAATCCATTTTATTAGAATAAAGAGATAATAAAATACATTAGCGATGTACTGACAATACATTGCTAATGTACTGATAGTACATTGCTATTGTACTGATAATACATTGCTAATGTACTGGCAGTACATCGCAAAAAGAAATTGATGTACTAGCAGTACAAGACAATAGTAAAATGAATGTACTGAGTCTTGTAATATATTGTTACACTTAATTCAAAACAAATAAATATTCTTTTTGATTATGTGAGAATATAGTAAAGTTATAGTGAAAAGGTTGTTTATTTGAGAGAAATGATGTTTGATGATTTATTCATTAGATTTCTTATTCTTATTCTTTTTGAAAACTCTGCGACTCCAATATGGGAGTACGATAATTCCAAGAATAATATAAGGATAATAAGTGAATATTCGCCAAAGCAAAGCAATAGTTCCTTCAAGTCCAGAGGGCAAAAAGCCATTCAAAAATAAAGGAAAAGCAAATTCTGCAATGCCACTGCTACCAGGAGTTGGCGAAATACATAAAATAATCCACATAACAAGTTGGCGAGCAAAAACTAAAAGATGATTGCCAACAGGAGTGAAAGCCAAGAGAATGAAATTGACAACAAAAAATCTTGATGTCCATGAACAAACAGTGCAAAGATATGCTTTGGACCAAAACCAAAAACTTTTACCTTTAAATTCTGTGCTACTTGTTACAATATCATCTCCAACTTTTTGAAGATTGTGTTGCCATTTTTTGAATAAATGTTTGTTGGATAGTCTATACAAGAATTTTTTGAAGCCACGAGGATAGAAGAAAATAGCCACAAGAATAAATAATGTAAGCAAAAGCATAAAAGAATAGCCAATAAAGAAAATCTGAACTTCACCAAATGTTCCTCCAAGAAAAGAAAAATGAAAATCAGTAGCAAAAGCCATAGAAGGAGCAACGATAAGAATGACAATAGGAGCAACAATAAGATAGAATAATTCATCAAGCAGAGCAGTAATCATAACAATAGCAGTGCTTCTTCCAACAGGTATGCCTTCCAAAGAAACTATAAAAAAAGCTAATGCAGAACCTCCAACAACAGAAGGCGTTATTGCAGAGCCAAATTCCCATAACATTATAACTTGAAAACTTTTTTTCCAAGAAAGTTGTTTATCTGACAACAGACGGATACGATACATATACATAACATCTCTTGACATAGCAAATAAGCAAGCAATAAGGATGCAAAATGTTGAAGACCATGTCCAAGAAGAAGCAATGTTTGAAAAGATATCGCTGTTATTGTTATATTCTTTGGCAATCATATAAAATCCAACGCCTAATCCTAATACAATTGGTATTATTATTCTATTGAATTTAAAAAGATTTAATGGATTAGAATTAGACATTGGATTTTTATTCGTTATTATTTATTAATTAAATTGATTTTTTGATAAGGCATTGATATGTTTTCTTTAATCATATATTCATAAATCTGTTTATTAAGCGTATCATTAACGTCCCAATAATTAGATGTTGTTGCCCAAACTCTTGTTTCTATTGAAACTGAATCTTCATTAAGAATAACTACAACTTTACTTTTTGGGTCTTTAAGTATCTTTTCGTTTTGATTAATCATTGAAAAGAAATCGTTTTGTATTTTAGAGACATCAACGCCTTGTGCCATCTTGCAAGTTACAGTTATTCTCCTTTGTTCCATTGCAGAATAATTAATAACGCTACCAGCAGAAAGAGTACCATTTGGAAGTGTTACTACTTTGTTATCAACAGTAGTTAAAACAGTATTAAATATTTTTATACTATTTACTTTTCCTTCAAATCCTTGTGCTGCAATATAATCTCCTACTTTAAAAGGACGAAGAATTAGAATGACAACACCACCTGCTACGTTTTGAATTGTTCCGCTAAGAGCCATACCTACAGCCAAGCCACCTGCACCAAGAAGAGCTACAAATGAAGACATCGGAATGCCAAGATAACCAATCAAACTTATTATTAAAAGAATCTTTAAAACAATTGACACCATTGAGGTGATGAATGGACGAAGAGAAGGATCTACATCTCTTTTCTCGAAAGCCTTAGCAAGAGTCTTTCTTATTAACTTTATTAATTTAAATCCTAACCAAAGAACAATTAAAGATATTATTATTTTTGGTCCTGAATTTAGGCCGGTGTTAATACACCAATGAACGATTTGGTCCCAGCCTGTTGCTGTTTCTGCTGCTAAAATTTTCATAATATTTTAATGTTTAATTATTATTTTAATATTTAATTTACTATTAATACAAGAAGTTATTATATGGATAAATCCTTGCGTGAATGATTTTTATTCTATCATACAAAACTTGCTTCATTTGAGTAAAATTAGTCTTATCTTTGGCAGAAATGAAAATTGATGTTAAGTTATTTTTAGCCATCCATGTGTTTTTAAGTTCTTCAAGCGAATAGTTCTCTTTTTCTTTTGGAGTTAAATCATCTTCATCTTTCTTTATATATGAATAGTTATCTATCTTATTAAATATGATTATTGTTTCTTTGTCGCTTGCACCTATTTCGTTGAGAGTAGAATTAACAACATCTATTTGCTGTTCAAAATTAGGGTGAGAAATATCAACAACATGAACAAGAAGGTCAGCACTAGTTACTTCATCAAGCGTACTTTTAAAACTCTCCATTAATGTTTTTGGTAATTTACGAATAAAGCCAACAGTGTCTGTTAGAAGAAATGGAAGATTATCTATAACAACTTTTCTAACAGTTGTGTCCAAAGTGGCAAAAAGTTTATTCTCAGCAAAGACATCTGATTTGCTAAGACAATTCATAAGAGTGCTTTTGCCAACATTAGTATATCCAACAAGAGCAACACGAACAAGACTTTCACGATTTTTCCTTTGTAATGTTTTTTGCTTATCTATTGCTTTGAGTTTTTGTTTCAATAATGATATTTTACTAAGCACTATTCTACGGTCGCTTTCTATTTGAGTTTCTCCAGGACCACGCATATTAAGACCACCTTTTTGTCTATCAAGGTGAGTCCACATACGAGTTAAACGTGGAAGCATATATTGATATTCTGCAAGCTCTACTTGTATCTTTGAATGAGCAGTACTTGCTCGTTTAGCAAAAATGGAAAGGATAAGTTGTGTGCGGTCTAATATATTACAACCAAGTTCTCTTTCAATGTTCCTTAGTTGGGAAGGAGAGAGCTCATCATCAAAAACAACCCATTCTATTTCATTTTCTTTAATATATTCTTTTACTTCCAAGAGTTTGCCCATTCCAACATAAGTTTTGCTATCTGCAATAGGTAATCTTTGAGTAAAACTTTTAACACTTCTTGCTCCAACAGTTAGAATAAGAAAAGAAAGTTCATCAAGGTATTCTTTCATCATTGTATCGGTAACATAAGATGTTGCAACCGAAACAATAACACATTTATCTTCTTCCTCTTTATATTCTATCATTTATTTCTTTAAATATTCTTTCAATAGTTTTTGTATATATTTGCCAAAAACATCAAATTCTATATTAACAATTGTTCCAACTTCTATATTATGAAAGTTAGTTACTTTTTGTGTGAAAGGTATTATTGAAACAGAAAACATATTTTCTTTGCTATCAACAACAGTTAGACTAACACCATTAACACTTATGCTTCCTTTTTCAACAGTTATTTCTTCTTTATTATTATATGAAAAGAAATATCGCCAAGAACCATTCTCATCAATAATCTTTTCGCATTTGGCAGTAGTATCAACGTGTCCTTGAACAATATGTCCATCAAATCTTCCTTCCATCTTCATACTTCTTTCCACATTTACTTCTGTTCCTACTTGCCAATAACCAAGATTAGTTCTATCCATGGTTTCTTTCATGGCAGTAACGGTGTATTCTTTCTTGTCTTTGTTTAATGCAATCACTGTAAGACAACAACCATCATGAGCAAAACTTTGGTCAATATGTAATTCTGGCGCAATATCACATTGAAGAGTAAAGTCATAATTAGTACCTTTTTTTTCAATCTTAACGACTGTGGCAGTCTTTTCTATTATTCCTGTAAACATAAATCTTATTTTATAAATTGTCTTGATAATATTGGTAAATCTTTTCGTATAGATGTATTCTATCTTTGCCTCTTACGTTGTGCTCATGCTCAGTATACATAAAATAATCAACAGGTTTATTCTTTTTAACGCAGTTTCTTATAAATTCTAAACTATGTTGAGGTACAACAGTATTGTCTTGATAGCCTTGCATAATAAGAAGTTTGCCTTGAAGATTGTCTATATAATTTATTAGTGAAGCATTTTTAAATCCTTCTTTATTGTTTTGTGGTGTTCCCATATAACGCTCACCATACATTATCTCATACCATTTCCAATCAATAACAGGACCACCTGCTGTTGCTACTTTAAATACACCTGGGTTCTTTAATTTCATACTTATTGTCATAAAACCACCATAAGACCAACCATCAACGCCCATTCTTGTAGTATCAATATAAGGAAGTGCCTTTAAATGATTAATTCCTATCATTTGGTCTTTAACTTCTCTTGTTCCACAGTTATGCCAAATAGCACTTTCAAAATCATATCCACGATTAGCAGAACCTCTACTATCCATTGTCCAAACAATATAACCTTTACTTGCAAGGAAAAGAAGAAAATTGCCGGCACCAGCAGTCCATTCATTAACAATTAATTGTTCGTGAGGACCACCATAAACATAAGTTATAACAGGGTATTTCTTATTTGGATTAAAGTCTTTTGGTTTTATCATTCTTGTATAAAGTACTGTTCCATCTTCTGCATGCAAAGTGTCAATAGTTATTGTTGGCGCATTCATATCTTTAAAAGGATTTTCTGCATTCTCTAATTCTTTAACAACTTTATTTGTGTTGTTTAAGATAACAGAACGGCGTGGAGTTGTGTTATAATCTGAATAAGAATCAGCAAAGAGAGTACCTTTGCTATTGAAAGCCGTTGTATGGTAACCATTGTTTGGAGTTAATCTTGTGATTTTTAATGAATTTAAATCAACGCTATAAAGGTTCCTATCCAAAGGAGAATCTTTTGTTCCATAAAAATAAACCAAATTACCTTTATCATTAAATCCAAGAATTTCATTTACCATCCAATCTCCTTTTGTTATTTGTTTTTTCATCTTACCTTCTTTATTATAAAGATAGATATGATTCCAACCATCTCTTTCACTCATAAAAAGAAAATCATTATTTGTTTTTGGCACAAATACTATTGGTGTTTCTGGTTCAACATATTTACTTGATGTTTCTTCAAAAAGCACTTTTATTAATTTTCCTGTTTGACTATCATAACTTTCCAACCAAAGATGATTTTGAAGACGATTTAGCTTTTGAATATATACTGTTTTGCCATCAGGAGAAAAAGTGATGTTTGTTAAATACATTTCTCTTTCGCTAAGAGTTGTGTCTTTGCGTGTTTGAAGCATAATGTTTTTTCCTGTTTGAAAATCATAAACATAAACAAGTACTTCATGGCTTTTCATTCCTGCCATAGGATATTTTATCATCTTTACAGAGGCTTCTCTTGTTTGTGTATTTACAAGCGGATAATCTCCAACCATACTTTGGTCCATACGATAGTATGCTAAATAATTGCCATTATCTGAAAAGAAAAATCCTTTATTTATTCCAAATTCATTTCTATGAACTGCTTGTCCATAAATGATATTCAATGAATCACCATCTGTTGTTATTTGTTTTTGATTACCGTTACTTGAAGAAATAAATACATTATTATCTTTTATAAATGCAATATTACCACTTTTGTAATTTGTTTCAATAAAACTTGCTTTATCATCAGTTTTTGTTAAAAGTGTTTTAACATTCTTATCAATATTATATTTATAAAGGTTGTTGTCTTTAAAGAACACAAACTCATTATCTGAAACATATTGTATTCCATAAAGTTCATTACTTTGTAGTCCTTCAATATTTACTTGTTTTGTATTACCTTTGCTGTCAGAAATAATAAGATTGAAATCTTTGTCGAGATAAGAATATTTATTAGAGTTGCCAACAAATTTCATATCATACACTTGACGTTTAGGATAGTATTCTCTATCTTGGAGTTTTTTAATATCTATTTCTTTCTTTTGACAATATACGCTTGAATAACTAACTAATAACAAAAATGTTAGTGCTACTAAAAATTTTTTCTTCATTTTATTTTATTATCTATTTTATCTTTAAATCTGTTATATTCCTTTTATGAAAATGAAATAAAGAAGTATTTTACTCTTTCTTTATTCCGCTAAAATAGTTCTTGAATCTATTTCAATGAAACGAAGAACTATTTTTTTATCTTTTGATTCTATTTTACTAACTCTTTATTTTATTTTAATAAAACGAAGAGTTATTTTTTGCTGTATTTAAATGGTGATTTTCTTTGTTTAATATTTTTTCCAATGTCTAAATTTTAAATCAAAAACACCAAGAAAAGCCTCTTTGAATATCTTCATACTCATCTTACTTTGACCATAAACTCTATCTGTAAAGATGATAGGAACTTCTTTAATCGTTGCTCCAAGTTTATAGGCTGTGTATTTCATCTCTATTTGAAAAGCATAACCAATGAATTTGATTTTATCGAATTTCATTTTTTGTAATAACTCTCTTGTATAGCAAACAAAACCTGCTGTAACATCGCCAACTTTTATTCCTAAAACAAAACGTACATAAACAGAAGCATAATAAGACATAATAACTCTACTTATAGGCCAATTAACAACAGATATTTTTTTGTCAACATAACGAGAACCAATAGCAAGGTCAGCACCTCCTTCTTTGCAAGCAAGATATAAATCAATTAATGATTTTGGTGGGTGAGAAAAATCGGCATCCATCTCAAAAATAAATTGATAATCTCTTTCCAATGCCCATTTGAAACCGTGAATATATGCTGTTCCTAGTCCAAGTTTGCCTTTTCTTTCTTGAATAAATAACTTTTGCGGAAATTCTTCCATAAGTCTTTTGACAATATCCGCTGTTTTGTCTGGCGAATTATCGTCAATGATAAGAATATCAAACTCTTTCTCCAATGAAAATACGTAACGAATTATATTTTCTATATTTTCTTTCTCATTATATGTTGGTATGATTACAATACTATCTGACATATTCGTATGTTTTATTAATTTTAATTTGCAAAGATAAGAGTTTTTTTATTTATTATCTTTCTTTTGAATGAATTTTATTAATCCACCTCTACTTGGTTCAAGCATAGGATTGTTTTCTATTGAACCATCTTTATTTATTAGAACAAAAGTAGGGAAGAAATGAATTTTATATTCATCTATTAAACTAAAATTCTTATTAAAATGAGCAAAATTCCATTTATATTGACTTCCAACTTTATTATTCTTTAAAAAATTATATAATTGTTCAAGATTGTCATCGCAAGAAATAGTTAAAATATTGCAATTATCTTTAATTGAATCATAATAATAATGAATGGCTTCCAATTCTAATAAAGAAGCTTCATCGCTAAGACGAACAAAATTAAGAATGAGAGGTTTATTTAGAAAACTTTTAATAGTTACAGATTTATTGTCAATATCTTTGACTGTAAAATCTTTATATTGTTTGCCGATATTGTCTTGATTATTAAGGTATTCAATTAAATTATTGGCTATCTCTTTGTTTTCAGAAAACTTTGTTTGTAAAGAGAATTTATTTATCATCTTAATAATACTTTCCTTATTAAAATAACCTACAAGAAAAGCATCTTTCATTCCTTGAAGGAAAACAAGCTCACGAAAAATCTCATTCTCCAAGATTTTATCTCTACCTAAGGCATCAGACAAAGCATTATAATTATTGCTACTTAACCAAAAATCCAAATCATCTCTTTTAATGAATTTGTAGCCTTTTGAAAAATATTGACTGAATATGGTTTTAAAACAATCCATATATCCAATATTATCATAAAGAATAGGACTATTAGCAAAAAGATTAGTTTTTATTTGTTTTCTACTTGTTAAGTTTAAACCATATTTAATATCTGCAATACTATACTTAATATAATTTAAAACATATTGATTATTAATATATTTATTAGAATAAATAGAATCAATATTATTTAAAGATGCTATTGAAGAACTATCTTTAATAAAAAGCAATCTATGATTACTATAAAGGAAATTGTTGAAGGTTGTATCAAAATCTAATATTTGGTTATTTATACCATCATCTTTTTCTTGATTAAGTACAATTGGCAAGGGTAGTTTGTATATAAAGGAAGCCAAGGAGTCGTCTTTGCTAAAATCAAAAGGCAAAACAGTGAGATTATATATCTGTCCTGGTTTTGCGATGAAGTGATAATCGTATAAATCTATTTTTATAATCACTTCTTTTGGACTTGAAAGCGTTAGAGAAAAAGAGAAGTTTGTGTCATTTTCATTAATGGCTTTTTCTTCAATATCTTTTTCAAGCATAGATAATCTATCTGTTATTATTGAAAGTCGTATTGTTTTTCCTGCAACATCTTTTCCGTGTCCATTAATAGTTATGTTTTGAGAAAAAACATTGACAGATAAACATAGGATAATAGTTATTAAAAATATTTTCTTCATTTTTTTATTTATTATTTTTTTAAAATATAATCTTCTAATTTTTCTTCGCCCCAAATTTTCTTCATGCTTTCAACGCTTTCTTCAATTGTCATACTTTTTCGCATCTCTAAATTTCTTTGAATAAAAACGCAGTCAGTAAGTTCTGCTCTTTTACAGACAATATCTTCTGCTAAGGCATGGCATGAAGGAGAACCACAAACGCAACAATCTGTCTTTGGAAGATGTGCTTCTATTTGACGAATATTATCAAGTTTTTCCAAAGCAACAGATACATTTTCATCAAGTACCATCATACTTCTTGGTAATATTTTGCCAAGACGAATATCTTTTAATAAGTATTCGCTTTCTTTGGCAATATCTTTTTTACGCTCAACTTCACCATTGCGTTCTCTTTCTGCAATCTTACGTGCTCTTTGCATCATTCTTTCATATATCATAAAACGATTGCCACAAGTAAGTATGCCTCCCGGACAACCTTGGTCGCATGCCCTTGCTTCAATGAAATCAACATTTGTTACTTCTTCGTTTTCAACTTTTTCAAGGAAGTCAGATATATGCTTTATATTATCAATAGCATAACTTTTCTCGGAAAAAAAAGTGCGTTTTTCTCCTTGTGATAAGGAGAACATAACACCATCAGAATTTATTTGATTTGTATGAATTTTAGGTTTGTAATCTTTACCATTTAATTTTATTTCTTTAAAAACTTTGTTGTAGCAAAAATCCATATTAATAACGCCGGTAATCAAACTCTTCTCTTCCCCAACAGGACTTTTGATGGCAGCTATCTTTGCAGCACAAGGCGTTATATAAAACAATCCAATCTCATCTTCTTTAGCGCCTTTTTCTAAAAGTTTCTTCTTTACATAAGTAGCAGTTATATCAACCGGAGCTTTAATAGTCATTAGATTTTCAACTAAGGCAGGAAACTTAACTTGAATAAGTCGTACAACAGCAGGACAAAAAGTAGAAATTAAAGGTTTTTCAAAATCTTCTTCCTTAAAATATTTATCTCTTGCTTGATTATAAATAGGAGAAGCGGATTCTATTTCAATTACATCAGTAAAACCAATATTTATTAATGTGTCATAAACTTGTGATGCTCTTATTTCAGGAGAAAATTGTCCAAGAAAAACAGCAGGAACAAGAATTACTCTATATTTATATTTATATATATCATCAAAATCATCTTGTTCAATAAACACTGCACCAGAAGGACATACCTTATAACACTCTCCGCAATCAATACAACGATTTTCATATATTTTTGCTTTGCCACCTCGTAGTCTTATTGCTTCTGTTGGACAATTTTTCATACAATGAGCACAGCCAATACACCTTTTTTCATCAATCTTTAAAGCATGATAAAAATACTTTTTCATTCCCATAATTATTTAAAATTTACTGTCATTATTATCTCTGTTCCAACACCAATTTCTGTTCTTATATCTAAATTATCTACATTGTTTTTTATGTTTGGTAATCCCATACCAGCACCAAATCCCATCTCTCTAACTTTTTCACTTGCTGTTGAATAACCTTCTTGCATTGCAAGAGATATATCTTTTATTCCTGGACCTTTATCCTTGACATTAATAATTATTTTATCTGAATCTAAATCTACTAATACTTTTCCACCATAAGCATGAGCAATTGCATTAACTTCTGCTTCATAAACAGCAATAACTACTCTTTTTATTATATGAACGTTTATGTTTAATTGTTTTAAAGTTTTTTTTATATCGCTTGATGCTTTACCAGCATTAGCGAAATCATTTTCAATAATATTGTATTCAAAATGCATGTATCTTCCTTTCTGTATAATTAATAAATGGCTTTTAGTCCGGCATTATAAAGTAAGCCAGATGTTTGAAAGATAGAATAATTGCATTCCAATAAAGTCATTCCTTCTTCTTTTGCTTCTTCAATCATGTCGTTGTTAATTTTCTTGCCTCTACAAAAAACAATCACTTCAATGTTTGCCATTTCTGCTGTACGTATCGTTTGAATATTACACAAACCAGTAAGAAGTAATATTTTATCAACCTTCAATGTTAAAACATCACTCATTAAATCAGATGCAAAACAAAAAGTCAAGTCTTCATTTTTATTTTCTTCTCCTGTTATATATTTAGCATTGATAGCCTTTCTTATATCTTCTATTTTCATAAATAAATAATCTTTTACAATTTTTAATTTACAAATATAGAATATTTTTTTCATTTTAAACAGTTAAAGAAAAATAAAAAATAAAATATAATAAAAAATTATTTATAATTGATTGAAAATCAATATATGTTTTTTAAATTTAAAAAGATTAAGAGTTGTTCTCTATTTAAAGAGATTTGAATATAAAGAATAAAATGAGAAAATACTGCGACAAAATAAATTTAGATAGTGAAGTGATTTTCAAAAAAGCGGTTTTTTTACATCAAAAAAGTGGCTTTTTTAATGTAAAGTCATTGTGTAAATTAGAAAAAAGGCTCCTTGGAGAAAAATACAATGATTAAAAATTGAAAAAGTATTCTATTAAACTAATCATATGAGAGTATATAATAGAAATTTATAAAAATAAAAACACGATAGAAAATAAAAACTATCGTGTTTTGTCTTACTATTTTATTTTGATAAGTTTAGATTATCCAAGATAAGATTTTAGAATTTTACTTCTTGAAGTATGTTTAAGTCTTCTAATCGCTTTTTCTTTTATTTGGCGAACACGTTCTCTTGTAAGGTCAAATTTTTCGCCTATTTCATCAAGAGTCATAGGAGTGTAACCTTCCAAACCAAAGAACATCTTTAATATGTCAGCTTCTTTTGGGGTAAGTGTTGAAATGGCACGATTGATTTCTAACTTTAAACTTTCATACATTAGTTCACTTTCAGGCGTCTGTCCATCATCATTCTTCATGAAATCATACATTGTGTTGTCCTCATCGTTTGCAAGTGGTGCGTCCATAGAAAGATGTTTGCCTGTATGACGAAGACTTTCTCTTACTTCAGAATCCGGAATATCAAGTTCTGATGCAACTTCTTCTGGATTAGGAGTCCTTTCATATTCTTGTTCAAGTTTAGCATATGCTTTACTTATTTTATTTAATGAACCTATTTTATTTAGAGGTAATCGTACAATACGAGATTGTTCTGCTAATGCTTGTAAGATTGATTGTCTTATCCACCATACAGCATACGATATGAATTTAAATCCTTTTGTTTCGTCAAAACGTTGTGCCGCTTTTATTAAGCCAAGATTACCTTCATTAATTAAATCAGGTAAAGACATACCTTGGTTTTGATATTGCTTAGCAACAGAAACTACGAAACGTAAATTGGCTTTGGTTAATTTATCTAATGCTCTTTCATCTCCTTGTCTAATCTTTTGAGCCAATAACACTTCTTCTTCTGGAGAAATCATCTCCAACCTACCTATCTCCTGTAAATATTTATCCAAAGATGTAATCTCTCTGTTGGTTAACTGTTTGGTAATTTTTAACTGTCTCATTCTTTATTTTTTAAATTCACACATTCTATTACGTTAAATTTCTTATAATGTTTCAATTTTTTTATTAATTTTCATATAAATTGAATTTTTCTATTTCTTGTCTTACGTTTTCTGGGACAAGATATTCAATGGATTGATTTCTTTTTAGAAGTTCTCTAATATATGATGCTGAAATATTAATCATTGGGGCATCAATCATTTTTACATTAGCATAAGATAAAAAAGGATTATTTTCTTTTTTGCAGTTTTCTCTTGGATATACATATATATTATAGTATTCTAATATTGTTTTATAATTTCGCCATTTATCAAAACAACAAAGATTATCTTCACCAATTATTAAAGAAAAGGTTTTGTCTGGATATTTCTCGCATATATAAGCGAGAGTATTGGCAGTGTATGAAGGAACAGCAAGAGAAAATTCAATATTGGAAACATAAAATTTAGGATTATCTTGTATTGCAAGTTCAACTAAATGTAATCTTGTGTTGTTGTCAAGTAAGGAAGATTGTTTTTTTAATGGATTTTGTGGAGATACTACAAACCATATTTTATTTAAATCACTATTTTCTACAATATAATTGGCAAGTATTAAGTGTCCATTATGAATAGGATTAAAACTTCCAAAATATAACCCAATATTTTCTTTGCCTTGTTTTGTCATCGGTATTTACGAATTTAGATTAATAATACGTAAAAAAACAAAAAAAAGTTTATGAAAAAGTAAAAAATTACAGCGTTTTTTTCTGATAGATTTTGTGTCGTAAGAAAATTATTGTATTTTTGTAACTTTAAATTAAATAATAACAACAAAAAATCAATGAGCAAGAAAATAATTAATGGGTTTCTGTTTGTGGCTTTAATAATATTTAGTTACAACTCTTTTGCCCAAAATTTCAAAAAAGAGACTGCAAAAAATGATCCTATGAATGCTGTTATCTATACTCTGGATAATGGACTTAAAGTTTATCTTTCAGTAAATAAAGATGAACCAAGAATACAGACATATATTGCTGTAAGAGTAGGAAGTAAGAATGACCCAAAAGAAAGTACAGGGCTTTCTCATTATCTAGAACATCTTATGTTTAAAGGTACTACTCATTATGGAACGATGGACTGGAATAAGGAACAATCATACATAAAAGAGATAGAACATCTTTATGAAGTATATAATCATACAATAGATAAAGAACAAAGAAGTAAGATTTATCATCAAATAGATAGTGTTTCTTATATCGCTTCAAAGTATGCTATTCCTAATGAATATGATAAGATGATGTCAATGATAGGAAGTCAAAACACAAACGCATTTACTTCTAATGATATGACGGTTTATCAAGAGGATATTCCTTCTAATGAGTTGGAACGTTGGGCAAAGATACAATCAGATAGATTTACAAATCCTGTTTTTCGTCTTTTCCACACAGAACTTGAAGCTGTTTATGAAGAAAAGAATATGAATATGGCAAATGATGGCAGAACAGTATACGAAAAGATGTATGCTGCTTTGTTTCCTAATCACCCTTATGGACAACAAACAACAATAGGAACAATAGAACATTTAAAAAACCCTTCATTAACTAATATCAACAAACACTTCTCTACATATTATGTTCCAAACAACTATTGTATTGCAATGAGTGGCGACTTTGATATTAATCAAGCAATAACTATAATCAATAAATACTTTGGACAAATACCTTCAAAGCAAGTACCACAATTTACTTTTCCAAAAGAAGAACCAATAACAAGTGTAAAGACAGTTGATGTTTATGGGTTAGATGCAGAAAACCTAACAATAGCTTATCGTATATATGCAGGAACAGGTAGTAAAGAAGTGATGATGGCTCAAATGATAGATGCAGTACTAAATAATGGTAGTTGTGGTTTAATAGACGAGAACCTTATTCAAAAACAACTTTGCCAAAGAGCTAATAGTGGAGTTAATGATTTGAATGATTATAGTGCTTTTATGCTTAGTGGAACTCCAAAACAAGGACAATCATTAGAACAATTAAAAGATTTACTACTAAAACAAATAGAAATTCTTAAATCTGGTAATTGGGACGAAAGTCTTCTTACTGCTGCTATCAATAATTGGAAATTAAGTAGAATGAAACAACTTGAAAGTAATTCTTCTCGTGCTATGGATATGGCGTCTTGTTATCTTGCACATAGAAATTGGCAAGATTGTGTTGATGAAATAGATAATATGAGTAAGATTACGAAGAAAGAAGTTGTGGATTTTGCTAATCAATTATTTAAAGATAATAATTATGTCGTTGTTTATAAACATCAAGGAGCACAAAGAGATGTTCAAAAAGTTGAGAAACCACCAATTACTCCTGTTGTTATGAACCGTGATTATGAAAGTGATTTCTTTAAAGAAGTAAAAAATATGTCAGTAAATAATATTGAGCCAAGTTTTGTAAACTATGATAAAGATTTACAACACGGTAAAATAAAAAGTGGCAATGAAATCCTTTACGTAAATAACAAACAAAACAAGAGATTTAATATTAGTTTTGAATATTCTTACGGTTATGCTTATGATAAGAAGGCTCAAATAATAAATACTTTTGATGATAAAATTGAAAGCAAGAATATGAAACAAAGTGAGATTAAAAAACAGATGTATGACCTTGCTTGTCAATATTCAATTAGTATAAGAGATGATAAAGCCTATGTTTCAATAAGTGGTCTTAGCGATAATTTTGAAAAAGCATTAAAGATAGTAGAAGATATTATTAATAATCCATCAATAGACAAGACAACAGTTGATAATTCTATTAAAGATATGCAAAAAAGAAGAAAAGATGCTAAGGCAAATCAAAACTCTTGTGCATCTGCTCTTTATTCTTATGGCTCTTATGGAAAAGATGCTTTAAAATATACTCTTTCCAATGATGAGATAAACAGCATTACACCAAATGAAATTACTTCTTACGTAAAGACAATAACATCTTATCCAAATCGTGTATTATATTATGGCGATATGTCTTTAAGTGATTTAACAAAAGTTTTGAATAAAAATCATAAGACACATAAATCATCAAAAGTTTTACCTAATATTCAATATAGAGATAAACAACAAACACCAGAAAACAAAGTTATATTTGTAAATTATAATGCAAAACAAAGTCTTTGCCGTCAATATACAACAACAGACACTTATGATATAAACAAACAACCTTATGTGGATTTATATAATGAGTATTTTGGTGGAAGTATGAACTCAATAGTTTTCCAAGAGATAAGAGAAAAACGTTCACTTGCTTATAGTGCTAATGCATATTACGTAAAACCAAATAGAAAAGACTTACATTATCAAAATCTTTCTCATATAGGTACTCAAAATGACAAACTTATTGATGCTCTTAATGCTTTCAATGACCTTTTTGACAATATGCCTGTAAGCGAACTTAACTTCAATCTTGCAAAGCAAAACCTTCTTTCACAGTATCGTACAAATCGTACAACAAAGATGAATATTATTTGGTCATATCTTGATGATGAGAATTATGGATTAAAAGAAAATCCTTCAAAGAGTGAGTATAACAAGTTACAAACAATGACTCTTGATGATGTAGTTAATTTTAATAAACAATATATCAAGAATCGTCCTCGTCTAACAGTTATTCTTGGTAATGAAAAAGAGGTTGATTTTAATGGATTAAGTAAATTCGGTAAATTACAAAAATTAACATTAGAAGATATCTTTGGATACTAAAATAGAATATTTGTTAGAATAAATTAAAACAAGTATATATTAAAATAGTTCTTTATTCTACTGAAATGGATTAAAGAACTATTTTTTTAGAATCAAGAACTATTTAAATGGAATCAAAAGACAATAAAATAGTTCTTTAATCCATTTTGAAGAAGTTAAAATAAGTGATGTTTTTTGTTTTAATTAATGGAAATGAATGAAATAAGTATAAAATCTTAGTGCGAATAAATCTTATCAAAAGGCATACGATTAAGGATAGAACGTCCAAGAGTTATTTCATCAGCAAACTCAATATTATCACCAATAGCAACTCCACGAGCAATAGCACTTACTTTCACATTCATATCTTTAACTAATTTATTTATATAAAAGCATGTTGTGTCGCCTTCCATTGTTGTTGGAAGAGCAAGAATAATCTCTTCTATATCTTCTTTTGCTATTCTTTCAATAAGTTGAGATATTGTGATGTCTTTTGCACCTATTCCGTCTATTGGAGATATTACTCCACCAAGAACATGATATACTCCATAATATTGATGAGTGTTTTCAATAGCCATAACATCTCGTATGTTTTCCACAACACAAACCGTCTTATGATTTCTCTTATCATCTCTGCATACACTACATTCATCATTGTCAGAAATAGAGAAACAATGTTTGCAAAGTTTTATTTCTTTTTTCATATTCATTAAACTATTTGCCAAAGACATTGTTTCATTGTCTGGCTCTTTGAGTAGATGCAAAGCAAAACGCAAAGCTGTCCTTTTGCCAACGCCAGGTAGTTTGCTTAACTCATTAATAACATTTTCTAAGTAGATAGAAGGATAATCCATATTTTTTTAGTAATTTTGCTAATCATATTTTTTACAAAATTAAATAAAATTTTTCAATAATGGGACAAATAATCTTTATAGCTTTTATAGTTTATACATTGCTTTTATTCTCAATCACTTTTATTACATCAAGAAAAGCAAATAGTCAATCTTTTTTTCAAGGTAATAAAAAGAGTCCTTGGTTTGTTGTTGCTTATGGAATGATAGGAGCATCGCTTTCAGGAGTTACTTTTATGTCTGTGCCTGGTTGGGTAAATGATAGAATGTTTACTTATATGCTAATGGTCTTTGGTTATTTCCTTGGATACCTTGTTATTGCTTTTGTTTTAATGCCAACATACTACAAATTAAATCTTGTGTCAATATATAAATACCTTGAAAAACGCTTTGGCTTTTATTCTCATAAGACAGGTAGTTTCTTTTTTCTTCTTTCAAGATGTCTTGGTGCATCACTTAGAATGTTTATCGTTATTATCGTTCTTTATAACTTTGTATTCAAATCATGGGGCTTGCCTTTTGAAGTAACTGTTGCAATGTTTCTTTGTCTTATTCTTCTTTTCACAATAAGAGGTGGTATAAAAACAATAGTATGGACAGATACTCTTCAAACAACATTTATGCTTGCTGCCTTAGTTATGTGTTTTGTTATGGTAAGTAAAGGCCTTAATTTCTCTGTTGGAGGAATGTGCAAACATATATTTAGTAGCGATTATTTTACTTTTATAGATACAGACTCAATGAGCAGAAATTGTTGGTGGAAACAAATACTTGGAGGTATGTTTATCTGCATTGCGATGACAGGACTTGACCAAGAAATGATGCAAAAGAATCTTTCTTGTAAGAATATACACTCAGCTCAAAAGAATATGGTTACTTTTTCTATTATTTTATTCTTTGTTAATTTTCTTTTCCTTCTTTTAGGGTCTGCTCTTTATATGTACAAAGCAAAAAACGGCATAACAGCAACAGGTGATGCTCTTTTTCCAGAAGTGGCTATTAATTATTTGCCACCAATTGCTTCAATAGTATTTATCATTGGTTTAATCTCTGCATTGTTTCCAAGTGCAGACGGAGCATTAACTTCTCTTACTACTTCTTTTTGCATAGATTTTCTAAATTTCAAAGACAATAGTGATACTAACGCCAAAGAGAGAGAAAAAAAACAAACAAAAATACGCCATATTGTTCATATCTGTTTCGCTCTTTTGTTTGTTGGAGTAATAATCTTTTATTATCATCATCAAAACAAGCACTTAATTGATATACTTTATCAAGTGGCATCAATAACTTATGGACCTCTTCTTGGACTTTTCTTCTTTGGACTTACAACAAAAAGAATAGCAAAAGATAAACTTGTACCTATTGTTTGTATTCTTGCTCCTACAATATGTTTTATACTAAATACTTATTCAAAGCAATGGTTTAATTATTCTTTTGATTTTGAACTTTTAGTGCTTAATGGACTAATAACTTTTGCTGGTCTTTGGGCAATAAGTAAGCCAAATAAAAAAACGAAGTAAAAAATAAATATAATGAAGAGTTATTTAAAAAATAAGAAAATAAATTACAATTATCTTCTCCTTTTTTTGATAGTAGTTGTTGCTTGCGTTTTAAGATTTTATGATTATGGTAATTCTTCTATAAGTCATGATGAGTTTAGTGCATTATTTCGTACCAATTATGATAGTTTTTCTAAGGAGATACAAAAAGGCGTTATAGAAGATGTTCATCCGCCATTAATTCAATTGCTATTGTATTATTGGACAATGTTTTTTGGTTGGAGCGCATATAGTATTAAACTTCCTTTTATATTGTTTGGAATAGGCAGTGTGATAGTTGCTTTTTTTATTGGTAAGAAATGGTATAGTCAAACAGCAGGATTAATAGTTGCTTGCTTTATTGCTTCTATGGAATACACTATAATGTATAGTCAAACAGCACGGCCATATAGTAGTGGTATGTTCTTTGCTTTGATGATGGTGTATTTTTGGACTAATATCGTTCAAAAACCACAAGAAAAATACATAAAGAACGCTATCTTCTTTGTTGTTTTTGCTTGTTTGTGTTCATATAATCATCATTTTTCTCTTTTAATTGCTTTTATTGTTGGAGTTAGTGGATTATTTGTTATTGACAAGAAATTTATAAAAAAATATATTCTCACATGTCTTTGTGTGATTGTGTTATATTTGCCAAATATTCCAATACTATTAGCACAAATGAAGATGAAAGGTGCTGGTGGTTGGCTTGGAAAACCTAATAAAGATTTTCTTATTCAATATGTAGAATATTTGTTTCATTATTCTATTGCTGTTTATCTTGTTGCTTTTGGTTTATTCATTTATTCTATCATCAAAACAAATGATTTTAAAAAATATAAGAAAATTTATTTCATTATGTTGTCTTGGTTCTTTGTCCCTTTTGCTATTGGTTTTATTTATTCATATTTAGTTGATGCTGTCTTGCAATTTTCTTCACTTATTTTTGGCGTAAGTTTCTTGTTATTTGCTTTGTTTGGACTTATTAAAGAACAAAAGACAATAGTTAATCTTATTATCGTTGTTGTTATTCTAATTGTTAATATAACGACTCTTATAACAACACGTCAATATTATGATTTGTTTTATAAATCTATTTATACTAAAACAATAACAGATAGAGAAGATGCTAAAAAGACGTATAGTAAAATCACAACTATTATGAGTTGTGATAAAAATATAACAACATACTATTTAAATAAATTCAATTTGCATTCACCTTTTATTAATTTAAATGATATTAAAGACGGAAGAACATTGGCAAATATCTTAAAACAAGAACAAAATAAGAATGATTATCTTTATTTTGGAGAATTTGCTTACGAAAACCCAGTGTTTGTTCAAATAATTAAAGACTATTTTCCATACATTGTTAAGAATAATGATTATTATGCTGGTAACACTTTTGTCTTTTCTAAAATAAATAAAAAAGAATATAGACAACCAACAAAAGATTTTGATTCTGTTTTATATTTTTCACCAAATATGGTTTCAATAAAAGAAAATCAGCAATATTCTTCAGCAATATCTTTTCCTTTAAAGCAGATAATGAATAATAGAAATAATTTTATTGATGTTAGTGCTAGCGTTTATTGTTGCGGATACGATACAAACAGTGTGCTTGCCATAGAGTTAGACAAAAGAAATAAGAGTTTTTATTGGACATGTACGCCATTAAAAGATTATGTTTCAAAAGAAGATACAAATAAATGGGTAAAGATATATTTGTCATTAAAACTATCTGATGTTAATCTTAATCATAGAAAGATAACGTTTAAAGTGTATTTTGCTAATGACAATAAGCATAAATTCTTTTATAAAAATCTTACAATAAAGAGGCGAACAGGGAATAAGGTTGTTTATAAAATGCTTGAAAGATAAAGATTTATTATAAAAAATGATTACACACCTATAAAGAGATGTCTTTTATTTTTATTTTTAGTTGAGGATGAACAAAATTTGGTAATATTTCTTTGAGTGGAATAAGCACAAAATTTCTTTTAGTCAAAAGAGGGTGGGGAATAGTAAGAGAAGGACTATTAATAATAATATCATCATAAAACAAAATATCAATATCTATTGTCCTTGAACAATAACCTGCCACATCTTTTCTTACTCTTCCAAGTTGTTTTTCAATATTGTGAATAATAGATAAACATTCTTGTGGAGTTTTTTCTGTGGAGAACATTACAACAGAATTCAAAAACAAATCTTCACTCTCAAATCCCCATGCTTTTGTTTCAATAATAGAAGAGCAAACAATCATCTTGCCAATCAAATCTTCTATTTCTTTATAGGCTTGTTTGATTAGTTTTTCTCTATCTCCAAGATTGCTTCCAAATGATAATATTATATTCATAATTTTTTGCAAAGATAGGAAAAAGAATGAATAAAAAATTTGTTTACTTAATTAAATAATAATACCTTTGCAAAAATTTAAAAAAAAGGATAATAATTATGGCAAATCCATTTGAAGAACAAAAGAAAAAACAAGAAGCAATAAATGAGGCTATGAAAAGTATCAAACACCTAATTGCAATAGGCAGTGGTAAAGGTGGTGTTGGTAAAAGCACAGTTGCAGCAAATCTTGCTCTTTCTCTTGCCAAAGAAGGTTATAAAGTAGGTTTAGCAGATGCAGATGTTTACGGCCCTTCAATACCTACTTTATTCAATATAGAACATCAAGATGTGATGGCAACAGAAAAAGATGGTAAAGAGATGATGTTACCATTTGAAAAGTATGGAATAAAATTGATGAGTGTTGGATTCATTGTTGAAGATAATGCACCGTTAATGTGGCGTGGTCCAATGGCTTCTAATGCACTTACTCAACTACTTAGTGAAACACTTTGGGGCGAATTAGATTATTTGGTCCTTGATATGCCTCCTGGAACAGGTGATATACAACTTACTCTTATTCAAACATTCCACCCAGATGCTTCATTGTTCGTTTGCACTCCACAACAATTAGCAGTGGCTGATGTTAGAAGAGCAATAAATATGTTTACTAATGACCAAATAGCTATTCCTGTTTTGGGATTAGTTGAGAATATGGCATATTTTACTCCAAAAGAACTACCAGATAATAAATATTATATTTTTGGTAAAGATGGTGGAAAGAAATTAGCAGAAGAATTAAAGATAGATTTTCTTGGACAAATACCAATATCTTGTTCTATTTCAGAAGGTAATGATAATGGTAATCCGGTTTCTATGTCTTTTTCAAGCGTAGAGGCAAAAGCATTTATGGCTTTGGCTGATAAAGTAATTGATAAAACAAAATAATAATAAAAAACATTATGACAGCAGAAGAAAAAAACATCTTAGAAAAAAAAGTTATCAACGCAATTGAACAAATACGTCCTTATCTTCAAGAAGATGGAGGAGATATTAAGTTTATTTCAATGAATGATGACAATGTTGTTTTTGTAGAATTGCAAGGACATTGCGGTTCTTGTCCTTATTCTATGATGACACTAAAACAAAATGTTGAAGTTGCTATCAAAGATGCTCTTCCAGAGATTAAATCAGTGGAATTGTATCAATAAAGAAAGGCTTTAAAATGATATATACCAAAACAGGAGACGATGGAACGACCTCATTGGTTGGGGGAGAAAGAGTAAAAAAATATGATATAAGAGTTCAGGCTTATGGAGAGATTGATGAACTTGTAAGTATTATAGGATACATAAGTTCTTTTATGCATCACGAAGAATATAAAGGCGAATTGTTTGTTATTCAAAACAGATTATTTGACTGTGAGAGCATTGTTGCTTGCGAAAAAGAAGAGATGTTAAAGCAGATGCCTGTAATAAAAGATGTGGATATTGCTTTCTTGGAGCGAAAGATTGATACAATGAATCAAGAATTGCCAGAGATTAAGAGATTTCTTATACCAAGTGAAAGCCAAACGGCATGCTTAGTTAATATAGCAAGAACGGTAACAAGAAAATGTGAAAGACTTTGCGTTGAGGTTAATGATAAATATCCATTAGACAGCAATGTACTTAAATATTTAAACCGTCTTTCAGATTATTTCTTTGTCCTTGGTCGTAGAATAATGAAGCAAAAACATCGTCCTGAAAAATATTGGAATGAAAATATATAATAAAAAATGTATTAAATAGTTTGCAAAAAAGAAAAATAATATTACTTTTGCAAAAAATTTGATATAGACACATAAAAATATAAGACAATGTATTGGAGTTTAGAGTTAGCATCGCATTTAGATGATGCACCATGGCCAGCAACCAAAGAAGAGTTGATAGATTATGCTCAAAGGAGTGGGGCTCCTATTGAGGTGGTTGAAAATCTACAAGAAATTGAAGATGAAGGTGATGTCTATGATTCCATAGAAGATATCTGGCCTGATTATCCAACAAAAGATGACTTCTATTTTGATGAAGATGAATATTAGTCTTCGTATTCTTTATGTAAATTAAAACAAAACAGTCTTAAAATAAATATTTCTAAGACTGTTTTTTTATGTTATCTTTGCATACAATAAAGATTATAAAATAAAACGCTGTTTTTTTTAAATACATTAGCAATGTACTGACAGTACAACGGCGATGTACTGATAGTACATCAGCAATGTATTTTTTTGTTTCTTTATTACAATAAAATGAATTGCTAATCCATTTAAATAGAATCAAAAGACAATAAAATAGAATCAAAAACTATTTTAACGCAATAGCAATCCATTTTGCTAGTTAAAAATCAAAACTAAATGGAAGCAAATTATCAACTCCGCAAAACTTTATTATAGTCTTATCTTTTCTTAAAACAAGAATATTTATTGGTTGTTTGCTTATCTGTTTCTCTATTTCCATCATCACTTGACGACAACTACCACAAGGATATGCTGTTTGAATTATGCCTTTGTCATCTTTTGCCGAGATAGCAATAGCAACCACTTTTCTGTCTTTTCTTATAGCAGAAGAAAAAAGAGCAACCCTTTCAGCACATAAACCACTTGGATAAGCAACATTTTCTTGATTGGCTCCAAGAACAATATCATCATTATCTAATCTTACTGCTGCTCCAACATTAAAATGAGAATAAGCAGAATATGAATAATGGCAGGCATTCAAGGCTTCCTTAACAAGTTCTTTGTCTTTAATACTTAGTTCTTCAATGTTTTGATAAATCGTATAATCTATTTCTAATTTGTTTTTTAGCATAAGATGATGATGTTTTTATTTGATGTGCAAAGATAAAGAATAAATTAATATTTGTATCTTTGCAAATCAATAAAAGATAAAAAGAAAGTGCTAAAAGATATTTTGCCAGAGTTTTCTGTTGGCTTATCACCAATGGACGAAATAACTAATAAAGAGTTTAGACGTATTTGCAAAAGATATGGTTCTGATGTTCTTTTCACAGAGTTCGTTTCGTCAGATGCTTTAATTAGAGATGTGGAAAAGAGCATTGAAAAAATAAGTTTCTCTTCTGTTGAACGTCCTATTGCTATTCAAATCTTTGGAAATAGCGAACAAACTCTAACAATGGCAGCACAAAAAGTTGAGAAGTTTCATCCTGATTTTATTGATATTAATTGGGGTTGTCCGATGAAGAAAATAGCAGGCAAGGGGAGTGGTAGCGGTATTTTGAATGATATTCCTAAAATGATACAGATAACTAAGGCAGTTGTTGATAGCGTTAAGGTTCCAGTTAGTGTTAAAACGAGGATAGGTTATGATGAAAGTAATAAACCTATTGTTAAAGTGGCAGAGATGTTGCAAGATGTTGGTGTTCAGTTGTTGAGTATTCATGGTAGAACAAAAGCACAGATGTATAAAGCAGAAGCCGATTGGTCATTGATAGCAGAGGTTAAAAACAATCAAAGAATGAAAATACCAATTTTTGGTAATGGAGATATAGATTCTCCGCAGAAAATGATAGACTATAAAAATCGTTATGGAGTTGATGGTATTCTTATTGGCAGAGCAGCGGTTGGAAATCCTTTTATCTTTGAACAATGCAAACAAATATTGAAAAACAACACTCCTTATACGCCATCATTAGAAGAAAAAGTTATGGTATGCAAAGAACATTTGCTTGCGATGAAAGATAGCGTTGGAGAAGATAGAGCAATAGTTCTGATGAAGAAGTTTTACTCACGTTATTTTCTTGGTATACAAAATTTTAAACCATATAAGATGCGACTTATGGAAGAAAATAAAGTAGAAAATATTATAAATATATTAGAAGAAATAGAATAATAAACTATTTTAATCTTTTTGTTTTCTGCATATTAAGTAAGTTGATAATCCTGGTAGTTTTATTCCAATATTAAATAAGAATCTACTCACATAAAAATCGCACAATAATAAGTTCTTGTAAATACTTGTTACTAATTTTCCGCCATTCCAATTGCCAATACCTTTTTCCTCTTGTTCTGATGATTTAGAGTCCATAAGTTTTTGTATAAGTCTAAGAAAAAGAGGAAGAAAAAAGAAATAACCACTATTATTTGAATTGTTGTTGGCAACATATAATCCACTTCGTTGTGCTCTTTCTATAAGCATTTTACGAGAATATCTTCTATAATGACCAAGCCATTTGTCTCTATTACAATAAAGATTATTGAAAGAAGGAACAGTAATAATAAACAATGTATTATCATCAACGTAAGAAAGTTTGGTTAAATCATTAAGAAAATCAATATCATTTTCAATATGTTCAATAACATCTAATAGAAAAATAACATTGGCTTTGCCTTCAACAATATTAACGTCTTTAACATCTTTGTAATATGAAATCTTATCATTTTGATATTCTTTTTTAAGATTTTCTATTAGTTCATCAGTAAATGCTATATCAACAACATATGGAGTGAGATTTTTATGCTTTTTACAAAACTCATTAATAAAAAACACATCACCACAACCAATATCTAAAATATTTTTATTTGTTGTGCCATGAAAAAAAGAAGATGTTAAATTGTTAATAACTTTTAAACGAGCTTCTTCCCAAGGATGATGCTTCTTTTGATGAGATGTTGTTACATTTAATTCTTTAATATCCATAATATATTCATTATTTATTGTTTTTTGTTAAATATTGTTTTATTTGAGAAAAAGAATTTTTGTGATGAAATTTGCTTTCAATTACTAAACTCTTCATACAAGTACCATAAGGATAAGATGTTATATTTTTTTGTCTTTTATCTTTGAAATTCTTTTTCATTTTTCTAAAATCTTTTCTTGCTCTAAAAACAGCATTGCATTCAGCCTTTGAACTTGTTAAAAGAAAAACAACGGCAGCAACAATATCTAAAAAGCCACGAATAAACATTACTTTGTTATATTCTTTTTGTGGTAAGTTCTTGTAAAGCAATAAAAGGTTGTTACGAAAATTAAGATAAGTTTTTTGAGGAGATATTTTGTTAAGTGTGCCCCCGCCTAAATGATATACTTTTGAGAATGGACAATAATAAACTTTAAATCCATCGTTTTTTACTCTCCAACAAAGGTCAATCTCTTCCATATGAGCGAAAAAATCTTTATCAAAACCATTCTCTTTATGAAAGACATTGCTTTTAAAGAACATCGCAGCACCTGTTGCCCAAAATATTTCACGAATAGAGTCGTATTGACCATTGTCTTGTTCCATATTTTGAAATATTCTTCCTGCACAAAAAGGATAGCCAAGATAATCAATGTAACCTCCTGCTGCTCCTGCATATTCAAACTCATTTCTATTTGAATAAGACATAAGTTTAGGTTGGCAAACAGCAATCTTATCATCACTTTCCATTAATTCAATAACAGGATTAATCCAATTATCAGTTACTTCAACGTCTGAATTTAGTATAACATAATAATCAGCATCAACTTGTTGTAATGCTTTATTGTATCCTCCTGCAAAACCATAGTTTTTATCTAATATGATTAAACGTACTGTTGGAAAATTGTCTTTAAGAAATTGAATAGAATTATCAGTAGAACCATTATCTGCAACAATAACTTCTGCATCATTGGAATAAGTAACAACACTTGGAAGATATTTCTCTAACAAATCTTTTCCATTCCAATTAAGGATAACAACAGCAACTTTTTTATTCATGTCCTTGTCTAAATTGTAATCCTGCTTTACCTTCAACGCCAGCATCAAGAGTATTTCTTGATAATGTTCTTTCCCAATACATATCTTGTAATTCTCCTTTGGCATTAGAATGTAGTAAGAAATATTCTGAAAGATTATCTTGTTTAGCATAGAAGACGAACATACGATTGCTTTCCCCAAAAGGGGTGAAATCATAGCGCCACATTTGATAAGGAAGATAATTTACTCCATCAGCAGACAATTGAGATGCTTCTGGATTTAAGGCTTTGTCTGCATCTGTTCTACGTCTTAATCCGCTTGATGCAGCAAACTTCTCATCAATAATATCGTTTGGTGCTCCATAAACAAGAAAGACTCTGCCCATATCAGTATCATATCCTTTCTTTATCTTTGTTGAAAAACGTTCATTAACATAAGCAACTTGTTTTTTGTAGTCTAACCACGCTTGATCTGGTCTTGCTGCATTCTTCTCTTTAAAGAATTGATATATAAAATGACGTTTTTCATTAGGAGTAGCATTCCTTAAACTCTTTCTTATGAATGTTCTTTGATTTTCTGAAACAATAGGAGCTAAGCATTTTATGTTTTCATCAAGATTACTATCTGGAATGAAATTAACAAAAGCATCATTAGGAATGTCTAAACCATTAGTTTCTCTCTTTTTATCACTTTGTTTAAAGAAACTATGTTTTTTGTAAGCATAGAGAATATTCTTATCATTTCTAACTTCTACTGTTAGATAGTAACTACCTTCTGTTAATGAAGAAATGTCTATTGATGAAAGCAAAACAGATATATTATTTGCTTTCTCTCTTTTAATAGTTTGAACGTTTTCTATCTTTTTATTTGTTGTTAAATCTTCAATAGATGTTGTTATTGCATAATAATTATCTTTGCCAAACGCTTTATCTGCATTATAAACTTCAACATAATATGTTAATTGATTGTTGTTTTTGCTAATCACATCAAACATATATGGTTCAAGATTATAACCATTTTTTGTCATTATTGAAGTCTCTTTTGCCTTTGTGTATTTATCAACGAGCATAATATCTGATACATTAACCTCTTCTCTTTTGTAATTCATTTGAATAACATCTTTATAATAAATTGGTTGCATCGCAGTGCTGTTGTCTTTTAATTCAAAGAACACAACGTAATTACCATTTTCTAATGGTATTCTTTGCATATCTAATATAGAAGAATTGATTAATGAAGAAGTATCTTTAACAGAAGGACTTTTTATTATACGTTTATCTACATATATTGCAGAGTCTGTGTTTTTATCACTACAAATAATAGTTGTTAGTTCTGCCTGCTTAATATAATTATTGTCTTTATCAATCTTTGCTATCAAACTTTTAGCAGCAATAGATGTATTTATCTCAACATAATTGCCAACAGGAGAAGAATATGTGCGGAAAGAATATAAAGCACTTATATTTTGTCCTAAGCAAATTAATGGAAAGGTTGCGATGATTAATAAAAATATTTTTTTCATTGTATAATAAATTTTAAGTTGTTATCTTTATTGTTTGCAAATTTAGTAATAATTATTGAAACAAAAACAATTGGTAATTAAAATAATAAAAAACGCCTTTAAGTTTTTGTTTACTTAAAGACGTTTAAATTTAAAATAAATTGTTCTTAAATAAGATTATTCATTTTCTTTTTTATCCATCTCTTCTTTTAAAGAAGCAAGAGCATCAATATCTCCAAGAGTTGTTTTTTCTAAACCTTGGTTGATTTTCTTTACTTGGTCTTGATCTTTATCTCCACCTTTTTTGAATTTCTTATCATCATCTTCAGCTTTCCAAGTACGAGTGTGAGAAACAATTATTTTCTTAGCATCTTTTGAGAATTCAAGAACTTTGAATTGTAATTTCTCATCAACTTTTGCTGTTGATTTATCTTCTTTTAAAAGTTGAGCCTTTGGACAGAATCCTTCAATACCATAAGGAAGAGCAACAACTGCACCACTCTTTTCTCCTATACTAAGAATTGTTCCTTCTTGAATAGAACCTACTGTAAATATTGATTCAAATACGTCCCAAGGATTTTCTTCTAATTGTTTGTGTCCTAATGATAGACGACGATTTTCTGCATCTACCTCTAAAACTACAACATCAATCTTTTCTCCAACCTTAGTAAATTCTGCTGGGTGTTTAATCTTCTTACTCCAAGAAAGATCTGATATGTGAATTAATCCATCAACACCTTCTTCAAGCTCAACAAAGATACCAAAGTTAGTAAAGTTTCTAACTGTTGCTGTATGTTTGCTTCCAACAGGATATTTCTCTGCAATGTTTATCCATGGGTCTGGCATAAGTTGTTTTATACCTAAACTCATCTTTCTTTCTTCACGGTCAAGAGTAAGAACAACTGCTTCTACTTCATCACCTACTTTTAAGAATTCATGTGCTGTTCTTAAATGTTGACTCCATGACATCTCTGTAACATGGATAAGTCCTTCAACACCTGGTATTATTTCAACAAATGCACCATAATCTGCAATAACAACAACCTTACCTTTAACTTTATCACCTACTTTTAAGTTAGCATCTAATTGATCCCATGGGTGAGGAGTAAGTTGTTTAAGTCCAAGTGCTATTCTCTTCTTTGCTTCATCAAATTCAAGTATAACAACTTTTATCTTTTGATCTAATTCTACAACTTCATCTGGATGATTTATTCTACCCCAAGAAAGGTCTGTTATATGTATTAAACCATCAACACCACCAAGGTCAACAAATACACCGTAAGAAGTAATGTTTTTAACAGTTCCTTCAAGTACTTGTCCTTTTTCAAGATGTGAGATGATTTCTGCTTTTTGTGCTTCAATCTCGTCTTCAATTAATGCTTTGTGTGATACAACTATGTTCTTGTATTCATTGTTGATTTTAACAACTTTGAATTCCATAACTTTATCTACAAATACATCATAATCTCTAATTGGTTTTACATCTATTTGACTTCCTGGTAAGAAAGCTTCAATTCCAAAGACATCTACTATTAAACCACCTTTTGTTCTTGATTTAACATAACCATTAATAATTTCTCCGCTCTCAAATGCTGCATTAACTTTATCCCAAGATTTAAGTATTCTTGCTTTTTTATGAGAAAGAAGAAGTTGTCCATTTGAATCTTCTTGACTTTCAACAAATACTTCAACAGTATCTCCAACTTTTAATTCTGGATTGTAACGAAATTCAGCAACAGGAACGATACCATCAGATTTAAATCCTATATTAACTACTACCCTCACGGTCATTAATAGATACTACTATTCCTTCAACAACTTGTTGATCGCCTATTTGATTGAAAGTCTTGTCATAGGCTTGTTCTAATTTTTGTTTTTCGTCGTTTGAATAACTTTTATCACCAACTGCAGACCAATCAAAATCTGCTAATGGTTGAATGTCTTTGGTTTCTCTCATAGAAACGTTTTTTTTTGTTTTTTTGTATAGTTCCTTACTAAACTAAAAGGTTAAACATTTTTTTTATTTTAAATGAAAAATGAGTAAGCATTTCTCTTTACTTTAAAATAAGTTTGCAAAAATACTAAAAAAATATATATCAGCAAATTATTTAAATAAAAATCTTTCTTAAAAAAAGATATATCAAAAAAAGTATATTGCGTTTTCTGGTCTTTTGTTCGTAAGAAAACAGAATAGCAATCCATTAAAATAGAATGAAGAAAGAATAAAATACATTGCTGATGTACTGATAATACATTGCTGATGTACTGCCAGTACATCGCTGTTGTACTGATAATACATTGCTAATGTACTGCCAGTACATCGCAAATAAAATTTGATGTACTATCAATACAAGTAAATATTAAAATAGATGTACTGGATAATATAAACTATTTTACCATCAATTCATAATAAAACAATCATCTTTTTTTGTTTTATTGAAATAGAATAAAGAACTATTTTAATTATTGTTATATTAGTTTTTTGTTGTTGAGAAATAGTTGTTCTCCAAAAGTTTATACAATGTTTTCTTATCACCCATAACCCAAACCATATCATTTTCTTGAAACTTAATATGAGAAGATGGATTAACTATTGGAGAATCGTCTCTTTCTATTCCAACAACCATACAGCCTTGTTTGATAAGAGAAGAATCTACAAGAGAGTTGCCTATCCAAAAAGAGCCTTTCTCTATTATGAATGTAAGACAATTAATCTTGCTTTTGTTATTATTCGCTTGTTCTATATTGAAATCATTGAGCGTCTTCATCTTATTGTAATCCAAAACCACGCTATCATAATCCAAATCAACTTTTCGTAACATATTAATTGAACCTATAAGCAACAAAACATCATCTTCATTTAAAACAAAATCACCATCAGGAAAATCTAATTGAGTATCATTTCTTAAAACAGAAAGAATGATAATGTTATATTTCTTTCTTAAATCCAATTCTTTTAATGTTTTTAAGTTAAAATCACAATCTGCTTTTATATCTAATGTTGCGACATACATATTTCTATCAATCCAATGCAAATTATCAAGTTCATTAAATTTATTGTCTTTATCTTCTTTCATTGCTTTTTTTTCTGTTATTTGACGTTGATTAAAGTTCTTAACGAACCTGCTTTCTATTGCCCAATAAGAATGCAAAAGACGTTTTGAATGAAAGATGATAGCGAAAAAAACTATTGCTATTAAAACAATGATATATGAAGGGAGTAAAAGAAAATGATGAATAACATAGAAAACAAGAATGAAAGCAACCAAATATCTAATTGCGATAAAGAATGAAAGAATGAATCTGTTGTTAATATCGTTAGTCCAAAGAGAAAGGAAGAGATAGGCTTGTTTGCCAATATTGTGAATCATTGCTCTAATTATTGGTGCCATGATAGTAAGAGTAATTATTGAGCAAGCTATTTTTCTTAATAATATGTTTTCGCCAGAGTGAATAAATTTTTTGCTAATAAGAAAAGATAACAACATAAGGAAAACACTAATTATACTAAACATAAAAAGATAAGAGAAATAAGAAGAAAGGAAACGTCTCCAAAGAGAAGAAGGTTTTATTTGTCTGTTAGAGTTATTAGGATAGAGTAGTTTGCTCCAAGATTTTGGAACAATAGCCTCAATAATAGTATATGTTGGTTGAGCAAGTCGTATGCAGTAAGGTGTAGTGAATGTTGTTAAAACGCAAACGGCGATAACAATAGGATAGACTTTTTCAGATGTTACGCCAAGATTCATACCAACGCCTGCAACAATGAATGAGAACTCACCCATTTGTGCAAGAGAAAAGCCACATTGCATTGATGTTTTAAGATTTTGACCAGTTAAACGAACACCAAGTGTGGAGAAAATCATCTTTCCTAAAATAGAAGCCGTAGCAATAATTATAACAAGAGAGAAATTGTCTGCAAGTATTTTAGGATTAACCATCATACCAACAGAAACAAAAAATATTGCACCAAAAAAATCTTTTATAGGTGTTATAACTTTTTCTATTCTTTCAAGTTCTAATGTTTCGGCGAGCAATGAGCCCATGATGAAAGCACCTAACGCAGAAGAGAATCCCACATTCGTTGCAAAGACTACCATAGAAAAACATAGACCCATAGAAATTAATAATAAAGTTTCTTCATTAAGATATTTCTTTGCTTTTTTCAAGAATGTTGGTATAAGATATATGCCACAAACAACCCAAACAACAAGGAAAAAGACAAGTTTCATAACAACAAAAAACAAATCCATACCTTCAAAATGCTTACTTGCCGCACAAGTTGAAAGAACAACCATAAGCAAGATAGCAAATAAATCTTCAAAAACTAATATACCAAAAACGATGTTAGAAAATTTTTCTTTTGATAGGCCTAAGTCGGAGAATGCTTTAAAGATTATAGCAGTACTACTCATAATAAGCATACCACCAAGAAGAAGACTATCGGCAGTGTTCCACCCTATTAACTTGCCAACACAAAAACCTACAATACTTAAAGTTATTGCTTCAAAGAGCATAGCCTTTCCTCCAACCTTACCAATAGTTAACATCTTTTTAAAACTAAACTCTAAACCCATACCAAACAACAGAAAGATTACTCCTATCTCTGCCCATGTTGATATGTTGCTTGGATTGATTGTTTTGAAAAGAGAGAAGTGAGGACCAGCAATAAATCCTGCTATAATGTAACCAAGAACAACAGGCTGTTTAAGAATTTTGCATATAAGACTAAAAACAGAACCTAATATTAAGATAATTGCCAAGTCTGTAATAAGAGAAGGTAAATGATTCATATTTTATAATTTTTTTCTCTATCTGTTATTATTGATTCTATGTTTTCGCTAGCCCAATCTATTAAAGAATATATGTGAGGCATAAGAGTTTCTGCTCTTTGTGTTAAAGAATATTCTACTTTTGGTGGAATTTGAGCATAAACTTTCCTATTAACTAAGCCATCTTCTTCCAAAGTACGAAGAGTAACAGTAAGCATCTTTTGAGATATGTCAGGCAAGGCTCTTTGTAGTTCTTTAAAACGCAAGACCTTGTTTAAAGAAAGAGTATATAATGTTAGGATACTCCATTTGTCGCCAATACGTGAAAGCACATTCCTTATTGGACAGTCAGGAAAGATAATATCTCTTATTGTCGTATTCATAATAGTTACTTTTTTATTGTTATAGTGCAAAAATACTATAATATATTTTATTCATAAAAAAATATTAAAAAAAGTTTGATTTTTTTCTTTCTCATTTTCAATAATACTAACATTAAAGTAACTATCTGTCTTTTGTGTAACTACTTGTGGCATAAAAACTTTTGTTATATTTTTGCAAGCGAAATCAAGGTAAGAACCTTAAACGAAAAAGAATATTAATAATTAAAACATTAAAAGAAATGAAAGAGATTAAAAAACAATCAGAAGGAAAGAATTATTCAGCTATTACAGTTGGAGAAATGAACAAATTAAATGAATATGTATTAAATCTTGCACCCGGTGTTGATATTCCAGGTAAAGTATTCGTTGGCTCGGCACTGCAAACAACAGGATGCGATATGTCTTTTCAAATGTTTCCAGAAGGAAGTGAAAGTGGCTTTTTGCATACTCACAAACTAAATGAAGAAGTCTATGTCTTTATCAAAGGACAAGGCGAATTTCAAGTAGATGGCAAAGTATTTCCTATTGCAGAAGGTAGTGTAGTTAGAGTATCTCCTAATGGCAAACGCTCTGTTCGTAATAACGGCAAAGAACCTATTATTATGATTTGTATCCAATATAGAGTAGGCGAAAGCGTTGGCTCTGTTAATGCATCAGATGGGCAAATACTTGAAGATAAAGTTAATTGGTAAGATATTAACTTTTAATAAACATGAAAGAGGTGGCATTTATTTGTTGCCTCTTTTTTAAGTTAAAGACTTATTAAATTACTTTAAAGAAATATTTTAATATAATAAGGAAATAATTTAATAAAACGAAGAAATATTTTAATGGGGATAAAGAACTATTTTTCTCTTTCTTTATTTTAATTTTTTTGGAATAAAAAGATATAAAAAAGAAAAAGACTATTAATTAAAATGATATTAACTAATAGTCTTTTTCTTTTTTATATTATTATTGTATTACTAATAAAACAAACTTGTAGTCTGCGTTAGCAATACTCCCTATCGGTGGTTACCGACTATACTGTCATACCGCCATCAACTGAGAATGTAGCACCATTAACATAAGAAGCTTCATCAGAAGCAAGGAATGTGAACATAGCTGCTATATCTTCTGGTGTTCCAAGTCTGCCAACAGGTACTTTTGCTATCATACCGTCAAGTACTTCTTTTGGCATCTTAGCTACCATCTCTGTTGCGATGAAACCAGGAGCTACTGCATTAACAGTTATACCTTTCTTTCCAAGTTCTCTTGCAAGAGTCTTAGTCATACCAATGATACCTGCTTTTGTTGCAACATAGTTTGTTTGTCCAAAGTTGCCATATAAACCAACAACAGAAGAAACATTAACTATTCTACCTTTGCCTTGTTCAAGCATGATAGGAGAGATACATTTAACGCAATAGAAGGTACCGCTAAGGTTAATATCTATTACACTTTGCCATTGTTCAACTGTCATCTTCTTTAATGAAGAGTCGTTAGTTATACCAGCATCGTTGATAAGAATATCTACTCTACCTTTTATTTCTTTTACTTTGTTAGCTGCTGCTTCTACATCAGCAAACTTGCTAACATCAACAGGCATAAATGAAATGTTGAAGCCTTTTTCTTTAGCTTCTTTAACAAATGCGTTTCCTTTTTCTGGGTTTCTTGCCCAAACAATAACATCTGCTCCTTCACTTGCAAAACGAAGAGCAGTTGCTTTGCCTATTCCTGATGTACCACCAGTAATTACGGCTACTTTTCCTTCTAATCTTTTCATGGTTTATTATATTTTTTTATGTTTTATTATTGTATAGTTATATTAAATGTAGTATCTAATTTTAAAATAGATTCAAAAATACTATCTGGATTTAAAATATTGGAATTTCTATTTTCGTACATTAATTTTACAACATATTTACCTTTCGGAATATTGTTTATTTGATAATGCACATCTCGTAGACAATCACAATTAGAAGCATACAACCAACTCTCATATATGGTTAAAGTATCGTGTGATATTGAACTTCTTATCTGCAAAGAGTCGTGAATACATGGGTATATCCAGTTAGTTTTTTCAATAAATAATGTATTAGCATTAACATATTTATTAAATATATTAGTGGTATCACTGGTACTGTTTTTCATTGCTTCTCCTTTACAACCACTATTATATGTTACTTTGTTATTTATTGGATTCTTCTCCAAATTATCATCACAATTTATGAATAAAAATCCAATTATCACAATAATTATAAATGATGTTATTGCCTTATATCTCATTTTATGTTTATTTATTAAACTTCTTTTTCAACTTTTTATACATTACAAAATTACAATAAATTATTTTATAATTAAAATTTTAGCATCTATCCTTTTCCCATCACAATTTAATATAATTATTTTTTTTCTCATTATTGTATAGTTATATTAAATATTTTATCTGTCTTTCTGATATAAGAATATATACTATCATGAGAATAAGTATAAGGATAATCGTTATCATCTATAAAAGAAGTAGAATCATATTTACCCCTTGTTTCATTAATTAATTTTACAACATATTTACCTTTCGGAATATTGTTTATTTGATAATGCACATCTCGTAGACAATCACAATTAGAAGCATATAACCAACTCTCATATATGGTTAAAGTATCGTGAGATATTAAACTTCTTATCTGCAAAGAGTCGTGAATACATGGGTATATCCAATTAGTTTTCTCAATAAATAATGTATTAGCATTAACATATTGATTAAATATATTAGTGGTATCACTGGTACTGTTTTTCATTGCTTCCCCTTTACAACCACTATTATATGTTACTTTGTTATTTATTGGATTCTTCTCCAAATTATCATCACAATTTATGAATAAAAATCCAATTATCACAATAATTATAAATGATGTTATTGCCTTATATCTCATTTTATATTTATTTATTAAACTTCTTTTTCAACTTGTCAATCATATCAACAGTCATTGCAGGTAGGTCATACTTTGGTTTGAATCCCCATTCTTTTCTTGCACAAGTATCGTCCATCCAGTTAGGCCAACTATCTGCTATCTTTTGTTTTACAGGATCAACATCGTAAGTCATCTTAAAGTTAGGAAAATGTTTCTTAACCTCTGCGTAGATTACTTCTGGTGGAAAGTGCATTGCTGTAACGTTGAAAGAGTTTCTGTGGATAAGTTTTGTTGGATCTGCTTCCATAATGTTGATTGCAGCATTTAAAGCATCTGGCATATACATCATATCCAAAAGAGTTCCTTGCTTTAATGGGCAAACAAAATCTTCTCCTTTAACAGCAGCATAATAAATATCTACTGCATAATCTGTTGTTCCACCACCTGGAGGTGTTACATAAGAGATAAGACCAGGAAAACGTACGCTTCTTGCATCAACACCAAATCTTTCATGATAATAATCACCAAGAAGTTCGCCTGTTACTTTTGTTACGCCATAAATTGTTCTTGGTCTTTGAATAGTATCTTGTGGAGTGCCATCAAGAGGAGTTGTTGGACCAAAAGCACCTATTGAAGAAGGAGTGAAAAGAGCACATTTCATCTCTCTTGATACTTCCAAACAGTTTATAAGAGCTCCCATACCAACATTCCAACCAAGCATAGGATTCTTTTCTGCTGTTGCTGAAAGAATAGCTACAAGGTTGTAAATAGAATCTATATCATATTTCTTTACAACTCTTGCTACATCGTCCATCTTAGTTGCATCAACGCCATCTGTTGGACCGCTTTCTTGAATAGCTTGTGTTAAACGTTCTGGTTTTAAATCTGTGGCAACAACATTACTATCACCATAAACTTCTCTTAATCTCATTGTAAGTTCTGAACCTATTTGTCCGCCAGAACCTAATACTAATATCTTTTTCATTTTCTTTAACTTATTTTAAACATTGCAAAATTACAACTTTTTATGTTGATAGCAAAACAAATATATTATTATGTTTTCTCTATTTTTATTTTACATTACTAACTAAATAAATTTATATTACTAACTAAATAAAATTACTCAACTAACTAAATCTTAAAAAAACGGTCTTTTTAAGATGAAAAGTCCGTCTTTTTTATGTAAAAAGACGGTCTTTTTGAGATAAAAAGTCCGTCTTTTTGATATTTATACAACTATTTAAATTAATTTACTTAGGCTTCTAAATTAATTTATTTAATTGTCTAAATCTTTTTTATTATTTAAGAACTCCAAGTTGTTTGCCTATCTTAGTGAAAGCATTAACACATTTATCAAGTTGTTCTGTTGTATGAGCAGCAGATACTTGAACTCTTATTCTTGCTTGTCCTTTTGGTACTACTGGATAATAGAAACCTGTTACATAGATACCTTCTTTTGAAAGCTCACTTGCAAACTTTTGTGAAAGAGGAGCATCATAAAGCATAACTGCACAGATAGCTGATTGAGTAGGTTTAATATCAAAACCGGCTTTTTTCATCTTATCAACAAAGTAAGTAGTATTATTGTGAAGCTTATCTTGAAGATGATTGTCTTTTGTAATAAGTTTGAACATCTCTAAGGCAGCAGCAGCAACCATAGGAGGTATAGAGTTAGAGAAAAGATATGGTCTTGATCTTTGTCTTAACATCTCAATGATTTCTTTCTTTCCTGTTGTAAATCCACCAACAGCACCACCAAAGGCTTTACCAAGTGTTCCTGTAAGTATTTCTACTTTACCTCTAAGATTATAATGTTCTGTTGTACCTCTACCAGTATTACCAACAACGCCAGCACTATGGCTTTCATCAACCATTACAAGAGCATCATATTTTTGAGCTAATTCATAAATCTTATCAACAGGAGCAACATTGCCGTCCATAGAGAATACACCATCTGTACAAATGATACGATGACGACACTTTTGAGCTGCTTTTAATTGTTCTTCCAAATCTGCCATATCAGCATTTTTGTAACGGAAACGTTGTGCTTTGCAAAGACGAACACCATCAATGATAGAAGCATGATTAAGTGCATCTGAAATAATAGCATCTTCTTCACCAAAAAGAGGTTCAAATACTCCACCGTTTGCATCAAAACAAGCAGCATAAAGAATAGTATCTTCTGTTCCAAAGAACTCGGCTATTTTCTTTTCAAGTTGTTTGTGAAGATCACCTGTACCACAGATAAATCTAACACTACTCATACCATAACCTCTTTCGTCCATAGCTTTCTTGGCAGCAGCAATAAGGTCTTTGTTGTCGGCAAGTCCAAGATAGTTGTTAGCACAGAAGTTAAGTACATCACCTTCGCCTTCTGTCTTAATTGCAGCTCCTTGTGGAGTTATAATTATTCTTTCATTCTTATAAAGACCAGCGTCTTTAATTCCTTGTATTTCTTTTTGTAAATACTTTTGAAAATTATTATACATAGTTACTTTTATGTTTAAATGTTATTTTATTTTTTATCATTTTTTAATTTCAAACATGCAAAAGTACAATTAAATATTTAATTATAAAAATTTTTGATAGTATTTTAATTAAACAGAAATTAAAAAAATAAATAACAAAATAGTTCTTCGTTTTATTTTTTTATCTCTTTAATATATTTCACTAACTCTTCATTATATTTGAATATTTCTTCAATTTATTTTAAAGTCTTAAAAATAAGAATTATTAATGATTAAATAATGAACTAATAAATATTTATTTATTAATAAGAATCCTTTTTTTTGTAAAAACAATGTAAATGATAAAAAAAAGATATAACTTTGCCATTTAAATAAAAAAAGAAAAAGATAAATAAAAAAATAAATAAAAAGTAACGAATTAAGTAATGGATATAATAATTGCAGGAGACGGAGAGGTTGGTTTTTATTTGGCTCGTACGCTATCAAAAGTTAAGCATAATATAACTGTGGTTGATCCTCATAGTGAGTTGTTGAAGATGTTGCAAACAGACAGTGATTTGCTTACTATTGCAGGTAAAAGTACATCTATTGAAACATTGAAAGACGCAGGAGTAGGAAATTGTGATTTGCTTATAAGTGTTTTGCATGAAGAAAGCATTAATATAATAACTTGTTTGATAGGTAAACGTCTTGGAGCAAAAAGAACAATAGCAAGAGTTAATTCAATAGAATACCTTAATGAAGACAACAAAAGTATGTTTAAAAGTTTGGGTATTGATGAAATGGTATGTCCTGAAAGAATAGCCGCAAAAGAAATTACAAATCTTTTAACAAGAAATACAGCAACAGAAGTGTTTGATTTTTCTAATGGATTGTTAAGTATTTATATGACGAGGTTAGATAATCAAGCAGCGTTTATTAATAAAACTCTTGCTCAAACGGCCAAAGATTATCCACAAATGGAGGCAAGAATAGTTTGTATTATAAGAAAAGGTAAGACAATTATTCCATCAGGAGATGATGTCTATATGAATGATGATTTGGTTTATTTGCTTGCTAAGAGTGATAGTATACAAGTTGTAAAGGAACTAATAAATAAAAAAGATTATCAAATAAAAAATGCAATAATAATTGGTGGGGGAAGAATAGGAAAGAGAGCATCAATGAATTTGCAGGATTCAATAGATATTAAACTTATAGAACAAGATAAGAATAAATGTTTTGATTTAGTAGATCAACTTAATAGAGCAATGATAATTAATGGTAATGGAAGTGATATAAATTTATTGATGGACGAAGGTTTAAGTGATACTGATGCTTTCATTGCAACAACAGATTCAACGGAAACAAATATATTATCTTGTTTGCACGCACATAAGCATGGTGTAAAAAAGACTATTGCTTTGGTTGAGAATATAAATTATATTGATGTTTCGCAAGATATAGGTATAGATACAATAATAAATAAGAAACTTATAACAGCATCATATATTGCAAGATTTACTTTAAATGCAGATGTAACTTCAAGTAAATGGTTGTCAGGTATTGATGCAGAAGTTGTAGAAGTTATTGTACAAGATAAAGCATTAGCAACAAAGAAACCTATAATGGAACTTGATATACCAAAAGGCGTAAGTATTGGAGGTGTAATAAGAGAGGGCGTTTCATATATAGCAAAAGGAGATTTTCAAATAGAATCAGGCGATAAGGTTGTTGCTTTCACTATTCCAGAGTCTGCAAATAAGTTAATGAAACTATTTAATTAGATAAAGATTTAGAGTGAGAAATGTTTAGTCATCGTCATTTTAATTTTAAGGTTATAGGTTATTTGATGGGCGTTATGCTATGTGTAATGGGCGTTATGTGCTTGTTGCCAGCAATAGTGTCGTTGATTAACAAAGAAGATATGGCATATATCTTTCTTATGACAACAATACTTTATACTATTGTTGGTTTCACTCTTGCATATATGGATAGAAATTATGAGTTTTATCTGTCAAAAAAAGATTGTCAAATAACGGTAGGTATAATATGGTTTGTTTTGCCATTATTTGGTGCTTTGCCATATATGTTCTTACCAAATGAGATAACAATAATGCAAGCTATTTTTGAATCTTATTCTGGTTATACAACAACAGGAGCAACAATAATAGATGATTTTAATGATATTCCAAAAGGACTTTTGGTTTATAGGGCATTAACTCAATGGGTGGGAGGATTAGGATTTACATTATTTATTATTGTTTCATTAAGACGATTTTCTGGTAATTTCAATAATCTTTTTAATGCAGAGTTCTCTTCAATAAATAAAGAAAAAATACATCCACATATAATAGGAACAGTGCAAAGGATATTTATTGTATATACAAGTTTAACTCTTATTTGTTTTGTTCTGCTATGTTTTGGAGATATGGATATATTGACTGCGTTTTGTCATAGTCTTTCAACGGTATCAACAGGAGGATTTTCAACAACTAATGGTAATATAGGAGCGTATAATCACTATACACAATATATTATTACTTTGATGATGTTTCTTTCAGGTATAAGTTATTTTTTAATAATATGGTTTTATCAAGGAAAATTTAAAAGAGTATGGAAAGATGAACAATTTAAAGAATATTTCTTTTTAATATTGATAGGGGCTATCTCTTTCACATGTTTTTGGTATTTTAAAAGAAATACACCTCTTAGTGATAGCATAAGGCAGAGTTTGTTTTATATGACAAGTATTGTTTCAACAACGGGATTTGATTTGCAAGTTGATAATTTTGGTTTATTTACATCTGTTATATTGTTATTTCTAATGTTTATAGGAGGTTGTTCGGCTTCATCAAGTACAGGATTAAAAATAATAAGAGTATCAATACTTATAAAATATGCAAAAGTGGCAATACAAAAAATATTTCATCCAAAAGCAATAATACCTGTTCGCAAAAATGGACAAGTAATGAAAGATGATGATATAAATGTTGTATTTGGCTTTTTCTTCCTTTATTTATGTATCTTTATTATTGGCACATTCCTATTAACAACAACAGGTAATAGTTTTAATAATTCAATTATAATGTCAGCTGCAAACATAAGTAATATAGGACCACTTGTGGGGGGATTAGTTAAAGATTTCTCATATTCAATGCTTTCAACACAAACACAAATAATATTAATTGTTTTGATGATGATTGGTAGGTTGGAGATATATTCGTTTTTTGCTGTCTTTTCAAAATCAGTATGGGGAAGAAATTAAAAGAGAATAAGTGATGACAGAAAGTAGAAAAGAAAATATAAAAAGGTGGCTTACGGTTTTTCATGTTATTGGAGCATTGTTAATAATAGAGAGTTTGTTTATGTTCTTATCTTTAATACCTTCTTTTATTTACGGAGGTAGTGATGCATTGATAATAATTAAATGCGGAATAATAACACTTGTATGTGGATTATTGCTATATTTAACACAAAGAACAAAAGATATAATAATAGATAGGCGTCAAGGATATATTATTGTTGCATTAATCTGGGTTGTTATGTCTATTTGTGGGGCATTACCATATTATATAGGGCATTATGTGTCTTCTTTTACAGATGCTTATTATGAGACTATGTCTGGGTTTACAACGACAGGTGGAACAATAATTACAAATGTTGAATCTATTCCAAAGGGTATTTTGTTTTGGAGAGGACTTACTCATTGGATAGGTGGTATTGGTATTATTGTTATTATTCTTTCTTTTATACCATTTGTAGGAGGAGGTGGTATGGCATTATTCTCTGCTGAGGTTGCTGGTCCAAGTAAAGATAAAATATCACCAAAGACAAAACAAACGAGTAAAATACTTTTAATGGTTTATTCAAGTTTAACAATACTTTATTTGTTAACTTATTGGATATTGGGAATGAATTTTTTTGATGCAATTTGTCATGCATTTGCAACAATAGCAACAGGAGGATTTTCAACGAAGAACTATTCGGCTGCTGCTTTTTCACCTGCCATTCAATATGCGATGATAATTTTTATGACACTTTCTGGAACAAATCTTTTATTAATATATTATTCATATAAGAAGAAATTTTCTAAACTTAAACAGAATGAAGAATTTAGAGTATATTTGGGTGTTATAATAATAACTTTATTAATTGTTTTCTTTTGGACAACTAATATAGGAAGTAATATTGAAGAAACTTTTCGTAATGCTTTGTTTCAAGTTCTAAGCATATTGACAACAACAGGTTTTGTTAGTTGCGATTACAATCAATGGCCAACTCCTGCAATAGTCGCTTTAATAATAATAATGTGGAGTGGGGCGATGAGCGGTTCAACAACAGGAGGATTAAAAATAGTTAGAATAATATTATTGTTTAAAAATGCAAAGAATATTATTACAAAAGGCATTCACTCGAATGCTTTTATACCAGTGAAACTTGATAATAAAGTTGTTAGTGATGATGTTATTTATAATGTATTAGCAGTGTTTATTCTTTATGTTATTGTTGTTGTTATCTCCATACTTATTCTTGTTTCAACAAACATATCTTTGGAAGAATCGATTGTTACTACATTATCCTCAATAACTAATATAGGACCAGGTTTTGGAAAAAGTGGAGGTTTTGGTAATTATGAATATTTTTCAGATTTAGCCAAATGGGATTTAACTGCAATAATGTATATAGGAAGATTAGAGATAATGACAGTATTTGTTATTTTCACTCCTTCTTTTTGGAAAAGATAAAAAGAATGTTAAAAAAATATAGAAAAAATAATATATTTTTAAAGAAAAATCATAAATTTGCAAAAAATAAAAAACTTATAATAAAAAAATATGAACGACAACCTTAATCCAGATGCTTCTCATCTTACTAATGTGGAGAAGGACTATGAAAAAGCGCTAAGACCATTAGGTTTTGATGATTTTGCAGGTCAAGAACAGATTAAGGAAAATCTAAAAATCTTTGTTGAGGCAGCAAAAGCAAGAGGAGAAGCCTTAGACCATGTTCTTTTGCATGGACCTCCAGGATTAGGTAAAACAACATTATCATATATTATTGCAAATGAGCTTGGAGTTAATGTAAAAATGACCTCAGGACCAGTGCTTGATAAACCAGGAGAATTAGCAGGTATTCTAACAAATTTAGAACCTAATGATGTGTTGTTTATTGATGAGATACATCGTCTTTCACCTATTGTTGAAGAATATCTTTATTCTGCAATGGAAGATTACAAAATAGATATACTTATAGAAAGTGGGCCTAATGCAAAAAGTGTTGAAATAACGCTTAATCCTTTTACATTAATAGGTGCCACAACTCGTAGCGGATTGCTTACTGCACCTTTGCGTTCTCGTTTTGGCATAACATGTCGTTTGAAATATTATACTCACGATACATTAAAAAATATAATAAAACGTTCTTGTAATATTCTCAAAACACCAATATCAGAAGAAGCAGCAATGGAGATTTCACGTAGAAGTAGAGGTACTCCAAGAATAGCCAATCTTTTATTAAGAAGAGTTAGAGATTTTGCACAAATAAAAGGTGATGGTAAGATAACAATAGAGATAGCAAAGATGGCATTAACAGCATTGAATGTTGATAAGAATGGATTGGATGAGATGGATAACAGAATACTTACTGCGATAATAGATAAATTTAAGGGAGGCCCAGTAGGACTAACAACAATAGCAACAGCAGTAGGTGAAGATTCAGGTACGATTGAAGAAGTTTATGAACCATTCCTTATTCAAGAAGGTTTTCTTATGCGAACATCAAGGGGACGAGAGGCAACGCTCCTTGCTTATCAGCACTTGAATAAAGACGTGTTAATGAAAAAGAACTCACAAAAAAATTTATTTTCAGATTAAAAAAAACGACTTTTTTTGTTACTTTTCCAAAAAAAATCAGTTGTATAATAAAAGCAACTTAAAATTAGAAAAAAGAAGAGGTAGAAAAAAACGAAGAAATAATTTGTTAAATTAAAGAAATATTTCAATAAAACGAAGAGTTGCTTAAAGTAAAACGAAGAAAAAAAAGAATAAAAATAAACATAAAAAAATAAAGCTATGAAAAGGTTATATTTTATATTAGCAGTAATGTTTGCAATGATTGGAGTTTTTCAGACGAAGGCTCAGACAACAATTAAGTTGAATGCGACAACACACAACACAACAATTCATTCATGTCTGGGTTTTTTCTATGATAATAATCCTAGTGGTAATTATGGTAATAATCAAGATTATTGGATGACTTTTTGTCCGTCAATAGCAGGCGAAAGAGTTAGATTGGATTTTATGACTTTTGATTTGGATCAATCAGATCAAATGATTATTTATGAAGGAATAGATACGAGTGCATCAATATTAACAAATGCAACAGCAAATAGTACGTTCTTTTCTGGTGCAGATTTGTCTGGACAAACAATAATTGCTCCTCCAACAGATCCAACAGGTTGCATAACAGTGAGATTTAAATCAGATGCTTCGGCTGTTGCTCAAGGTTGGAAAGCAAAACTTACTTGTGAACCAGTATGTCAAGATGTTATTGCTGATTTGGATACAATCTTTATAAAATATGATTCAGCTGGAAATATGTCAACAAGACCAGTTAGAAATCAGTTTGAAGTAGATACAGCAACAGGAGATACAACATTTTTTAAGTCAGTAGATTTTTGTATAGGAGATTCTATTGTTCTTATAGCAAAACCAAAATTTCCTTATAATAATTTAACTTATCATCAATCAGATTCATCATGTATTTATCAATGGACTTTTGGAGACAATGAAGGAGATACTGTAAATTATAATACAATGACACATCACAAATATGATGTTTTAACAGGATATAATCTTGGACTTATTGTTCGTGATACAACAAATGGAGGTTGCACAAGTACTAATGACCTCAAAACAAGAGTTAGAGTGGCAAAGAATCCTATTAAAGTTGTAACACAATTACCAGATATGTGCTCGGGAGAAACGATGCAACTTAATGTTGGTTATACAGGAAACTCATCTGTTGTTATTGACTCAATAGAATTTAATAGACAAGCAACAGCATCGTATGGTGTTAGAACATTTATACCTGATGGTGATTGTGGAAATGGGACAAGTTCGTGCTATGAGTCTCCGGTAACATTTACTGATTTCACTCCTGGTGCAACAATAAAACATGGAGATGATGTTAAATCTGTTTGTATTCAAATGGAGCATTCATGGTTAGATGACTTGTATATAGGTATTGTTTGTCCAAATGGTCAATCAACTACATTTAAATATAGAACAAGTGGTTCTTCAACATATCTTGGTGTTTCAAATGAAACAGATGGTTATGGTAGTAGTAAATGTGATACTAATGCAAATCCAATAGGAATATGCTGGAATTATTGTTGGTCTAATCAATTTTTAACTCAAGCACAAGGAGTTATAAGAGATGATGTTCCATATACTGTTTCAGTTCCTATGATACCTAGTGGCATTAATCAGACAACATTAGATTCTACAAACGTAGGTGATTCTACAAGATATTTTCAAACACCAATACAAGGAGTTGTAGCAGGAACAGCTCAAACATCTTCACCACAAGCAACAACAACAGATCTAAATGGATTTAATACATTGATAGGTTGCCCATTGAATGGTACATGGAAGATAAAAGTTTGTGATACATGGGGCTCAGATAATGGCTGGGTTTGTGGTTGGTCTATGACAATAGGACAGCAAACAAGTTGGACATATCAAGTACCATTAGATACAGTAACCTGGGACGGTCCGTTCTTACATGGATTTACTCAGTCCACGTCCTTAATTCAACCGCCTGTGGATTCATCTGGATTATTCACTTATAATATTCATATCATAGATGATTTTGGTTGCGTATGGGATACAATAACTAAATTAAATGTAGTAAAAACTCCAGTTGTTGAATTAGGACCAGATGTAAATGTTTGCTCAGGTAAATCAATAACATTAGATGCTGGCAATCCAGGAGCAACGGCTTATGCTTGGGAACCAACAGGAGAAAAAACACAAACAATACAAGCACGTCCAGCAGATAATGTTATAGGAGATGTAACATATAAAGTTCAAGTAACAAATTATAATGGAAGTCTTTATTGTTATGGATTAGATTCGGTACATGTTAATGTACATCCTGCCGCAACAGCATCATTTACTATGAATAAGTTTCCTTTGGAAGGTTGCGAACCATTTACATTCCAATTGTTAAGTACTTCTTCTAATGCAGATGAATATGAATGGACAATAGGAGAAATGAGTTCTAATGTAGCCAATCCAACATTTACTTTTCCTTATGGAGTATATGATTTAAAATTGAAAGTAAAGAGTAATAATGGTTGTATGGATTCAATATCATATAATAGTATAGTTAATGTATATAAAAGTCCTAAGGCAGATTTTGGTTGGGAACCAACAACGCCTTATGCAACAGACCCAACTGTTCATATAGTAAATCTAACATCACCAAAAGATGCAACGAACCAATATCATTGGAGTTTTCAAACTAACAAACATTCTGCATCAGATATTGTAAATGTTTTTGGTGAAAGTCCTTCATATACATGGGCTCCTCAAACAGGAGAATCAGTAGCAGGAGAGTACGCAATACATTTAGATGCTTATTCAGTCAATAATTCTCCAAGTGGAAACATATATGAATGCCATGATACTACAACAAAAGTTGTTACGATTATAAATGATAGACTTATGTTTCCAACAGTAATCACACCAAATGGAGATGGAATTAATGATGTGTTTGAAATACATAATCTTGTTGATGGACAAGCTTTTCCTGATAATGAACTTTCTATTTACAATAGATACGGAAAGAGAATATACTTTGTTCAAGATTTGAGAAGTAAATCAGAATATTGGGATCCAAATAAAACAAACACTCCAACAGGAACATATTTTTACAGATTTATAGGTAGAGGCCCAATAAGAAATGTAGAATTTAAAGGTTCTGTTGAGGTTATTAGATAAAATATAAGAATATCTTAATCATAATAGATAGTAAATAATTAATTAACATGCTTTTCCAGCATCTTTTTTTGAAGATGCTGGATTTTTTTGTTAAATAATTAACATAATATTTGCATCATATTATAAAAATGTAGTACATTTGCAAAGTTAAAAATCACTGTGGAAAGATTTGAATTGATTGCAACCACAATAAAAGAATGCTAAAACGATAATTATATTCTTTCATTATTCAATAAATATCAATTCTTTTCATTTTCACAATAATATAAAAATAAATAAATATAAGAAAATGTCAAGATTTATAACATCAGAATCAGTATCAGAAGGTCATCCAGATAAAATGGCAGACCAAATCTCAGATGCAATATTAGATGAGTTCTTACGTAGAGATAAAAACTCAAAGGTTGCATGCGAAACATTAACAACAACAGGCTTAGTCTTCCTTAGCGGAGAAATAAGTAGCGAGGCTTTTGTAGATGTACAAAGCAAAGCAAGGCAAGTAATACGAGAAATAGGCTATACAAAAGAAGAATATAAATTTGCAGCCGATTCTTGTGCAGTTATTTCAACAATACATGAACAAAGTCCAGATATTAATCAAGGAGTTGTCCGTGATAAACCATTAGAACAAGGAGCAGGAGACCAAGGTATGATGTTTGGTTATGCTAATAAAGATACAGAAGACTTTATGCCTCTTCCAATTGTTCTTGCTCATCAATTGGTTCACGAATTAGCACAAATAAGAAAAGAGAAGAAACAAATGAAGTATCTTCGCCCAGATTCTAAAAGTCAAGTAACAATAGAATATGATGACAATAATAAACCAGTTGCAGTTAATACTATTGTGGTTTCTACTCAACATGATGAAGATGTTGATGTAAAACAAATAGAACAAGATATTAGAAAAATACTTATTCCAAGAGTGATAGCATTGCAAAAATGTGATAAGACAAAAGATTTATTTAAGGCAGATTATAAATTGTTTGTTAATCCAACAGGAAAATTTGTTATTGGCGGACCTAATGGAGATACAGGATTGACAGGAAGAAAAATCATTGTTGATACTTATGGTGGAAGAGGTTCTCATGGCGGTGGAGCATTTTCTGGAAAAGATTCTTCAAAAGTTGATAGAAGTGCTGCTTATGCGGTAAGACATGTTGCAAAAAATATGGTTGCGGCAGGTGTTTGCGATGAGGTATCTGTTCAAGTTGCTTATGCGATAGGCGTTGCTCAACCGGTAGGACTTTTTGTTGATACTTACAACACATCTCACGTTAAGGATAAAAAAGGAAACATTATGAGTGATGGCGAAATAGCAGAAAAAATATTAAAATTATTTGATTTGCGTCCATATTCTATCATAAAACGTTTTGGACTTAAAAACCCTATTTTCCGTCCAACTGCTTCTTATGGACATTTTGGAAGAACACCATATAAGAAACAAGTAGAATTTATAGAAAACAATAAATCAATAATGAAAGAAGTTGAGTTCTATACTTGGGAGAAGTTGGATTATGTTGATAAGATAAAAAAAGAATTTGCATTATAAAAGCATAAAAACAATAATTCTTTACATTATAAAAATAGAATAAAGAGATAGTAAAATAGTTCTTTATTCTATTTTTTTATCTCTTCATTCTATTTAAATAGTTCTTTAATCCATTTCAATAACTCTTCGTTTTATTTTCAAAGAGTATTTATTTATTTTTTACCTTGATTAGCAACTTTTTCCATCTGTTTTCTTAGAGTTTCCTTATCTGCAAGAAATTCATCTTTAACATAATTTAATTTATCATCAAGAGTGAAAACATAAGGGATCCCTGTTGGAATGTTGAATGAGATTATTTCATCGGAAGACATATTCTTTAAAGTCTTAACAATACCACGAAGACTATTACCATGAGCAGCAACAAGAATAGTGTCATATTTATCAAACGCTTTAAGAATATGCTCATGATAGAAAGGCATAATACGATTAATACAATCATGAAGAGATTCAGTTAAAGGCAATTCATTACGAGGAACATCTTTGTATCGTTTGTCATTGAAAGGAGAGCGTTTGTCATCTTCTGCTAGTATAGGAGATTGAACTTCATAACCTCTACGCCATAAAAGTACTTGTTCTTCGCCATACTTATCTACTGTCTCTTTTTTGTTTAATCCTTGAAGAGCACCATAATGTTTTTCATTTAAACGCCATGATTTTTCTACTGGAAGATAATCAAGATTCATAGTGTCAAGAACAATATTTAATGTTTTTATAGCACGTTTTAAATAAGAAGTGAAGCATATTTGAGGTTCAAGATTGTTCTCCATCAAAGCCTTACCTGCATTTTTTGCTTCGTTTATTCCATTGTCGCTTAAATCCACATCAGTCCAACCTGTGAAAAGATTTAATTTGTTCCACTCACTTTCTCCGTGACGAATTAAGATTAATTTTTTCATTTTATTTTCTGTTTTCTTTTTTAGGTGTTAATATATTTATAGCTAATTTCTTACCAATATCTTTTTTCTTGGAAACTATCATTAAGATTATGCCTGCAATAATAAAAGGTATTGAAAGCCATTGCCCCATATCTAACGGAAGAGTTTGCTCCCATATTTCTTGTGGGTTCTTTAAAAATTCAATAAAAAATCTTGCTCCGAACAAACAAACGAGAAAAAGCCCAAAAACAAAACCTTGTCTTGGCAGTTTGTCTTTTTTCATTAACATAAAATAAAGACATGTACCTAAGATGATATAAGATAAGGCTTCATAAAGTTGAGTTGGGTGGCAAGCAATGGTTTGTCCATCTCTAACAAAAACAAATCCCCATGCAAGAGATGTTGCTTGTCCATATATTTCGGAGTTCATAAGATTGCCTAAACGTATTGAAGCACCAGCAAAACAAACAGCAATCATCAATCTATCCAATAGCCACATAAAAGAAATCTTTGTTTTTCTGCAATAAAGATAAACAGCAATAAATATACCAATTGCAGCACCGTGAGAGGCTAAACCTTGATAACCTATAAAGTGCCAACCTTGTGGAGTTTGTTTTATTGGTAAAATCATTTCAATTAGATGATGAGAATAGTAACTAAATTCATAAAATAAGCAATGGCCAAGTCTTGCACCAACAAGAACACCAATAAAAATATAAATAGCAAGTTTATCTAAATAGTATGGAGGTACCTTTTCTTTTGTGAAAACTTTCTTCATTAAAATATAACTAACCACAAAAGCAAGAGCAAAAAGAACGCCATACCAACGCACTTCAATGCCTCCTAATTTGAACATAATTGGAGATACATTCCAATAAATTGATAATAATGACATAATTTTTCTTTATTTTTTTGCAAAGGTATGGAAAAAAGTTGTAATTTTGCACGTTATTTTAGTAAAGTCTTTAAAAGATTAAAGAAAACTAATATAACAAAAATATTAAAGGAGAGAATAAATATGATAATTATAACATTACCTGACGGTTCTAAAAGACAGTATAATGAAGGAGTAACGGCATTAGATGTTGCTAAAAGTATTAGTGAGGGCTTAGCAAGAAATGTTCTTTCTGCTACTATAGATGGAGAAATTAAAGACCTTTCTTATACAATAGAAAAAGATTGTACATTAAAACTTAATACATGGCAAGATGAAGATGGTAAAAAAACATTTTGGCATTCTTCTGCACATTTATTAGCCTCTGCTGTTCAATCTCTTTATCCAAAAGCAAAGTTTGGAATAGGACCTGCTATTGAAAATGGTTTTTACTATGATATAGATTTTGGTGATGATGTATTAACAACGGAAGACTTTCCAAAGATAGAACAAAAAATGGTTGAGATAGTTAAACAAGGAGTAAAGATTGTTAGAAGAAATGTTTCTAAACAAGAAGCTCTTGACTATTTCACAAAAAGAAACGAAACATATAAAGTAGAATTAATAAATGACCTTCAAGATGGAACGATAAGTTTTTATGAAAGTGGAGACTTTACAGACCTTTGTCGCGGACCTCATTTATTAGATTTTTCTCCAATAAAAGCTATTAAGATAACATCTTTGGCTGGTGCATATTGGAGAGGAGATGAGAAGAATAAACAACTTACTCGTTTATATGCTATAACATTTCCAAAGAAAAAAGAGCTTGATGAATATCTTGCCTTACTTGAAGAAGCAAAGAAAAGAGACCACAGAAAGCTTGGAAAAGAAATGGAATTGTTTGCTTTCTCACAAAATGTTGGTCAAGGACTTCCTCTTTGGTTGCCAAAAGGTACAGCATTAAGAGAAAGACTAGAAAACTTTTTAAAGAAGGTTCAAAAAGAGTATGGATACTTACAAGTAATAACTCCCCATATAGGAGATGTTAATCTTTATAAAACATCAGGACACTACCAAAAATATGGACAAGATTCATTTCGTCCAATAAAAACTCCTTATGAAGGTGAAGAGTATATGCTTAAACCAATGAACTGCCCTCACCATGTTGAGATTTATCGTTTAACTCCAAAATCATATAAAGACCTTCCTTATCGTTTGGCAGAGTTTGGTACAGTTTATCGTTATGAACAAAGTGGAGAACTACATGGATTAACAAGAGTTCGTTCATTTACTCAAGATGATGCACATATATTCTGTACTCCTGAACAATTAAAAGAAGAATTTTGTAAAGTAATAGATATTGTATTATATATATTTAAGACATTAAAGTTTAATGAATTCACAGCACAAATATCTTTGCGTGATCCAAAGAACACACAAAAATATATAGGAAGTGATGAAGTTTGGGAAAAAGCAGAAAGAGCGATTGTTGAGAGTGCACAAGAGAAAGGATTGAAGACAACAACAGAAATAGGAGAGGCTGCATTCTATGGACCAAAGCTTGACTTTATGGTTAGAGATGCTATTGGAAGAAAATGGCAACTTGGAACGATTCAAGTAGATTATAATCTTCCAGAGAGATTTAATCTTGAATATATAGGTGCAGATAATCAAAAACATCGTCCTGTTATGATACATAGAGCACCATTTGGTTCTATGGAGAGATTTGTAGCAGTACTTTTGGAACATACAGCAGGCGAATTTCCTCTTTGGTTAACACCTGACCAATTTACAGTTTTGCCTATTAGTGAGAAATATGAAGAATATGGCAATAAGGTATTAAAAGAACTTACTCATAATGATTTACGAGGAGATATTGACCTTAGAAGTGAAAAGACAGGTAAAAAGATTAGAGATGCAGAATTAAAGAAAATTCGTTATATGTTGATTGTTGGAGAGAAAGAAGCACAAGATGGAACGGTATCTGTTCGTGAACACTTAAAAGGTGATTTGGGAACGATGCCAATTGAAAGTTTTGTTGAGTTAGTTAATGAAGCAGTAAAAAAAGAATTAAATTAAAAAATAAAATAAATTATTAACATTAAAGATAGGAGGAATAAATCATAGAAACACCAATTCGACCATATCGCGGCAGGCTACCAGAAAAAAAAGAGAACCCGCATTTGATAAATGAACACATCAAAAGTCCTATTGTTAGAATAGTAGGAGAAGATGTTGAAACAAAGATTTGTAATATAAAAGAGGCATTAAAGATTGCCGAAGAAGCAGGATTAGACTTAGTTGAAATATCACCAAACGTTAATCCACCAGTTTGCAAATTAATGAATTATCAAAAATTTCTTTACGAACAAAAAAAGAAACAGAAAGAAAAGAAATCTAAATCTGCTAAGATGTTGGTAAAAGAAATACGACTTGGACCTCAAACAGATGATCATGATTTTGATTTTAAATTAAAACATGCAATAAAATTTTTGGAGGAAGGGAATAAAGTTAAAGTTGATGTATTCTTCAAGGGACGTACAATAGTATATAAAGAACAAGGAGAACAAAAGCTATTGAAATTTGCAGAAGCTTTGTTTGAGTATGGCAAACCAGAGATGATGCCACAACTTGAAGGAAAGAAAATGCTAATGATTATAGCACCTAAAAAATAAATTGCTATAAACGTTCGTTACAAAGATTGTTGAGAATTAATTGTAATAAATTAATAAATATAGTATAAACCAATAAAAAAGGACATTAAGATGCCAAAAATGAAAACCAAAGCCGCAGCAAAGAAACGTTTTGCTGTAACAGGTTCTGGAAAATTAAAAAGGAAACACGCTTATCATAGTCATATTCTTACTAAGAAAACGACTAAAAGAAAGAAAGTATTAGCTAGTACAACACTAGTTTCTGATGCAGATTATAAGACAATGAAAGTTCTTATACAAGCGTAAAAAATTTAAAAATTAATAGGAGTTATTAACCATTGTATTTTGCACAAAAGAGTCATAAAAGATAATTGACCGCAAATACGAAAAAAAAGTAAAAAATTATGCCAAGATCAGTAAATGCAGTAGCATCAAGACAGCGTAGAAAAAAAATCCTAAACCGTACAAAAGGTTATTGGGGAAGAGGAAAGAACGTATGGACAGTTGCCAAGAATAAATGGGAAAAAGGACAACAATACGCATTCCGTGACCGTAAAGTTAAGAAAAGAGAGTTCCGTTCTTTATGGATTAATAGAATAAATGCAGCATGTAGATTAAATGATATTTCTTATTCTGTATTTATGGGACTACTTCACAAAAACAACATTGAACTTAACCGTAAAGTGTTAGCAGATTTAGCTATGAATAATCCAGAAGCTTTCACTGCTGTTGTTAAATCAGTGAAGAAATAAAGAAAAGATAGTGTTTAACAAAGTAAAAAAGAGAAAGAAGTCATGGAAGATTTACTAAAATATGTAGAAGAGAACCTTAACGAGAAGAAAGAGTATCCTGCTTTTAGAGCTGGTGATACAGTTACTGTTGCTTATAAGATTAAAGAAGGAAATAAAGAGAGAATACAATCATTTCAAGGTATTGTTATTCAACGTTCAGGTCATAAAACTAACGAAACTTTCACTGTAAGAAAAATATCTAATGGTATTGGAGTTGAAAGAATATTCCCAATGAATAGTCCTTTTATTGATAGCATCGTAGTTAATAAAAAAGGTGCTGTTCGTAGAGCAAGAATTTATTACCTAAGAGAACTTTCAGGAAAGAAAGCAAGAATAAAAGAGAAGAAGAACTTTTAGTTTATCATTTTCTTTTAATAAACAAAGAACAACTGCTATTCAATTATGGCAGTTGTTTTTTTTAGTCCCTCCATTTTTGATTACAATAAAATAGAATAAAGAGATAGCAAAATAGTTCTTTAATCCAGTAAAATAGAATCAAGAACTATTTCACTGTAATCAAAAGACATTTCAATAGAATCAAAAGACATTTCAATAGAATGAAGAACTATTTTAGTTGTGTGTATTTATTTAACAATTCTTTGCATAACGTGTTGGTTTACATTAATTACAAGGCTTGTAATTCTTTTTTTAGCGTGATTGTTGTGAATAGTTGATATATTTGCAAAACAAACAAGATAAAAATATGGGCATAAACGCAAGACAAAATAGAGTTGTTAAACATTCGTATAAGATTTTAAAAAATAATATTTTCAAAAAATCTTATAATAATGATTGTTTTTCAAAATTAATTGTTATTTTTGCAAAAGTAAATATAGAAGAAATAGACTATGAAGTAGAAAAAATAATTACATATTATAAAAGAAGTATTGGCTTCTTGTTTGTTATATCCCAACAAATCACCACTGTAAAGATAAACATGCAAATAAGATGTGAATATTCATACCAACAGGTGTGGATTTTCCTTTTGCATGTTGAGGTGTGTGGTGATACCGTAGGATATAACAAAGGTTAAGTTCACACTTTTTTTATGCCCTATTTGAAAAAGAAAAGAAAATGGAAAAAGAAGATAATAAAAATAATAAGAGTAGTGATTTAGGTTGCTTGATAATAGTTGCAATAATAATGATTATAGGTGTTATTTCTGTATTAAAAGATTCTGGTACAGTAAATGGATATGGAGAATTTGTATTCGTTGTTGGAAGTATTGTAATAGGATATTTTCTTGGTAGATTCATAGCAAATAAAACAAAATTAATTTATGGCGTCTTAGGAGGAATAGCAACTGCTCTTATATTATTAATTGTTGTTATTACTAATCAAGAACTACATGAAGGTTTAGATAAAGTATTAGGTGTGATTATTATAGTTGTAATAGGAATACTGATTACTATTAATGTATTAAGATTTTTACACGAAAATAAATAAGAATAAAATATTAATAAAAAATTAAAATTATGGACAAAAAAATTAAATCACATTTTTTCAATCTCTATTGTATGGCAATTGCAGATGGTAATGTAGCGCCAAAAGAATTAGAGCAATTGTATAAAATAGGGTCAGATTATTATGGAGTTTCTCCTGAAGAAATACAAGAAGTTGTATTCTCAACAGATATAACTCTATACAAACCAGAAACAAAAGAAGAGAAAATAATACTATTGTATGATTTGGCTCTTATTGCTTGGGCAGATGGTGGAATAGATGAAGGAGAAAAAGAACTCCTTGAAAAGTTTGCAGTTAGATTTGATGTGTCATATAATCAAATTAAAACATTAGTTGAATTTCTTTTAGAGAATGCTAAACAGAATGTTTCTCATGAAGAATTATTAAAAAAACTTAGTAAATAACTTTTAAAAATAAAACAAAATGGAAGATAAGGATTTTACAATAAACAATACTTCTGTATTTGATAATGAAGATACAGAAAATCAAAATCATCAAGCAGATAAAAATTCAAATAATAATCCTGATGGGTACTATATCTCACGAGGTAAGCAATGGGCTGGAACTGTTAAAGGTGATGCCAATTCTCTTGCGTCAGCAATAAATGCTATTTTTGGTCAAATCTGCACACATTTGAAACAAGATGTAACAAAAACTGCTACTAAAAAGAAAAGCCTTGAAGCACAGAAAAATAATTTAGAAGGCACTAATAAAACATTGACTGAAAAAATAGGTCAAAAGAAAAATGAACTTGATAATAAAGATAAAGATATAAAACAGAAGCAAGAACAGTTAAATGATATAATAAGTGGAAAATTATTAGGAGACAGAGACGCTAAAATCACACTTATTATTAGTGCTGTTATATTGTTGGGTATAACAATATACTTATTCATGTTTTATAGTTCAACAGCATATTCTGCATTCTTTAAAAATTGGGAAAATGCAACTTCTATTATGGAAGCAATGTTAGATCCTAATTGTATTCAGAATGCTTTACATAGTGGTTTTATAGAATTTGTTTTTATTTTATTCTTACCTTTATTATTTATGGGATTAGGTTTTACTGTACATCAAATCAATAAAACAACAAATGATAAGAGAATGAGTATCTTAAAAACAGTTGCCTTATATACTCTAACATTTGCTTTTGATTGTTTATTAGCATACAAAATAAGTAGTAGTTTGTACCAAGTAATTGTTGTAGATCCTTCTCCAGTTGCAGTTCCTCCATTTACATTCGGTATGGCAGCAAATAATGTTGACTTTTGGACAGTTATTTTCTGTGGATTTGTGGCTTATGTTATATGGGGACTTGTCTTCTCTGCATTTATGAATGCTTATGATAAACTATTTAATAGAAAAACACAAATAGAAATAATTAACAAGGATATTAAGAAACTAAATGATGATAGAGACAAAATACAAACAGAATTTAATCAATTAACATCTCAATTCAATCAAAATGAGGCAGATATAAAGACTATATCAAATACGTTAGGAAATACTTATATTATAACATGGCCAGATGTAAAACAACGTTTTGATAAATTTTTTGCAGGTTGGAACGCTACAATGGTTTTTCTTGGTAAATCTAAAACAGAATGTGAAGAAGCAAAACAGATTTATAGAAATGAAATAAAAACAATACACGATAAACATTTTGATGATCATAGTGATATTAGCTCACAAGATAAATAATTAATTTAACCATAAAAAGCATTTGAAAATGAAAAAGACTTTAATAATAACGTTTGCATCAGTATTCGTTGCAATTTTACTTATAGTTTTATTGGCAAAAGCATGTTCTTCATCTTCTTCTGATAAGGAAGCATGTGTTTGTAATTGTATAAAAAACGGAACTTGTTCTGGCGATTGTAAAGATATCTGCAAAGCCTCACCTTTGAATATATCAATATTCTTGGATTTGTCAGACCGTTTAACAAAAGTATCTAATTCTATGTCACAAAAAGATAAGGATTTGAGTTTGATTAAATCAATAGAAGATTATTTTTATGATAAACAATGGAAAGAAAAATTAAGGAATGGTGATGCTATGACAATATTTTTTTATCCAACTCCACAAGTGGCTAATGTTAATCAAATAGCTCAAGATTTAACCATTGATACAAAATTGTCAAAAAGGTCAGATATAAGTAAAGTAAAAGAAAAATTGAAAACATTTAGAAATGTATGGAACAATGATTTAAATAATATTTATACATCAACTCTTCAATCTAAGAATTGGATAGGTTCTGATATATGGGGCTTTTTTGATAATCAAGTAGATGTTCAATGTATTAAAAAGGATTATAGAAATATTCTTGTAATATTAACAGATGGATATATTTATGATAAAAATAACATGATAGATAAAGGAGATGAAACATCTTATCTGTTAGAAAAAACGCTTTCAAATCCAAAAGCTAAATTGATTGCAACAAGAACAGATTTAAAAGACCTTGAAGTATTAGTACTTGAAGTAAATCCATCACATCCACAAGACTTTACTCACATGAAAAATATCATGGAAGATTGGTTTAAAAAAATGGGTGTTAAGCATTATAGAATAGCACAAACAGATATTCCAATAAATACAGAAAAAGTTATAAGTAAATTTATAGAAGAAAAATAATATTAATAAATAAACGTGTATGAATAAATTATTTAATTAATAATTATTCATGCACGTTTTAATAAAAATAATAAAAGATATGACATTTACAGAATCAATAGAAACATGTTTTAAAAAGTGTTTTGATTATAAAGGTAGGGCATCACGCTCGGAGTTTTGGTGGTTTTGGCTATTCTATATTATTATCATGAACATATTTAATATTATAGTAAGGGCAAGATTTCAAGAGAATACAGGATTTTATATCTTTGTTATAAGTTATGGAGTAATAATATTAGCTATCTTATTGGCATTAGTATCTGCTTTCGTTAGAAGATTACATGATACAAATCGTTCTTGTTGGTGGCTTTTATTATGGATATTTATAATGGCATTATTTTTAATAACAGCAAAGAAACAGTTGTTGGTGTTATCTATAATATTGTCTATTGTGTTTTTAATAGATACAATAATACTTATTGTATGGTTGTGTCAAGATGGAGATTATGATGCAAATAAATACGGAGAAAGAAATGAATAAAACAGTTAAAATAATAGTTACTATCGTATTGGTTATTGTGGTTATGTTTGTAGCTGGAATAATAAAGATGTATCTAGGAGAGATGGGTAAAGCAGACCCTATTATAGATGTGCTTGCAGCTGCAGCATTAATTGGAGGTTGTACAGCTATTTGGAAAAAAAGAAAATAAAGAATGTTTAAAGATTATTACAAGATATTATCAATAAATTATCCTGCAACACAGCAAGAGATACGCACGGCATATATAACACAGACTAAACGTTGGCATCCGGATAGAAATCCTAATATAGATACTACCAAAAAGATGCAAGATATTAATGAGGCATATCAAATACTTAGCAATGTATCAAGTAAGGAACGGTATGATAGAGAATATTCTATCTTTAAGAAAGAACAATATTCACAAAAGCAAAATAATAATGATTATAGTTATGATTATGATGTTAAAGATGAAGACTTGAAAGATGATATATTTAATGCAAGAAAAACAGCAGAAGAATATGTAAAAGAGTTCTTTTCAACTCTTCATTCTACATCAAAATCTGCAATTAAAGGTTCATTTACTTATATGTTTTATGTAATACTTGGCTTTATTGGTTTTGGAATATTTGCTTTTCTTGTCTCTTTGTTAGCACAACAATGTCATTAATTAATTATTGGTATTTATATTTTAAAGAAATAAATAAGGATAAGAAAATGAAAAAAATAATTATTTTATGTATTCTATGCTTTATAGGATTAAATATTAAAGCACAAACATTGTATATATTCGGAGGAGAAAATCACGATGTCTTTTTGGGGTGTCTAAATTGTAATACATATAGTTCTAATTCTATCTGGAATGAATATGGAACTTATGGCAATTCTTATGGTATGACATCAATTTGGAATGAATATGGAACTTATGGAAACGAATATAGTTCCTTATCTCCGTGGAATAGTTATGCAAGTGATCCACCTGTTGTCGTTGATGAAAATGGAAACTTCTATGGTTATCTTACTATTAATAGATATAAAAGTCAAAGAGCTACATTTCAATTGGCGATAATACTTTATAATAATTATAGAAGTATTAGACAAGATGTATCCTCATGGTATAATCAAATATTTTCATATTAATAAAAAAATAAGCAAGTAAAATGAAAAAAACATTATTATTTATTTCAGTATTAGTACTTTCAATAATTACGTTGTTTGCTCAAACAGCAGAAGATTATCGTGCAAAAGCAGAACAAGGAAATGCAGAAGCACAATATACTTTAGGTGTGTGTTATTATAATGGAGAAGGAGTAACAAAAGACCATGGTTAGCAATTAAGTGGTATAAAATATCAGCTCAAAATGGTAATAAAGAGGCAAAAGAACTAAAAAAACGTAATAATACAAAGATTGTTGTTGTAGCATTGGTAATGATAATATTAATAGTTAAATATAAATATAATAAAAATAAAACACACAAGCAAGCAGCAGAACAAGGAAATGCATATGCAAAAGAAGCATTAAAAGAATTAATGAAATAATAACTATAAGTAATAATGCAGGAATGGAACTTATTATAAGCATTGTTAGTTTAACAATGCTGTATTAAGAAAGAGTAAAGAAGATTATTATTTTTCAATAATCTTCTTTACTTCATCTTCTGTTAATGTATCATACGTTTTCCCTTTTGGTATGCGGTAGTTCTTGCCGTTATATTTGATATACTCTCCAAATCTTCCATGCAAAACTTCTGCTCCAGAACTAAATGTCTTTAAAGGTTTAACGGTCGTCTTCGCTTTGCCAGAAACAATGGCTGTTGCTTGCTCTGATGTTATCGTTTTGGCGTCAATATCTTTTGGTATCCTATAATTCTTCTCGTTATATGATAGATATAATCCAAATCTTCCGTATTTTAATTCAACAGGCTTGTCCTCAATGACAACAATTGTTTTAGGCAAATCCTTACTTAATTCTTCTTTTATTTTATCTGCTTCAACTTTTTTGTCTATAACTTCCTTGCAAGTCTCAATCTCTACTGTGTAAGGGTCTAATGTTTTAGGTAAAGATACGTTCTTGTCGCCCCATTTGATATATGCACCAAATCGTCCAACAGAAACAATAACATCTTTTTGCTTATATTCTCCCAAAGTCCTTGGTAAATCAAACAAAGATAATGCTTCTTGTAAGGTTATCGTTGAAATACTTTGATTTTTCTTTAATGCAGCAAACTTAGGTTTCTCTTCATCTGATGTTTCGCCTATTTGAATCATAGAACCATAACGTCCTATTCTTGCATATACATTCTTTTTTGTTTTATTATCAACACCCAACAAACGAGTACCTTTCTGCTTCTCGCTGTTTTGTTCAGTAAATTCTACTTCTTTGGCAAAAGGAGTATAGAAATCCTTAATCATTTTATGCCAATCTTGTTTTCCTTGTGCTATCTTATCAAACTGTTTTTCAACATCTGCCGTAAAGTTATAATCAACTATATCTTTGAAGTTAGTTATAAGGAATTGATTAACAATTGTGCCTATATCTGTTGGCAAAAGTTTATTTACTTCTTTGCCATAGTTCTCTTTCTCAATAGTCTTTGTTATCTTATTATCATCGTTTAATAATAAAACAACAACATCTCGTTGCTTGCTTGGTGAGTTTTGTTTCTCAACATAATCTCTTTTTTGAATAGTTGATATAGTTGGAGCATAGGTAGAAGGTCTTCCAATACCTAAATCTTCCATCTTTTTAACTAATGTTGCTTCATTGTATCGTGGCATTTGTGTTGTGAAACTTTGATTTGCTTTTATCTGTTCAAACAAAACCTTTTCACCAACAGTTAATTTTGGAAGAGTTTTTGAACTATTGCCATCATTGTTTTGCTCAATATCATCTTCATCTACTGATACATTATATATTTTTAGAAAACCATCAAACAATATTACTTCACCCTGACAGACGAACTTATTGCTTTTGTCCTTACTTATGTTGATTGTTATTGTTGTTTTCTCAATCTTTGCATCACTCATCTGCGAAGCAATCATTCTTTTCCAAATAAGATTATACAATCTCTTTTGATTACTGTCGCCTTTTATTTCTTTATTTGCAAGATTTGTTGGTCTTATTGCTTCGTGTGCTTCTTGTGCACCTTTGGTCTTAGTTGTATAATTACGAATCTTTAAGTATTTTTCTCCATAGTTAGCAATAATCTCGTTCTTTGCTTGCTCTAATGCAAAAGAAGATAAGTTAACAGAGTCTGTTCTCATATAAGTTATAAGTCCTTGCTCATACAATTGCTGTGCAACAAGCATAGTTTGTGATACAGAAAAGCCAAGTTTTCTCGCTGCTTCTTGTTGAAGTGTTGAAGTTGTGAAAGGAGGTTGGGCAGATTGTTTGCTTGGCTTGGTTTCTATTGCTCCAATTTCAAACATACTCTCACTACAAACTTTTAAGAAATCATTTGCTGTCTTTTCATCATCAAACTTATTATTAAGGTTGGCATTAATTATATGCTTATTGCTATTAGCAGTAGTTGCAAATATTCCACTGACTTTATAATAAGAGACAGGCGTAAATTCTTTTATCTCTTGTTCTCTTTCTACAATAAGTCTTACTGCTACTGATTGAACACGGCCTGCTGAAAGAGATGGCTTAACTTTTTTCCATAAAATAGGTGATATTTCATAACCAACAATACGGTCTAATATTCTTCTGGCTTGCTGTGCATTTACAAGATTAATATCAATATCTCTTGGATTCTCAACAGCATGTAGTATTGCTTGCTTTGTTATTTCATTAAAAACTATTCTTTTTGTATCTTTTTTGTCAAGATTAAGAGTCTGTTTTAGATGCCATGCTATCGCTTCTCCTTCACGGTCTTCATCGGAAGCAAGCCATATTACTTTCGCATCTTTTACATATTTCTTTAATTCACTAACAATCTTCTTCTTGTCTTCACTAATAATATACTCGGGCTCAAATCCTTTTTCAACATTTATCCCTAATTCTTTCTTCGCTAAATCTCTAATATGTCCATAAGAAGACTTAACTATATAATCTTTTCCTAAATATTTCTCTATTGTTTTCGCCTTTGCGGGTGATTCAACTATTACTAAATTGTCTGCCATAACCTATTTTTGAAATTAAAACTTTGCAAAAGTACAAAAAAGTATTAAAAAAAATGTTTTAAAATGATATTTGTGTTCAATTATTTTAATATATATTTGCAAAAAATAATAAAAATAATAAAAAAAACTTATGGAAACAACTGTAAATCCAATAGAAATGCCAGCAACATTTATCTGCTGTATGAATAACAATTGTAAGATGAAAGATACCTGTTTAAGGTTGTTTGCATCTTCTATTGTGCCGAAGAATATGGAAATATTCAATGTATTAAACAATAAAAATCTTTCTAATGATGCGTCTTGCAAATATTACAAACAGAAGAAGACAATGAAATATGCTTATGGATTTTCTAATGACTTGTTTGAAAGCATACCACATAAGAACTATAAGCCATTGCTTGATACATTAATAAATTATTTTGGCCATACAACATATTATAATATCAAAAACGGTAAGCGACCTATTAATGAAGAAGAACAAAATTATATAAAACAACAATTTGTTGCTTATGGTTATGATGGAGATATTGTATTTGAAAGATATGTAGAAGGTTACAACTGGTAAAAAGAAGATTTAGTATAGCGAATTACAGTACAAGCAAAATGAAATCAACTTGTACTGGCAGTACATTGCTAATGTACTATCAGTACAACAGCAATGTATTGTCAGTACATTAGCAATGTATTGTCAGTACATCAGCGATGTATTAGAACAAATCCTTATTCTAATAAAATGTAGTATCTTTGCAAATGAATTAAATTAAGAAATGAAAAAGAAAACTATATTATTACTATTAATTGTTGTTGCTCCGTTGCTATTGAACGCACAAACTCTTAGGTTGGCTAATGAAAGAATGGAGGAGTATGTTTATCTGTTGCAAGATAAAAAAGTTGGTGTGGTATGCAATCAATCATCGTTTGTTAATAATACTTTTCTTGTTGATACTTTGCTTAGTTGCGATGTTAATATAACAGAGATTTTTTCTCCCGAACATGGACTTAAAGGTAATCAAGAGGCTGGTAAGCAAATTAATAACTCTATTTATGATAAAGATTCTATTCCAATAATATCTTTATATGGCAATAACAGAAAACCAACCATTGAACAGATGAATAAAGTTGATGTTATCGTTTTTGATTTACAAGATGTTGGGTGCAGATTCTATACTTATATTTCTACGTTGGAACTTGTTATGAAAGCATGTGTTGAAAGTGATAAAGAACTTATTGTCTTAGATAGAGTAAATCCAAACAACTTTGTTGATGGACCTGTACTTGATACTGCGTTAAGAAGTTTTGTTGGCATGCAACCAATACCAATCTGTTATGGACTAACTATTGGCGAGTATGCTCTTATGCTTAATGGAGAGAATTGGATTAATGAAGAAAACAAATGCAAATTATCTGTTATTGAGATGGAGAATTATTGTAGGCAAGAGTATAATAGTTTAGCCCAATGTCCTTCACCCAATCTTCAAAATGATACAGCAATAATGAATTATCCAACACTTTGTTTGTTTGAAGGCACAAAAGTTTCGGTAGGAAGAGGTACTAATGAGCCGTTTCAAGTGATAGGTTACCCAAGATACAGTGATACTACATTGTCTTTTTCTCCTGTTTCAATAAAAGGCGTTAGTGAAGAGCCACCATATAAAGATAGTATATGTTATGGCAAAAAAGTTGTAATAGAAGATAATAAGATACATCTTCAATACATTATAGATATGTATAACTCTTATCCAGAAAAAGAAAAGTTTTTCTCTTCTTTTTTTGATAAACTATGTGGAGATAGTCAATTAAAAGAAGATATAAAAGCAGGAAAGAGTGAAAAGGATATAAGAAAACAATGGGAAGAAAAGACAAAAGAGTATTTGAAGATAAGAAATAAATATATAATTTATAATTAATTTGTATCTTTGCAAAAAAAAGAAATTAAATAATAAATATGAAAACAAATAAATTATTCAACAATAAGAATATAGATACAATACTATTGTTTTTAATAGTATTTTTTGCATTATCTTGTTCTTCTACTAATCCAAAGGTCTATAAGAAAGGAATGTCGTTTGATTATGATGTAATAATGACAGATTCTAATGGAAAACAAGAAGATACTTGCTCTATTACTATGACAATAGATGGAGGTGTAACAATAGATAGGCAACAAAAGAAATTAAAATATTATTATAGCCCTTGTTTAGATAAGAATTATTATGAAGAAACAACTGGATATATTGATGATGGAAAAACAATTTCTTTGCATCCTCCACGATTATCTTATATGTCTTTCACAGAAATAGTGCCTTTTCCAACATTTACGTTACCTATTGGAGTGGAAACATCAACAAAAGGAACGCTAACAGTTAAAGAATCAACATTTAAACAACTAAATGGGAAAGAGGTTGAATATGAATATAATCAAGAAGGTGTTGATACTCTATTAATCAATAATCAAAAGATTGTTTGTTATTTAGTAAAAGGAAAAAACACTAATCAAATAAAAGAATTTGGGCAATATAGTTGTACGTATTATTTTAATGAAAGATATGGTTTTGTTAAATGGGTTTATATAAAACCAAATGGAGAAAAAGTTGAAATGATTTTAAAAGATTGCAAATAAAAGTATTAAAACAAATAAAAAGAAAGAATAAATGGATAACGCAGAGAAACAAGTAAAAAGAATCTTTGCGTTATTTTTTATTGAAAAAGAGTATTTGAAGATAAGAAATAAATATATAATTTATAATTAATTTGTATCTTTGCAAAAGAATTTAAACCGAAAAGAAAAATAAGAAAATGTTTGAGAATTTATCAGAGAGATTAGATAAAGCCTTTAAGATAATAAAAGGAAAAGACCGAATAACGGATATAAATATATCGGAAAGCATAAAACAAGTAAGAAAAGCCTTGATAGATGCCGACGTAAGTTATCCAATTGCTAAGGAATTTTGTGATAATGTTAAGAAAAAGGCGTTAGGGTCAAACGTATTAACGGCAGTAGAACCAGGACAAATGATGATAAAGATGGTTCATGATGAGTTAATTTCGTTGATGGGAGAGACAGAAAGTGAGATAAATATAAAAGGACAACCTGCAATTGTACTTATTTCCGGGCTACAAGGAAGTGGTAAAACAACATTTTCAGCAAAGTTGGCATCTTATTTGAAAACAAAGAAAAATAAAAATGTTTTGTTAGTTGCGGGAGATGTGTATAGGCCTGCTGCTATCAATCAATTGCAAGTCTTGGCTTCTCAAATAAATGTAGAGGTTTATACAGAGCAAAATAACACAGACCCTGTCAATATTTCGGTTAATGCAATAAAATATGCCAAGCAAAATAATATCAATGTTGTTATAATAGATACAGCAGGACGTCTTGCTGTTGATGAGCAGATGATGAATGAGATTGCGAATATAAAGCAAACTGTTTCACCAACAGAGACTCTTTTTGTAGTAGATTCTATGACTGGACAAGATGCTGTTAATACTGCCAAAGCATTTCATGATAAGATAAATTATGATGGCGTTGTCTTAACAAAACTTGATGGAGATACAAGAGGTGGTGCTGCTTTAACGATAAGACACGTTGTAACCAAACCAATAAAGTTTGTTTCAATTGGAGAGAAACTTGATGCGTTAGATGTTTTTCACCCAGACCGTATGGCAAATCGTATTCTTGGTATGGGCGATATTGTTTCTTTGGTAGAAAAAGCACAAGAGCAATATGACGAAGACCAAGTTCGCAAACTTTCTAAAAAGATACATAACAATAATTTTGATTTTAATGACTTTCTTACGCAGATTCATCAAATAAAAAAGATGGGAAATTTGAAAGATTTAGTAGGAATGATACCAGGAGTTGGCAAGATGATGAAAGATATTGACATAAAAGATGATGCTTTTAAAGGAATAGAATCAATAATTGGAAGTATGACTCCACAAGAAAGAGAAAATCCTTCAATAATTGACGCATCTCGTAAGAATAGAATAGCAAGAGGAAGTGGAAATAAGTTGGAAGAAGTAAATAAATTAATAAAACAATTTGAACAAACAAGAAAGATGATGCGTTCAATGAGTAATGGTGGATTGAAAAACTTGAAGAACTTAAAAAATATTAAAAGGAGGTAAAATATAATGGAAAACAAACCAGCAATATTAATAGATGGCAAATTGATTGCGAGTAATATTAAAGAGGAAATAAAGAAAGAAGTAGCAGAATTGTTAGATAAGGGGCAACGTCCTCCTCATCTTGTAGCAGTTTTAGTTGGAAATGACGGAGCAAGTCTTTCTTATGTTAAGAGTAAAGAGAAACAAAGTAAGGAAGTTGGTTTTATGTCATCAGTTTATCGCTTTCCAAGCACAATAACAGAGAAAGAACTTTTGCAGACTATTGATTTTTTAAATAATGATAATGATGTTGACGGATATATTATTCAATTGCCACTACCAAAACAAATAGATGCTAAGAAAGTATTAGAACATGTTTCACCAAAGAAAGATGTTGATGGTTTTCATCCAACGAATGCTGGTAGAATGTTATTATCTTTACCATCATATCTACCTGCAACTCCGTATGGTATTATGACTTTAATTGAAAGAAGTGGTATAGAGACAGCAGGAAAACATTGTGTTGTTATAGGAAGAAGTGATATTGTTGGCACACCTATGGCAGTTCTTTTAAGTAGAAAAGGTAAATATGCAGATTGTACGGTAACTCTTTGCCATAGTAGAACAAAAAATATAAAAGAAATTTGTTTAACAGCAGATATTATAGTTGTTGCAATAGGCAAACCTCATTTCTTAACAGCAGATATGGTTAAAGAAGGAGCAGTTGTTATTGATGTCGGTATTCATCGTATAGAAGATGATAGTGAAAAAGGCTATCATATTGTAGGCGATGTTGATTTTGATAATGTAAAACAGAAATGTTCTTATATAACTCCTGTTCCTGGTGGTGTAGGACCGATGACAATTGTATCGTTATTGACTAATACTTTGAAAGCATATAAAAAAGAAATTTATAAAGATTAGTATGAATCATCAGCCAACAAAAGCAGACAGACTTCCAATAAGAGAAGAATTTTATTCATTACAAGGTGAGGGATATAATGTTGGAATGTCTGCATACTTTATTAGGATTGCTGGTTGTAATGTTGGTTGTGAGTTCTGTGATGAGAAGCAATCTTGGACAATAAACAATGCAAAACAAAAAAACATTGAAGATATTGTTTTTAAAATAAAACAAAACAAAGCAATAAATGTTGTTGTTACTGGAGGCGAACCAACATTATATAATCTTAAACCTTTAACAGATTGTTTGAAAGCAAATAATCTTGTCTCTTTTTTGGAGACTTCTGGTGCAAATGATTTAACAGGAGATTGGGATTGGATATGCCTTTCTCCAAAAAAGAAGATGTTGCCCAAACAAATATTTTATGATAAGGCAGATGAGTTAAAAGTTGTGATAGAAAACGAAGAAGATTTTGTTTTTGCAGAGAGTTTTGTTGATAAGATGAAGACAAAAAATCTTTACCTTCAACCGCAATGGGGCAAGAAAGAAATAATAACTCCAATAATAATAGACTATATCAAGAAAAATCCTATGTGGAAACTATCAATACAGATACATAAATACATAGAAATAGCATAAAAATAATACAACAATATTTGTTATTAATATAAAAGAGAATACAATGTTGTTATATAGTAAGAAAGAAATAAGCAATTATGGAAAAGAAAAAGATAATAATAGTAGCACCTGCTTATCCTTATAGAGGAGGTCAAGCATTAGTGGAAGCATATCTTCACAAAACAATGACAGAATTAGGCTATAATACTTCAACTATTTCTTATAAATTACTTTATCCTAAGATATTTTTTCCAGGAAAGACTCAATTTGATTGTTCAAAAAACATACCTTTTGAACATAATGACAAGATAAAACGCATAATAAACAGTATTAATCCAATAACTTGGTTGAAAACATACAAGCAAATAAAGAAAGAAAAACCAGATGTAGTGATGATAGTTTGGTGGATGTTCTTCTTTGCTCCATGTCTTAGCACAATATCATTTCTTATTAAGCATTTTATGAAAAAGACTAAGATATGTTTTCTTGTAGAGAACTATATCTCACATGAGAATCATTTTTATGAAAGGTTTTTTGTTAAACATACGTTTCATTATGGAGATAGTTTTATCAGCGAATCACACTATATATATAATGAAATAAAACGAGATTTTCCAAAAAAGAAAATATATGAAACAACTCTCTCAGTATTTGATTGCTATAATTTGAATAGATATGATAAACAGAAAGCAAGAGAGTTCTTAAATATAAAGACAAGCAATGTAATAATGTTTTTTGGTTTAATAAGACAATATAAAGGTTTGGATAGTTTAATCAATGTTTTTCCTTTGCTTTTAAAAGATAAACCAGATACAACTCTTATGATAATAGGAGAATGTTATGAAGATGTGAATAAATATAAGCATCAAATAGAGCAACTTGGGATAAAAGATAAAGTAATAATGGAGAATAGATTTATCGCAAACGAAGATGTTGAACCATATTTTAAAGCAACAGATGCCGTTATTATGCCATATTATTCGGCAACACAGAGTGGAATACTTATGATGGCGTATGGTTTTAATGTTCCAGTAGTTGCAACTAAGGTCGGTGGTATGCAAGAACTTATAGAAAATGATAAAACAGGTATATTAATAGAAGATAATAGCAAAGAAAATCTTTTACCAGCAATAGAAAAGATGTTAGATACAAAAGATAAGATACCATATAATGAAAATATAGCATCGTTTATAAGAAATATAGGCTACAATAATATTGGAAAAATATTATTAGATTTGACAGATAACTAAAAAAACAAAAAAAATAAATCATGGAAATAAATCTTCCTATTGGAATAGAAAATAAAAAAGAATTAATAGTAAATGAAAATGATACTGCAATAAGATATAATAGCGGAGAAGTTAATGTTCTTGCCACTCCACGTTTGCTTGCTTTTATGGAAGAGGTCGCTTATGAAAGTGTAAAAAATTATCTTCCCAAAGGGTGTGTTAGTGTTGGTGTTGAGATGCATATCTATCATTTAAAATCAACTTCTGTTGGTAAAAAAATCTCTTGTCAATCATATCTATTAAAACAAGAAGGCAAAAAATTGTTTTTTAATGTTGTGGCAAATGATGAAAAAGGTAAGATAGGAGAAGGAAGCGTTGTGAGATATATTGTAGAGAAAGATAGGTTTGAATTAAAAGCAAAAGAAAATTAAAAAAAATAAGAAAGAAATGGATACAGAGTTCATAATGGTTGCTAAAACAATGTTTGGTTTAGAGGAACTTTTAGCAAAAGAGATAGAAGAGTTAGGAGGAAAAGAGATAACAATATTGAAAAGAGCAGTGCAGTTCAAAGGAGATATGAAACTTTTGTATCGTGCAAATTATTGTTTAAGAACAGCACTTGCAATATTAAAACCATTACAATCTTTTACTGCAAGAAGCGACCAAGAGTTATACGACCATGTTTATAAGATAGAATGGGAAAAATATATGAATCCAGATGGAACGATGTATATTGATGCGTCTGTTAATAGTAATATTTTCAAACATTCTCTTTATGCAGCACAAAAAACGAAAGATGCTATTTGTGATAGATTTCGTAAAATGTTTGATGTTCGTCCTTCAATAGAAAAAGATTATGTTGATTTAAAGATAGACCTACATATATATGATAATCAGGTAACAATATCTTTAAATTCTTCTGGTGAGAGTTTGCATAAAAGAGGTTATCGTCAAGAGGTTGGTTCTGCACCATTGAATGAAGTAACAGCAGCAGGATTAATACAATTGAGCGGTTGGCAAAAAGATTGTAATTTCTATGACCCTATGTGTGGTAGTGGAACAATAGCAATAGAGGCTGCAATGTATGCCAACAATATCCCAGCACAATATTATAGAAAATATTTTGGCTTTAAGAAATGGAGCGAATTTAATGCAGTAGATTGGAAAAATGAAAAAGAGATTGCAGATAGCAAAATAAGTGAGTTTGATTATGAGATATGGGCTTCCGATGTTTCTGGCTCTGCAATAGAAAGAGCAGATAAGAACATAAGATTTGCTCATTTAAATCACGATATTAATCTTTTTCGTGCAGCAATAGAAGATGGCAAAAGACCAGATGGCAAAACATTTGTTATAACTAACCCACCTTATGGAGAAAGAATGGAGGTTGATGATATTATTGACCTTTATCAAAGAATAGGAGATAGTTTAAAACAAAACTTCCAAGATTGTACTGCATTCATCATATCTTCTGATATTTTTGCATTAAAGAAAATAGGTTTGAAACCAACACGAAAAATAGAAGTATTTAATGGAAACTTGGAATGTAGGTTGTTTAAATTTGAAATATATTCAGGCAGTAAGAAAGCAAAGTATAATATAGATAATCAAGAAAGAGAACAAGAGAATAATATAGAATAAAAAGACACGAAAATAGTTCTTTATTCCATTAAAATGAATTGCTATTCCGTTAAAATGGATTCAAAAACTATTTTAATGGATTCAAAAACTATTTCAGCGGATTAAAGAACTATTTTTTGATATAGAAAAGACTGTAAAACAAAGAATTAATTATTAGAAAGAAATATTTGATTGTCAATAATATTTGCTTTAACTTCAAAAATATCTCTTATGTTGTCTGCTGTTAAAACTTCTTTGTTTGAGCCAAAATTTACTAAACGACCATCTTTTAGGGCAATAACATAGTCAGCATATTTTAAAGTCAAAGATAAATCGTGAAGAATGATTAATATTGTTGTATTACTTTCTTTGTTAATCTTTTTTAATAACTCCATAATTTCAAATTGATGCTTAATATCCAAACTTGAAACTGGTTCATCGAGCAAAATTATAGGTGTTTTTTGAGCAAGACACCTTGCAATGAACACTCTTTGTTTTTCTCCACCGCTTAAATCTTTTATGTTTCTGTTTCTAAGATGCCAAGTATTAGTGCGTTCCATACAGTCTTTAACAATAAGAAAATCTTCCTCACTATCTTGTTCTAAAAGTTTTTGATAGGGTATTCGTCCCATAAAAACTATTTGCATAGCAGAGAAATCAAACATTGTTTCATTCTCTTGAAAAACCACAGAGATGTTGTGTGCTAATTGTTTGGCAGAATATTTTCTAATATCTTTGTCTTTAATTTTTATTTGACCATCATTTAGAACGATATTGTTTGTTAGAGATTTGATTAACGTTGTTTTTCCGCTACCATTCATTCCAACAACACAATAAAAGCCTCCTTCTTCCAAAGAAAAAGAAATATCATTTAAAAGAAATCTATCTTTTATTTTATAACTAATATTATTTACTTCAATTATTTTCATCTTTTTATGAATGTAGTTTCTTTTTAGCGTTATACAATAAATATATAAAGAAAGGACTGCCTATCAAAGAGGTTATGCTTCCTATTGGCAATTCGCTCGGAGCAATAATCGTTCTTGAAATAATATCAGAGATGAGCATAAATATCATACCGCCAAAAATAGAAAAAGGAAGTATTCGTCTGTTGTCATTTCCAACAATAAGGCGAACAATATGAGGAACAATCAATCCAACAAATCCAATAACTCCACAATAAGCCACCACACTACCTATCATAAGTGTTGAAACAATAAGAATAATTTTCTTTGTCTTTTCAACATTAATACCTAAACTTCTTGCTGTCATATTACCAAAAAGCAAAGCATTGAGTTCTTTTGCGTAAAACCTAATGATTAAACAGCCAAGAACAACAAAGCAACCAACAATAATATCATCATTAAACTTTATTCCAGAGAAAGAACCCATAGTCCAAAAATATATCTTGTGCATATCTTCTTGGTCAATAAACATAATGATTGAAATTATTGCAGAAAATAGGAAGTTGATACTTATTCCAGATAAAAGGAGTGTTGTTGTATGAAGACGATTACCTACTTGTGATATTTTCATTATTAATATAACGGTGATAAAAGCAAAAACAAAAGCCATCAAAGAAATACCTAAAATAAAAACATCTAATCCTATCACAATTGCTATTGATGCTCCAAGACTTGCTCCTGAACTCACTCCAAGAATATAGGGGTCGGACAAAGGATTGCGAAAGATTGCTTGATAGGCTGTTCCACATACAGAAAGAGCAGAACCAACAAGACAACACATAATAACTCTTGGCAAACGAAGATTATATATTATATATAAGTCGTTAGAAGAAAAATTACTTATATCGCTACTACCTACCATCATTGCGATAAAACATAAAGCAATAACGATGATAGAAAGAAGAAAATAATATATAATATTTTTTTTATTCATTATGATAAGGTTCGTTATTAAGGATAGTAAAAGCCCTATATAGTTGTTCTGTTATTAAGAGCCTAATCATTTGATGCGAAAAAGTCATCTTGCTAATAGAAAGTCTTTCTTGATAAAGCGAATATATTTTATCAGAGAAACCAAAAGCACCACCAACAATAAATACTAATGTTTTAGTTCCTTTGTTCATCTTTTTCTGCAAATAATCAGCGAACTCCATACTACGAAACTCTTTACCTCTTTCATCAAGAAGAACAACGGTATCTGTTGAGTTAATATGTTTTAAAATATTTTCTGCTTCTTTGTCTTTAAGAATAGAGGAAGAAAGGTTTTTTGCGTTTTTAACATCATTGACAACAACAATCTCGAAGCCTATATAGTGTTTTAAACGAGAGAAATATTCTTCTACTCCTTTTTCAACATAATCTTGATTTGTTTTTCCTACAACAATTAACTTAATATTCATCTTTTAATTATGCTTAATCTTTCTTAAAAATTTATATATCTTTGAATAATATTTTTCAATCACTATATAAGGAGTTTGTTTTGCAGAAAAGGAGCGAAAATATCTTTCAACGCCCTTAATCATTGACCCTTCCATATCATAATCTTTTAATCCTATGCTATTAATAAAACACATTGCCGAATAAATAAGCAAACTCTCAGTATGAAAACAATCTTTTTCTTCATTTCTTGCACTGATAAGATTGTAGCAAGTCTCTTTATCCCAAACAATAAACAAGAACGCTAAAACATTTTTATCTTTATCTTTTGCAACAAACATCTTACCTTGATTTCTTTTTTCACTTTCTTTAACAAGAGTAGAGAACATTTTAAAAGAAACAGGCGTTTGAATGTTTTGTCTTTTAAATATTTTTTGCCAAAGAGAGTAAAGATATTCAATATCATAGTCTTTGGTTATTATTGAACTAACATTTCTTTGTGCATCTCTTATATATTGTCTGCGTTTTTTATGAAAAGATAGGAATGTTTTGTCAATATCGCTTACATCAACCTTATATGTATAATGAATAGTAGCATTAAATCCATGCCAATAGAAACCTAAATGTGATTTTATTTCAGGAAAAAAACTATAAACAAATAAAGAAAGATGTCTTTTGTTTATTTGATTTGCCAAATCTTCCATTATATTGTTCTCTCTTTCATAAAAAGAATATAAATTGCAATTATCTTCTCTTTTAATATATAATCCGTTTCGTGGAGTAAGATTTGGAGGAACAATAGAAAGAAAACAATATCTTTTTCTAATAAAAACAGGCATTGCTGCAATTATTTCATCATTCTTTTCTATTAACAAAACGTCCCAAGAGTTGTTTGTAGCAATATTTAACCACCAATCCTGCATAAAGATAGGTATGTTTTCTGTTGTAGAACAAAGAAATTGTATGTATTTTTCTTTATTTGTCATAATAAGAATAAAAATCCTATTAATAAAACTTGTTTTTATAAATTTTATTATCATTTAACTTAAATATAAACTTAAAAAAACATTCTCCTTTGTTAAGAAAGATTTTCATAAAAGAAAGATATAATAAAATTTTATCACAAATTCTTGTAGGGAAAAGAAATAATTGTAATTTTGCAAAATAATAAAAAACATAAAAACAAATAAATACTAAAATGAAAAACAACCAAAGAGCAACAACAAGAAAAACAAAAATATTAACAGCAACAAAAACAATAACAAGAGTGTTTTTAATGGCAATCGTTGCTATAAATATGATAGCGTGTAGTGATGATGAAGAAAATAAAGATAGTAATTCTCAAAATAACGATAACACAGAGATAGTATCAACCTTTGTTGGTAAGGCACAAGTAGGCGATTTTTCACAAGAAGGAGTTGTTCTTAAATTTGATTTCAAAAACAATTCAATAGTAAATCTTAGTATGGATTCTGTTAGATTTGCAAGTCAGATGCCTTTTATTAATATGAAAGTTAATAATCTTACGTATTCAGTAAGCAATCAAGATACAATAATAATAGGAGACAGTATAGCACCAATAGCAATGGGAGGAGAATTGCCAAGATATATGATAACAAATTTTAATGGTAAGATATTTTCTGATTCATTAACGATAACAACCAAATGTGGCAACTATCAAATGACGTATAAAGGTAAAAGAAGATAAGCAATGAGCGTTTGCTTTAAAACAAAGGTATTTATATTATCTTTTTTGAGTATAATTGTTTTAGATTGTTTTTGTTTGAAAGGACAAGATACAATAATAAACATACCGCAAGTAGATATTATATCAAACATTAAAACTAACGATACATTAAATAAACAACCATTTATTTCATATTCTTTTAATAAGAGATTTATTTCTAATAACAACATAACGCAAGCAAAGAATTTTTCTTCTTTTGTGCCTTCGTTATATATACCAGATTATGGCTCAAAGATTACTTCATCAATTTATCTTAGAGGTTTAGGTTCAAGAATAGACAATTCAAGCGTAGGTATTTGCTTAGATGGTGTGATGCTAATAAACAAAAATTGTTTTGATTTTGATTATTTTGATATATCAAGCATAAACGTTATTAAATCTCATACATCAACTCTTTTTGGAATGAACACAATGGCTGGCGTTGTTTCAATAAACACTCTTTCTCCAATGGATTATCAAGGCGAAAATATTGTTGTTGGTTATTCAAATGCTAATACATATAATATTGGTGCGAGTATATATAAGAAGAACAACAAAAACTTTGCCTATATGATAGGAATGTATTACAATCATAGTGATGGCTTCTTTGAAAATGAATATAAGAAAGAAAAATGTGATTGGATTAATAGTCTATCTTTGCGTAGCGTTTTGCAATGGAAAAAGAAAAACGATGTTAATATAAAGAATGCTACTTATGTTTCATTACTAAAACAAGGCGGATATCCATATTGTCTTTATGATACAACAAACAAAACAACAAAAAACGTATCATATAATGATGAAAGTGGATACAAAAGAATGAATATCATTAATAATTTTGATGTTAGTTACAAAAATGATAATCTTTCTTTTCAATCACAATCTTCTTTGCAGATGAATTATGATAAAATGAATTTAGACCAAGATTTTACTAATTTATCATATTTCAATATGTATCAAAAAGAAGAGGATTATGCTTTTTCGCAAGAATTTATCTTAAAAAACAATAAAAAGAAAAGTCGTTTTGATTGGATAGTTGGCACTTATGCTTATTATCGTTATTTAAAAATGAATACTCCTGTAACGTTTCTTAAAGATGGAATAGATAGTCTTATTCTTTTAAATATAAATAATGGTATTCACAACATATTTCCAGATAATGATATATTGTTTTCTAATGATACTATGCCGATAAATAGCAAATTTACTTATCCAAGAATGGGATTTGCTTTGTATGGAGAAGCGTCTTATAAGATAAAACATTGGAAAATAGTTATTGGAATGAGAGTAGATAATGAAAAGATTGGATTTGATTATCAAACTAATGCAACGGTTGATTATCTTTTCAATCTTACAATGTCAAATTATAGAACGCTAACAACACAATTGAATGGTAAAACAAGTAAATCATATATGGAGTTTTTGCCTAAGATGTCTGTTATGTATGAGATAGCAACAGATAAGAATGTTTTCTTTACTATTTCTCGCGGATACCTAACAGGAGGATACAATACGCAGATGTTTGCTGATATAATGCAAAATCAAATGCGACAAATGATGACAAGAGACCTTGGAATAGCAATGAGTGATGCTTATAGTAATTACAAGATTAATGATATTATCAACTATTCTCCTCAATATGTTTGGAATTATGAAATAGGCACTCATTTGAGTTTTCTTAATAAAAAACTTAATCTTAATATGGCTTTATATTATCTTTCATGCAAAGACCAGCAAATAACAATCTTTTTAACTCAAACAACAACAGGAAGAATGATGACTAATGTAGCAAGTAGTAGAGTAATAGGTGGCGAAATGGATATGAATTATAGAATAAAAAATTGGTTGTTTTCTGTCTCTTATGGACTAAATGATGCAAGGTTTATTTCTTATGATGATAATAAACAAAACTATAAAAATAAGTTTTTGCAATATGTGCCTTTCAATACAATGAATTTGAATGTTGATTACTTAATGAAAATAGATAATAAATACTTAGATAATATTATGTTCTCAATTAATTATAACGGAGTGGGCAAAATATATTTCAATCAAGAGAATACAATAAAACAAAACTATTATTCGCTTTTAAATACTAACATAACATTTAGACGATACCCTTATTCATTAACATTTTTTGTTAGAAATATTTTTAGTGAAGATTATTATACGTTCTATTTTCAATCATGTGGAAAAAGTTTTGTTCAAAAATCCAAACCAATACAAATAGGTGCAACAATGAAAATAACATTAAAATAAAGAAGTCTTCATATAATTTTGCTAACTCTTCGTTTTAATGAAATATATTGAAGAGTTAGTAAATTTTTACGGCGTTTTATTTTAGTTGTGTTTTTCTTTATCAAAATTGTCTAATGTAAGGCGAAAATCACTTAAAACATTCATATAATTAATGTAAGCATCATAAGGAGAATCATAATGATTGAAATATTTATGAACATCTCCGTCAGAGAACCATTTAGTACAAATATAATAGAAGTTATCAGATGTTTGCAAATGACGCCAAATGCTTATAAGGTCATCATTCTTTGTTGAAACGACTCTTTGTTCCAATTCATATATTTGATTAAAGGCATCTTTTTGAAGGTCATTGCCAAGCCAAGCACTAATATCTCTTTCAGCATCTGCCCAAGAAATAGGCGTTTTGCTTGAAAAAGTATCTTTGGGTTTAAGACTTTGTATAAGTAAGGTCGGAGTTTTGAAATCAAAATCACTATTAGCAAAAACCATATCAGGTAATGCTTTGAGAAAATCAAATATGCCTGTTTCTTTCCATTGATGCTCTCCAAATGTTTCATAATCCATAAAAAGATTAACACACTCTGGGTTATCTAATTGATTAAGCCAAAGAACATATTTATCTGCTGTCAAAGGATATTCATTCCAAGAATGTTGAGAAAAACGGAAAGCAATATCATCGCTTAGTTGATAGTTTTTCAAAAGAAGCATAAGACCATTTCTATCTATATGTTCATACAAATAATTAGGGCTTCGCCAGCCAAGAACTTGTTTTGCACCTTCGGCAAGCATTCCAATAAATCCAAGTTTATTAACCATTGAACCAATATCATCGCTATAAATAAGTTCTGTATTACGAAAAACTTTTGGCTCATAATTAAAAACATCTTTTATAAGTTGTTTTTGAATATTAACTTGACAATTAAATTCTTTCTCACTTTTTAAACTTGATAAAGAATGAGTATATGTTTCGCAGAGAAATTCAACGTTGCCCGTATCTCTAAGACGTATAAAAGAATCTATAACTTCTGGTGTATATCTTTGAAATTGCTCTATTGCGGTACCTGAAATAGAATATGAAATTTTAAACTTTCCTTGTGTTTTATTAATAAGGTCAAGCATAAGTTGATTAGTTGGCAAATAACATTTATCTGCAATTCTTCTACATAACCAACGATTTTGAACGTCATCATAATAGTTGTGGTTCTTTCCTATATCAAAAAAACTGTAATTCCTTAAACGAAAAGGTTGATGTACTTGAAAATAAAAACATATTGACTTCATAATTCTTCTTTTGTTTTAAATTAATTGTTTATAAATATTAATAACGTTGTCTGCTGCTTTGTCCCAACCTATCTTCTTTATCTCTTTGTTACCTTGATTGATAAGCATATTAGATAGTGCAGAATAATGAGTTAAAGCATATATAGCATCACTCATTTTGTCTATATCCCAAAAATCCACTTTAATTGCATAAGAAACAACCTCACTTACGCCAGATTGTTTTGAAATAATGACAGGCACATTGCTTCTCATTGCTTCCAAAGGTGATATTCCAAAAGGCTCACTAACAGAAGGCATAACATAAACATCGCTCATAGAAAACAGATAATCAACATCACTTCCTTTCAAAAAGCCAGTAAAAAAGAAGTTCTTTGATATGCCTTTCTTTGCTACTAAGGCAACCATACGATTAAGCATATCGCCACTGCCAGCCATAACAAAAATAATATCTTTATCTTTATTCAAAACTTTTTCTGCTGCTTCAACAAAATAATCTGGCCCTTTTTGAAAAGTTATTCTTCCAAGAAAAGTAACAATCTTTTTATTGAATGGATTATTGTTTTTGTTTATTATATGTTCTTTTGGAACTATACCATTATAAACAGTAACAACTTTATCTTCTCTTTGATGATATTTATTGATAACAATGTTTCTTGTAAGATTGCTAACAGTTATTATCTTGTCAGCGTTGTCCATTCCATATTTTTCAACGTCATAAACATCTTTGTTAATATTTTCTCCACTACGGTCAAATTCTGTTGCATGAACATGAACAACAAGTGGTTTGTTACTTATCTTTTTAGCAATAACTCCTGCTTTGTAAGTTAGCCAATCGTGAGAATGAATAATATCAAACTTGTTTTGTTTTGCTATTGTGCCAGCAACTATTGCGTATTTCTCAACCTCTTCCATTAGGTTGTTGTTATATTCTCCCGAAAAGGCAAAACGTCTAAAAAGATTATTCTTCTCTTGTTCTTTATTAATAGATGTTTGGTTTATTATGTTGTAGTAATCATTTCTTCCAACATAAGGAACAAGATGACTATTTATTTCAATGTAAGAAAGGTTGTGCCAATAGTCTTTGATATATGAATCACTGAAATCCATAATAATATCGCTTGCATTAACTATTCGAGAACCATTATCGTTTTCATCTCCAAAAGCCTTAGGAACAACAAACAAAATCTCCATACCTTGTTTTATCATAGAAGCAGTAAGTCTATAACAAGCAGTACCTAAACCTCCCGAAATGTGAGGAGGATATTCCCAACCAAACATTAAAACCTTCATAATCTTTCTTCTTTAATTATTCACTATTCATTTTTCTCTCTTCATTATTCACTATTCACTCTTAATTATTCACTGTCTTTTGAATATTTGTCAATCAAATATTTCATTCTAACAATTTCTGCCACGCTCCATGCTTGTGAAATACAACCTCCTGCCTTATGAGGCGAGTTGCCATCATAAACTTCTGCAATACTTCCTACACAATATTCACACAAAGCACTTTCAAATCCATCGTATATCTCTTTTATAAATCCCACACCTTGTTTGCCATACGTTCTAAGATAACCTTCGCTGAATGCTCCTAAAAGCCATGGCCAAACTGTTCCATTATGATAAGCATAATCTCTTTCTTTTTGATTGCCAAAGTAAATACCTTTATAGTCTTTATGTGTTGGTGATAATGAACGCAAGCCTCGTGGAGTTAGAAGTTCGCTTTTAACTTTTTCTACAATAAGTTGGCGTATCTTAACACTTATTGGCGAATATTGAAGAGATGTTGCAAATATCATATTTGGCCTTACCGAAAAATCTTTATAATCTCCATCAACATAATCTGCAAGATAACCTTTTTCTTTTGACCAAAAAGTCTCCTTAAAGTTTATAGGAAAATTAGCACAAAAGTCTTGCCAATGTTGAATAGCACCATCATCGCAGTTTTCTTTTGCAAGTTCAATATAAAACATTACTGCGTTATACCAAAGACAGTTTATCTCAACAGCATAACCTTTTCTCTGCGTAACAGGAACACCATCAACAACAGCGTCCATCCAAGTTAATGCTTTTCCTTCTTGCCCTTGCCACAACAAATAATTGCTATCCATTCTTATGTTAGAGAACCCTTGCTCAAAGTTTTCAAGAATAGATTTCATCACTTTGTTATATTTTTTCCAAACGTGTTTCTTGTCATCATTAAAGCAAACATATTGTTGCAAAGCCCAGAAAAACCATAATGGAGTATCACAACTATTGTATGCTGCTTCAAATCCATGACCTAAATTTGGAAAAAGACCATTTTTAAAATCTTTTAATATTGTATCAACAACAGAAAGAAATATTCGCATATCATCAATGCCTAAGCAAAGACCAGCAAGTGATATGAAAGTATCTCGTCCCCAACGTCCAAACCAAGGAAAGCCTGCAACAATATCAACATCGGTAGTACTTGTATGGCAGAAAAACATTCTTGAAGCACGTTTTAGAACATCTTCCATGCTATTTATTTCAAATCTTATCTTTGATTCTCTTTTAAAATCTTGACTAAGAAGAAAAGGATTGCTGTTTTCAATACCGCATGATAAGTAAAAACTTTCGCCAGGAGCCAATTCAATTGAAAAAACTCCCATCATTAACAAATCTTCTAAATAATCGTAGCCTCTTTCTTTTTCTCTTATGTACTCAAAATTGTAGTACCAATCTGGACAATGATTATATTTCACTTTCTTTGAGAACTGAATATATAGTGGAGTGTAGTTTGGATACATTTGATACATAACTCCATTATCTATTGATTGATAAGACGTGTCGGCATTATCGTTTTTGTGTGATAGTTTATGTATTTGTCTAAAAGCAAGCAAAGGTTGAAGATTGAGAGTTATGTTTGAGTCTGCCTCTTTAAGAGTATATTTAATTAAAAGTCTATCTCGTCTTTGTTGAATTTGAATTTCCTTTGTTAAACATATATTACCAATACGGTAAGTTGTTATTGGAAGATTTTTTAAGTAGTAAGATTCAAGATATTTGTGTCCTTTGGGATAAAAGCAGTTATCTTTGTAGCAATGCAACGCAAGATGAAACTCCTGGTCTTTTTGAATAACTGTCTCATCAAGAGAAGATAAAAGAACATGATTTTCATTATCTATTTTTGGTTGAGGAACAATTAAAAGACCGTGATATTTTCTTGTATTACAACCAGAAAGTGTTGTGCAAGCATAAGCATTGGACATATTTGCTCTTAGAATTTCTCTATTCAAAGAAAACTCTAAGTTCAATAATTCATCTTTTTGAAATAATATTTCTTTCATTGTATAATTTTTATTTACGTTTCAAAGATAGGAATAAAAGTTAGAATAAAATAATTTTTTCGTATTAATTTTTTGTTAATTCTTCTTTTTGTTGCTAAATGATTAAAAGATAAAGTGTTTTTAATTATTCACTTTTCTCTTTTAATTATTCACTGAAATGGATTGCTAATCCAGTAAAATGTCTTTTGATTCCAGTAAAATAGTTTTTGAATCCATTAAAATAGTTCTTTAATCCATTTCAACAAAATGGCATTATGTTGGTGATAGAATGGCATTATGTTAGTGATAGAATGGCATTATGTTGTATTATCTCTTTAAAGTAATTTATTATTAGTAAGAAAGAATTTAATAAGATGAAAAGAAAATTTAGTGTCTTTATATTTCGTTAATCGTTATCTTTTTTCAATTTGCTGGCCATCTCACTCCTGAAAAAGAAAACAAGTTCTTTGATGTTGAAGATGTTGAAAATAAACGCACAAACAACAAACAATATTAATGAAACAATGATACGATAAACCCAATTGATGTTTATTTGATGTATTACTATGCCTATCAAAGCCAAAGAAATAACAAACAAAACTATTCTTAAACAATATTTTAACTCAAACTTAATATGAAAGATTTTAAGAGCAAGAACAACTTGTAATATTGCGGTAACGCTTTGAGCGATTATGCTTGTGATTGCACTTCCTACCTCTCTATATTTAGGAATAAGCACAAGGTTGAAACATATATTAAGAACCATACCCAAAGATGCTACAATATTAAGTTTTTTCAAAGAACCATTAGCCGTAAGCAATGTGCCGAAGATGTAAGTCATTGATATTGGAATGAAACAAAAAGAAAGAATACGATAAACTCTTGCTGATTCAGATATATGTTTGTTATACAAAAGAGCCATTAATTCATTGGAATAGATAACAGAAACAACCACAAAGCCAACAGTAATTAGGAGTAATAGATGAAAAGAAATCTTTATAATATCATTAAGTTTTTGTTTCTCTTTAATCATCTTGGCAAATAGAGGAAGAAGAATAGTTGCAAAGAGAAGTGAAATCATATTAACCGAATCTACAAGACGAAAACCAGAAGCATATATGCCAGATGAAACTCCATTATCTGGTAAAATTCTTTCAAGCATAACGCTGTCCATTCGGTTGTAGAAAGACATCAAAAGAGCAAGTAACGCATAAGAAAAACCATATTTGAGAATGATTATGCTAAACTTCCAATCAAAATGAATTCTTATTCTTCCTGTCTTAATCAAACAAATTGATAAAGCGACCAAAAAAGTTATGAAAAGTGAGAGCGTTTGGGCATAAACAAAGTATTCAATTTTAAATCTTCCGTTAATAATATGTCCCCATAATAAAGCAGAGCAGAAAATAATCATAATGCTTCTATCTAACACTGAAAGGATACTATTTGTTTTGAAAAGCATAAGGGCAGCAATGTTACTCCTAAGATATTCTATCATAGAAGTGAGTATTTGACTAACACACATCCAACAAAGTAGTTTGAAAGCATAAGAATTGTAGCCAGAGAAAAAGGCAACACTAAACAACACTATCGTATAAACAATAGCCAAAATAACACGTATAGGAATAATCTTAGCAAAATATTGTTTTAAAAGGATAGTGTTTTGTGCTATTGTCCTATTATTAAAATTAGTTATACCGCAATCAAGAAGAATATTGAAAAGATAAGTAAAGTTGAATAGGGCATAATAAATACCATACTCACTTGCAGGTAAGGCGTTTTGAACTCCTCTATCTATTCCTAAAATCCAAAAAGATTTTATGAGTATGTTCAGAGTTAATAAGAATAATAAGTTAGTTAAAAAAAATTTCTTCATATTTATGTGTGCAAAATTACAAAAGTCTTCGTATCTTTGCTACTTAAAATACAAAAAAAATAAGAAATTTTGAGAATAGGAGTAAATACAAGATTATTATTAGAAGGAAAACTTGAAGGTATAGGCTATTTTGAAGAACAATTACTTCAAAGAATTACAAAAGAACATAAAGATGATGAATTTGTTTTTTTCTTTGATAGAAGATATAGTAAAAAGTTTGTTTTTTCTTCAAATGTTAAGCCTGTTGTTATTGCTTTGCCTACTCGGTTGCCAATATTGTGGAAAATATATTTTGATTATCTTTTGCCAATATATTGTAAGATATATAAGATTGATGTTTTCTTTTCACCAGAAAATTATATTCCTAAAATAAAATCAATACCAATAATATCAACTGTTCATGACCTTAATTTTATTCACAATCCTAATTATATAGGAAACAAAAGCCATAGAAAATATTTTGTAAAGTATTTTCCTAAATTCATTAAGCGTTCTGATGAAATAATAACAGTGTCAAATTTTAGTAAGAATGATATTATTTCATTGAGTAAGGAGTTGAAAGTAGATAAAGAAGAACTAAGTAATAAGATAGATGTAGTTTATAATGCTGCTAATACGATTTACCAACCTCAAACAACAGAAACGAATAATCAAACAAAACAAAGATATAGTGAAGGAAAAGATTATTTTTATTTTGTTGGAGCAATACATAAAAGGAAGAACTTAACAAATCTTTTTAATGCTTTTGATGTTTTTAAGGATAAAACGCAAGCAGATGTTAAGTTGATAATCATTGGTAACAAAAAATGGTGGCATGGTGAGATAGAAGATAGTTATAATCAAATGAGACATAAATATGATGTTGTTTTTACGGGTAGATTAGACGCAAAACAGGTGTGTTTGATAGCATCGGCAAGCATAGGACTTGTGTTTGTTTCGCTTTTTGAAGGTTTTGGCATACCGATAGTGGAAGCCTTTCAAACAAAAACGCCTGTCATTACCTCTAATACAACATCAATGCCAGAAGTAGCAGATAAGGCAGCAATCATTGTTGATCCGTATGATGTAAATCAAATAAGTGATGCAATGATTTCGTTATACAGCAATAAAGAACTAAGAGAAAACTTAATAAATCAAGCAATAGAAAGAAATAAATATTTTTCTTGGGAAAAATCATCAAATAAATTATGGACGATAATAAACAATACAGCAAAGAAAAAGAAGAAATAATGAAGTATCTTTTGAAGATATTTCAAAAATATGAAGATGTAACAACAGATACTCGCACAATAAAAAAAGGAAGTATATTCTTCGGATTGAAAGGTGAAAACTTTGACGGAAATAGTTTTGCTAACAAAGCGTTATCTCTTGGAGCAGAGGCAGTAGTTATAGACAACAAAGATTATTATATTAATGATAAAACAATACTTGTTGAAGATAGTTTGAGTTGTTTGCAAGATTTTGCAAATTATTATCGTAAAACATTAACAATACCTATTTTTGCTATAAGCGGAACAAATGGCAAGACAACGACAAAAGAACTTATTCATACTATTCTTTCAACAAAATACAAGACATCAGCTACCGTTGGCAACCTTAACAATCAAATAGGCGTACCTTTAACTCTTTTGAAAATAAAAAAAGATGACCAAATAGCGATAGTAGAGATGGGAGCAAGTCATTTAAAAGATATTGAGTTTCTTTGCAATATTGCCCAACCAACTTGCGGACTTCTAACTAATGTTGGAACAGCCCATATTGCAGGTTTTGGTTCTTTGGAAGGCGTTGTTCAAACAAAGACGGAACTTTATCGTTTTCTTAATAGTAGAAAAGGTAAGGTATTTGTTAATTTTGATGATGATAACCTAAAACAACAACAAGTAGAAAATAAAACAACATATTCTTTAAAAACAAAGGCAGATATTCAAGCAAAGATAATTAATCAAGAAAGTCCTTTTGCTGAAATAGAGATAGATAATCAAGAGATACATTCTAATTTAATAGGAGGATACAATTGTTATAATATTTTGGCAGCAATATGTGTTGGAAAATATTTTGATGTTTCGCTTTCGTTGATGAAAAACTCAATAGAAAATTATCAACCAAACAATAACCGTTCGCAAATAAAGAAAACAGACAGAAACACTTTGATACTTGATTGTTATAATGCTAATCCGTCAAGTTGTAAAGAAGCAATAAATGCGTTTAGTAAGATAAAAGCAGATGAAAAAAGAGTATTCATTGGAGCGATGAAAGAACTTGGAACTGTTAGTGAAAAAGAGCATAAAGCAATTGCTGACCTTTTGAATAGTTTATCTTTAAAACAGATTATTTTTGTTGGAGATGAGTATAAACAATATGCAACACAAAAAAACAATGTTTGGTTTCAAACTTCTAATGAAGCGAAAAACTATATAATAAATAATGAACAGATAAAAGATTCTCTAATATTAATTAAAGGGTCTCGTGCAACGCAAATGGAAAACCTTGTAGATGTTTTATAGAGTATTAGGATTAATGTCGGGAACATCGCTTGATGGTTTGGATATGGCATATTGTGAGTTTGAATACAAAGACAACAAATGGCATTATCAAATCAAACAGGCTCAAACAATAGAATATTCACAAGAAATAAAAGATATGATATTGTCTTGTGAAACATCTAATGGAGAATATCTTTGCAAAACATCATCTTTTCTTGGACATTTTTTTGGCAAACAAGCATACAACTTCCTTGAAAAGAATAATCTTGAAGTGGATTTTGTGTCTTCGCATGGTCAAACAATATTTCATCAACCTTATAACAATTTTACAACTCAGATAGGTGAGATAAACAGTTTGGCAAGTGAGGTAAAGCATAAAGTTGTTGGCGATTTTCGTTCATTAGATGTTGCTTTGGGTGGTCAAGGTGCTCCTCTTGTGCCAATAGGTGATAGATTATTATTCGCTTCTTATGATTATTGCTTAAATCTTGGAGGTTTCTCTAATATAAGTTTTGAAAAGAATAACAAAAGACTTGCTTATGATGTTTGCCCTGTTAATATGGTTTTGAATTATCTTTCAAATAAAAAAAACTTACCTTATGACAAAGATGGCCTTTTAGCAAAACAAGGAAAGATTGATAGAAATCTGTTATCACAACTAAATAATCTTGCCTACTATAAAGATAAGGTTAGAAAATCACTTGGTAAGGAATGGGTGAAAGATAATGTTTTTCCTTTATTAGAAGAATCTACAATAACAATAGAAGACAAAATAGCAACATATACTCAACATATAGTAGAGCAATTAAACAATAATATTAAAGGAGATACTCTTATAACAGGAGGTGGAGCATACAACACTTTCTTAATAGACGAACTTAGAGCAAAGACAAAACATAAAATAACAATACCAGATAAGAAGACAATAGATTTTAAAGAAGCATTAATCTTTGCTTTTCTTGGAGTATTGAGAATGAGAGAAGAAACAAATTGTTTAGCAACAGTAACAGGAGCAAAAAAAGATTCTTGTTCGGGAGTTGTTGTTCAATGGAATAATAATTAATATTATGGACGATAAACTTATACTTGACTTAATAAAAGATAAAAGAACAAGAGAGAGGGGTTATCGTCTTTTAATTAATCAGACGAAAGAAAAAATGTATTGGCAAATACGCCGTATGGTTCTTTCACACAACGATACTGATGATTTAATTCAAGAAGTTTATATTAAAGTTTTTAAACATATAAATCATTTTCACGGCAACTCTTGTTTATCAACTTGGATTTATCGTATATCATACAACGAAACAATAAACTTTTTGAAAAGCAAAGAAAATAAAAAACATCAAAAAAACATTTCTTTGGAAAACAATATGATTGATAGCCTTACAGAGGATAGCCTTTTTGATGCTAATGAAATAAATATTAAATTTGAAAAAGCAATACTTTCTTTACCTTCAAAGCAGAGAGCAGTTTTTCAGATGAGGTATTATGAAGATATACCTTTTAAAGAGATGGAAAAGATAACCAATACAAGCGAGAGTGCTTTGAAAACATCTTATCATATTGCTGAAAAAAAGATTAAGGATATTATGTTAGAAGACAATAATGAAAAATAAACATAATAATATTTAAACTTTTTTAATTTTTTTTTGTCAAAACAATAAATGAAAGGGGCATAGGGGCAAAGATGAAAAATAATAATGAATTTAAGGTGCCATTTAAGGTGCCAGAAGATTATTTTTCTAAAATGGAAGATAAGGTTATGGGTTCTTTTTATAAACATAAGAGAAAGGAACGCAGAAATCGTATCATTCAAATAACGTCTGTTTCTTTTGTTGTGATAGGAATAGTTAGTCTGTTTAAGATAATGCCCGAAAATTCTTCTGCAACATTAATGCAAAAGAATGATATGGCAAGCAAGATTTTAGATACACAAAATTCAAATAATAATTCACAAAAAAATACCTTCACTTTCAATGATAAAAATCTTCAAGATAATTCATTAAAACAAAAAGATAATTCAAAAAAACGAAGAAATAATTCAAAAGATAAAACTATTAGAAAAACAGAAGGTTATAGCGAAAAAGAATTACAATATTTGGAACAATACATAAGAGAAGATACTTACGAGTTAATGACAAATAATTCAAAATAAATAAAAAGATGAAAAAATTAGTTTTAATATTAATATCAGCAATGATGTTTTCATTACCGGTAATTAGTCAAACATCAAAAGAAAATCACAAACCAATAAGACAAAAGAAAGAATTGTGTCAAAACAAAGATTGTGATAAAATGACAAGTGAAGATATAAAAGTTTTGCATGATAAGATGATGAAGCAAAAACGAGAAATCTTTGCTAAATCATTAGATTTGAATAAAGACGAATTGTCAAAGTTTTGGACTATGTATGAGAAATATGACAATGATATATTCGTTTGCCATAGCAAATATCACAAAATGAAAGATGAGATAATGAAAGATGTTAAAGATAAAAACAAAGAAGATGCTATTCTTTCGCTTAGCAATGAGCAAGCAGAACAATTGTTGAAAATGAAGATGAATAATGAAAAAGAAATTTTAGAAATAACAAACAAATATATAGAAGAGTTTCATCAAGTGTTGCCTCCACAAAAAATAATTAGACTACAACAAGAAGAAAAACATTTTATGAGACATATAATGAATACATGCCCAAATCCAGATAAAGAAAACCAAGAAAGAATGATGTCTAATAAAAGGCATAAATAATAAATTCTTTTCATAATTAAATTTGTTTTGTAGGCAGGTTGCTTTTTTTAGTTTCCTGCTTACTTTTTTTTGTAATTTTGCAAAATAAAATACAAACGATGAGTATAACTATTATCATAATATTAATATTGTCTGGCGTCATTGTTGGATTTATCAACACTCTTTCAGCAGGAGGCACTACGATAACAATAGCCTTGTATCTTGCCTTAGGCTTACCTGTTCAAACAACTAACTCAATAAATAGAGTAGGCGTTATTATTCAAAATCTTTTCGCTACTTCATTTTTTGCAAAGAAGAGAATGATAAATTTTAAACGCATTATTCCTTATGCAATACCAACAATGCTCGGAGCCTTTTTAGGTTCTTTGTTAGCCATTAAAATAAATGAGACAGTGTTCTCTTATTGTATGGGCGGTGTTATGATAATGATGATATTTTTTTTAACGATAAAAAGAAAACAAAAGCAAATTGCCAAACAACAAATAAGCACAATAAAAAGAATAATCTTTATGTTTGTGTTTTTTCTTGCTGGTTTTTATGGAGGCTTTGTTCAAGTTGGCACCGGCTTCCTTCTAATAACTGCAATAAGTACTATCCTTGGTTATGATTTAGTAGAAACCAACGCCAATAAAGTATTGATAATGTTTCTTTATACTTTTGTTGCTTTATGTGTGTTCGTCTTTCGTGGTGGCATAGAGATGAAGTATTGGATTTATGGTATCATTCACGCTTTTGGTAATATAATAGGAGCATATATTGCAGCAAGATACGCAATAAAAAAAGGCGAAAAACTTGTCAAAATAGTTATCTTAGTTGTTATTGTTTTAACATCACTAAACCTTTTCGGCGTTATTGATTTGAAAATATTATTTAATAATTTAGTTAAATAATAGGTGATTTAATATTTTTTTTATAATTTTGCCAATTGTTAAAGAATTAAAAAAAAATAAATAAGATGAAAAAATACGTTTTATTATTGTTGGCAGCCGTAACAGTGTTAGGTTGCACAAGTATGAAAAAAAGTGCATACAAATCAGTAGATCAAAGAAATGTACCTGAAAGATACGTTAAAGATTTTCAAAGAAACCGTCCAGAAGTTAAGGATGTAAGATGGGAAATGGCAGATAGTAACACATATTTTGCTAATTTTAAATCAATGGATAATGATTGTATTATGAAGTTCACAAGAACGAGAGTTGATACATATTATCTTGTTCCAACGGAATATGCTCCAAGTAATATTATTGATTTTATTCAAGAAAAATATCCTGAATCTAAAATTAATAGAGTATATATTTTGGATTCAAGAAATTTGAAAACATATAGAGCAGACATTCAAAATAAAAATGAGAAAAGAGTTTTGGAGTTTGACCTTAATGGAAACTTCAACAAAGAGATAGAACACGATAATTAATATCTTATTTGATATAAACATAAAAAGTATTAGGAATTTTAGGATTAAACAATAATAAATTAGTTCTTTAATCCGCTAAAATGAATTGCTAATCTATTTAAATAGTTCTTGAATCCGTTAAAATGGATTAAAGAACTATTTTTTTATCTCTTTAATCCATTTGCACCCGTTGCAATGTTTGTCGCATTAATGGTAGTAAGAACATTTAAGACTCTGAAAACAACAAGGATATTTAATAAAATAAATAACCGAAAGTAAGAAAAAGAATATTTAGATAAAAAATAAAGGTGAAATTCCGAAGAACCTCACCTTTGTAAAATTACTCTAAACTAAAAAAATTATTTAGTTGCTGGAGTTGCTGTTGCTGTCTTTTCAGCAGCTTTTTTGCTGTGTTTTACAACTCTTTTGTGATGTTTTTTTGTAGTAGTTTTAGTATCTTTAGTTGCTGTTGCAGCTGTTGTACTTTCTGCTACTGTTGCAGTTTTAGCATCTTTCTTTGCGCAAGCTTTTTTAGATTTTGTGCATTCTTTTTTAGCTTGTTTGCCATCTTGTGGTTTTTGTGCATAAACTGTTGTTCCAGCTATTAATAAACATGCACATGCCATTACAATTACTTTTTTCATCTTTTTAAAAAGTTTTTTTGTTTTACATTATAGCCCTTTCAGGCTGTTGTTATTTGTTTTTTTCTTTTCCCTTTTTTAGAAAAAGTTCGTATAAAAACGACAATTATTTTTTATTATTATTTTTTACTAAAAAAAAATGTTACTTTTTTTTAATTTTTTTTTAATCTATTGAAATACAATGAAATATTTTTACAAAAAAATGATAAAAAAGATGAATTTTATTTAATCCCAATCTTGTGAGACGTTAAAAGATTTCCTCAGGGTAGTTATTTCGTCTATGTTTATTGAATAACACCCAATATTATCGTCATCTTTAAATAGCGAGAAACATATTTCGCCATTAGGATTAATTATTACGCTATAACCACTATAATAAACATTGTTTAAATCTCTTCCACAACGATTAACCCCAATAACATAGCATTGGTTTTCTATTGCTCTTGCCATAAGAAGTTTTAACCATTGGTCTTTTCTTTGATTAGGCCACGAAGCAACATAAACAATAATATCATAAAGAAAATGATTGTCTATTATTTTGTTTCTACTCCACAAAGGAAAACGCAAATCGTAACAAGTTAATGGAAGAATATTAAAACCTTTATAATTAATTATTGTTGTTTGTTTTCCTGGTGTTATAATATCTGGCTCTTTTGATAAACAGAAAAGATGTTTTTTGTCATAATAACTAACATCATCTTTTGTAACAAAATAATGGCGATTATAATAATGATTATCTTCTTCAATAAAAAGACTACCTTCAACGGCAAGGTCTTTTTCTTTTGCGATTGTTTTCATAAAAGATAGTCCAATATCTTTGTTTGGTTTTGCCAAAGAAGTGTCAAAATAAAATCCTGTCAAAAACATTTCTGGTAGAATAATTAAATCAACATCATTATCAATATCTTTAATCTTCTGTTTAAGATAAGAAAGATTTTCATCAATGTTTTTGTCTCTTATTTCGGCTTGAAAGATGGCTATCTTCATTGTTGTTCGTTGTTAAATTAAATGTTAGATTATTTTGTTTTATCTACCGCAATTGCAAGGGTGGTCTTTTCTTATCCTTGCATTAGGAAAAAGATTTATTATTGCTTTTTGTTCTTTTCTTGTCATAAGAATAGCGCGCAAATCCAAGTATTTTAGAGGCAGATAAGCAAAGCATGAATCAAAATAACGTATTTGATTGTCCCAAAGAATGAGAGTATCAATAGGTAATAAGGACATTTCGCAAGGAAGTGATTCAATAAAATTAGAAGAAAAATCAATGTAGTGTAAATGCTTTAAACAAGCAATCTCTTTTGGTATTGTGTCAAGATAATTCCTTGAAAGAGATAGTTTTTCTAAGTTTTTCAATTGCATAATCTCCATAGGAAAATGATGTATTTTTTGTTTCTTTAAGTTTAAGCAAGTAACAGAGTCTTTGTTTTTAAGAGCCTCTTCAAGCGAAGTGTATTCTTTTTGTTGGCAATAGCAATTGAAACAAAAGAAAACCAATAATAAATTAAGAAAGTATTTGATTGGCTTTTTCATAATCTTGTTGTATTTGTTGTTTTAGAAGTTCTTTGTTATCAAATCTTTGTTCTTCTCTTAAAAAATTAAAGAAAGAAATTTTTATCTTCTTATTATAAATATTTTTAACGAAAGAAAATATAAAGGTTTCTATCGTTCTATTTTTGCCATTGAAAGTTGGGCGAAAGCCTATGTTGGTAATGCCATTATAAGTTGTATCATCAATCTCAACTCTTACAGCATAAACGCCATCTTTTGGTAAGATGATGTTCTCTGGTATAGATATGTTAGCAGTAGGAAAGCCAATAGTACGACCAATCTTCTGCCCATTGACAACAGTTGAACATATACTATAATTTTCGTTTAACATAGTGTTGGCAAGACAAATGTCGCCTCTTTTTAATGCTTTTCTTATTTCGGTAGATGATACTTCAATACTATTATAATATATAGCCTGTTTTTCTTGTTCTATCTTTAATGTTTTGTAACACCCATTAGATAAAATCTCTTTAAACTCACTATTGTTGGGATTGCCAAAATGATTATCATAGCCAAGAAGAAGTATTTTGGGATTGAGTTTTTCTATCAAAATATCAAGAAATTGTTTAGGAGTTAGATGAGAAAAATCATTAGAAAATTCAATAAGCAAAAGATAATCAATATTCATTTTTGCTATTTTGTTAAATCTTTGTTCATTAGTTTGAAGCAATTCAACTTTATTTGTATTGCAGTTTTTTTCAAGAACTAATCGTGGGTGATTTTTGAAAGAAATGACAACACTTTTAGCATTTGTTTGTTTTGCTTTGTTGGTTAAATCATTAAGAAGTTGTTGGTGCCCAATATGAACGCCATCAAACATACCTATTGTAATGATTGATGGAAAATTAATATGGTTAATGTTGCTAAAATCTAATATCTCCAATGTTTTTCTTTTGTTTTTTGCAAAATTACAAAAAAGAAACAAGATAGTTATAAATCTTTACACTATTTCATTGTTTAATAGGAATAAAAGAAGAAAAAAATGATAAAATTTATTCAAAAAAAATAAAAATAAACTTGTTAATAAAATATTGAAATATTGTTAATTAAAAAAAAGGATTTAAAAAAAATCTAAAAAAAATAAGGTAATTAAAAATAAAAATGTATATTCGCAAGTCTAAAATTAAAAGAAGATTTATAGTAAATATGAATATAATAAGCAAAGGTAAAATATCACAGATAATTGGAGCGGTAGTAGATGTTCGTTTCAATGAAGGAGATACACTACCAAAGATTTATGATGCTCTTAGAGTTAAAAAAGAAGATGGAAAGTTCATCATACTTGAAGTTCAACAAGATTTGGGAGAAGATACTGTTAGAACGATAGCAATGGATTCAACAGATTCTTTGCAAAGAGGCTTAGAGGTTGAGAATTTAGGAGAACCTATTTCCATACCTGTTGGAGAAGATATAAATGGACGACTATTCAATGTTATAGGTGATGCTATTGATGGAATAGGAGAAGTAAAGACATCAAAAAGGTATCCAATACATAAAGACCCACCAAAATTTGAAGACCTTTCAACAAGTAATGAGATACTTTATACTGGAATAAAAGTAATAGACTTAATTGAGCCTTATGCAAAAGGAGGTAAGATAGGTCTTTTTGGAGGTGCTGGTGTAGGAAAGACAGTCCTAATTATGGAGATGATTCAAAACATTGCAACCAATTATTCTGGTCAAAGTGTGTTTGCTGGTGTTGGAGAAAGAACACGTGAAGGCAATGACCTTTTAAGAGATATGCTTGATAGTGGAGTAATTGATTATGGTAAGGAATTTAAAGAAAGCATGGAAAAAGGTGGTTGGGATTTAACAAAAGTTGATAGACAAGCCTTGAAGAACAGCAAATGTACCTTAGTGTTTGGTCAAATGAATGAGCCACCAGGAGCAAGAGCAAGAGTAGCGCTTTCAGGTCTTACTGTTGCTGAATATTATAGAGACGGAGATGAAAACACAAATGGTAGAGATATATTACTTTTCATTGATAATATCTTCCGTTTCACTCAGGCAGGTAGTGAAGTAAGTGCACTTTTAGGCCGTATGCCATCAGCCGTAGGTTATCAACCAACACTTGCAACAGAGATGGGTACAATGCAAGAGAGAATTACTTCAACAAAAAGAGGTAGTATAACATCTGTTCAAGCAGTTTATGTGCCAGCAGATGATATAACAGACCCTGCTCCTGCAACAACATTTACTCACCTTGATGCTCAAACAGTTCTTTCTCGTAAGATTTCAGAACTTGGTATTTATCCTGCTGTTGATCCTTTGGAATCATCATCTAAAATACTAACAGAAGATATCGTAGGTAAAGAACATTATGAAACTGCTCAAAGAGTAAAACAAATGCTTCAACGTTACCAAGACCTTCAAGATATTATTGCTATTCTTGGTATAGAAGAACTTTCAGAAGAAGACAAACTCGTAGTAGCAAGAGCAAGAAAAGTACAACGTTTCCTTTCTCAACCATTCCACGTTGCAGAACAATTCACAGGAATACCAGGAGTCTTTGTTGAAATAAATGATACAATAAAAGGCTTTAAGATGATTCTTGACGGAGAAGTAGATGAATATCCAGAGGCTGCATTTAACTTGGTTGGAACTATTGAAGAAGCAATAGAAAAAGGAAAGAAATTGCTTGCACAGGCTAAAAAAGAATAAAAGAAGTTAGGTATATGAAAATAAGTATCATAACACCGGACGAAAGTCTTTATAGCGGAGAAGTGAAAGATGCACGTTTGATTGGTCTTGATGGACATTTTGAGATATTAAACAATCATGCACCTATTGTTTCTGCTCTTGGTAAAGGTGAGATAAAGTTAATAGACAATCAAGACAAAGAACACTCTTTTAATATTAATGGTGGTTTGTTGGAGATGTCTAATAATGAAATACAAATATTAGCACAATAATTTTGTTCTAAATATTATAATAAAAACGTAAGAGGCACAAGTAATTGTGTCTCTATTTGTAAATACACTATGACAGTTTATCTTAGACAATTAACAATAAACGATGCTAATACTTCTTTTTTGTGGCGTAAAGATAAGGAAGTGTTTCAATATACAGACCAGATGTGTGGCAATAATCTTACAATAGAAGATGAAAAACATTGGATAGAAAATTCTATTAAAGATAAATATTCAGTTTTTTTTGCTATAATGGTTGATGATGCTTATGTTGGTAATGTGTTTCTTACAGATATTAATACAAAAATACCTTATTATCATATCTATATAGGAGAGAAGACGTTGTGGAATAAAAGCATTGGCTACAAATCTTCTTTACTTATAATTGATTATGCTTTTAAAACACTTAAACTAAAACATCTCTATCTTTATGTTCATAAAAAAAATCTTTATGCTCAAAAACTTTACAACAAATTAGGCTTTTCTTATGAGAGTCCTTACGATGATGTTTGGGATAGATTTATTTTGAACAACAAATCATTGTGATATTGAAACTTTTAATTGATTTCAACGTAAGAATAACAAAAACATTAAAGAAATGAATCACGATTACGAAAAATTTTGCACTTCTTGTGGTGCATCAATTGACAAGAGAGCACAATATTGTCCAAAATGTGGAGCAAAACAAGTTACGGATAGTAATAATCAAACAAAATACAATGAATGATAATCAAGAAAAAGTTGGTACTGTTAATAAACAATGGCTTATAACAATCATTCTTTGTGTCCTTGTTGGAGAGATAGGCGTACATCGTTTTTATAATGGTAAGATAACCTCAGGTATTTTTGAACTTCTAACTTTTGGAGGTTTTGGCATATGGTATCTGATTGATATTATAACGATTGTCTTAGAAAAATTTACAGACAAAGACGGTAACTACATAAAAATAAACTAACACAACAATATTTATTTATGACAATAGACCAGGTGATAAATCTATTGCTTTCCATGCAAAACGAAGACAATGCAAATGGAATGCAAAGATTTGGTATTAAAGGCAATTTGTTGGCATCTCGGTAGTAGAACTTAGAAAGATAGCAAAGCAAATAAAGACAGACCATTCTCTTGCATTAAATCTTTGGCAGAGTCCTTTTCATGAAGCAAAACTATTAGCCACAATGATTGCAGATAAACAACAGATGACAGCAAAAGAAATGGATTGTTGGGTTAAAGACTTTTATGGTTGGGATATTGTTGACCAAGCATGTAGTAATATCTTTAAATATCTGTCGTTTTCGCAAGATAAGGTTTTTGAGTATGCCAAAAGTGATGAGGAATATGTTCGTAGAACTGCTTTTTCACTTATTGCAACGATGACTTTCAATAAAAAAATACCAGATAGCAAGTTTGAGGAGTATCTTCCTTTGATAGAAAAATATTCTTTTGATGAAAGAAACTTTGTTTGGAAAGCAGTTGATTGGGCATTGAGAAGTATAGGAAAAAGAGATATGTATCTTCACGATAAGGCTCTTCAAGAGGCTGATGCTTTGCTTTTGTTGAACAACAAGAACAGCAAGAAAATAGGCAGAATATCACAGAAAGAACTTCTTGATGAAAAAACTATTTTGCGAATAAAAACAAAAGAAAAAAAATAGTAATCTTCGTATTGCGTTAAAATAAAGAGATAGTAAAATGGATTGCTAATCCGTTAAAATGGATTCAAAAACTATTTTACTGGAATCAAAAGACATTTTATTGGATTAGCAATCCATTTTTAGTGAATAATTAAAAGTGAAAAGTACTTCGCTACGGTTGAGGATAGAATAAAAACATAAACATTTTTAAATACAATGAAACAAAAAACAAAAGACAATATATTCATAGGGTTTATTTATTACCTAATATCTACAATTATTCTTGCTTTTCAATTCTTTTTCTTCTTAATATCAAATATGCAAAGTGTGTATATGGATTTTGGAGGTTGGGTATTTTATGTTGTTTCGTGTTTGTCGCATGCAGCAATAGTTGTTTTGATACCTTTTATCATCTTTTATCTTCTTCCAACGTCTTTGAAACTTAAAAGAAACATTGCGTTAAGTTTAATGCTTATTGTCGTTTTATGTATTAATGTTTTTGTGGTTATAGATAAATTTGTTTTTTCTCTTTATAGGTTTCATCTAAATGGTTTAGTGATGAGTATGTTTTTTGGTGTTGGAAGCAAAGATATATTTGTTTTTGATTGGAGATTATATCTTAAAGCAATACTTATTCTATTGGTTTTTATTGGATTAAATGTTGGCGGAATATTTTTATCAATCAAACTAAATAAATTGTTAAAAAACAAGAAAAGATTTAATATTATTGCTATCGTTTCAATTCTTTCTTTAACTGTTCTGGCAAATGGTATTCATGTTTATGGTTATGCAATGCAAAAAAGCAGTATTGTAAAAAGTTCAACGTTCATTCCTTATTATTATCCTTTGACTGCCAACAGTTTGCTTGACAAGATGGGCATATATTCAAAAGAAAAGTTTAATCAAGGAGAGTTTGACAAAGAATATTCAACAGTTAATTATCCTAAAAACAAGATAGAATATGGAGTAAGTGAGAAAGATAAGAAACCAAATGTAATAATAATTGCAATAGATTCTTGGAACAGAAGAACATTAACGCAAGAAACTATGCCAAATACATATAAATTTGCAAATTCTTGCGAATGGTATACTAATCATTTTAGTAGTAGCAATGGAACACGAGGAAGTATTTTTGGACTTTTTTATGGTATTTCATCAATATATTGGAAAGATTTTGATTTAGCACAAAAACAACCATTACTTATTCATTCTTTTGTAAAATATGGCTATCATTGTCAAACCTATCCAAGTGCTACTTTGCTTTCTCCTCCTTTTGCTAAAATAATATTTAAAGAGATAAAAAATCTTAATGTTGGTGGTGTTGGCAAAAACACTTATGAGGCAGATTGTCTTCAAACGAATAAGTTTATAACAGATTTAAAGCATTATGATGGTAACAAACCAATGTTTGCGTTCTTGTTTTATGACCTTGCACATGCAATATCTTTACCCAAAAACAAGATAACACATTTTTCTCCTTCATGGAAATATGCAGATTATACGGCATTGAATAACAATATGGACCCTACGCCGTATTTTAATCTTTATAGAAACTGTGTATATCAAGTTGATTCGCTTGTAGGTAAGGTTATTTCTGCGATAAAAGATAAAGGAATAATGGATAACACCATAATAATTATCACAGGCGACCATGCACAAGAATTTAATGAGAACCACAAAAACTATTGGGGGCATAACGGAAACTTTTCTAAGGAACAAATATGCGTACCTTTATTATATTATTACCCAAACTGCCAACCAAAGAAAATGAATTATCGTACAACTCATTACGATGTACCAACTACGCTATTAAGACAAGTATTTAAACTAAAAAATCCAACATCTGATTATAGTATGGGAAAGGATTTGCATGATGTATCTTCACGTTCTTGGCATTTAGTTGGCAGTGATATAGATTATGCGTTCATTGTTGATAAGGACATCATAATAACAAAGAAACCAAATGGAACAATGGAGATTTATGATGCTAAAATGAATCCTATCAACTATTCTCCGAACGCAAAAACATTATCTAACGCAATAAAAAAGATGAATAGTTTTTACAAATAAATTAATACAAAACATCAAAATATCATTAAATATTAGATAGTCTTAATTAAAAAAAATAAATATAATAAAAAAATAATCAGTCAATTGAGTAGAGGCAGCAAAAAAAATATAAAAAAAAGTCTAAAAATATTTTGGTAGGAAATAAAAAGTGTGTAATTTTGCAACTCCAAACTTCGGAGCAGGGATGCTAAAAAGAGATAGAGTGAGAGAAGAGGGGGAAGAGATAAGAGGAGTGAGGAGAGAAGAGAGAAGAGAGAGAAAAAAGAGAGATCATTGAAAAAGAGATAAAGACCTAAAGTAGCGTAAAGAGTATAAGAGATAGAGATATTGAATATACGGAAGAAAAGGTAAGAGAAAGAGGCAAAAAAGAAAAAGCCTCGTCAAAAAAGAGAATATCCGAGAGAGAGATTAATACAATGGAGAGTTTGATCCTGGCTCAGGATGAACGCTAGCGGCAGGCTTAACACATGCAAGTCGAGGGGCAGCAGTTTGGTAGCAATACCAGATGATGGCGACCGGCGGATGGGTGAGTAACGCGTATGTAACCTACGTATAACAGGGGGATAGCCGTTTGAAAAGACGAGTAAACCGCCATAATGTACTGAATAGGCATCTATTTAGTAAGAAAAGAGAGATCTAGTTATAGATGGGCATGCGTATGATTAGCTAGTTGGTGTAGTAGAGGTGCACCAAGGCGACGATCATTAGGGGTTCTGAGAGGAAGGTCCCCCACATTGGAACTGAGAACGGTCCAAACTCCTACGGGAGGCAGCAGTGAGGAATATTGGTCAATGGGCGGAAGCCTGAACCAGCCATGTCGCGTGTAGGAAGGAGGTCCTATGGATTGTAAACTACTTTTGTATAGGGGTAATGACCTTGTCGAGAACGAGGGAGAGAAAGTACTATACGAATAAGTATCGGCTAACTCCGTGCCAGCAGCCGCGGTAATACGGAGGATACGAGCGTTATCCGGATTTATTGGGTTTAAAGGGTGCGTAGGCGGTTTATTAGGTTTAAGGTGAAATATAGGTGCTTAACATTTATAAGCCTTAGAAACCGGTAGACTAGAATATAAGTGGGGCAGGCGGAATAAATCATGTAGAGGTGACATTCATAGATATGATTTAGAACACCGGTCGCGAAGGCAGCTTGTCAAGATAATATTGACGCTGAGGCACGAAAGCGTGGGTATCGAACAGGATTAGATACCCTGGTAGTCCACGCTGTAAACGATGATAACTATATGTTGGCGATAAAATGTCAGTGTAGGAGAGAAATTGATAAGTTATCCACCTGGGGAGTACGACCGCAAGGTTGAAACTCAAAGGAATTGACGGGGGCCCGCACAAGCGGAGGAGCATGTGGTTTAATTCGATGATACGCGAGGAACCTTACCTAGACTTGAACGTAAGAGTAATATATAAGAGATTATGTAGCTAGAAATAGATTCTTACGAGGTGCTGCATGGTTGTCGTCAGCTCGTGCCGTGAGGTGTCAGGTTAAGTCCTATAACGAGCGCAACCCTTGTACTTAGTTACCAGCATGTAAAGATGGGGACTCTAAGTAGACTGCCGGCGTAAGCCGAGAGGAGGGAGGGGATGACGTCAAATCAGCACGGCCCTTACGTCTAGGGCGACACACGTGCTACAATGGTAGATACAGAGGGCAGCGAGCTAGCAATAGTGAGCGAATCTCGAAAGTCTATCACAGTTCGGATTGGAGTCTGCAACCCGACTTCATGAAGATGGATTCGCTAGTAATCGCAGATCAGCCATGCTGCGGTGAATACGTTCCCGGGCCTTGTACACACCGCCCGTCAAGCCATGGGAGTTAGTGGTGCTTAAAGAGCGTAACCGTGAGGAGCGTTTTAGGGCAAAGCTAGTAACTGGGGCTAAGTCGTAACAAGGTAGCCGTACCGGAAGGTGTGGCTGGAATACCTCCTTTCTAGAGATAGAAAAAAAATAAAAAAAAGGAGAGAGGAGAGAGAGAAGGAAGGATACGATAAAAAGAGACAGAGAGTAACTTACTTTTAGTTACGCTACTTAAAATAGGTTTTTATAAAGAGATAAACAGTTCCGTAGCTCAGTTGGTTAGAGCACTACACTGATAATGTAGGGGTCGGCAGTTCAACTCTGCCCGGAACTACAAACATAATTTTAAATCATTAACTTATAAATCATATAAGTTACAAATCATTAACTTAAAATCGTTAAGTTATAAAATCAATAAGTTATAAATAAAAATCATTGACTACGTTTTTGATTACGTTTATTTATGTGGTTTAAGTTATTACTTATTCAAAATGAGATTTGTTTAAATAATTAAAATCAGTATAAATATATAATACAATTAGTTGAGAAGAAAATTAATCGCTTTTTATTATTGTAACGATAATAGAAATAATTGTTATCTTTGCAATAATATTGTTGATTAAAAATTAAGACGTTATTCAGTCAAAATACTCCTATGTATGAAAATATGGACAGAAAAACAATACATAAAATATTCTTATAATTGCTATGGCATATCCAAAAATAATAAATAAAGATTTAATAGTCGCTATCTATAAAAGAGACATAAAAACACTACAACAATATTTGGAAAAATATCACAAAAATGTTATTGTAATAGAAATGTGTGATTGTTTTGAAATGGGAGAAGAATGCGACTATAAAGACGATTGCAAAGAATGTGAATATTGCTATAAGATAACTGCCTTTGAGTTAGTATATGCCTTATGCAATATATTTAGATATTATGAAGAAAAAGATTACAATATCTATAAATCTATGATGGATTTGTTTTTTAATATACCAATAACACCTATTTTGCCAAAGATAAACTATGGTGATTTCTCTTTTATAACATATAATGATGATGTTTATGATTATTTTGAAGACTATGATTTTGTAAAATATAAACCAAAGGATATAGATATACAACTTGCCAACTGTGGTATGAAACATAAACAAGAGGAGGTTATAAAGTTATTAAAACAAGGAGCATCGCCTTATATAGAGAATGATTTAGATTTAAATCAAGACAATATTTACACTTATTATAATGTTGCACCAATGTTAGATACATTAGAGACTGATATTGAATTTATTATTACGTGTTTAATTGATGATATAATTGCTAATGAGTATAAAGAAGATTCGTCAAAACTTTCCTTTGTTAACACTTTTATAAATGTCCTTGTGGCATCTGCACATATTGAGATATTGTCCATTGTAGATAAGTATATATTGCCAGAAGTTAGAAAGAAAGGAGAGGAATTGATGCAAAGGAAATTGGGAGAGGTTGAATAGTTTTCATTTCAGTTAAAAATGGATTAAAGAACTATTTTACTGGAATCAAAAGACATTTAAATGGATTAAAGAACTATTTTACTGGATTAGCAATCCATTTTCAGTTAAAAGTTAAAAATGAAAAGTTAATAGTGAATAGTGAATAATGAATAGTGCGAAATGAAAAGTGAATAAACAAACCCTCACATGCGTCTAGCAATAATCCCCGCCACGGTTGTGGCTATATACATTAAGATAAAGGGTGTGGCGTATTGTTTCAAATGATGGAAAAGATGTTGTCGGTTGGTCTTGATGAAACATTACAATTAATTCCAGCGATTGTCCTTGCTCGGTGTAGGGCGGTTGTATGTATCTCTGAACAAAAGACTCAAAACCAAGACGCTTATAAAACATTATCCTTTTCTTACTTATCTCGTTTGTTGGTAGTTCTACTTCAAGAACAATGTTAGCGTTTATGTTGTTGATTATATGCGATATGGCTTGTGTGCCAAGATGATTGCCTCTTAGAGTTTTGTCAATAGCAAAATGTTCTACATAAACAAAGTCTTTGAAAAACCACAAAGATATTATTCCAACAAAGAGAGAGTCTTGTTCAATGACGAAGAAAGAATAATAGTCTTGTTGGTTTAAGTCAAGAATAGAAGACCACTCACGTCTTTCATCAAAGGGAAAACAAGCAAGATAAAGTTCTTTGGCTAAGTGCTTAAAAGAAGATTTGTCAAAAGGGGTGAGAACCATAAAAGACAATGATTTATTTTTGGTGAGGGTTGTTCTTGATTATGTTCAACAAAAGGTTTCTTGCTCTAAAAAGTTTAGCCTTAACTGTGCCTATTGGAAGATTAAGGTCTTTGGAAATCTCTTCATAAGACTTCTCCATAAAGTATCTTTCTTCAACAAGGACACGATAATGAGGTTTAAGTTTAGAAACAATATCTCTCATCCAAAGTTTTTGTTGTTCATCAATAATCAATTCTTCTGGGTCAGGATTTTGGCAAGGAATGTTAGAACCTTTAAAAGAATAGCCATCTTCTTCGCCTTCAATCTCTTTATCTATTGAAACAGTTATTGTTTTGTTTTTTCTAATATAGTCAATGCAGTTGTTGGTTGCAATACGGAAAAGCCATGTAGAGAAAGCAAAGTCAGGCGAATAATCATTAAGAGATTTGAAAGCCTTACCGAATGTTTCTATTGTTAAATCATCTGCATCAATGGTATTGTTAGTCATCTTCAACAACATATAATATATAGGCTCTCTATAAGTAGAAAGAAGAGTGGAATAAGCCTTTTGGTCGCCTTTCTCTCTTGCTAAAAGAACAAGTTCATAATCTCTTTGTGCCTTTGCTGTAAGTTGTCTTGATGTTATTCCCATTTGTTTTTCTTGATGAATAATGATTTAACGAATAAATTGAAATGCAAGAACATAAAATAAACTTCCATAAAAGGAGTAAGCATATAACAGTTCTTTATTTCAAAAGTTTTCATACATTTTTTGTAATATAAAATCTGTATCAACCATTTTACAACGACAACAGGGATACAATATTGCCAAGGAAAGCGAATAATTATTAAAAAGATTATTCCAAGATAAAACAAAAGAGAGTCAAAAGGAAGAAGAGAAAGAAGAAACTTATCTTTGAATTTGAAGTGTTTAAAGGCTAAATAGTTGTTTATCTTGTTGCGTTTAAAGAAAGAGTAAGAAGAAAAACCGTTGCAATAAGTGAAAGAGTCTTTATTTAAAACAACACTTGTGTTGGATTTGTTAGCATAGCGATTAACAAAGATATCATTACTGCCAGTGTGAGTGCGATATTGACTAATAAGACCACCATGGCGGAAAAAGAAATCTTTGGAATAGGCTATGTTTTCATTTACTCCTGTGTAGGGGTTGCCAATAAGAGCGAAAGAAAAACAGTTCATAGCATTAGTAATACTATCATATTGAACAAATTGATTAAGAAAACCTTTGCTTGGCTTTATACCACAAAAACCTATTGCAATCTTTTTCTTTTTGTTTTGCATTTGTTCATTGATATGACTAAGCCAAGAAAAAGAAGAAGGACAACATTTAGGCTCTGTTATTACGATAGTATCATATTTAGCAGATTTAATACCAATATCTAATGAGAACTTGCGAGTGATGAACTTGTTAATATTTTCTTGAAGATTGATTATTTTAAGGTTTTTGTAGTTCTCTGTTAAAATATGAAGAACAAACTCTGAATCATCATTAGAGTTTTCATTAATAACAATAACTTCAAATAAAGGATATTCTTGCTCTAATATTTGAAGAAGATTTTCTTGAAGATTAAGTTCATCATTTTGAGCAATAATTATAACACTTATTCCATTTGTTGTTATTTTATCGTCATCAATAGGTTTATTTTTGTAAAAAGCCACTCTATTATATACAATTACATAGTAAAGTATCTGAAATAAAAGCAATCCACCAGTAATAGAGGACAAAATTAAACTAAGATTAGTAAATTGATATTCTAAAAATTGCATCATAAAATTAAATTATTTTTAGCAAAATTATTATTAATTTGACATTTATCGTTATCTTTGTAAAAATATTTCTAAACATTTATTGTTAATAACGTTTGAATGGAATTTAAAATTATTTCAAAATCAAAAAATTGCGAAGCAAGATTAGGTGAAATAAAAACTAATCATGGCAATATTTCTACGCCAATATTTATGCCAGTAGGAACAGTAGGAAGTGTTAAAGGTGTTGGAGTAGATGTATTAAAAGAAGAAGTTAAGGCTCAAATCATTCTTGGAAATACTTATCATCTTTATCTTAGACCAACAACAGATATAATACAAAAAGCAGGGGGAATACAAAAGTTTAACTCTTGGAATAAGCCAATGCTAACAGATAGTGGCGGATTTCAAGTTTATTCTCTTGGTAAGATAAGAAAGATAACAGAAGATGGTTGTACGTTTCATTCTCATATTGATGGCTCATTGCATACCTTTACTCCCGAGAAAGTTATTGATATTCAAAGAAAGATAGGAGCAGATATAATGATGGCTTTTGATGAATGCACACCTTATCCTTGTGAATATAGTTATGCAAAGAAATCTCTTAAACTCACTCATTCATGGTTAGATAGATGTGTTAAAAGAATGAATGAAACAGAGCCAATATATGATTATAGTCAATCATTGTTTCCTATTGTTCAAGGAAGTGTGTATAGTGATTTAAGAGAAATATCTTGCAAGAAAGTAAGTGAATATGATTGTGATGGATATGCAATAGGTGGTTTGTCTGTTGGAGAACCTGTTGAAAAGATGTATGAATTAACATCGCTTTGTTGTTCCATATTGCCAAAAGATAAGCCACGTTATCTTATGGGCGTTGGAACACCAGCAAATATATTAGAATGTATATCATTAGGAATAGATATGTTTGATTGCGTTATGCCAACAAGGAATGGTAGGAATGCGATGCTTTTTACAAGTGAAGGAACGATGAATATGAGAAACAAAAAATGGGAAGATGATTTTTCAGAGATAGATGTTAATGGAACTGCATCAATAGACCATCTTTATACAAAAGCCTATCTAAGACATCTTTTTGTTTCAAAAGAGTTGTTGGCTATGGAGATTGCAAGCATACATAATCTTGCTTTTTATTTGTGGTTAGTTTCTCAGGCAAGAGAGCATATAAGTAATGGCGATTTCTTGCAATGGAAAAATATCATGGTAGAAAAACTATCAAGAAAACTATAATAACAAACTATGATAAATAAGAATAATAAGTTTTTAACAACACTTGATTACTATATAATTAAAAAGATTATCGCAACGTTTTTTGTTGCAATTGCTTTAATCATACTTATTGTTATCATTTTTGATTTAGGAGAAAAGATAGATGATTTTATTGACCACAAAGCACCATTGAAGGCTATCATCTTTGATTATTATTGCAATTTCATTCCATCGTTTGTCAATCTTTTTGGACATCTGTTCTTCTTTATAGCAATTGTTTTTGTTACCTCACGACTAACAGCAAGAAGTGAGATAATATCTATTCTTTGCTCAGGAATAAGTTTTAAAAGACTATTGAGACCCTATCTTATCAGTGCAATATTTATTGGTTTGATTAACTTGTATTTTTCTAACTATTTGATACCATATGTTAATATAGGCAAAAGTAAGTTTGAACAACAATATTACAGAAATCCATACAATAATCAATTATATAATATTCATATTCAGTCTTCGCCCAATAATCAGTTGTATGTTCAACGCTATGATAACAACACAAAAACAGGTTATCTTTTCTCTTGGGAAGTGTTTAAAGGCAACAACGTGATAAAGAAGATAACTGCTGAAACAATAACTTATGATTCTCTGTCTAATCAATGGGAACTTGTCAATTATTCAGTAAGAACGATAGATAAAGACAAAGAGAGTTTGGAAAGAGGAGTGAATACAAAGATGGATATACATGCTATGCCAAATGATTTCAATTTAAACGTAATCAATATGGATATATTAAACTTCAATCAACTCAACCAAGCAATAGCAAGAGAAGAACTTAAAGGAACGAATATGGTAAGTACTTTGCTTGTAGAGAAATATCAAAGATTGTTTAATCCATTAGCATACATAGTATTAACAATAATAGGACTGTCGCTTTCTTGCAAAAAGACAAGAGGAGGAACAGGATTTAATCTTGCAATAGGTATAGGCTTGGCTTTTAGTTTAATATTGATGATGAAAGTGTCGCAAGTGTTTGCAATCAATAGCAATCTTGCTCCTTGCTTAGCAATACTAATACCAATAATGCTTTATGCTCTTATTGCAATATATTTATTAAAAAGAGCACCAAAATAAGAACAAAACAAAAAAACAATATGCCAACAATAAATAGTATAGTTAATAAATTAATGCTTAGAAGAATACCGCAGATAGAAAATTTTATGAAGAACCCAATAGATGTTCAACAAAAAGTGTTTCAAAACCTTATCCTTTCAGCAAAAGATACTATATGGGGAAAGTTTTATGATTATTCTTCAATAACCAACCAAAGAATATATAACGAAAGAGTTCCACTAAATGATTACAATTCTCTTTTGCCATTTTTTAATAGGATAATCAAAGGCGAACAGAATGTATTGTGGAACAGTGATATTAAATGGTTTAGCAAATCTTCTGGAACAACATCAACAAGGAGCAAGTTCATTCCAGTAAGCGAAGAGTCTTTGCAAGAATGTCATTATAAAGGAGGCAAAGATATGTTGGCTTTGTATTGCAATAATCACCCAGATAGTCAGATATTTTCGGGCTATTCTCTTGCTCTTGGAGGTTCAAGACAAGAAGCAACAAATGATGATATATTTTGTGGAGATGTGTCTGCTATCATAATAGATAATCTTCCTTTTTGGGCAGAGTGGTATCGTGTGCCAAAGAAAGAGATTGCTCTTATGCCTGATTGGGACACTAAACTAAAAAAGATGATAGAGTCTGTCTCTGTAACTAATATATCATCGCTTTCAGGTGTGCCGTCTTGGATGCTTATGCTCTTGGAAGGCGTTATGGCTTATACCAACAAATCAATAGAAGAAGTGTGGCCAAATATTGAGGTTTATTTTCATGGAGGAGTATCGTTTAATCCTTATCGTAAGCAATACCAACAAATACTTCCTAAGACAATGAACTATATGGAGACCTACAACGCTTCCGAAGGTTTCTTTGGTTTGCAAGATAGGACAGATGATGACTCTATTCTTTTACTATTGGATTATGGTATATATTATGAGTTCATTCCTTTTGAAGACCTTGACAAAGAAGATAAAAAGATAATACCTCTTAGCGATGTTGAATTAAATAAGAACTACGCAATGGTTATCTCTACTAATGGAGGCTTGTGGAGATATATGATAGGCGACACAATATCTTTTACCGAGATTGCTCCTTATCGTTTCAAGATAACAGGTAGGACAAAAAGTTATATAAATGCTTGCGGAGAAGAACTTATTGTAGATAATGCAGATAAAGCAATAAGCAAGGCTTGCAGGCAAACAAATAGTTCTGTTGTTGAATACACTGCTTGCCCATTGTTTGATAAGCCCAACAACCGCACTTTGCACCAATGGGTGATTGAATTTGAGAAAGAACCACAGGATATGGACGATTTTATCACAAGATTAGACACTTGCCTTCAAGAAGTTAATTCAGACTATCAAGCCAAACGCTACAAAGATATGATACTTAAAAAACCAATGGTTAATGTTGTACCAAAAAACACGTTCTATTTGTGGCTTAAAGATAAAGGTTCTCTTGGCGGACAACACAAAATACCAAGACTATCTAATGATAGAAAATATGTAGAACAAATACTTAATTTAGTGAATAATTAATAGTTAATAGTGAAAAATGGATTAGCAATCCGCTGGAATGGATTCAAAAGACATTTAAATGGAATAAAGAACTATTTTACTGGATTAGCAATCCATTTAAAGTGAAAAGTGAAAAGTTAATAGTGAAAAAATAAATAATAATAAAAGTTAAAAATATGGAAGAAAAAGAAAAGAAACCTGCCACGATTGTGGAGATAGAACAAGAGATAGAACAAGAGTTTAATATGTTTGATGATTGGATGGATAAATACAATTATCTTATAGAGTTAGGAAAAGATTGTCCAATAATAGAGGAGAAAGATAAGAACGAGAAGAACTTAATAAAAGGTTGTCAAAGCAGAGTGTGGGTAAGTGCCCAGATGAAAGATGGTGTGATGGATATAAAAGCGGACTCTGATGCAGTGATAACCAAAGGGATAATAACGTTGCTATTAAGAGTGTTTAATCATCAAAAACCACAAGATGTGCAAGAGGCAGACCTTCATTTTATTGATACGATAGGTCTTACACAACACTTGTCGCCAACAAGAAGTAATGGCTTGCTTGCTATGATTAAACAAATAAAACTTTATGCTCTTGCTTTCTCTTGTCAGTCATAGCATGACACGCATTCTTGCTAGAATGATTAAAAAAACAAAACATAAAAACCTTATGATAGACCAAACAAAAGCATTAGAAATACTAAAAAAATACAAAAACTTTTTTGAGTTGGATTGTGATAATAGCTATTTATATAATGTTCCACAAGATAAAATAGGTGATTTATTAATAGAATTAGGAATATTAGAAAATAGTGTAGATTTAAAATGTTTTTTAGAAGCTTATTTAAATAAAAGTATAAACGGAGCCACCCGTGATGATTATTGGAAAGGTTTAAATTTTCAAGAGGTTTATAGGGAAGAATATAAAGAAGAAGACAGGTTTTTGGGTTGGATATATAACACAAAAAGTGAATTGAATGGATTAGCAGTTTTTAAATCTTATTTCATAAGCCCATTTGAACCAGATGTATATTTTGGTTTTGATTGTCCAATAGAGTTAAAATATTTTGTTTTAAAAATATTAGATGATGATAGATTAAAAGATTTTGAAAAAGAAATACTCTCAAAAGCAATAAAAAAAGAAGAGATAGAAGATATACTTGTCTGTGAAAATAATAAAGAAAACAAAAAAGAAAAAGAACATTTAAATAGTGTAGATTTTAAAAATATTGAAGATTGCAAAGATATTTTTGAATTTGTATCAAAACATTCTCTTTCTGATATTGATAAGATAAAAGATACTTTATTCTTTTTTATAACAGGAAAAGATAAGCCTAAAAAATTGAGTCCTATTGTTTGGAAAAATAATGAAAACAAGTATTTGGCTAAGTTGGTTTATGAAAAAATACTTAATGAAAAAGACAGAGATGATAAAAAAATAGAGAAATGGAAGATAACAACTAAGTATTTTTGCCATGAAAATGGAGATTTTTTCACAGAAGCACAGTTAAGAGATGGTTTGCAACAGTATAAACGTAATAAATAAACATTTTTTTGTGTGAAAAGAGAATATTATCTCATTTTTTTGCAAAAAAACACACAACATATCAATCAAATCAACACAACATTTATTCTTTATAGCACAACAAAAAGTCTTTTATAATAATATAATATTAACAATCCAAAACATCATTATTTTTGATGTTTTTTTTGTATATTGCTGTAAATTAGAATTATAATTCAACTTTTTTTAACACAACATTGTGCTAAGTTATTTGGCAATATATTTGTTATACACAACAATTATTTTTTATTACACAACATTATCAACTAACCAATACAACATTGTGTTTTATGGTATTAAAGGGTAGATATAATATTGTTTTTATATCAATTTTTATTTCTATCTTTGCTACATAAATCTTAGTTAATGACGGCTAAGATAATAATTTAAAATAAAATAAAAATGACAGATTACGTAGATTTAAAAAATGTAAGTTCTACAACAGAAGAAAACAAAAACATTTCTCAAAATTTGAAAAATTCAAAACCTAAGGAAGTCAAGAATTCAGATTTTGAATTAAATTTACAAAAAAATTGTAATATACCACAATATGCTATATTACATTTTCCTCTACCAGAGGATTTTGAAATACCACAACCAGAATTTCTTGTTGATGGTTTAATACTAAAAAACTCCATAAATTTTTTTTGTGGAGATGGCGGTGTAGGTAAAAGCACCTTATTAAATTATATTACAATATCAATATTATCACAAAGAGACGTCTTTGGTAGACAAACACATCTTGATGATGCACCTAAACGTGCGTTATTAATAAACTGCGAAGAGTGCCAAGAAGTTATTACTCGTTTGGGAACACTCTCAAAAGAGATGGAAATAAAAGAAGAATTTGAGATTATAAACCAATCATCAATTGATAGGAAGATAATTAAAGAACTCTTTTCTAATCCTTCAAAAAGACCATCTTTTGTTGTTATTGAACCCTTTCGTTGTCTTGCGGAAGAATTAAACACGCAAAAAGATGTCAATAAAGCACTCGCACCATGGATTGAAATTGCTCAAAAATACAATACAACAATCATTTGTATTCATCACCACAACAAAAAAGGAGATTATAGTGGCTCTCACGTGATAAGAGATACCGCAAGACTTCTTTGGAATGTAGATAGAACAGACGATGGTTATATCACATTAACTTGCGAAAAAGCTAATTGTCAACAACCAACAGGTTTAAAACTCAAAAGAGAAGAAGACGGATATATGTTTGAGTATGTTGATGATATATCTCAACAACAAGATAAACCACAAAAAAACATAACAAAAAAACAATTGAAAAAACAACAGAAAGAACAAGAGAACCAAGAGATTAAAAGATTATATGAGAAGGAGAATATGTCAGCGACAGATATTTCTAAAAAGCTAAATATTAATTATAACCACGTTAATTACATAATCAATAATAAATAAAATAAAAATTCAAAAATTGAATTCTTCAAAAACATAGGTAATTCAAGAATTCAATTTTTTTAAACTTGTTAATAATCAATAATAAATAATGTTATAATTTATTATTAAAAACTTGCGTATATCTAAAAAATATTGTATCTTTGCATAAGTAAATGATAAAAAACTATATGACGTCTATATCTTTTTGATTATTTACTACAAGTCGGCCACAACCGTGGCGAGGATTATTGCTAACGCAGACTAAGGCTTATTTATTAAGTTTTTATTTATAAACCCTCATATGCGTCTAGCAAAAACCCAGTCGGTGGTTACCGACAAGCAAAAAACCCAGTCGGTGGTTACCGACAAACAAAAAACCCAGTCGGTGGTTACCGACAAACAATTTAAAAAAAACAACAACTATGATTTCATTTGTAAAAATTAAAAGAAACATCGCAGTAGGACACACACCAGGAGTAAAGTATATGGCTCATCTTTGGCGTGAAGCAGATGTTAATCTTGACACAATAGCACAAGAGATTGCTGATGCTACTACTGTGTCTTATCCAGACGTGTTAGCCTGCTTGAAAGCAATGGAGATACACGTAAGTAAGTATGTCCTTAATGGCTCTGCCGTAAAATTTGGTACTCTCGGCTCTTTCATCCCTTCTATCAAGGCTACCTGCCAAGATACGTTGGAAAAAGTAACTGCTGACACTATCAAAAAAACACGTTGCCGTTTCTATCCTTCACCTGCCTTTATGAGGAAACTACAAAAAGCACAATTTGCTTACAAAGACTTAACCGTCAAAGGTCTTCAGTAGCCACAACCGTGGCGGGGATTATTGCTAACGCAGCCACAGCCGTGGCGGGGATTATTGCTAACGCAGCCACAACCGTGGCGGGGATTATTGCTAACGCAGCCACAGCCGTGGCGGGGATTATTGCTAACGCAGCCACAACCGTGGCGGGGATTATTGCTAACGGTCGGTAACCACCGACAGGGATTAATAATTAAAGATATTAATGTAGGGGCAACTCTTGTGGTTGCCCTTTATTGTTGGTTATTAATATAATTGATAATTGATTAATGCAATGCACCTAATACTTTTATAACGAAGATAAGCCCTATTATTAGTTCAATAATTGTTAATATACCAAAGAACATAACCCAAGATTTTATTGTGTGAATATCTTCTCGTGTTTCTTGTTCGGAAATAGGTTGGGAAGAAGTAGCCTCGTTTGAGTAGTTTAAATCGTTTAAGTGATTTGCATTATTATATTGTTCAAAATATTTTTTTGCTAATTCATCGTTTTTTTCAACACCTTGTCCGTTTGTATAGAAAATGTATAAATTATAAAAAGCATTAGCATAACCCATATCTGCTGACTTTTTAAAACATTCAAAGGCTTTTTCATATTCTTTGTTGGCAAAATATTTACTACCTTTTGCATTTTATTCTTTTGCTGATAAATTAGTATTTTCTTATTCCATTTTAATTTTATTTTTTTATTAATTATTTGTTAAACTATTATTACTAATAGTGCAAATATAGAAAAAAGTTTTAGATAACATACAAAAAAAATAAAAAAAACACAACGAATAAATAAAATTTGTTTTATTTATTCGTTTGCTATTATTGTGTTTTAGTGCATTATGAACAAAAATGTTTATAATTTTTTTATTTTATTGTTTTACATTTAACGATAAAAGTAAAAAAAACATTATTTTTGCAGAAAATATAAAATATTACATTGTAATACAATATTAGATATATTTAAAATTAATATAAATAACGACAACTTTAAATATGTTGTTATTAAATTCAGAAAGGAGGTATATAATGGCAAAGAATATACATGTAGTCCATACTAAAGATATATGGAAAGTAAAACAAGATAATGTTAAACGTAGTTCAGGTAATTTTGAAACACAAAAAGAAGCCATTGAACTATCACGTAAAATAGCAATTAATAATGGAGAAGAACTTGTTATTCATAGAAAAGACAATGTTATTCGTGAAAAACATAGTTATGGTAATGATCCATTTCCACCTGATAAATGTTTTTTAACTCCTAAGCCCTTACTTAATCGTATGGGCTTTTTTGCAATATAGGTTAAAACTAAAATTCTTCAACTGTATCAAATAATGAATTAAATTTATATTTTGATATACGAAATCCATTACCATGATCATGTGTTTTACCTATATTTTTACCTGAAGAATAGTATCCTATCCTAATATCAAATTGAATTTTTCCTTCTTCTATCGCTTTTAGAAAATAATCAAAATTAAAATTATAATAAAATGTAGCATTTTCATAATAAAAAAACTCTTTGTTATCACATTTCTTTGTTTTTGCTGTAAATAATAACAACTTACTAATTTTATTACTATACTGCATTAATTTATCAAAATCCCAATATGTTGTATTATCAATAGTATTATTTGATATGTCCGTTATTTCAAGATAAACCTTTTTTGATGTTCTATCTACATTTAATTTCATATCATATTTATTATAGACAAGACTTTGCCTATTACCAAATATTGAAGCATAAAGCATTTTTATTCCACTTGTATCTCTAACTTCTCCATATTTTTCCCTTAATATTGCATTTGCCGATTTTGGTTGAGATGGAGCTACTGTAAAAAGAGAAATAACTGAAGAATTTAAATATCTATGACTTTTAATTTCTATCCCTTTGAAATCAGCCTCATTTAAGTTATTCTCTTTAATTCCAAGTAAATCTTCTAATGTATTACCTATGCCACCAGATTCGTTATTTTTTCTTTGAGTCTCAATAAATCCTCGTTTTTTTATTTCGTTAAATTTTTGTTTAAGTGTTGTAATTGCATTATTATTCATATTATAAATGTTTTTCAGGTAATAATTCACGTGGAGATATATCAAATATTTCTGAGATTTTGTTAATGTGATTGAGATTATATTTAGATAAAGATGTTGAACTTTCTACTTTTCCCACAAATCCTGTAGCGACTCCCATTCTATTAGATAATTCAATTTGTGACATGTTTTCCCTATGTCTTAAATCTTTAACTTTGTCAATGACATATAATTCAATTGCTGTTCTCATATTTTTTGATTTATTTTTTGCAAAACTCCATAATTTTTAATAATTTTGCAACTCCTTATTGGGAAGTAAAGAAATTGTGATGAAAACTAATATTATATATAATGAAAATTGCTTTGATACATTAAAAAGAATGGAAGATGATTCTGTTGATATTGTAATAACATCACCTCCATATAATATGAATCTTAGAATACGTAATGGACAATATTGTTCAAGGCAAATTGTAAAAGAATTTAGCACTAAATACAATGAATTTTCTGATAATATTCCAATAGAAGAATATTATGAATTTCATTCAAAAGTCATAGAGGAGTTATTGCGTGTTAGTAATATAATATTTTATAATATTCAAATTGTAACAGGTAGTAAAAGGGCTTTTTTTAAGATAATAGGTAAATTTGCAGATCAGATAAAAGACGTTGTGGTTTGGGATAAATGCACAGCTCAACCAGCTATGGCTAAAAATGTCCTAAATAGACAATATGAACTTATAATTATATTTGATAAAACAAACGCAATAAGTAGACAATTTAAAAAATGTAATTTTGGACGTGGAACTTTAAATGATGTTTGGCATATAAAAAGAGAACGTAAAACAGCTAATGCCAATCATGGTGCAACATTTCCAGAAGCTCTTGTTGAAACAATATTAGAAAACTTTTCAAATCCTAATGATATTGTTTATGATCCATTCATGGGTACAGGTACTACTGCCATTGTCAGTAAAAGAATGAATAGAAGATGGATCGGTAGCGAGATAAGTAAAGATTACATAAAACTAAGTAATGAAAGATTGAAAAACTGTCAGTTAGTTTAGGTACAATATAATAAAATGTTGAAAACTTTTTTAAGAATTATATGTTTATTTTTACGTTTTTATCTTGTTTTTGTAAGAAATAATAAAGATTTTAAAAAAAATATGAGTATTGATTTACACCTTGTCCGTATTTATAACAAATGAACATATTATAAAAAGCATTAGCATAACCCATATCTGCTGACTTTTAAAATATTCAAAGGCTTTTTCATATTCTTCGTTGGCATAATATTTACTACCTTTTGCATTTAATTCTTTTGCTGATAAATTAGTATTTTCTTCTTCCATGATTTTTGTTGTTATTTTTTTATTATCAAATAATTTAATAAAGTACAAAGATACAAAAAAAACTTGTAATAAAAAGAAAGATATAATAAGTTTTTATTATTTTTGCAAGAAAGAAACATAAAAAAAAGCTTATGAATAAAGAAGAAGTAAAATACTATGAAAGAATAAAGAAATTTATTGGTCAATACATCAAGAAATCAGATGATGGAGAATATTATTATACACTTGATGATTTTATTGAAATTTCTATAAAATTAAATTTGGTAGATAAATATGATAGTTACTTATTTAGAAGTTTTATGTATTATGAATTTGAAACTCAAAAATACTATCCAATAGTGAATGGAGAATATAGAATTCCTGCTTTTTGTGATAGAGCAGGGTATGATGAAATGTTATATAATTTTGAGTTTTTTGAGAAAAAGTTCAAAAATAATAGGAATGATTTTATAAATACGATATATGATAATGAAAAAATTGAAGAATATAGAAATAATAATTCAAAGTTCTTTTATTCTAAAAAAAAATTAGAACAAGACGATCAAGGAGAGCAACAAGAGCAAAAAGAAACCATACAAGAGCCTCCAATAGATATGTTTGTTGATAAAGAAGAAGAAAAGAAAAAGAAAAAAGATAAAAAAGATAAAAAACATTTAAATAGCGTAGATTTTAAAAATATTGAAGATTGCAAAGATATTTTTGAATTTGTATCAAATCATTCTCTTTCTGATATTGATAAAATAAAAGATACTTTATTCTTTTTTATAACAGGAAAAGATAAGCCTAAAAAATTGAGTCCTATTGTTTGGAAAAATAATGAAAACAAGTATTTGGCTAAGTTGGTTTATGAAAAAATACTTAATGAAAAAGACAGAGATGATAAAAAAATAGAGAAATGGAAGATAACAACTAAGTATTTTTGCCATGAAAATGGAGATTTTTTCACAGAAGCACAGTTAAGAGATGGTTTGCAACAGTATAAACGTAATAAATAAACATTTTTTTGTGTGAAAAGAGAATATTATCTCATTTTTTTGCAAAAAAACACACAACATATCAATCAAATCAACACAACATTTATTCTTTATAGCACAACAAAAAGTCTTTTATAATAATATAATATTAACAATCCAAAACATCATTATTTTTGATGTTTTTTTTGTATATTGCTGTAAATTAGAATTATAATTCAACTTTTTTTAACACAACATTGTGCTAAGTTATTTGGCAATATATTTGTTATACACAACAATTATTTTTTATTACACAACATTATCAACTAACCAATACAACATTGTGTTTTATGGTATTAAAGGGTAGATATAATATTGTTTTTATATCAATTTTTATTTCTATCTTTGCTACATAAATCTTAGTTAATGACGGCTAAGATAATAATTTAAAATAAAATAAAAATGACAGATTACGTAGATTTAAAAAATGTAAGTTCTACAACAGAAGAAAACAAAAACATTTCTCAAAATTTGAAAAATTCAAAACCTAAGGAAGTCAAGAATTCAGATTTTGAATTAAATTTACAAAAAAATTGTAATATACCACAATATGCTATATTACATTTTCCTCTACCAGAGGATTTTGAAATACCACAACCAGAATTTCTTGTTGATGGTTTAATACTAAAAAACTCCATAAATTTTTTTTGTGGAGATGGCGGTGTAGGTAAAAGCACCTTATTAAATTATATTACAATATCAATATTATCACAAAGAGACGTCTTTGGTAGACAAACACATCTTGATGATGCACCTAAACGTGCGTTATTAATAAACTGCGAAGAGTGCCAAGAAGTTATTACTCGTTTGGGAACACTCTCAAAAGAGATGGAAATAAAAGAAGAATTTGAGATTATAAACCAATCATCAATTGATAGGAAGATAATTAAAGAACTCTTTTCTAATCCTTCAAAAAGACCATCTTTTGTTGTTATTGAACCCTTTCGTTGTCTTGCGGAAGAATTAAACACGCAAAAAGATGTCAATAAAGCACTCGCACCATGGATTGAAATTGCTCAAAAATACAATACAACAATCATTTGTATTCATCACCACAACAAAAAAGGAGATTATAGTGGCTCTCACGTGATAAGAGATACCGCAAGACTTCTTTGGAATGTAGATAGAACAGACGATGGTTATATCACATTAACTTGCGAAAAAGCTAATTGTCAACAACCAACAGGTTTAAAACTCAAAAGAGAAGAAGACGGATATATGTTTGAGTATGTTGATGATATATCTCAACAACAAGATAAACCACAAAAAAACATAACAAAAAAACAATTGAAAAAACAACAGAAAGAACAAGAGAACCAAGAGATTAAAAGATTATATGAGAAGGAGAATATGTCAGCGACAGATATTTCTAAAAAGCTAAATATTAATTATAACCACGTTAATTACATAATCAATAATAAATAAAATAAAAATTCAAAAATTGAATTCTTCAAAAACATAGGTAATTCAAGAATTCAATTTTTTTAAACTTGTTAATAATCAATAATAAATAATGTTATAATTTATTATTAAAACCTTGATTTTGTCAAAAAAATATTGTATCTTTGCATAAGTAAATGATAAAAAACTATATGACGTCTATATCTTTTTGATTATTTACTACAAGTCGGCCACAACCGTGGCGAGGATTATTGCTAACGCAGACTAAGGCTTATTTATTAAGTTTTTATTTATAAACCCTCATATGCGTCTAGCAAAAACCCAGTCGGTGGTTACCGACAAGCAAGCAAAAAACCCAGTCGGTGGTTACCGACAAACAATTTAAAAAAAACAACAACTATGATTTCATTCGTAAAAATTAAAAGAAACATCGCAGTAGGACACACACCAGGAGTAAAGTATATGGCTCATCTTTGGCGTGAAGCAGATGTTAATCTTGACACAATAGCACAAGAGATTGCTGATGCTACTACTGTGTCTTATCCAGACGTGTTAGCCTGCTTGAAAGCAATGGAGATACACGTAAGTAAGTATGTCCTTAATGGCTCTGCCGTAAAATTTGGTACTCTCGGCTCTTTCATCCCTTCTATCAAGGCTACCTGCCAAGATACGTTGGACAAAGTAACTGCTGACACTATCAAAAAAACACGTTGCCGTTTCTATCCTTCACCTGCCTTTATGAGAAAACTACAAAAAGCACAATTTGCTTACAAAGACTTAACTGTTAAAGGTCTTCAGTAGCCACAACCGTGGCGGGGATTCTTGCTAACGCAGCCACAGCCGTGGCGGGGATTATTTATTAAGTTTTTATTTATAAACCCTCATATGCGTAGCAAGAAACCCAGTCGGTGGTTACCGACATTCTTGCTAACGCAGACTAAGGTTTGTTAATTAAGTTTTTATTTATAAAATTTTATTTAATATCTCACTTAGTCTGCGTAGCAAGATTTTTTTTTATTATCTTTGCAAGTTATTTAGACAAGCATTATAAGCAATAGTTAGAGTGGTCTTTATGCTCAACGAATTGATTAATAATTAAAAGTGAAAAAAGATAATATGGAAGAAAAAGAAAACAAGAATGCCAGTCGGTGCTTACCGACAAAAGAAATAATAAAAGATAGAGTTATTCAAGTGTTGAAGACAATATCTGACCCTGAGTTACCAATAAACATTTGGGATATGGGACTTATCTACAATATTGATATTGATGATAATGGTTTTGTGCTTATCCTTATGACTCTTACTGCTCCTAACTGCCCTGTTGCTGAGGATTTGCCATTACAAGTAGAGCAGGCAGTCAAACAAACTGATGGCGTTAGTAATGTTCAAGTTCAATTGACGTTTGAACCTGCTTGGGATATAGAACGATTATCTTATGAAGCCAAAGTGGAACTCAACCTTATATAGGTTTAGCAAGAACCCTATATCTGTTGCATCTGTTGTTGTCATCGTTATCTTCTCTTTGATAGCCATTGCTGGTTATGCTATAACGCCTGACAAGACTCCTTATGCTAATGAACAACATCTTGAAATAGCAGTGAAAAAGCCAGGCTTCTCTGTCCTTATGCTTAAAATATATGATAAACCACAGCAAAAGGTAGGTTTTTTTAAGAATATGCTTTTTGGTACTGCGAGTAACTCTACCAACATACCTATCTATCGTTATCACAAACAAGGGCAACAAACTATCGTTGAGACCTATACAGGCGACAATCCCAATGACGGACAGATAATAACCTTGAATAACAACACAAAGTACGAGGTAGTAAGCAATTTTTACCCCCTTGGAACAGACAGATATGGACGTTGTCTTCTCTCTCAACTGATGATAGGCACAAGAGTATCGTTATCTGTTGGTTTCATCGCTATTCTTATTGCTATCATCATCGGTGTTAGTCTTGGCTCTATCGCAGGCTATTTTGGTGGTTGGATAGACAATATGATAATGTGGGTGATAAATGTGGTGTGGAGCATACCAACTATTCTTCTTGTTATTGCGATAACGTTTGCTTTGGGAAAAGGTTTTTGGCAAGTCTTTGTTGCGGTAGGACTAACGATGTGGGTAGATATAGCACGTATGGTTAGAGGTCAAGTGATGTCTTTGAAAGAGCAAGAGTTTGTTCAAGCAGGTAAAGCACTCGGTTTTTCTAACACAAGGATAATAGTTAAGCATATCTTGCCTAATGTTGTTGGTAGCGTAACGGTGATAATAGCCTCTAACTTCGCTACTGCCATACTTCAAGAAGCAGGATTATCTTTTCTCGGTATTGGTGTTCAACCTCCTATGCCTTCGTGGGGTACGATGATTAAAGAAAACTATGGTTACATTATTCTTGATGCAGCATATATGGCTATCATTCCAGGAGTGGCAATAATGCTTCTTGTGCTTGCTTTCTTTATGCTTGGTAGTGGCTTACGTCAAGCAATGGAAGTTAAACAATAGATTGTTATTATTTTATTTAGCCAAGAACATCTATTATCTTATCTGACAAAAACAAAGCAAGTTTATAATAAGATTCTTTTGTCCAGCCAGCAACGTGTGGCGTAAAGACAGTATTGTTCATAGCAAAGAGAGTATTAAGTTCTTCGTTTGCTTTATTATCGTCTGTCATCTGATTGGAGAAGTTCTCATATTCCAGCACATCAAGTCCGGCACCTTTAACCTTATCATCTTTCATTGCTTTGATAAGAGAGGATAGTTTGACAACCTTGCCTCGTGAGGTGTTAATCAAATAAAAACTTTTCTTGAAACAACTAACAAACTCATCACAAAATATATACTCAGTCTCTTTGGTTAATGGTACGTGAAAAGACAATACATCACTCTCACAGAAAATATCATCTAAGGATACTTCTTGGCAAAAAGAGTTAGAGAACCCTTTCTTGTATTTATCGTAAGCAATAACCTTGCAATCAAACCCTTGTAATCTTTGACTAAAAGCCTTACCCATATTACCATAACCAATGATACCTATCGTTTTGCCTTTAATCTCAACGCCACGATTTTCTTCTCTACGCCATAAGCCTTGTCTAACTTCTTTGTCAGCAAAGTTTATCTTATTGAAAAGACTTAATAGCAAACCAACAGCATGCTCTCCAACAGCATCACGATTACCTTCGGGAGAGTTTAAGCAAAGGATATTCTTTTTTTGAGCATAATCAACATCAATGCTGTCCATTCCTGCACCGCTTCTTGCAATACATTTAAGATTAACTCCTTTGTCTATTATCTGTTTGTCTATCTTTATCTTGCTTCTAACAATAAGACAATCATAACAAGAGATGTTTGCTAAAATATCTTCTCGTGTATAATTGGGACGATAATCAACTATGTAGCCTTTATCTTTTAGCTTTTCTATTAGTATCTTGTGGCTGTCGTCTATTAATAGGATTGTTTTTTCTTGTGGCATTGAGTTGTGATTTTTTAACTTTCTTTCCTCTTGCGTTGTAAATGAAATTAACAAAGTCTGTGTAACTGCCATTAAAGATATTCATATCAACATTGCCTTTTATTCCAGGGACAACACCTTTATGAGTATATTGCCAAAATGTCCAATTACTATTTGTTGGCTCATTGCATAGTTTGCAAAGCCAAAGAGGATATTCATCAAAATTACCTTTTATATATTTTGTATAAGTGTCTATATTAGTATATATTATAGGCTTAACTTTATAATGTTTTTCTAATTCTCGCATACATTTATAAAGTTCATTTAATACTTGTGTATGAGAAACTTTTGTGAAACGATTACCATAACATAGTTCAAAATCAACAACAGGAGGTAAGTCTGTATCTGTCAGTTTAACGGTACGGATAAATGTCTGTGCTTGCTGTTTGCCGTCCTTATTAAACTTATAGAAAAGATAAGCACCAACAACAATGTTCTTGTCTTTGGCTTCTTTCCAATTAGATGCAAAACGTTTATCTACTAACGTTACACCTTCTGTTGCCTTAATGAAAGCGAATGAGATTTTTGAATCATAAACAATCTGCCAATCAATCTTTGCTTGATGAACAGATATGTCAATGCCCACAACAGGATAACGATTATAATCTATATCAACTGTTGGGCATGCGTAGTACTTTCTGTAATAATCTATGCCGTAAACGTAAACAACGCTCGCAACAACCGAAAGCAATACTAATACAATTGAAATAATTAATGCTCTACGTGTCAATTTTTTCTTTTTTTTAGTTGCCATTACCAATATATGAAGCCACCTTGTTTAGTGGTTGTCTTAATCTTATTTGTTTTTTACTTTGCTTTGAATACACATTCAATGAAATAGTATCTTTTTCTATATTATAATCAAGGTCTTTCATCTGTTGTAAATCATAGTTTGAAAGTTCTTTACCAAAGATAGCCTTGAAATCATTAATGTTGTTTTTATTAATATTAAACATCTTATCAAAAGCAATCATCTTGCCAGTATTTTTGTTGTAGTTAAGGGAAAGGTAAGTTGTTGTAGTGTCTTTTTGATTAACAAGATGAACATCTTTTTTGAATACACAACTTGTTATATCTTTGTATTGATAAGCATACAAAACTTTTAATATTAAAACATTATGGTCTTTATTCGTTTTATAGTCTTTGTTCTTCTTTACAATAGAAACAAACCCTTTTATATTATTTGAAACAAAATCATTGATAGGCTTTATATTAAAATCTTTATAGTCTTGTGTTGATATTCTTGGAAAAAGTATTTGCCCTTGAATATTATTTGCTGTATCGTGAAGATTAATACCAGAAACAATTAATCCTTTTATAAGTGGAACATCAAAATCTTTCTTCTCTATTTTTGTTTTACTTTGTTTAAACTTTGAATCTTTGTCCTTATTGCAAGCGTAAAATGTTAATAAACAACAAGTAATTGCAATTAAAACTATAATATTTAATATCTTTTTCATTATTATTTTCCCTTTATTTCCCTTTGTTTGCCCCTTTGATTTTAAAATCTTTTGCAAAATTACAATATTTATTTAGAAAAAAATTGATATAATAATAAAAATAAATATTATCTTTGCTAAAATTAATAAAAATTTAACATTATGACAATAGAATTTTTAGGAGCAGCCAAAGAGGTTACTGGAAGCAAACATTTGATAACTACAAACAAAGGTACAAAAATATTACTTGATTGTGGAATGTATCAAGGTAAAGGATTAGCAACAGATTCTGACAATAGAGAGTTGGGATTTGACCCAAAAGAAATAGATTACCTTATACTTTCTCATGCACATATAGACCACTCAGGACTTATACCATACATAGTTAAACTTGGTTTTAAAGGTACCATTCTTTGCACTCCCGCAACAAGAGACCTTTGTGCGATAATGCTCGTTGATGCAGGAAATATACAAGAATTAGATACTATAACATTTAACAAGAAAAGAGTAGCACAAGGATTAGACCCTGTTTCTCCTATATATACAGCAGATGATGCAAGAAACTCTATGCCTTATTTTGTTAGTATTCCTTATAATAAAGACCTTCGTTTAGGAGAGTTTAGTATAATGTTTACTGATAATGGGCATATTCTTGGAAGCGCAACTTGTAATATAACAATATTTGAAGGAGAAAAAAAGACAAGAGTAGCCTTCACAGGAGATATTGGACGATACTCTAAACGTATATTAAAAGAACCACAATCTTTTCCACAAGCAGACTATTTGATAATGGAATCTACTTATGGCGACAGAGTTCATGACCCAATAGATATGAGCGAAAAGAAACTTTTGGATATTGTTAAATATACTTGTGTTAAAAAACGTGGCAAACTAATCATTCCTTCTTTTGCTGTCGGTAGGGCACAAGAGATTATTTATGGATTAAACTATTTGTGGGAAACACATCAATTGCCACCAATAGATGTTTATGTTGATAGTCCGTTGAGTTTGAATGCAACAAATATCTTTAAAATACATTCAGAATGCTTTAATGATAAGTTGAAACAATTTATGAAACAAGACCCTGACCCATTTGGATTTGATAAACTTCATTATGTTCAAAGTAAAGATGAAAGTAAGGCATTAAATTATAGCAAAGAACCATGTATTATTATTTCTGCCTCAGGTATGATGGAAGCAGGAAGAGTTAAACACCATATCGCTAATAATATTGAAAATCCAAAAACAACTATTCTTGGCGTTGGTTATTGTTCTCCTTCAACTCTTGGACACAAAATACTCCGTGGAGATAAAGAAGTGTCTATCTTTGGAATAAAACATATTGTTCGTGCAGAAATAAAAAATATTGAATCATATTCTGCTCACGCTGACTACAAAGAATTAATACAATTTATTTCTTGTCAAAACAAACAAGACCTTAAAAAACTTATCATTGTTCATGGTGAAGAAAAAACACAAGTTAATTTTAAAGAACATCTAAAAGAAGAAGGATATAATGATATTTTCATACCAAGTAAAGGTGATAAAATAGAGATATAAGTATTAAGTGAAAAGACTTCTTTGTTTAATATTAGTAATAATAACATTTCCGTGCTTTGGTCAAAATATTTTTGATAAATACAACAATCCAAATGTTGGGACAAAAGCACAGGATTTTGTTTTTTATAAGATAGATGAGCCAAAGATAGAACACAAATTATATGAAATAAAATCATATTATACGATGTTGCTGTTCTATAATCCAGATTGTGAGCATTGTTTGAAGAAAATAAAACAGATGAAAAACAATGATACAATAAATCATCTTATAGAGGTTGATTCATTAATCGTTATTGCAATACCTCCCGAAGTGGATAAACAAACAATAGAACAATCTCATTGCTCTTTACCAAAGAAATGGATAAGTGCCTATTGTGATGAAAAAAATTATAATATAATAACAAGCAAATATATATGGAAAGTACCAGAAGTATTTGTTTTGGACATCAATAAGAGAGTTATTAAAGTAGAGATAGAAAACGACGAACAGTAAAAAACAATGAAAAAGATAACAATAATTAATGGAGCAAATCTTAATCTTTTAGGCACAAGAGAAACAGACATTTATGGACAAAAGAGTTTTGAAGATTATTTAAAACAATTAAGGCAAAGGTTTAGTGATGTTGTTTTAGAGTATAAGCAAAGCAATATTGAAGGAGAGATAGTTGATTATATTCAAAAAGCAAAAGATAGTTGTGGTATAGTTCTTAATGCAGGAGGATACACTCATACGTCTGTTGTTATCAGAGATGCAATATCATCAATAAAGACACCTGTTGTTGAAGTTCATATCTCAAACATATATGCAAGAGAAGATTTTCGCCATACTTCGCTTCTCTCTCCTGTATGCAAAGGAAGTATTATAGGATTTGGACTTGATAGTTATTTCTTAGCAATAAAATATTTTATTTCTTGTTGTTAATAAAATGTTTCCTCACTTCGTTTAATAAAAAAAGACGTTATAAAAAATTAGGACAATAAAGTGGATTTTCAAATACAATCAGATTTTAAACCAACAGGAGACCAACCGCAAGCAATAGAACAACTCACCAAAGGTATTATTCAAGGAGATAAAGCACAAGTATTGTTGGGAGTAACAGGTAGCGGAAAGACTTTCACTGTTGCTAACGTTATTCAAAATATTAACCGCCCAACGCTAATTATGAGCCACAATAAAACATTGGCAGCACAATTATATGGCGAGTTTAAACGATTTTTTCCAAACAATGCAGTAGAATATTTTGTGTCATATTATGACTATTATCAGCCAGAAGCATATATCGCACAAACAAATACATATATAGAAAAAGACCTTTCAATCAATGAAGAGTTAGATAAGTTGCGTCTTTCAGCAGCCTCAGCCCTTTTGAGTGGAAGAAAAGATGTTATTGTTGTTAGTTCTGTTTCTTGTATTTATGGTATAGGTAACCCAACAGATTTTGAAAATGGAACAATACATCTTAATGTTGGCGACAAGTTAGATAGAAATAAGTTCTTATTAACTCTTGTAGATAGTTTGTATTCTCGCAATGAGATAGAATTTGCAAGAGGTAAGTTTCGTGTTAAAGGCGACACAATAGACGTTCATCCAGCATATGCAGATTATGCTTATAGGATATGTTTTTTTGATGATGAAATAGAGTCTTTGCACAAGTTTGACCCAGTAACTCTTTCAACAATAGAAGACCTTGAAAGCATTGTCATTTATCCAGCAGGCAACTTCCTTACAAACAAAAACAAGTTAGCAGTTGCTTTAAAAGAAATTCAGCAAGATATGTTTGTTTGTTGTGATGAGTTTAGACAAGAAGGTAGATTGTTGGAAGCAAAACGTTTGGAAGAAAGAGTGAATAATGATATGGAGATGTTGCAAGAACTTGGCTATTGTAGCGGTATTGAGAACTATTCTCGTTATTTTGATAGAAGACAACCAGGCACTCGTCCTTTCTGTCTTATAGATTATTTTCCAAAAGATTTTCTTATGGTGATAGATGAAAGTCATGTTACTATACCACAGATAAGAGCAATGTATGGAGGAGATAGAAGTAGAAAAGAATCATTGGTAGAGTATGGTTTTCGTTTGCCTTCTGCTTTTGACAACAGACCTTTGAGATTTGAAGAGTTTCAAAGTATGCAAAATCAAACAATATATCTTTCTGCAACACCATCACCTTTTGAGATTAATGAATCACAGGGAGTTATTGTAGAACAACTTATTCGTCCAACAGGTTTATTAGACCCCGTCATTGAAGTTCATCCAGCAAAGAACCAAGTAGATGATTTGTTGGAAGAGATAAGTAAGGTCGTAGATAAAAAAGAAAGAGTGCTTGTTACCACACTAACCAAACGAATGGCAGAAGAGATGAGCAAATATCTTTCACGTCTTGGAATAAGAAACAAGTACATACATTCAGACGTTGAGACATTGGAAAGAGTAGAGATTATGCAAGATTTGAGAGCAGGCTGTTTTGATGTTCTTGTTGGAGTCAATCTTTTAAGAGAAGGCTTGGATTTGCCAGAAGTTAGTTTGGTTGCTATCCTTGATGCAGACAAAGAAGGCTTCCTTCGTAGCGACAAGGCATTAATACAAACAATAGGAAGAGCAGCAAGAAACGTTAATAGCAAGGCAATACTTTATGGCGACAAGATAACAGGTAGCATGCAAAGAGCAATAGACGAAAATCATCATAATAGAGAAAAACAAATACAATATAATAAAGAACACAACATAACTCCTCATCAAATAGAAAAGAAGATAGAAAGTGTTTTACCAACAAAAGAACCTGACAAACCAAAGATAGACGCTAAATCATTAAGAAACATAGAAAAAATAAAGAACGCTAACAATAGAGATGACAAACAAAAGATAATAAAACAGTTGGAGAAAAAGATGAATGATTGCGTTAAAACATTAGATTTTCTACAAGCAGCCGTTTATCGTGATGAGATAGAAAGATTGAAAAAAGAAAAATAAAGATGAATACAAATACAACCATAGTAGCACCAGCAACAGGAAACATTGTATCTGCCTTAGGTATGATAAGAATGAGCGGAAAAGATGCAATAAAGATAATGAACAATGTTTTCACAAGTATAACAGATAAAAAAGATATATTACTTAATCCAAAGTCAAACACATTATATTACGGTAAGATTGTTGATAAGGACAATAACGTGATAGATGAAGTGGTTGTTAGTGTTTTTCTTTGTCCTCATTCCTACACAGGCGAAGATACTATTGAGATATCACATCACGGCTCATTATACATACAAAAGCAGATACTTATCCTTTTAATAGATAATGGGGCAACAATGGCACAAAAAGGCGAGTTCTCTCAAAGAGCATTCCTTAACAAAAAGATGAACCTATCACAAATAGAAGCCGTTGCAGATTTGATTAGTTCCAACAACAAATACTCTCACTCTTTGGCATACAAACAATTAAGAGGTGGCTATCAAGATGTTTTAAAACAATTAAGACAAAAACTATTAAACATTGCATCGCTTTTAGAGTTAGAGTTAGATTTTAGTGAAGAACAAGAAGTGTTTATTGACAGGCACGATATTAAAAACAACATAGATAAGACACAAAACATACTGGAAGAACTTGTATCATCTTTTAGCGAAGGTAATGCTTTCAAAAATGGCATACCAGTAGCCATTGTGGGCAAACCAAATAGCGGTAAAAGTACTTTATTAAACACTTTGCTTAATGAAGACCGCTCTATCGTGTCTAACATTGAAGGAACAACACGAGATACTGTTGAAGAAACAATGTTTATTGATGGAATAGAGTTTCGTTTTATTGACACAGCAGGCATAAGAAACAGCGATGATGAGATAGAAAAGCAAGGTGTTAAACGTTCTTTTGAGGCAATACAAAAGGCTGACATAGTGTTGTATATGCTTGATATGACCAAGATAGACAACATCAAAAAAGAGATAAAAGACAACACTTTTAAAGGCAAACAAACGATATATGTTCTAAACAAATGTGATGTTATTCCTCTTGAAGATAAGGAGTTGCTTAAAAGAGATGATATAATCTGTATATCAGCACTTAAAAAACAAGGTATAGACATCTTGAAAGATAAGATAAAAGATAAGATAAAAACGCAAGATGTTCAGAACAAGGTGTTAGTATCTAATGTAAGGCACTATGAGATAATGAAAAAGACGTTGCAAGATATTCGTTGTGCGAGCAAGAGCGTGGCAGATAATCTTTCAGGCGACCTGATAGCAGAAGATATACGTCAAGCAACATCGCATCTTGGCCAGATAACAGGCGAGATAACTACACAAGAAGTATTAAACAATATATTTAAAAACTTCTGCATCGGCAAATAAGTCGGTAGCACCGACTGGCATTATGATAGACGCATGTGAGGGTTTGTTCATTCACTATTCACTATTAATTATTCATTATTCACTACTAACTATTCACTATTAACTTTTCACTGAAAATGGATTGCTAATCTATTTAAATGTCTTTTGATTCCAGTAAAATAGTTCTTTAATCCGTTAAAATAGTTCTTTAATCCATTTCAGCGGATTGCTAATCCATTTTTCACTATTCACTACACACTATTCACTATAAAAGGCTTTAAGGTGCAAAAAAAGTAATTTTCTTCTTTTTCTGTTTTTTATTGCAAAATATTTCATATCTTTGCCACAAAGATTAATATTTAAACTATTAATAGAATTAATGAAGTACTTGAAGAAAAAGGAATTCAGCAAACAGAGATTAAAACTGCTGTTCAAGATAGCAAACTATATTTCCTCTTATTATTTTATTATTGCTGTTTATAAGTTTATTTGAGAACTTGAATCAAAAGTAAATATTTTTTATAACAAAAAAATATAAAGATAAAAGAAAATATAAAATTATTAGAATTACAATCCTTGCTTTTAGCAAAGATGGGGCAATAAAACTAAAATATATGATTAAAAGAATAGAATATATTAGGAACTTAGCTGTTTTTAAAGATTTTAATTGGAATAAGTCATTCGCTCAAGATGGAAATGATTCATTTAAATCTATAAATATTTTATATGGAAGAAATTATTCAGGTAAAACAACTTTATCTAGAATAATACGAGCATTGGAGATAGGATCAATTTCTGATAAATATGACAAACCTGAATTTTCTGTTAAATTTTCTGACGAAACAATAATATCAAATAATAATTTATTAGAAAATAAAGAAACAATTCGCGTTTTTAATGAGGATTTTGTAAGGGATAATTTGTCTTTTATATCAAATCCTGATGGTGATATTGAGTCATTTGCAGTGATTGGGGATAATAATAATAAAATAGAAGCAGAAATAGCAGAGATTCAAAAAGAATTGGGAATAAACAAAGATGGTGAAGAAAAAACTGGATTATATAAAGAACAAGAACTGAAGACAAGTTCTTACGATACAGCAAAAAATGACTATGAGTCAACAGAAAAAAATTTAGAAAACATGTTGTCACAAAAGGCAACTGGAAATAAAACTATTGCAATAAAATATAAATCTGAGATATATGGTGATCAAAATTATAATGTTTCTAAGTTAAAAGATGATATAAAAAAAGTACAGGATAGTTCATATACCCCTTTAACGGATGAGGAGAAAGAAGAAAAACGTAATCTTTTAAAAGAAACAACCAAAGATGTTATTCCTGAAATGCCCCAAATAGAAAATACTTTTAGTGCTTTAATTATTCAAACTAAAAATTTGCTTGGGAAACAAATAGGGAAATCGGAAAAAATAGAAGAATTAGTAAAGGATGCTGTATTAAACAGGTGGGTAAAGGAAGGCAAAAAAGTTCATGAAGAGAAAAATTTAAGGACTTGCGCTTTTTGTGGAAGTACAATTACGCAATCAAGATGGGAGAAATTAGAAAAACATTTTGATGAAGAATCTACTAATTTTGAGAAAGAGATAGATAGTCTAATAGGTAGAATAAATGTAGCTTCTGTGAATATGGAGCAAGGACTCGTGATTAATAAAAATAGCTTCTATTCAAAGTATCATTCTCAAATTGATGATCTAATTAAAAAAATTGCTCAAACAAAGATTAATGCAAAAAATGCTTATAAATCATTGATTTTGCAACTTAATTTAAAACGAAATAATTTATTTGATGTGATATTATTAAAGGATGTTTTTGACTATTCAGAAAATCTATCCAATATAATGGAGACATACAATGAAATTAGAACAGCATCTAATTCATATACAAATCAATTAAAAAAGGATCAAGATAATGCAAAAGAAAAGTTGCGATTGAGAGAAGTTTCTGACTTCGTAACTGAAATTAAATACTCAGATATTGAAAAAGATATTGAATCTAAAAAGACAGATTATGAAACAAAAGAATCTTACCTTACAGAACTTAATAATACTATTAAAGAAAAAGAAAAATTAATAGATAAAAAGAAGTCATCAATGAATGATGAAGAAAAGGGTGCTACAAAAGTTAATGAGTATTTAAACAACTTTTTTGGACATAAATATCTATCATTAAAAGCTATAAAGAATAATGACACTGATAAACATTTTAGATTTGAAATAATTCGTGATAACAAAAAAGCATATAATTTAAGTGAAGGAGAATATAGCTTAGTTGCTTTTTGTTATTTTATCGCAAGATTAGAAGATGTATTAACAAAAGATAAAAAGCCTATCATATGGATAGATGATCCTATATCAAGTTTGGATAGCAATCATATATTCTTTGTTTATTCATTAATTGTTTCAAAGATTGCTGACACAAACTCTTTTGAACAACTCTTCATTTCAACTCACAACTTGAGTTTCTTAGGATATTTGAAAAGACTTAATGGTAAGTTTTTAAATGCTGATAGTCCTAAGGATAAAGCCTATTTCTGCATTAACAGGTGTTTTGATGAGTCTACAATAACTGTAATGCCTAAATACTTAAAAAATCATATAACTGAATTTAATTATTTATTTAGCGAGATTTATAATTGTTCCTTATACAAAACAGTTGATGATTCTAATTATCATTCATTTTATGATTTTGGGAATAATGCAAGAAAATTTTTAGAGCTTTATTTGTTTTACAAATTTCCTGATGAATCAGAAGACCGTGATAAAATGGAACGTTTTTTTGGAGAGGGGAAAGTTCAAGTTATCCTATCTGAAAGGATTAATAATGAATACTCTCATTTAAAAGAGAATATTTCAAGAGGCTTTTCTACACTTGATGTTCAAGAAATGCAAAAAGTAGCAAAATTAATTGTAGAAACAATTAAACAAAAAGATAAAGAACAATATAATGCTTTAGTAAAAAGTATTAATGTAAGCAAACAATAATTTGTATTATGCCACTATCAATAGACCTACTTTTCAAGCAGAAAGTAGAGTCGAACAGAATAGAGTTTAAGAAATAATGGAATATATCATTCTATCTGTGCCTTTGCCAAAGACATAGACAATATTGGAAAAGGATATAGTGGTCATTGGAGAGTTGTAAAAGAATAAAGAACAAATAATAATTAGAGTATTGTACACTTTAATGAATAGAGCATATAAATGGCTATAATGTGTAACTCTTAGAGAAATAGGTTTTTTTCTATCATAAAGAAAAAACCATTTTAAAAGAAGAAACTGATAAAAATAATTATAATGAGATAATTTAGCAAAAAGATAACTTCAAGAAATATAATTGATAAATTTCTCTTACTGACCGACCTATAATATTTTTATTGTTATTTGGTCGTTAATATTGTAGCGGAGAAGTCTTGAAAAGTTATCTTCTTTTACTGCTAATTGTAGGTTACCAGTAGCAGATACTGTCAATAAGGCTTCGCAAGTTTTTTTATCTTGATAAGATGTGGAAATCGTATTTATTGTTGCGTCAGTATTTATCGGTATTTCAAAGTCTCTATCTTTAAGTATTTGAGCGAACTGTTTGTCATCAAGATTAAGATAAACATTACCATAGTCATCAACATATATAATAGTGCAGATGATAGCGTTTGGGGTGATAGCAGGCTTAGGAAAGAACCTTTTAGTTATAAATTCTTCCATCTTATTACCAATGCCGTCAAGTGTTTTGGCAACAGATAAGTATTTAGCAACCTTGCAGAAGTTGTCAAGAACGGCAAAAGTGTAGAAATTGCTTTCAGAATAGAAGTCAATAGTTGTTATCTCTTTGTCCATACCGTCAAAAACCAAAGAAGGTAAGCCATTATCAACACAGATATAGTATTGCTTATTGGCTTTAACAACAATGAAACTTCTATCTTTGTTTTCATAAGTATTAACATCAATGATATGTATTGTGTTTTCAGGAAAGTTGAGGCAAGCGTTCTTGATTATAAAAGCAGCAGAAGAGATATCGTATTTCTTTATATTGTGAGTAATATCAATAACATTTACATCATCAATAGTAGAATATAAAAGACCTTTGACTTGTCCAATGTATTGATCTTTTAATCCCCAATCTGTTGTAAGTGTAATGATTTGCATATATAATCTTTTATTTTTTTAGGAGTGCAAAGATATAAAAAAAAACTTAGATATTTTCATATCTTTTAATCTTCTTCTTCTCCAAAATAATAATCAAATATAACTTCTAAGTATTTCTCCAAAGAAAAATAATCTTTTGGATAAACGAAGAAAGCGTAGTTGTTAATAATTGTTTCGTCATAAAATCCTTCCACCCAAAGATAGTCAGTTTTTTTGTTAAAATCTTTTATATCTTTGTAAGCCAAAGAGGCGATAAGTTTAGTTTGGTTAGCAGTAATAGAGGTAGAGTCTTGAATAAAAACATATTTTATAGTATCGTTGTTGTTAAGAATGCGAAGAGAATAGTTAAGGTTTTTGTTAGAGTTTAAATCATTGCAGACATAAACAAAAAGAGAGTCTTTATTAGTGTGATTATCTATTGAGAAGATTATAGGTTGATAGGCTTTTTCTACTGTGTAATAGACAGGTTTTTCTTCGCCAGAGTAGTCAAGACAGCCCCAACCAACACAAGGATAAGGTTCATTATATTGCCAAAACATTGTTCCCATACATCTTGGTTTGTTTCTACGATGAGCCTCTATTGCCATCTTTAATGCTTCTTGTTGAGTTGCTTGTGAAAAAAACGTATATTCATTATCATTTTTATAATTGCCAAACCATTCTTTTATTCTATTGTCAATGAGTTCAAAACCACGAGGATGTTTTTGATGAATACTAAACAAAGGATTATCTTTTGAGTAAGGAGTAGAGCAATATTGTTGTGCAGTGTTTGGGTTCATAACGGATTGAAATCCATATTCGCTCATAAATCTTGGTACTTTGTTGGTGTAAGTCTCAAAGTTGCTATCAGCCCACCAAACGCCCCAATAATGACAATCACCATTAGAAAGACTTTCTTTGTGTCCCCAACCAAAATCTACTGGTGAAGAATGGATATAAGGTATGTTTGGACAATACTCTTTAACTAATGAAGGCAAAAGGTCTTTGAATATCTTGTTGTAGCCATTAATAACAGAAAGACTATCAGAGTAAAGATTGTGAGAAGAGGTCTTTAAATCATTGAACCATTCCCAATTAAATATACCTTCCCATATCTCATTATTACCACAAAACAAGGAAAGAGAAGGGTGAGAACAAAGACGTATTATATTTTGTGTTGCTTCTTCTTTTACATTACTAAGAAAAAGACTATCGCTTGGATAAATATCGCAAGCAAAAGGAAAGTCTTGCCAAACCATTATTCCATACTTGTCGCACATATCAAAGAACTCATTGTCGCCATAACTACTTCCTCCCCAAACTCTAAGCATATTCATATTAGCAAAGTTAGCCTTTATTATGTCTTCATCTTTGTTTTTGTTTGTCATAATATAGTTGGCTCCTTTAACGAAGATAGGCTCATTATTCACTTTGAAAAAGAAACTCTCTCCAATACTATCTTTTTCTCTAATAAGTTCTACTTTTCTTATGCCATAGTTCTTGGTATCTATTATATTATTTAGGTTGTCCAAACAAATATTAGAAGTATAAACATAAGCATCTCCATAACCGTTAGGATACCATAACTTAGGGCTTTTTATTTTAAAATCTATCTTATATTCTCCATTATCATTTGGTTTTAAGGTTGTTTGAAGCATTATCTTATGTTGAAGAATATGAGAAACAGAATCTTCTTCTTGGTTAATATCAGTGTCAGTAATAGAAGAAATATTGATGTTGTCTAATATTAGAGTATGATTTTCTTTTAAGGGCTTACGAAACTTAATGTTTAACACCATATATGCTTCATTGTTTTTGATGTTAGTTGTTTGAATAGCAGAATAGATAGGAGTAGGCGTATCGTCTTCAAAAGTAAGATAGATAGCATTCATCTTTGGTGCTAAGGTTTTTGGATACCAATCCCAACCATAAAGATATTGAGGCGAACGTTGTCTTACCTTAATAGAGTCTTTTTGAAAGAAAATAATATCTAATTTGTTGCTAACTTTTTTTAGATATTGCATAACTTCATCATTGTAAGACATAAAAGAGTTGTTGCTTTGTCTTATAAGATGTTTGTTGAGGTATATCTTGCAATTGCCGTCAATGTTCTCCATATTCAAATAAGCAAACTTCTTTTGCTTCTGGTCTTTTCTTATTTTAAACTTGCAAGAATACGTCCAAGTCATCTTGTCAATCTTCTCCATTTGTTTCTCATTATCTTTAACAAAAATAGAGTCTATTATGTTGTTGTCTTGTAGAATTTTGTAGGTGTTAGCATAGAAAGAAATATCAATGTTTTTTATTTTAACATCTTTACCATTTGAAAGAGTGGCATTGTTGAAAAGTATTATGTTAGAGTCTAAGCAAGAGTTCTTTAAATTATCTTCTTGTGCGAATAAACTACTGCAAATAACTAATAATAAAAAGAGAATGTAATGTTTCATATAATTTTTGTTTTAATCATTAAAGCATAGAGCAGCAGAGCCAAGAATAGCAGCATTGTCTTGCTCCAAGCCTGAAAGTTCTATATCTATTGTGTTTTTAAAGACAACAAAAAGGTCTTGTTCAAAATATTTCTTTAAAGGAGTAAGGATTAAATCACCGCTTTTAGCCAATCCTCCAAAAAGATATATCTTCTTAGGAGATGTTATTTCAGCAGCATTAGCAAGACCAAGAGCAAGTGTTTTTGCTGTTCTATCAAAGCATTCTAAACAAAGTTCATCGCCTTTTGTTGCATAATCATAAATCATCTTACTTGTAATCTCTTCTTGATTAACGTTCCTAAGAGCAGAAGGATAAGCAGAAGTGTTAAGTATTTCTTTTACTGTGCGAACGATACCTGTTGCAGAGGTGTATGTTTCCAAACAACCTTTTCTTCCGCAACCACAAAGTCTTCCGTTAGGCTCTATTATTGTATGTCCTACTTCGCCAGCAAACCCTGTTGAGCCATAAACCAACTTGCCATCAACAACAACGCCACTTCCAACGCCTGTTCCTAATGTAATCATAATAAAGTCCTTGACATTCTTTGCTTTACCATAAATCATCTCACCTATTGCAGCAGCGTTAGCATCATTAGTTAGTGTTACTTTTAGGTTGTAACTATCTTTGAGTAGCATAAGTTCTAATATCTCTTTAAACTTAACCACGCCTTTGAAAGGTAGATTGGGAGCATATTCCATTGAACCGTTGTAATAATTGCCATTAGGACAGCCCATACCAACTCCAAGAATGTTGTCTGTATCTGGGCATTTGTCGCAAAGTATTTCTATCTTATTAACTAAGGCAGCAATATAGTCTTCTGTAACTGAGAAATCTCTTGTCTTTAAGCTCTCTTTTTCTATTACCTTACCATTTTCATCTACTAGACCAAATGCTGTATTTGTTCCTCCTATATCTATTCCTATTGAGTATTTCATAAAATATTATCTTTTTATCTTATATATCTTATTATTGTTATCTTATTATTGTTATTGTTTATCTTATTATCACTAATCACTATAAATGGATTGCTAATCTAATTGATTGTCTTTTGATTCTAATAAAATATTTCTTCAATCCATTTGAACGGTTTGCTAATCCATTTTTTTCATTTTTCATTTTTCACTATTAAATAATGTATATATTCTTTTGTTTGGTTTGCTTTAATATGACGATTCTCAGATTCTTTATCAGCTTTAAATCTACTATAAGTTTTTTCAAAAAAACCATATTTCCCTCGTTGTTCCATAATTTGTTTTATTTCTTCAAAAGACATTAAACCTTCATTGTTATAACTAAGAAAAATATATTTAGTTTTTGCATTATTAATTAAATCAGAAAAAACTTCTTTTACTTTTTGCTTTTGGCAATACATTGATTTTTGATTAGAGCAATCTCTCATACCTGTCTTACCAATAATTGTTGGGTTATCATATTTTGCTATTGTTTCCAAAATATGATAATTAGAAGAATATTGACGTTGATTATATGGAGGGTCTAAATAAAGTATGTCTGTTTCTATATTACGAATTAATTTATTGGCATCTTCATTAAACACTCTATGTTCTTGTTTATTAATTATCACTTTTGCAGGTGTCATTGAAATAGACTTATTGGCAGAAGCTTTTAATTTTTTTAAGAAAGCACCATAAACAGAAGCTGTATTTGCAACTTTATCTATATTTTCTAATAAGGTTGCTAAAAGAAAATAATATTCATTATTTGTAATAATATTATTATTTTTCCAATATTCTATTTTTTGTCTTATAGCATCACATTTTTTTCCATTATTATCAGAGAAATATAAACGATAGTCTTCATCATCTTTCTTATCTCCTTTACAAAAATTCTTAAAAATAAATCCTGCTACTCCTTCTAAATTGTTTAGATAATTACAAACTATATCAGTTTTGTTCTCATCAAAAAAAGTGTTTCTTAATAATGGAATTTCTTCTTCCAATCCTTTAAAAAGTAATGTGGTGTGATTTTTTATATATTGTTGATTAAGAACATAACTATAATATTGTAAATCATTGGCTATTATTTTATAACCTTTTTGTTTAAAATAACTTCCAACTACTCCTGTACCTGCAAAAATATCACAAAAAGTGGTAATGTTTTTATCGTCTTTTGTTATCTTATGTATGCAATCATACACAAATGGCAATAACTTGTATTTACAACCTATGTAATTCATAATTTAATCATTTGGATATAATTTTTTCATAATATATTCAGAGGCTTCTTTACTTATCTTTTTTACGCTCTGTTTTCTGTATTCTACTGGGTCGTATTGATAGCATCCTTTACAACCTAATTCTTTTGTGTAATCTTCATCTCCTTCATAAAATGGATATGGATTACCTTTTATATTTTTTGCATTCCAACGTTTATTAGACTCTTTACATCGTTTACATATTTGCCTTTTTATATCATTAGCCGCTTTGCATAAAGGTTGAAAATCATCTCTGTTTTGACTTTTTGTGTTGGATACTCTCCAATCATCTTTTCTGCCATCTTTATGGTCAATTTCTATTATAGTATTTTCGCTTGTACTATCAATTCCAATTCCAAGCATAACACAATTTTGCTTCTTGTAATAATCTTTTATATCTTGTCTTATATTTTGATTGAATGTTTTTTCTAAATTAAATCCATTTAACCTCACTGCGTCAATAGAATTACCAGCTGTTTGTTTTTTGTTAAATTCTATAATATATTTTTTTGCAAGAGTAGAACTTTTTCTACACCAAGAACCACCATTGCCTAGTTGTAAGTCTTTATATTTTCCTATAAATTCAGTTACAGTTACCCATCTGCTTTCGCCTTTATCATTAGGTTTTGCTAATTCTAAAAATAATTCAGTTTTTGTCATAAATCTTTTTATTTGTTTTTAAATATAAATATATACTCGTGTTTAAATATATAATAATCGCTTGACAAAGCTCTGTAACGCCATATTGCTTGTTTGTTTAATTTATCTCTATTCCCTTCTATGTTTTTTACTATTGTTGCTTTTAAAGTAAGTCCTAATTTTTGAGTAGCATACATACAATAAAAACCAAGAGGAATTAAAACACCGTCAGTATATTTATCTCCAATAACTATTGCCAAATAACGGTCTTTTTCTAAGACATTTTTTACTCCATTTACTACTTTTGTAAAATTATCAATAAACTCTTTAAGTGTTTTGCAGTTTGATAAGTCTTTTTCTTTATCGCTAAATTTTATTATGTCGCTGTAAGGTGGGTGAAGAATAACAAGTTGAACATTTTGTTTGTTGTGTTGTAAAAGAATATCATTTACTATTTTTGTGTATGTGCTTTCTTGTGTGCTATCAGCAGTAAAAACGTAAGAAAAATGATTTTCTGTATCTTTATTTAATTTATTTTTTACTTTTTCTATTAATTCTTCTTGAATATCAATGCCAATACAATTTCTATTTAGTTCCTCGCATTCAAAAGCTGTTGTGCCACTACCAAGAAAACAATCTAAAACGGCATCATTTTCTTTTGTATATCGTCTTATTAGTTGGTGTGGAATTTGAGGTATGAAGTTTCCATGATAACTACCTTCATGCTTGCCATATTTAGCTCTTTCATTAAAAAGCCATAAACTATCAGTAAGTACGGTCTCTTGTTTCCAATTTTTTAAATCTATATCATTAAATTTTGGCATAGCTTTTTTTTATATTTTCACTACTAATTTCTTTCATCATATCGTCCATGGTGTAAAAACCTTGTTTATCACAAAGAAACTCGCCTGCCATTATGGCACCAAGAGCAAAACCTTCTCGTGTCTTTGCTTTATGAGTGATTTCTATGGTATCAACAGGTGAATCATAACTGATTATATGTGTGCCACACTCTTCGCCTATACGTTTGGCATCTATCTCTAATGTCTTCTCATCTTTTGCTTGGTTTAGTTGCCATGAAGTCTTTTTGTTAGAGTTATTTATTAGGTCGTTGGCAAGAGTTATTGCAGTGCCAGAAGGAGCATCAAGTTTATGAATATGATGTATCTCAGTTATCTTTGGATTGTAAGAAGGATAAGCGTTCATCATCTTAGCCAATGAAATATTAAGCATTCTTAACATATACACACCAATAGAAAAATTAGAAGAATAGAAAAAAGACTGCTTTTCGTCTAAAACACGTTGTTTTATCATAGGAATATTATCGTACCAACCAGTAGCACCAACAACAAGCGGTATATGTCTTTTGAAACAAGAGTCAATGTTGTTAATAACACTGCTTGGAGTTGAGAAGTCAATAGCAACATCAATCTTCTTCTTATCAACTTTGTTCCAAGAGTCGTCTTTGTCGATAATACAAGCAATGTTATGACCTTTTTCTAATGCAAGCCTTTCTATCATCTTGCCCATCTTTCCGTACCCTATAAGTAATATATCCATAGCCTTTTATACTTTTTGTATTCGTTTTTTTAATTACGTACAAAGATAATCAAAATATTCAATCCAAACTATATTCCCAAAAATAATAATTAACTTTTTATGGTTTATAAGTCTTTTACAGTGAAAAATGAAAAGTAAAAAATGGATTAGCAATCCGTTAAAATGGATTCAAAAGACATTTTACTGGAATCAAAAGACATTTTAACGGATTAGCAATCCATTTTTAGTTAAAAGAGAATAGCAAAAAATGAAAAGTAGTAGTGAAAAATGAAAATAAAATATTATCTTTGGCAATTGAAAAAGATAGAAGAAAATGGATATAGTAGATTTTAGATTAAAAGTATTTTGTTCGGTGGCAAAAAATCTTAGTTATACTAAGGCAGCACAAGAGATGAGGATAAGCCAACCAGCAGTAAGCAAACATATTCACGAGTTGGAAAGTCAATATAATGTTAGGTTGATAGAGAGAATGGGTAGCAAGATAATGCTGACAAAGGCAGGCGAGGTGTTTTTTAATCATAGTATAAGCATATTAGACAACTATTCTAAAATGGATTTTGCGATGAATATGATTAAAGGACAATATAGTGGAGAGTTGAAAATAGGAGCAAGTACAACAATAGCACAATATATTCTTCCTGCGATACTTGCAAGGTTTATCTCAAAGTTTAGATTAGTTAAGATTTCTCTTCTTAACGGTAATTCAAATGATATTGAGAACGCTTTGATAAATCACAAGATAGACCTTGGACTTGTTGAGGGTGATAGAAAACTGAGTAATTTGAAATATACACATCTTGTAAATGATGAGTTAGTTGCTGTAACTTCTACGCATTCAGTTTATAAAAATAGAGAAAAATTATCTATCAATGAATTAAAACAAGTGCCAATAGTGCTTCGTGAAAATGGTTCTGGAACGCTTAGTGTGTTTCTTTCTGCATTAGAAAAACATGGAGTAAAGATAAACGACCTTAATCTTGTAATGCAACTCGGTAGTAGCGAAAGCATTAAGATGTTTTTGGATAATAGTGATACATTGTCAGTGGTGTCGTTTCGTTGTGTAAGTAAAGAGTTGAGCCAAGGCGTTTTAAAGATAATAGAGTTGCCACAAATAGAAATGAATCGCAAACTGGATTTTGTTCAATTACAAGGTGAAGAAGAAAACCTTGCATCGCTTTTTATGCAGTTTGCAATTCACGAAATAAAAGACATCTAATTGTCTGTATATTAAAATAAAGGAGTTATGAACTTAACAAGTAGATAACCTCCAAAAATAAGCCAAACATAAAGTATAAAAGCCAAAAGAAAAGGTTTTGCTCCTGCTTGTTTAAATTTATCAAAACTTGTTTCCGTACCAAGTGCTGTCATTGCCATAGTAAGTAGAAAAGTGTCAAAACTGTTTATGCCGGAAGTACAAACATCAAGAGTTTGTTTTGGAATAAAACCACAAGAAGATAGAAGAGAGTTGAGAATGATTATGCCAATGAAACCAAAGGCAAACCATGGAATAGTTATCTTGCCACGTTTGTTGTTGGATTTATCTTTTTTCATAGATAGAAGAAAAGACATAATGATAAGTACGGGAGCAAGGAGCATAACACGTATCATCTTAGTTATAGTAGCTTGGTCGGCAATATGAAGAGCACCACTTGGGTCCATAGCATTGCCAGAGCCAACAACATGAGCTACTTCGTGAAGAGTACTACCAGTATAGATAGCCATCTGCTGGTTAGTCAAATGAAGTAAGCCACTACGATAAGCAATAGGATACAAAAACATAGACAAGGTGCCAAAGATAACAACGGTAGAAACAGCAACAGCAGTCTTGTGAGCAGGGCATTTGACAATAGGTTCTGCCCCAAGCACAGCAGCAGCTCCACAAATAGCACTACCAGTAGAAGTCATAAGAGTGGTTTGTTTGTCAAGTTTTAAGATTCTTCCAAACAAAAGTCCAAGAAGTAATGTACCGGTAATAACGATGCAATCAACGATGATAGCAGGCAAGCCTACATCAAAGACTTGTCCAATAGTTAAACGAAAACCATAAAGAACAATACCTGTACGAAGTATTTGTTTGGTACAAAACTTAATGCCTGGAACCCATGTGTCAGGAATAAAGTTGCGAAGACTATTGGCATAAATCATACCAAGAATAATACCTACAATCATTGGACTAAGAGATAGATTCTTTACCCATTTGAAATCTGCTATATAAAAGGCAGATAAAGAAAACAAGGCTATGAGTAAGATGCCATGAATAATGTTTCCTCTTTTTTCACTTATCATAATAACTAATTTTTATAATGTTGTTAATTAATGTTTGTTAAATTTTCTTTTGCAAAAGTATATCAAATAACAATATCCTGCAAATTCATAATATTTATACCTTATAACCAAAAGTTATGATAAGATTATAATATAATGAAAAATACGAAAAAATATTTGTCAAATGAAAATTAATTAGTATCTTTGAAAATTAATTAAAAGAAAAGATAAACAATAAAAAAATAAAAATACAATGAACGAAGAATTGAATAATTTGGAACCTAAGGAAGTGTTCCAACAATTTAAACCTATTCTTTCAGTGCCAAGACCAAGTAAGAAAGAATATCGTATGAGTGAGTACCTTGAGAAATGGGGAAAAGATAGAAAACTTGAAACAATAAGAGATGAAGTAGGCAACATAATCATTAGAAAACCAGCTACAAAAGGTATGGAGAAGATGAAGATGGTTTGTTTGCAGGCTCATATGGATATGGTATGTGAAAAAAATAGTGATAAAGTGTTTGATTTTGAAAAAGACGCTATTGAGACTTATGTAGAAGATGGTTGGTTGAAAGCAAAAGGTACAACACTTGGAGCAGATGATGGAATAGGAGTTGCAACTGCTCTTGCTATCTTAGATTCAAAGACAATAGAACATGGCGACATTGAGTGTTTGTTTACTATTGATGAAGAGACAGGTTTAACAGGAAGTGAGAAACTAAGCGAGAAAGCATTAAAGAGTAGAATACTTATCAATCTTGATTCAGAAGATGAAGGAGAGATGTTTATTGGTTGTGCAGGTGGAGTAGATACTCTTGGATATATGCCTTTTAAGAAAGAAGACATAGATAAGAGTATGAATACTTATCTTTTAACAATTAAAGGATTAAAAGGTGGACATAGTGGAGATGATATAAATAAAGGATTGGCATGTGCTAATAAGATTTTGAACCGTATCTTATGGAAGATGAATAAAGAGATAAACATAAGACTTAGTGATTTTGATGGAGGTAACCTTCGTAATGCAATAGCAAGGGAGGCTAAGGCAGTGTTTATGGTAGCAAACAGTGATGAAAAGAAGATGAATGATATGGTTAATGCTTTCATTAAAGAAGTTAAATATGAGTTTCGTTCAACAGAACCTACAATGAATATTACTCTTGAAAAGACAACAACTCCTTCTTTTGTAGTAGATAAGAAAAGTCAAGACAACTTATTGAACACTCTTTATGCAATACCTCACGGAGTTTTGGCAATGAGTAGAGAGATACCTAACTTTGTTGAGACTTCTACTAATTTGGCTTCAATAAAAGTAAAAGACAATAATTTTGTTATCACTACTTCTCAACGTTCATCAGTAGAGAGTGCATTAGAGGCAGCAATGACAAGAGTAGAGGCTTGTATACTTTTGACAGGTGGCAAAGTAGAACATACAGATGGTTATCCTGGTTGGAGTCCTAATACAGATAGCGAGATATTGAAAGTAGTAGTAGATAGTTATGAAAGACTATTCCATAAGAAACCTATCGTAAGAGCTATTCATGCAGGATTGGAATGCGGACTTATTGGCAAGAAATACAAAGGTATGGATATGATAAGTTATGGTCCAACACTTCGTGGAGTACACTCTCCTGATGAAAGAATGGATATAAAGACTTTGGGAATGTTTTGGAGTCATACTCTTGATATACTAAAACACATACCAGAGAAATAAAATATAATAATATTTAATATTAGTATTTGTTTAATTAAAGGAAGAAAACGAAAAAAGTTTCTTCCTTTTTTTTATAATTTTCTTTGGTGTTAAAAATTTTATTAGTATTTTTGTTGCCTAAATTTATATAAATAACAAAATTAACAAAAACGAAAATGAAATTAATTAAAAGAACACTAATTATTGCAATATGCTTAACAATAGGCATATCTTGTTTTAGTCAAACACAAGGTACATTATCAGTATCTGTAACAACATCAACAACAGGCGGAAACTATGCTCCACGTCATATATTGGCTATATGGATAGAGAAAGAAGATGGAACATTCGTTAAAACACGTTTATTGCGTTCTCAAACGCAGAAATATCGTCCATATTTAACGCAATTTAAGGCCGCAACAAACTCTACTTACAACACAACAGATGCAACAACAGGTGCAACATTATCATCTCACGGCACAAGAACAGTAACTTGGGACGCAACAGACGTTAATGGTAGTTTGGTACCTGATGGAAACTATAAAGTATGTGTGGAATTTACAGAAAACAATTATTCTGGTCCTTATCAAACATATACTTTCACAAAATCTTCTCAAGGGCAAACGCTAACACCAACAGATGCTTCCAATGTTAAGAATGTATCAATAACTTGGGCACCATCATCTTCTTTATTAAGCGTTGCTAATAATTCAAATAAACTTGCTGTTTATCCTAATCCAATAAAAGATTATGCTTTAATAAGTTTGGACAAAAATGTTAAGAATGCTTATGTTACAGACGTTAAAGGTAATATCGTTGCAAGAATAAACCTTTCTAAGAATATGCAATGGAATAAGATTGTGTGGAATCCAAGCAAATCATTAAAGAATGGTGTTTATTTTGTTGTAACAGAAACATCAACAATCAAAAAATCAACACAAGTAGTAATAAGTAGATAATTTGGAAAGGGACAATATTATGAAAAAAAGAGTTTTAGTTTTAATAGTATGTCTTTTTATGGGCATAGTATCATTTGCTTGTAATGTATCTTTTCTTGTTAATGGAGAGGCAAAATATGATAAGAACAAGATATATAAAGTTGGACAAGAGATAAACATAACGGTTAATGTTCAATTTATTCATAATCCTTGTTTGTTGGATTTAAATGAAACAAAATTTAAGTATGATGGCTTAGATGTTGTTAAAGAAGGACAGTGGATAGAAAACAGCGATGGGACTCATAGCAAACTTATTACGGTTAGAATACAAAAAGACTATAAAAAAGAATGCAAGATGACTTTGATTAGAACATGCACAAATCAAGGCGGATTTGGTATGTTGAAGTTTAAACACGAATAGAATAAACAAATAAAAATATATAGTATATGAAAAAACAAATTATATTAATTTTGTTTAGCGTTTGTGTTGTCTTTGTGCCAAAGGTTGCAAAGTCTCAATGGAATTGTCCTTCACTTCTTGGAGAATATACGCAACCAATAGGTCAATCTAATTTTAAAGCAGGCTTGGAAATCATTGGCTCAGCAGGCTTGTTAGATGATAACTATTATGGATTTGTTTCCACTTTTGGAGCATTGTCTTACAAGATTAATCATCATACGTTTTATGTTGAAGGTGGTTTTAAAGGATGGAAACGTTATGATGAAAGCGAAGATAAAACATTTGGCAACAATCATGCAGGTTTTCGTGAAGCATATTATCAATATATGAACAAACAACTATCTCTTCGTGTTGGTATTCAAACAATGACAATGGGCGACTATTATCTTGTAAATGATAGAGCATTGGGATTTAATCTTGGTTGGAGTTTTTCTAACTTCAAATTGCAAGTAGCAAGTGGAAGTGTGATGAAACAGTTTTCAAGAAATGGTTTGTTTTGTAATGTTGGTTATGTTTATGATATTTTGGAAAGAGATAGAGGTCTTATGGGCAATGGTTTTGGTCAGATGAACTTTGCTTCAACAACTTTAACATACAACAACAAAAATATAACGACAGGTCTTCGTAGTGTTGGACTTGCTCTTTATGATGAGTTTGGTTCAAGACAAGAGATAAAAGATACTAATGTTGTTATGGGTGGCGTTTATGGATTGATAAGTCTGCCTTTTGGTATTAATCTTATGCCAGAAGTGCTTTATCAAAACGCTAAAAACAATAACGCTCTTTTATATTCTATTGGGTTAAGGAAAATATTTATGTTTGAAAATAATACAAGATTAGATTGTCAAGCAAGAGCAATAGCAACAACAGCAATAGACGATAAGGCAATGATAAGAAACTCTTTTTCAAATCTTTTTCTTGGAGATGTTATTCGTTTAGAAGCAAAAGATGAACCACTTATTCAAGCATCAACAAGATATTCAATACCAAGATATAGCCTACATTTTAAATTACAATATACTTCTCAATTAAAAGATTATGATGAGGCTTTGTCAGAAGTAGATTTGTCTTGTGGCAAAAGAATAAATAATCTGCAATTGTCATTAATTGGAGGTTATATTAAAAGTCAACAATTAGAAAATAAGGATTGTTATCTGTTAAGATTGGAAGCAAGATTGTATCTTTATCCACCAAAAACAAGATAATAAAACAAATAAAAAGGAGGTGAGTTAAATCAAAAACTTACTTCCTTTCTTCAATAGCACAACCATCTTTGCCATTTCTTTTTTCGCATGCTTGTTTGCATTTGCCACAACCAACACAACGATTTGGGCGTATTCTTGCTCTTCTTGTAGTATCGTAGTATTTCGTTCCATCACTAAAAACACCACTATCAACATTTATAATATCAACTGCTATAACTCCGTTTGGACATGCTTTTTTGCATTCTCCGCAACCAGAGCATTTGGTTGGATTAACTTGATATTCAGTATTTTTATTGCAAGAAACAATACAAAATAAACAAAGGAATAAAAATAAAATGTTTTTCATAGTCTTGTTGTTTTTTATGTTAAAAAATGAATGTGCAAATATACATTTAATTTTAATATAACAAAACATCAAAAGCCAAAAAACAATATAATAAAAGTATAAAAAACAACAATTAGAATAGAATAAAGAGATAACAAAATGGATTGCTAATCCAGTAAAATGTCTTTTGAATCCAGTAAAATGTCTTTTGAATCCATTTTAGCGGAATAGCGATTCATTTTAAGGATATAATAAGAAAAGAAAATTGATTAAAATGATATTGAAAGAAAATAGTATTTGATTTTAGAAAACAATAGAAACAAAAAAAGAACTAAACTTAAAATAAGAATAGTTCTTTTTGTGTTGGAAATAAAATCTATTAATAACGATTATTATTATCTCTTTGATTTCCGTTAAATCTATTATTACTACGGTAGTTTCTATCTCTACCAGTGTTTTCTCTTGGTTGAGATACTGCTACTGAGATTTCTCTGTTGTCAATACTTGTTCCGTTAAGTCCATCGATTGCTTTTTGACCGTCCTCGTCATTCATTTCTACGAAGCCAAAACCTCTTGAACGACCAGTAAATTTGTCTGTAATAACTTTAACTGAAGATACTTCCCCGTATTCTTCAAACGCTTTTTGTAAGTCTTCTGATGTAACAGAATAACTTAGATGTGAAACATAAATGTTCATATAAATTAAATTTTATTAAAAAAATGCTGAGTAAAAATACTTTATCTAAATACGTAAATAAATTAACTTTTCAAAAGATAGGATAATATAAATCGTAAGTGAAAGATATTCTTTCTCAATAATGATGCAAAGGTACATTATTTTTTTTAAAACAACTCAAAAAATTAGAAATAATTTAATTTAAAAATAAAAAAGGTCAAAGAATTTAAAGAAACTCCTTGACCTGTAATAATTAAAATATATGTAGATGTCAATTATCTTGATATTCTTCTTTGGTTGCTACTATTAGAAGAACTGTTGTTATTACTATTGTTGTTATTGCTATTAGAACTTCTTTCTATTGTTCTATTACTATTTGACCTGTTGCTTGAATTAGAGTTATTACTTCTGTTGTTGTTATTGTTTCTAAAACTATTACTATTATTGTTTTCTCTTGTTTCAACAGAATGATTATTGTTGTTAGAATTATTGTTGTAGTTATTATTTCTAAAACTATTGTTGTTAGTGTTTTCTTTTCTTTCAACAGGACGGTAATTGTTATTGTTATTATTTGTTCTGTTGTTTGGTTGAATTGTGTTTTCTTTTCTTTCAATAACTTGACGATTGTTATCTTGGTTGTTAGAATTTATTTTAGTAGTTATTCTATTATTAGTCTTATTTTGGTTGTTGATGATGGTGCTGTTGTTGCCGTCAATACGTTTAATGTCGTTTGAAGGAGTGATAACTTGTTGAGGTTTTTGAATTTGAGTTCTATTATTGTTAGTATTAATCTTATTTCTTGAAATGAACTTACTACTTGCGTTACGATTAGTTGCTAATGCCTTAGAATCAGAAGAGAGATTTTTATCGTTAAAACTTATGTTAGGGTTCTTTTTCTTAAAATCACTTTCCATAACTGTTGTGCTTGGAATATCTTTTGTTAATGAAAGTTCTTTACTTGAAAAATAGTCATTAGTATTAATGTTCTTGTAACCTCCATTATTTGTTGGTTCGCCAGTATAACCAGGACGAGATATTGTTACTCCGCCATTATTATTACCACCGCGATTAATCTTACCACTTTCACCTCTTCCCATAGAACTATTGCTTTGATTCATTACTATGTTGTTGTAATAATTATCTTGATAATAGTCGCTGTGTAGATTATGGTAAGGGTCTCTGCGGTAATCGTGATTATATCTTGCACAATAACCTGCATAATATCCATCATAATATCCATCGCGATAACCACTACGATAAGAGAAACTATTATTGTATCCATATCTATTACTCCAACCGAAATATGTGTAATAGAAGTATTCCCAATAATCATCGCAACCGTCAATAACATCTAACGCATATTGTCTTGCAAGAAGAGAATAGCGAATGGCTGTACGATAGAAATGACTATAATACATATCTTGAGCATAATTGTTGTAATAAACTGCTCTTGAAAGATTGTTGCTTTGATAATATGAATAGTAATTAACTATATCATAAGCATTATCTATTATGTACGATGTTTGTTCAATGGTATTTCTTGCTTGATTCTTAGAGTAATACCCTGCTTTTGCAACACTTGTCAAAGTTATTATTGTAAAGAGACTTACGAATAAATATTTGAATAAATTTTTGGTTTTCATATTTTTTTCCTTTCTTAATTTTTATTATGTTTATAAATATGTTTAAAAATAAAACATCAAAATATATGCCAAAATTAATAATATTTTATAATTTCGCAAAAGATTTTAAACATAAAAAATAATAAAAATGAGAAGAACATTGATAATATGTTTATTGTTAGGCGTTTGTTCAATATGTCAAAGCCAAACAAAAAATACAGTAACAGAAGATTATATAGTAAAATATAGAAATATTGCAATAGATAATGAAAAACAATATGGAATACCGTCATCTATAACTATGGCACAAGGCATAATAGAGTCGGGAAGTGGTAGGAGTTCGTTAGCCAAAGAAGGTAATAATCATTTTGGAATAAAGTGTCATAGTTCTTGGACAGGCAAACGAATGTATAAAGATGATGATAATAAAGATGATTGTTTCCGTGTTTATGATAACGCAGCGCAATCATATAAAGACCATTCTTTGTTTTTGACAAAAGGAAAAAGATATGCTTTTCTTTTTAAGATAGATAAGACTGATTATAAATCTTGGGCAAAAGGGCTTAAACAAGCAGGTTATGCAACTAATCCTAATTATGCTAATTTACTTATTAACATAATAGAACTATATGAATTAAATAATATGAATAGTGATGATTTCTATCTTGTTAGAAATTCTAATACAGATAAACATAATAACACTATATCAAACAATAAACCAATAAAACAAAACAAACCACAAGTTAAAAAGCATCGTTCGCTTATGGAGATATTGTTTGGAAATACGCAATGGTATCAACGTCGTCATGAAACAGAACAACAAAGAAAACGTAGAGAGATGGATAAGAAGATTCAAAAGATGATTGATGAAAAAGATGTTCAAAGAACAGATTTTGAAGTTGATTTTGAATGATAAAATAAGTTTTACTAATAATGAAAACGTTGTTTGTCGTCAGTAAATACTGTTTGTCTAAGATGAAAGGCGTTTAGTCTTAAAAGTTTGCATTCTTTTGTCTTTTGATATATCTTTGCAATCAATAAAAAGTAAAGATATGAAAAAGAATATAATATTAATATTGTTAATAATCATAAGCCTTAATCTTTATTCTCAAAAGCAATGGAGTTTAAGAGATTGTATAGATTATGCAAAAGAGCACAATTTGTCTGTTTGCTTAACTAAACTTAATGATGATTTGGCAAATGAGAATATAAAGACATCAAAAGCTAATCTTAATCCAAGTGTAGCCTTTACAAGTGGGCAAAACTTTTCTTATACAAATGATAGCAAGCAAGGAGTTTATTCTGGAACGTATGGAATAAATGCTAATATGGACTTATATGATGGAGGAAAGAATTGGAATGATGTTAAACAAAAAACAATTGCTAAACAAATATCTGAAATAGAAGTAAAACAAGCAGAAGATAATATAGAACTTTCATTAACTCAAACATATATTCAAGTTCTTTATGCTTATGAGGCAGTTAAAACAGCACAGAATAATCTTTCTCTTAGTCAATCAACTCTTGATAGAAGTAAGGAACTTTTAAAGGTTGGAAGTATTTCACAAGTTGATTATTCTTTGTTGGAGAGTGAAAATGAGAACTATAAATACCAATTAATACAAAGTCAAAATGTTTATGAGAAAGATAAACTTGAACTAAAACAATTGATGGAGTTAAAAGAGAATGTAGATATTGTTATTCCTCAAATCAAACAAGAAGATATAATTAAGGTGTTGCCAAGTGTGGAAACGATATATAATAAAGCCTTAACGTTTATGCCGTCAATAATGTCAGCCAAAAAGAATAAAGAGAGTTATGAATTAGGAGTAAAGTCAGCACAAGGAGGGTATTATCCTAATCTTTCGCTTACAGCAGGAATGAATACAGGACATAACAGTGAATCAAATTATGCTCTTACAAAACAATTGAAAACATCATTGTATGAGAATGTTGGATTAAATGTTTCAATACCAATATATGATAAAAGACAAACAAAAAGCAATATAATAACAGCAAAAAATCAAGTTCTTGTAGCAGAAAATACAATACAAACAAATGAAAAAGAACTTTATAAAACAATAGATGAGTTGCATTTAGATTGTATTAGTTACCAAAATTCATATATATCAGCACAGAGTAATCTTTCTTCTGCACAAAATTCTTATAATCTAATAGAACAACAATATAATTTAGGATTGAAAAACACAATAGAACTATTAACGCAAAGAACATCACTTATCAATGCTCAACAATCAGTTTTGCAATCAAAATATCAAGCCTTAATGAAGTTAAAACTTTTAGATTATTATCAAAATAAAACCATAGAACTATAAATATATAAAAGATATGAAAAAGAGAACAAAAATAATTATTATAATAGTAGTGATATTAGTAGTTGTATTATTGTTAGTATTACTTTTTAAACCAAAGCAAACGCAAGAAACAAAACTTGAACAAGCAGTTGTAACAACACGAGATATTTCTACTTGTATCACTGCAACAGGAACAGTGGAGCCAATAAATAAGGTAGATGTTGGAACGCAGGTCTCTGGAACAATAACTAAACTTTATGTTGATTACAATTCAATAGTAAAAAAAGGACAGATACTTGCCGAGTTAGATAAAGTTAATCTGCAAGCAGAGGTTAAGAATGCAAAGAATAATGTTGAGTCAGCAAGAGTACAATATGAGTATCAAAGGAAGAATTATCAAAGGAACAAAGCCCTTCATGATAAAAAACTTATAAGTGATAGTGAATATGAAAGTGTGTTGTATGCTTATCAAACAGCGAAGATAAACTACGATAAGACTAAGTCTGACCTTGTTAAAGCAAATACTAATCTTGGTTATGCAACAATATATTCTCCAATAGATGGAACAGTGATAAGCAAGAGCGTTGAGCAAGGACAGACAGTGGCAGCAAGTTTTTCTACGCCAACACTTTTTACAATAGCACAAGATTTATCAAAGATGCAAGTTGTAGCCAATGTTGATGAAGCAGATATAGGCGGAGTAAAAGAAGGACAAAGAGTATCATTTACCGTTGATGCTTATCCGCAAGAAACATTTGAAGGAACGGTAAAACAAGTGCGTTTGCAAGCAACAACAACATCTAATGTGGTAACATATTCAGTTGTTATTTCTGCTCCTAATGATGATTTGAAACTAAAACCAGGCTTAACAGCAAACGTAAATATTTATACACAAGAAAGTAAAGATGTTATTTCTGTACCAACAAAAGCAACAAGTTTCACTCCTGATAAGGACGTTATAGGAAATCAATATAAAGTAGAAGTAAATAAGAACATACGTCCCAATAGTAAGAAAGTTTATGTTCTAAAAGGAAATACATTAAAACCAATACCAGTTACAATAGGAATATCTGGCAATGGATACACAGAAATACTATCAGGACTAACAAAAGGACAAAAAATAGTTGTTGGTGTTGAAAGTTTAGGTGGAGTACCTTCAATGGAGCAAGCCTCACAATCATCTTCCCCTATATCAATGCCAGGACCAGGACACGATAAAAAGAAATAAAAAATTAAGAGTATAACTTTTTTGAAACGATATGTCTAAGATAATAGAAATAAGAGATTTGGAAAGAAGATTTGTTGTTGGAGAGCAAACAGTACATGCTTTGCGTGATGTTAGTTTTTCAATAGAGCAAGGAGAGTTTGTTACAATAATGGGAAAAAGTGGTAGTGGCAAAAGTACTCTATTAAATATTCTTGGTTGTTTGGATACACAAAGTGGTGGAGATTATTTTCTTGATGGCCACGATGTTGAGAAGATGAATAGAGATGAAAGAGCAATACTTAGAAATCGTAAGATAGGTTTTGTTTTTCAATCATATAATCTGCTTTCAAAAACAACTTCATTAGAAAATGTTGAACTTCCATTAATGTATAATTCGGATTATTCTAAGGCTCAAAGGAAAGAAAAATCTATTGAAGCATTAGAAAAAGTTGGATTAAGTGATAGAATATATCACAAAAGCAATCAAATGTCAGGAGGTCAACAACAAAGAGTGGCAATAGCAAGAGCGTTAGTTAATGACCCTGTAATGATTCTTGCCGATGAAGCAACAGGTAATCTTGATACAAGAACATCTTTTGAAATACTAACACTTTTTCAAACACTTCACGAAAATGGTAGCACAATTGTTTTTGTTACACACAATCCAGATATAGCCGATTATAGCAGTAGAAACATTGTTCTTAGCGATGGTAAGGTTATTGCAGATACAATGAATACTAATATAAAGAATGCTAAACAAACATTAGATAACTTGCCAAAAGAAGAGGAATAAAAATAAGATGAATATAAAGAATTTAATAACAGTTGCTTTCAGGGCTTTGAATAATAACAAGATGAGATGTTTTCTAACAATGTTAGGCATAATCATTGGAGTATCTTCTGTTATCATAATGATGGCAATAGGACATGGGAGCAAGGTTGGAATAAAAAAGCAGATAAGTGAAATGGGAAGTAATATGGTTATGATACACCCAGGTAATATGAAAAAAGGAGGTGTTAGTCAAAGTGCTTCAAGTATGCAGGTTTTGAAGATGAAAGACTATCAAGACCTAAAAAATGAGAGCAAATATATTACTGCCATATCTCCTAATGTTTCTGCAAATGGCCAACTTGTCTTTGGCTCAAACAATCACCCAAGTTCATTGACAGGTTGTAATGAAGATTATCTTGATATTCGCCAATATAAAGTTGAAAGTGGCCAGATGTTTAGTCAAAGCGATATAACAACGGCAGCTAAGGTATGTGTTGTTGGAAAGACAGTTGTTGATAAACTATTCACAAATGGAGAAGAACCAATAGGACAAACAATACGATTTGGCTCAATACCTTTCACAATCATAGGAGTATTAAAAAGCAAAGGATATAATTCAATGGGACAAGACCAAGATGATTGCGTTATTGCACCATATACTACTGTTCAAAAAAGAGTTCTTGCAATTACTTATCTTCAAGGCATTGTTGCTTCGGCTGTTAGCGAACAATTGACAGATAAAGCAGTTGAGCAGATGAGAACAATATTGAGAAGAAATCATAAAATAACAACAACAGATGAAGATTTAGATGATTTTGAGATACGTTCACAAGAAGAACTTACATCAATGATGACTTCTGTTACTGATACTCTTACAATACTTCTTAGTTGTGTTGCTGGTATATCATTGATTGTTGGAGGAATAGGTATAATGAATATAATGTATGTCTCAGTAACAGAGAGGATAAGAGAGATAGGGCTTAGAATGAGTGTTGGGGCAAGAAGTAGGGATATTCTTTCGCAGTTCCTAGTTGAAGCAATAATTCTTTCAGTTGCCGGAGGTATGATAGGAATATTATTTGGTGTGATGATATGTGTATTGCTTATGGTTGCGACATCATGGACTATTGTTATTCAACTTTCGTCCATACTTATAAGTTTTGGAGTTTGTAGTGTTATTGGAATATTTTTTGGTTGGTATCCAGCAAAAAGAGCGGCCAATCTTGACCCTATTGAAGCAATACGATATGAATAAACTATTTAACATACTAAAAAATAATATGTAACGTTAAATAAAAAAAATAGAATAAAGAGATAGCAAAATAGTTCTTTAATCCGTTAAAATGGATTCAAAAGACATTTTACTGGATTCAAAAGACATTTTAATGGAATCAAAAGACATTTTGAAGAGAAACAAAATATAATATAATTAAATTAAATAAAATAAAATATAAAGGGAAGATAAAGAACAAAAAGTTTCATAATTTTCATTATTTTTATTATTACACAAAAACACAAACACAATGTTAAAAAACCAAACTAAAATAACATATATACTTATAAATATTTTAGCATGGGTTATTGTTCTTATCTTTCCTTTTTTTTCACCAATTCATTATTCTAATCATATGGATTATGGACGAATAATAACACATATTTCGCTTACATCGTTTGTTGCTATGTTTTATTATTACAACTATTATTACTTAATAAATAAATTGTTTTTGACAAAAAAATATTATAAGTATTTTGTATCTAACATCATTATAATGATAGGTCTAACAACAATAACTTATAGTATAGCAGAGATAACGTTAGTTTTTTTTAAACCAGAAATAATAGATAAAGGTTTAATTATTACACCACATGAAAAAATAAAGATAGGCATGTATTTTAATATGTTTATTACTTTTGTTTTATGTTTAGGGACAAGTATTGGTGTTAAGTTAGCATTTAATTGGAAGAATATGGAGCAAAAACTTGAACAATTAAAAAATCTTCAAGTAGAAAGTGAGTTGCAAACAATACGTTATCAATTAAGTCCTCATTTCATTGTTAATACATTAAACAATATTTATAGTTTAATAGAAATAAGTAAGGACAAAGCACAGCAAACCATTATAGAATTAAGCAGATTATTAAGATATATCTTGTATGAAAGTGATAATAGACTTGTTCCATTAAGCAAAGAGATGGAGTTCAATAAGAGTTATATTGAATTAATGAGAATACGTTGCAGAAAAGATATAAAAATAAATGTAAATATTTTAATGTATAAAGATAATATACATCAGATTGCTCCGTTATTATATATATGTTTAATAGAAAATGCGTTTAAGCATGGCATTAGTTCAACAGAGGATTCGTTTATTGATATATATATAAAAGAAGATCAGAGAAAGGTTGTGTGCGAGATAAAGAATTCTAATTTTCCAAAACAAGATAATGATAGAAGCGGAAGCGGAGTAGGGTTAAAACAACTGGAAAAGAGGTTGGAACTTTTGTATAATGGCATGTATGAGTATGAGCATAAATTATATAACAATATATATGTAGTTAAATTAATTATTTATTTTAAAAATAAGGAGGAATAAAAAATGAAAACCAAATGTATCATAATTGATGATGAACCTTTAGCAGTAGAATTGTTGAAATCATATGTAGAGAAGACACCCTTCTTAAAATTAATAGGTAGTTTTTCTTCTGCTGTATCAGCAATGGAAACAATAAATGAAATGTCTCCGGATTTAATATTTTTAGATATTCAAATGCCGGAAGTTAATGGAATAACGTTTGCACATGCAATACCAGATACAACACGTATAATATTCACTACTGCTTTTGACCAATATGCAGTTGAAGGATATAGATTAAACGCTGTTGATTATTTAGTAAAGCCAATATCTTATAATGATTTTGTACGTGCAGCACATAAAGCAAATATGGCACAAAATGCAATGTACAATATTCCATCACCACTTGGAATGGTAAGACATGAACCAATATGGGTTAAATCTGAAAGCAAGTATGTTCAAATAGAAGTTAGCAACATTTCTTACGTTGAAGGTGTCAAAGATTATGTTAATCTACATTTTGCTAACAAAGCTAAACCTGTACTTTCTCTTATGAGAATGAAGAAAGTTGAGAAGATTTTACCAGAAGAGTTCGTTAGAATACACAAATCATATATCGTTAATATGAATCATGTAAATCTAATTGAAAGAGGTTATGTTATCTGTAATGGTGAAAGATTGCCAATAGGAAATAATTATAAAGAATCATTAATGAAACACGTTCACGTGAGCAATTAATAATAGAAAATTTTTAGTCAAATAAAAAACAGCTATTAATTAAATAATAATTAATAGCTGTTTTCTTTTTATTGTATCTTCTTGTTAGTTCAAAGCAAGGAGTTGTTCTTTAAGTGTTTGTAGTTTTGTTTGGCAGTCAAGGAGTTTCTTTTTCTCTAAATCCACTACTTGTTTTGGTGCATTATTAACAAAACGCTCGTTAGATAGTTTCTTTTCTGTAGAAATCTTGAAGCCTTCATAATATTTTATCTGTTCATTAATCTTCTTTACTTCTTCATCAACGTTTATTGCCATAGTTATTGGAACAAATACCTCTGTTGTACGAATCATTAAAGCAGCACAAGCATCTTTCTTATCTTCAACAAAATCTATCTTTTCAACGTTAGATAGTTTCTTTATTATACTTTCATATTTTACGATAACGTCTTTTGAAGAAGATTCTTTGAAATAACATTCCAAAGCAGTTTTTTGTGGTATGTTCTTGCTGTTTCTAAGACTACGGATTGCAGTTATAACCTCCATTATAAAAGCAAAATTATCTGTTATCTTCTTGTTACTTTTTTCACTCTTTGGATAAGGAGCATACATTATTGTTTCATCTTCTTTTCTTGCTCGTATTTGGTGATAAATCTCTTCTGTAACAAAAGGCATAAAAGGATGAAGGATTTTCATTAAAGAGTCAAAGATGTCAAGCGTTTGTTCGTAAGTTGTTTTGTCTATACTCTTACCGTATTCTGGCTTAATAATCTCTAAGAACCAAGAACAGAAATCGTCCCAAACAAACTTATAAATATTTTTTAGGCTTTCACTTAAACGGAACTTAGAAAAATCATCATTAATGCTTTCTATCATCTCGTTTATTCTTTGTTTGAACCATTCTATTGCGAGAATGTTTGCTGTTGGTTGTTCTTTCTCTTCAACAGAAAAGCCTTTTACAAGACGAAGAGCGTTCCAAATCTTATTAGAGAAGTTACGTCCTTGTTCGCAATAGCTTTCATCAAACGGCAAGTCATTACCAGCAGGCGACGACATCAACATTCCCATTCTCACTCCGTCTGCTCCATATTTCTTAATCAACATTATAGGGTCAGGACTATTGCCAAGACTCTTACTCATCTTCCTTCCTAACTTATCTCTTACTGTTCCCGTGAAATAAACGTTTTTAAAAGGTATCTCATGTTTGAATTCCAATCCTGCCATAACCATTCTTGCAACCCAGAAGAACATAATATCTGGTGCAGTTACAAGGTCGTTAGTTGGATAGTAATATTTAATCTCTTTATTATCTGGATTAAGTATGCCATCAAAACAACTTATAGGCCAAAGCCAAGAAGAAAACCAAGTATCAAGTACATCTTCATCTTGGTGTAAATCATTTATTGTATAGTTTTCTTGTGGATATTTCTTGTTAGCAAGTTTCAAAGCATCTTCTTTGCTTTTTGCAACAACATATTCTTTATTTGGTAAATAATAAGCAGGAATACGATGCCCCCACCAAAGTTGCCTTGAAATACACCAATCATTCACGTTCTCCATCCAGTGTCTATATGTATTTTTGAACTTATCTGGATAAAACATTATTTCATTCTTCTCTACAACATCAAGAGCAGGTTTTGCCAAGTCTTTCATCTTCAAGAACCATTGCTCAGATAGTTTAGGTTCTATTGCTACTTGTGTCCTTTCACTAAGACCTATCTTATTATCATAGTCTTCTACCTTAATCATTAAGCCATTTTCCTCCAAATCTTTTACAATCCTCTTCCTGCAATCAAACCTATCCATACCCTTATACTGCAAACCATTATCATTAAGGCTACCATCGTCATTGAAAATATTAATCTTGTCAAGTTTATGCTTAATTCCTATGTTGTAATCATTAATATCATGGCAAGGAGTAATCTTTAACGCTCCTGTACCAAACTCTCTATCTACATATTCATCATAAATTATTGGCACTTCTCTATTTACTATTGGCACAACGACTTTCTTGCCATCTAATCCTTTGAATCTATCGTCCAAAGGGTGAACACAGACAGCAGTATCGCCCATTATTGTCTCTGGTCTTGTTGTTGCAACCGTTAGAAACTTATCTTTTTCACCAACAATCTTATATTTCAAATAATAAAGTTTAGAATGTTGTTCTTTATATATTACTTCCTCATCAGAAACAGCAGTCAAGGCTTTCGGGTCCCAATTAACCATACGAACACCACGATAAATTAAGCCTTTATTATATAGTTCTACAAAAACTTCTAACACACTTTCACTCATTACTTCATTCATTGTAAATTGTGTTCTTTGCCAATCGCATGAGCAACCAAGTTTTCGTAATTGTTCAAGTATTATTCCGCCTTTTTCTTCTTTCCATTGCCAAGCGTATTTAAGAAAATCTTCTCGTGAAAGGTCTTTTTTGTCAATGCCTTTCTCTTTCAAAAGATTGACAACCTTAGCCTCAGTAGCAATACTTGCATGATCAGTACCAGGAACCCAACAAACGTTTTTGCCATTCATTCTTTCTTTTCGGCAAAGCACATCTTGAATAGTCTCATTTAGCATATGCCCCATATGAAGCACACCAGTAACATTTGGAGGTGGTATAACGATTGTATAAGGTTCTTTTTCATTGACTTCACTATGAAATCTATTATCATCTAACCAACGTTTGTACCATTTGTCTTCAACGTTTTTTGCAATATATTTTGATTCTAATTCTGCCATCTTTTTATTTAAAATTTTATCAACTTGCAAAGATACAAAAAAACTTAGAAACATTATAAGCAATAAACGTTTTCAAACATTATCTTAATGATTTAATTTTTTTGATAGCAATTTAAAGAAAATAAAACGAAGAGTTATCATTACAATAATGCCATTATTGGACGATAATAATGCCATTATTAATCAACAATAATGCCATTATTGGAGCGTAATAATGCCATTATTGGAGCGTAGAATAAAGAATAAATTAAATATTTCTTTAATTAAACAAATTATTTGTATCTTTGCTTTTTAGAAAATCAATATATAATATAATAAAACAAAAATATTATGAGAATAAAACACAATTCAATTGCGATGTTTGCTATGATGGCGTTATGTTCTTTTGCTTGCGTTGCTCAAAACGAAATAAATGGAAAGATTAACAAGGTTACCGTTTATCCAAATAATGCTTTGGTTGAAAAAAGTATTAAAGTCAATCTTGTAAAAGGTGAAAATAGGTTTATAATTAAAGGAAATGCAAGTACTTTTGATGAAAATAATCTACATTTTTCGCAAGGAGATGATTTCTTTGTTACATCTGTTTCTACAAAGACAAGAGAGGTTACCAAGCAAATGGCAGAAAAAAATACGCTTTCTGCTCCTATATATAATAAGATAAGGATTTTGGAAGATAGTTTAGATGATGTTAATGTTGAAATAAAGAATAAAAATTATTTGATAACGACTTTGCAAAATCAATACAATGCTCTATATAACTTAAAAGCTGTAAAAAACACACAAGTTATTGATACCTTAAAGACTATTAAAGACCAATTCCAGTATCAAAGAGATGAAGGACAAAAGATTAATGTTCTTATGGCTCAAAACAAAGAAGAATTGACAAGACTAAGTGCAATACGAACACAACTTAATGATGAGATAGACGATATTATTAATAAAAATAATGATGATGGCAGTATAATAACAAAGAGTAAAGATATTTTGCTTACCGTTTATGCTAATCATACGATGAATAATGTAAATATTGATTACAATTACTTAGTTAATAACGTAGAGTCAAATTATAAGTATGATGTAATGCTTGATGAAAGTTTTTCTCGTGCAATATTTAATCTTAAAACTAACGTATGGCAAGGAACTAATGAGAATTGGAGTAATTGCGATATTGTTTTCTCAACAAATGATGCAGCAAATATAGAAGAGAATGAAGAACTTAATCCTTATTATTTAGATTTCAATGAAGAAAGACCAATGTATAAGACAGCAAATAGCAGAGTTATGATGATGAAAGCAACGGCTAATAATGTAGAAGCAGATGAAGAGGTGCCAGGAGTTGCAAAAGCAGAAAGTATGTTATCATTTTCAAAAGCACAAACCCTTACTTTGAGTAAAGAATATACACTTAATACAAAACAAACTATTGCTTCCAAAAATGATAATAAGAGTATAATGATAGCAAGCGATACAACTAAGGCTATGTTTAAGCATTTCTCTACTCCAAAACTTAATGAGAAAGTATTTTATGAAGCACTTCTTCCTAATTGGGAGGATATGAATTTATTGGAAACAAGTTGCGATGTATTTCTTAATGGTAAATATGTAGCCAACTCTTCAATTAACACTGCAACAACAAAAGATACTCTTTATTTTTCGGCAGGAGAAGACAAGAATGTTAAGGTATCAAGAAAAGTAACTAAGAGTTCGCCAACAAAAAACAGTATCTTCTCTTCTACGGTTGAAGAAATGGTTACTGTAAGTATTAAGTTAAACAATATGAAACAAACAAGTATTGACTTAAATCTTAAAGACCAAGTGCCAATATCTCAAAATGCTGACTTAAAAGTTAGCGACATAAAGACAAATGAAGGAACTCTTGATGCCAATACAGGAATAATCTCTTACAACCTTACTCTTACTCCAAAACAAGAAAAAGTCCTTACATTTTCTTATATAGTTAAATATCCAAAAGGCAAAAAAGTTACACTAAACTAAAAGAGTGAATAATATTATTCATTATTTTAATACTAAATCAATAAAACATTGACCACGGTATTCAAAATTTTTGAACATATCATAACTACTTGCAGCAGGGGAAAGCAAAACGATAGAGTTTTTCTCTGCTGTTTGTTTGCACCAAGCAACAATATCAGGATAAGAATCTGAAACAAAAGCGTTGAAAGTAAGGTTTTCTTCTTTCATTACTTCATACATTCTTCGTCCTGCCTTACCAACGAAAGCTATATTCTTAACTTTGTATATCTTTACAACATCGCCTATCATCGTATAATCTATTCCTCGGTCCATACCGCCAAGAATAAGTGTTGAAACATTTTTTAAAGCAGAAAGAGCAGCCATTGTTGCTTGTGGTATCGTTGAAATACTATCGTTATAATAAGTTACGCCGTCTTTTTCTATCACAAACTGCAAACGATGTGAAAGTCCCTTGAAGTTAAGAGCCGTCTCTATTGCCTTATTCGTATCAAGGTTAAGTTCTTTTGCTATCTTTAAACAAGCAACTATATTCATTTTGTTATGGTCTCCTTGAAGAAATTTAGGCTCATCTCCCTTGTAATCACTAACACTAAAAGGTAAGTATTTATGTTTAAGATTAAATCTTTTTATCCAATGGTTTATCTCTTTACTATCAACATTGTAAGCAAAAATATCATCTTGCGTGCCTTTGGTTAATAGGTTTATCTTGCTAAGTTGATACTCTTCGTAAGAATTATAATGATCTAAGTGTTCTTCAAAAAGATTTAAAAGAATAGAATAGTGAGGAGCAACGCTTATGTTTTGTAATTGATGACAAGAAAGTTCAAGAACTATTAATGTATCTTTATCAATGTTGTCCATAATATCAAAAAATGGCACTCCTATATTACCTGCAAGAATAGTGTTAGGGTTTTGGTCGTGTATTATTTGATAAAGAAGAGTTGAAGTAGTGCTTTTGCCTTTTGTTCCGCTTATTCCAATAGTGTTCTCTTTAAAAAGTTGCAAAAAGACATCACATTCATTAGTTATTTTCTTTGTCTCAATCTCTGCAATATCTTTTAAGGCAATACCAGGAGTAAGAAAAATTTTATCACTCCTATCATTTATTTCAGTGTAATCTTCTTCGCTTGAAAAAATGATATTGTTTCGTTGCATTATTTCTTCGTTATTTTTCAATAACTCTTCGTTTTTGTCAAAAATTATGAAGTTTTTTTTAGGTAATAATTTACTAAGAAGATTATATGTTGCTTTTCCTTCTCGTCCAAAGCCCATAATAGAAATCCTTTGTTTTCTTAACTCTCTACTAAGTGTTGCTTTCTTAAAAGTTAAGTAAGGGTTTTTGAATATATCTTTTATCTCTTGTGGCAAATTGCCTTCACTTGTTTCACTCATTATAAACTCTTGCCAATTTTTTCCTATATAATCTTGGCTTACTTTAAGACTTTGCCAAAATTTTAATAAAACATCTTCTTCTTTGACTTCAAATCTTTTTACTCTTTCAGCCAAAGCCACATTTACTTCTTTAACTGTTCCAACGCATTCAAAAGGTTTAACATCTGTTTGCCCCATTAGTTGCAAAAGTATGTCTTTTAGTTTTTCGTCAGCAAAGAGATTTTTGTTAAATATATGGTTTAACTCTTCTGGATTAATAAATGGCGACAATATAATAAAAGCAAACAAACATTTTGCACACTCTCCGCACCAAATATCTTGCTTACTGCCAACGTTGCAACTCTTAAAAACTTCTTTATACTGCAAATGAGAAAACAAATACGCAATATGTATTTCAGGAATTGGGCGTAAAAGAGAGAAATATTCAAAATCTTCGCTTATAAATTCTTTGTAATATGAGCGAAAATCGTTTTCAAATTCAAGACTTTTGCTATATTGATGGTTTATGTTTTCTCCTTTTACTGTGGATTCATTAGCAGAAGACTCATTACTAAGAGCAATATATCGTTTTTCTGTAAATCCTGCCAAAAGAAGAGAAGTGAAAGCCAACATAGCAGAGAAAGGAGTGTGTCCATTAAGATAACCTTTGCTATTAAGGTCAAGTAAGTTCTTATCAATAGTACGTTGTGTTTCTACTATTTCATTTCTATCAAAGTTTGCAAGACGAACACAATCCAATGTAGCACCACGAGGAGATATGATTAAAGGAGTAATATCTTTTCCTTTGCCACGAAGAAGTTCTAATGAAACAACAGAATCTTTTCCTCCTCCAATAGGTACAAGATACTCTTGCTTTAATTCAAAATGAGTAGGACTTAATTCTTCTTCACCTTGGCAAACTATATTCATAAAATCTTCTATCGTAGTGTGAATATCATTTAAATAAAAAAACTCACCAAGACCATTGAAATAAAGTTTCTTCCAAAAAAGTATTTGCTTGTCAGTTATCTTATAAGGCTTAATGATAACCGTTTTACTGCATGTTGCTTTCCAATAAGATATAAGTTCTATCATTCCAATATTGAATACAAGCAAATCCAACTGCTTTTTATTTAAACGATTGAAAGAAAAGAAACTTTTATGCTTAATTGTATGCGTTGGAGAAAAAGAGTTTTCGTTGCAAATGAAGTTAAACGTCATAACAAAATCTTCATTTATTATCTCATAAGAAAAATTATTATAAATAAAAGTATCGTATTTATTTGATAATTCGTTGTATTTTAGTTGATTGAATTGTTGTTCCATATTAAATAATTGTTAAATCTATTTGCAAAGTTACAAAAACGATTGAAAAACATTATCTTTGCAAAGAAAAAGAATTAAAAAAAATAATAAGTTTATGAAAAAAATTGTAATTACAAGTTTGTTTTTATTAAGTGTTGTTTGCCTTTGTGCACAAGAAAAAGTTAAAGTGTTATATGTTGGTAATAGTTATACGTATGTTAATGACTTGCCAACAATAATATCCAACATTGCAGCAAGTCAAAATCATAATATAGTATCCACACAGTTTCTTACAGGTGGAGCAATGTTTCAAACACATTATAATAATCAAGCATTAATAGATACAATCAAAAAAGGAGGTTTTGATATTATGGTTTTGCAAGGACAAAGCCAGGAAGTTTGTTTTCCACCTTATCAATTCCAAAGCCAAGTTTATCCTTATGCAAAAAAACTTGATAGTATCTTTAAAGCATATAATCATAATGGAAAAGTGATCTTTTATATGACTTGGGGCTATCGTTATGGAGATGCAATTAATTGTCAAGAGTATGCTCCATTTTGCAATTATTTTTCAATGAGTGAAGAGATTTGTAATAATTATACAACAATGGCAAATGATTTTTCTTCTTTTGTTGCTCCTGTTGGTAAGGCTTGGCAAAAGTCAATAATAGAAGATTCAAATATTGTGCTTCACCAAAGTGATAATTCGCACCCAACAATAAAAGGTTCTTATCTTGCTGCATGCGTTTTCTATAATACAATGTTTAATGATACTGTATCTTCAACGTTTTATTCCACATTAAATCAAAATGATGCTCAAAGAATGCAAAGAATAGCCAACTACATAACAAGAAATAATGCTTCATTGCCTTGCAATCTTAATCAAACATCATCATTAAATGAAATGTTGCAAGAAGATGAAACTACAATTTGGTATGAACGACAAAATAATATGCTAAACATTACTATTAATAAAGTTTATGAGCCAACAACAGCAATCATTTATGATATTAATGGCAAACAAATGATGAAAGAAAAAATATTACCGAACAACAATTCTATCCATACATCAATTGATGTTAAGAAATTAAAACAAGGAACATATATAATTAAGGTATATTCCAATAACTCATTCAAAACAACTAAGTTTATCAAATATTAAAGCAATTAGATTATGAGAACAAGAAAACAAGACAAAGAAAAGAAACAATATTCTAACTATGTGATAGGTATTGTTGATATGAAGCAAACAGGCAAAGCATATGTTATGCCAGAAGATGATAGTAAAGATGTTTTTATTGCGATGAATAACACTTCTCATGCACTATCTGGTGATAGGGTAAAAGTGTATCTTTTTCCTCAAAGAAAATCACGCAAGAGAGAAGGTCAAATAGTAGAGATACTTCAACGAGCAAAAGAAGACTTTGTTGGGATAATACAAAAACATTCAAACTATTCTTTTCTTATTCCAGATAGTAACTCAATGCCGGTAGATATTTTTATTCCCAAGGAACACTCAATGGATGTTAAAGATGGGCAAAAAGCAATAGCAAAGATAACAGAATGGCCAGAAAGAGCAAATAATCCATTTGGAAAAATAGTTAAAGTTCTTGGCAATCCAGGAGATAATGATGTTGAAATGCAAAGTATTCTTTCGGATTTTAATTTTCCATTGTCTTTTCCAAAAGAAGTAGAAAGAGAAGTGAAGAAATTATCTGATAAGATTTCACAGAAAGAGATTAAAAGAAGAAGAGATTTTAGAGATGTGATGACTTTCACGATAGATCCAAGCGATGCAAAGGATTTTGATGATGCAATATCAATACAAAAACTTAAAAACGGTAATTATGAGATAGGAGTACATATTGCCGATGTATCATATTACGTTCAGCCTCATTCAGCACTTGATAAGGAAGCATATAGAAGAGGAACATCTGTTTATTTAGTTGATAGAACAGTGCCAATGCTACCAGAGAGACTTTGCAATGAGATATGCTCACTTCGTCAAGATGAAGATTCGCTTACATTTAGTTGTGTGTTTGAAATAAACGAAAATGCAGAGATATTAAAACATTGGATAGGAAGAACGATTATTCATTCCAATCGCCGTTTTACTTATGAACAAGTACAAGAAGTTATAGAACAAGAAAAAGGAGAGAAGGCAGAATATATACTTCCTTTATGGAACATTGCTAAAACTATAAGAGATAAACGTTTTCAAAAAGGTGCAATAAACTTTGAAACACAGGAAGTAAGGTTTCATTTAGATAAAGATGCAAAACCAATAGATGTTTATATCAAAGAATCCAAAGAGGCTAATTGGTTGGTTGAGGAATATATGCTTTTAGCAAATAAAACAATAGCAGAAAGTATTGGAAGAAAGAGAAATAGAAATCAAGTTAAAACATTTGTCTATCGTGTGCATGATGAGCCAAATAGAGATAAATTACAGACATTTAAAGAGTTCGTTTCCAAACTTGGATATAAGATAGAAGACAATTCAAGAAAGAAACTTGTTAATAGTTTTAATAATATCTTTAAACAAGTAGAAGGAAAAGGACAAGAAACTATGATAACTACGATAGCATTAAGAACAATGAGTAAGGCATATTATTCAACGGACAATATAGGTCATTATGGGCTTTCTTTTCAATACTACACTCATTTCACTTCTCCAATAAGACGTTATCCTGATGTTATGGTTCATCGTTTGCTTCAAAGGTATCTTGATGATTTACCTTCTGTTAATAAAGATGAATATGAAGAATACTGTGAGAGATGTTCTCAAATGGAAAAACGAGCAGCAGAAGCAGAGAGAGTTAGTGTTAAATATAAGCAAGCAGAATATCTTGCAGATAAGATAGGACAAGAGTTTAATGGAAAAATATCAGGAGTTAGCAAGTGGGGATTATATGTTTTGATAGATGAAAATAAATGTGAAGGACTTGTTAGAATAAATACACTTGATGATGATTCATACTATCTTGATGAAGATAATTATCAAATAATAGGTAGGAGATATAAAAATGTTTATCAGTTAGGTCAAGATGTTAAAGTTAGGATAGAAAGTGTGGATATGTTAAAAAAGCAAATGATATTCTCAATAGTTTAAAGTTTGTGCTATGATTTGATAATCAAAGTGATAATAAAAATAAATGACTCTAACAAAAAACAGTTAGAGTCACCAAAATAAATATATTAAAAGCAAAAATTTGTGACCCCAGTAGGATTCAAACCTACAACCTTTTGATCCGTAGTCAAATACTCTATTCAGTTGAGCTATGGGGCCTTGTTTATTTTCAGTTTGCAAAGGTACTATTTTTTTAATAAATAGCAATATTTTTTTAAATTTTTTTTCTTATATACTATAAAAAAGAGATAATGAAATGGATTCAAAAGATATTTAAATGGAATGAAGAACTATTTAAATGGATTCAAAAGACAGTAAAATGGATTCAAAAGACAGTAAAATGGATTCAAAAGACAGTAAAATGGATTCAAAAACTATTTTATTAGAATAGCAATCCATTTTAATAGAATAAAGAAAGAATAAAATACATTGCTGTTGTACTGGCAGTACATCGCAAAAAGAAAATGGTTGTACTGGATTTCGCAGTATGTTTTTTATAATCAAATCAAAATAAAAGAACAATCTTTCTTTTAAATCAAAATAAATAACTACCTTTGTGGCGAAATAAATAGTTAAATTAATAATATGGAAAGAACGATAGCAGATAACTATATAGGAAAGGATGAAAATGAGCCAGTGTTTTATTATCATTCAGACCATTTGGGAAGTGCATCATACGTAACGAATGGTGATGGTAAAGTAACACAGACATTGAATTATTTACCATATGGCGAAGATTGGGTAGATTTGCAGAATTTCAGTGAAATGCCGGCAGAAAATAATTTGGGAGTATATAAGTTTAATGGTAAGGAGAAAGACGCAGAGAGTGGATATAATTATTATGGAGCAAGATATTATGATAGTGAGAAGCTAAGTTGGTTAAGTGTAGACCCAATGAGTGATAAATACCCTTCACTTTCACCTTATGTTTATTGTGCAGATAATCCTGTGAAACTTATTGACCCGAATGGAATGGAGTGGGATACAGAATCGGATAAAAAACAAGCCAATGAAATAAAAGAACTTATTTGTGTAAGACAGAAAGAAATAAACAATAGATTAAGCAAAATTAGCCAAAAAATACAAAAAATAACAAGAAAATCAAGAATAGAGAAATTGACAAGAGAACAAGATGATTTAAATGCTCAAAAGGAATTATTATCGTCATTATTGACAGGAATTAATGATATTGAAAAAGAAGAAGACATTAAATACACTTTTAAAGATAATGATAAAATTTGTAATACACTTGGTTCTGATATAGAGAAGATTATCATAAACTATAATGGAATGGCAAATAAAATTCATGAGTTAACGCATGCAATTCAATATGAACATAGGAATAACTGGACTATTTTACAAAAAGAAGAAAATGCATATTCAACACAATATGCTTTTGATAATGCAAGTTTTAGCCATTATAATGCGAGTTATTATATAACAAGTGTAAAATCAATTAATGCAGAATGGCTTAAATCACTACATTTTTTTGATTATGATCAATTTAATAGGGAAAGAACAATATATCCTTATAAAGATAAAATAAGATGAGAAAAATATATTATGTATCATATATACTTATAATATTAGTTATAAGTTCTTGCAGGGTAGAAAAATCTTTAAATAGTGTAGAAGGGAATATCAGCGGTTCTTATTCAGTATATATAGAAGAATTTAATGGTAGTAAAATGATAGATTTATATTCGGATTCTACTTTTAAGTATTACTATAGATTTGACATGATATACGAATATTCAACAGGTAAATATAGTACCGATGGACATTATTTATATTTGAAAAGTGATATGAATATAAATAATCTTCCTTGTAGTGTGGATAAGTTAAAATATAATACATTAGATAGTATAAAAATTATATTGACATCAGATTACGATTCAAAAGCGATGAAATTATATGCTATATTTAATGATTCTATTTTAATTCCATTTATAAATAATAGTGCATCTATAAAAGGAACTAATATATCAAATTGTTATGTTATGGCAAAGGCAGAAAAGAAAATGATGCATTCACTTTATATAATAAATAACGATACTTTGAGATTCCAAAAGTTCAATATTGATTCAAATAATATTTATTCTGTTGCTTTTCAAGAAGACACATTGTGGAAAATGTTTTATTATACAGAATATAATGATACATGTACTTTACGTAATAATGTACTATATACAAACACGCTTCATCTAACTAAAAGAAAATCTCAAAAAGAAAAATAAGCATTTAAACATGGTTCAGAAAAGGAATTATGTCGTCGTGTTGGATTTGTAACCCTATTTTAATAAAGGTATTACATCATAATAAGTAGCGAAAGGAGTAAAAGACCTTGAAACCATTGTTTGATTCAAAGAAACTAAAACTTTGTTTGGGCAGAATAAAACAAAGTTTGAGCCAACTAAAACAAAGAAATAATTTACTAAAACAAAGTTTTAGCAGAATAAAACGACGACATATAGTTATGATCAAGTAGGCAGACGATTGAGTAGGAATCAACCGAGTAGTGGATTAACACAATGGCAGTATGATAATGCAGGAAATATAATAAAAGAGATAATGTCAAGTGGGGAAGAGATAAATTATGGATACGATTATAATCAAATAACAGAAGTAGATTATTCAGATAGGCCGTGGAATAATGTATATTATAAGTATGGAGAGAATGGAGAAGGGAATGAAACAGGTAGATTAAAAAAACAGCAAGATGCGAGTGGGGTACAGGAGTTTGGTTATGATGAGATGGGTAATATAATACAGATAAAAGATAATGGATTAAATCCGAGAGAACAGAATTATGGATATAAAATTTGCACGATATTTACACGACCCAATTACTATGTTTTACTATACTATTAACAAAAAAGAATAAAATAAATATTTGTTATTATCTCGTTTTAATAAAAATATATTAATGCAATATATTGTAATATAATAAAGTAATTATATTTTATTATATTACAATACAGTTATTTTAAATTTAGTGAAAAAGAATAATTACGTAAAAAAGTTGTCATATCAGGATTCGAACCTGAGATAAGAGGACCAGAATCTCTTGTGTTACCACTACACCATATGACAATTTTCGTTTATCTAACGAGTAGATTTGATTTTTATTTCACAATTAGGATAAATCAAACCGTTTTTCATTTTATTCTGTTCTGCTATTTGCTTTTCAAGTTCTTTTATTGAAGAACCTCTTGTTGTTATGTTGCTTTCCGGAATACCTTTGCTAACAAGATATGTTTTAATCAATTCTGCTCTTTGTTTTGTCATCTCATTATCTCTACGAACGTTTAATCCTTCTGTCGGTATTCTGCCTATAACTTCAATATTTATTTGAGGATAATTAGATAATATTGTTGCTAAATCATCTAATATAGGCAAACTTTCTGGTAACAAACTCATCTTTCCACCTTCTTCTTCATCAAATGTAAGATTACCTTTTAGAGGAATAGAAGAACCTACTTTTATTTCAATTAAACGTGCTGAAAGAACAGAGTCTTTTGAATCTAAAACATCATTATAAGAAGTGTGTCTATAATAATCAAAATAGCCATTCTTTGTTATGTATATATCATAACTTGTATTTGGAAGAAGTTTAACTTTTGTGCTACCAGCATCTGTTAGATTTAATACTTCTCTATCTGTTTCTGTTTCTTTTACACGTATATTGGCTGTTGTTCTTTGTTTGTTAGTACTATCAATAGGTTGAATAAATAAAGGAGTATGTGGAGTATAAACTTCTGCTCTTATTGTGTGTCCTAAACCATTGTCAGTAAGATTATCTAAAACAATAACATAACTTTCTCCTGGTAAAACATCAATATATCTTCCATAAGGTTCAAAAGAGTTCTTTCCTATGTTTGCTGCTGTACCAGTTAAACTTAATCCTGTCTTTCCTTTCTTGTCTATATTTCCAGCAGACATTACACTACGAATAGGTTTAACACGATTTTTATCAATACGATTACAAAAGTATTTATCTGTATATTTATACACTAAAAAATCATAATCATCGCTTTCACCTTTTGGCGTAATATCTATTATAAGTTTGCCTTTGTATGGAATATCAAGCATATACCAAACAGTGTTGTGCTCTTGTTCAAAAACGTTTTTTGTTTGACTGTCGCGATGTATTTCATTAACATAACCAAATCCTTGTAATGGCTCTGTGGGACCAAAATTAGAATCCAATTGTAGTTTTACTGGAAAGAAACAATCAGAAGAACGTGCAGGAAGAGGAATTTCAAGAGGCTTCTCAATAACAGGTTTCTTCTTTGTTTTAACTTTCTTATTATTTGTTTGACAAAAACATTGTGTAAAAGCAAATAAAACTACAAAAATTATTATAAATCTTTTCATGATATTGTTGTTGTTTATTTATTTAATTGCAAATATACAAATAAATCTTAGATATAATAAAAAAAACAAAAAAAATAATAAATATTTTTAATAAAATGCAAAAAACGTTGTGAGAAACAAGAAGAAAAAGTATCTTTGCAACATAAAAACAAATAGGAATACTAAAATAAAATAAGAAAATATTATGCAAGCAGTAACAAAAACAAGTTTCAATTTTAAAGGTCAAAAAAACGTTTACGTTGGCAAGGTACGTGATGTTTATAATATAGATAATAAGTATCTTGCAATGGTAGTAACAGATAGAATATCAGCATTTGATGTTGTTCTTCCAAAGGGCATTCCTTTTAAAGGGCAGATATTAAATCAAATAGCATCAAAGTTTTTGGATTTAACAAGTGATATAGTTCCTAATTGGAAGATAGCAACGCCAGATGAAATGGTAACAATAGGAAGAATGTGTGAGCCATTTAAAGTTGAGATGATAGTTAGAGGATATTTGGCGGGAAGTGCTTATAGAGAATATAAGAATGGAATGAGAACACTTTGCGGAGTTCAATTACCAGAAGGTATGAAAGAAAATGATAAGTTTCCTACTCCAATACTAACTCCAACAACAAAAGCAGATGAAGGACATGATGAGAATATTTCAAAGAAAGAAATAATAGAAAAAGGCTTAGTTAGTAAAGAAGATTATGAAAAGATAGAAGATTATGCTTTGAAATTGTTTAATAGAGGCAGTGAGATAGCAAACAAACGTGGTCTTATTCTTGTTGATACTAAGTATGAGTTTGGCAAACAAGATGGTAAGATATACCTTATTGATGAGATTCATACACCAGATTCTTCTCGTTATTTCTATCTTGAAGGTTATCAGCAAAGACAACAAAAAGGCGAAAAACAAAGACAATTAAGTAAAGAGTTTGTTAGAGAATGGTTAATGGATAATGGCTTTCAAGGTAAGCAAGGACAGCAAATACCAGAGATGACAGAAGAAATTATTAATAATATTTCAAATAGATATATAGAACTATACGAAAACATTATTGGCGAAAAATTTGTTAAAGCAGATGATAGTCAAGATATACAAAAAAGAATAGAAAATAACGTTAGTGAATGCATTAATTCATTAAAATAAGGATATGAAGAGAAGATTGTTTTTATGTATTGCAATAGCAGTTATTCTTTTAAGTGGTTGCGGTAAAGGTAAGATATATCAAAGCCGACAAACACTTAAAGACAATACATGGAATAGAATAGAGAATGGCAAAACACTTACTTTTGATAATATAAACATAGAAGATAGTGTTGCTGTTTATGATATATATGTAACATTAAGACATACTCCATATATTAATGATGATAAGATTAAGTTTGTTATGAGAATAATCTCTCCTTCTGGAATAATAAAAGAAACTTCTCATACAATTAAACTAAAAAATCGTTATCAAGATAAATGGATAGGAGATGCGATGGGAGATATGATAGATGTAGAAAACAAATGTCGTTCTTTTGTAACTTTTCCAGAAAAAGGCAAATATACTATCACTCTTACTAATATGGGAACACAATATAGAACAGTAGGCTTGATGGATATAGGACTAAAAATAGAGAAATCGGATTTAGATTATAATGTTAATAAATAGTTATACAATATTAGAGTATAATCCTTTTAAAGAACATATCCTTTTAATATTAAAAACTATTCCTACAACACCAGGAGTATATCAGTATTTTGATAAAAAAGGAACGATTATTTACGTTGGTAAGGCAAAGAACTTGAAAGCAAGGGTTTTGTCTTACTTTCGTAATGATACTAAACATAATCTTAAAACACAACTATTAATAAGAAAGATTGCAGATATCCAGTTTATTCATCTAAACACAGAAACAGAGGCTTTGTTGTTGGAATGTAATCTAATAAAAAAATATCAGCCTCATTATAATATATTACTTAAAGATGATAAATCATATCCTTGGATTAGAATAACGAACGAAGAATATCCAAGAATTTTTTCTACAAGACATCTAATTAAAGATGGTTCTCAATATTACGGACCTTATCCAAGCGGAAAGATACTTAAAGAACTTATGGATTTAATACGTCATCTTTTTGTTTATCGTACTTGCAATCTACCTTTAACTGAAATAAATATAAACAAGAATAAATATAAACCTTGTTTGAATTATCAAATATCTCTTTGTGATGCACCTTGTGCTAACTATCAAACAAAACAAGAGTACAATCAAACAATAAATAATATTAAAGAACTAATACGAGGTAATTTTTCTTCAATATTAAAAACTATGAAAGAGCAGATGATGAACTATGCTAAGCAGTTGAAGTTTGAAAAAGCTCAGCAAGAAAAAGAAAGAATATCTTTGTTAGAGAACTATACAGCAAAGACAGCTATTGTATCTTCTGTTATTTCTAATTTAGAGGTTTATTCTTATCTTCCAAGTGAAAAAAGCATTTATGTTAATATGACAAAAGTTGTTAATGGCGCAATAAATATGTCTTACACTATTGAGGTTATGAAAAAACTTGATGAACAAGATGAATATGTTTTTGTGTCAGCAATAATGCAAAACCGTGTTAAGATGAATTGGAACTCAAAAGAAATTGTTGTACCAAAAAAACTTGATATACCAACAGACTACGTTAGCCAAACAATACCAATACTTGGAGATAAAAAGAAACTTATGGAGTTTTCTCAGCACAACACACTCTATTATCGCAACCAAAAGATAAAAAAAGCAAAGATTCTTGACCCTGAACGTTGGAGTAATAAGGTTGTAAGTGAGATGCAAAAAGACCTTCAACTTAAAAATCCTCCTCACCATATAGAATGTTTTGATAATTCTAATATTCAAGGGCATAATCCAGTTGCAAGTTGTGTTGTTTTTCGTGAAGGTAAGCCATCAAACAAAGAATATAGACATTTTAATATAAAGACAGTTGTTGGAGCAGATGATTTTGCGTCTATGAGAGAGATTGTTTATAGAAGATATTCTCGTATGATAGAGGAAGACAAACCATTGCCAGACCTTATTGTTATTGATGGAGGTAAAGGACAACTTAATTGCGCAATAGAAAGTCTTATAGCATTAAATATTTTGGATAAAGTAACTGTTATTGGACTTGCAAAGAAACTTGAAGAGATATATTTTCCATTTGATTCTGCCCCTATATGCCTTGATAAACGTTGTCATACACTTCAAATAATTCAGCATATAAGAGATGAGGCACATAGATTTGGAATTACGTTTCACAGGGATAAGAGAAGTAAGGCAGAGTTCCATACACAACTAACAGACATAGAGGGTATAGGAGAAACAACAGCACAAAACTTATTAATTAAATTCACTTCTGTTAAAAGAATACAAGAAACGACGTTAGAAGAACTTGTATCATGTGTAGGCAAAAGCAAGGCAGAAAAAGTGTATAACTATTTTCATAATAAATCATAAGCAACTATTTTATTATATTTTTATTTCATTAGAATAAATAACTAATTAAAAAAAAGTTGTAAAAGTTTCAAATTTTTCTTTCTTTATGATTGTGTAAAAAAGAATTAAAGAAAGAATCCAGAAAAATAAAAGAATAAAAGTTAATCAATTAATCTTATTGAAAAATATATCATTGTAGATTTGTTATTTAAAAAAAAATGTTATCTTTGCCGATAAATACTAACTAAAAATCACATTATTATGATTTTATAATCATTATTGTTGATAGCAGTTACATATGCTGAAGAAAACCTTAACGATTATGTTTGCAATGTGGCGTTTGGTGACAAAGATATGGCGTTTGGTGAAATTATTAGGCTGTATTTTTCTTTGCATAATGGCATTATGTTGTTTGCATAATGGCATTATGATTGAGTTATAATGGCATTATAGTTGAGTTATAATGGCATTATGCAAGATTTAGTTAAGCCTTCTAATAAAAAAAGATGGCGTATTATTAAAAAAAGATGGCGTTATATTAGGTGTGTGTAAAGAATGTATGATGACAATAAGGAATGAAGAAAAATTTATACAATATATTAATTAAATAAATATAAGATATGAGTAAATATTACGGTACTTGGAAAAAGAAGTTTAAAACAAAGACAGGCGAAGAAAAAGAATTATATTACGCTTGTTCAAGAAAAGGGAATATTGTTGATTTTAAAAGACTAACAGAAATAATTTCTGAGCAATCAACTCTTAGTGCGGCAGATGTTGGGGCATGTTTGATTGCATTGGCAGAGAATATGAAGTTTATGTTGGATATGGGCGACACGATACGTCTTGACAATATTGGCACATTTAGTGTGGCGGTTACCAGCGAAGGCTTTGAGAACCCCAAAGATATTACCGCTGACAAAGTGAAAGCAACGAAAATAGTTTTTAAACCAGATAAGGACTTGCGTTCGGTGCTTGATAATTTTCGTTTTGTTTCGTATGATAAGAAAATGGCGAGATATAAAGGTGTTATCTCTCATAAAGTTAAGGATAAAGAATAACTTTTGCAAATGAAAAATAAATTATTGACAAAATTAATCAGTAATATAGAAAAAAGTTTTATATTTGCGGGATAAAAAATAAGAAAGGAGAAAATGTATGAAATTACAAAAACTTACAATTAAAAATTTTAGAGGATTAAAAGGAGAAAATAATACTATAGATTTTTCAAAGTCAGATATATTATTTCTAATTGGTCAAAACAATGTAGGTAAATCTACATATTTACATGCTTATCAGTTCTTCGTTAATTCAAAGCAAAATGCAGAAGAAGAAGATTTTAATAATTATGATAAGAGGAATCCAATTATAATAGAAGGCATTTTCCTAAAAGAAGACAAAGATGAACAAGAAAGTGATTTTATAGGATTAGGTAAAAATAAAGACCCTGATTGGATCAATAAATGGGTTGATGACGAAGGACTTATAAAAATAAGAAAAACATGGAATAAAATAGGACTATTTGAAAAAGAAACATATTCTCCAATAGAACATGAATGGGTTCCTAATGGTTTTGGTGGAATGGAGTCTTTATTTACTAAATATTCTCCTCAACCAATTATTATAAATGCAATGGAAGATGAAAAATCATTAGATGAAAAGGTTAATAAGTTAATACAAGATAAATATTTAAAGAAGATAAAGGAACAACAAAAAGATTTATATAAGGAAGCTTCAGAAAAGATACAAGAACTACAAAAAAAAGTTATAGATTCAGATGAAGTGTCTAATTTAAATTTAGAATTAAATAAACATTTTAAAGAAATATTCCCTCAATTGGAGTTACAAATACAAGCAAATAAAGATGAAAATATAAAAGTAGAAGATTCTTTTAAGAAAAACTATACTGTTACTGTTCATCAAAATGATATTGATAGAAAAGAAACATTTCTGCAGAATGGACATGGAATTATTAGACAAGCTCTATATAATTTTATTGCATTTCTGCAAGAGAATACTGATAGTAATAGAAAAGAATATATTATATTGTTTGAAGAGCCTGAATTATTTTTGCATCCTAAGATAACATTTAAATTAAGAGAAAGTTTGTATAAGTTATCTAATAATAGTCCATATCAAATATTATGTGCTACCCATTCTCCTATGATGATAGATATATCAAAAGAGCATTCATCTTTAATAAGAGTTGTTAAAGATGATAATGAAAATATATATACTTACCAAGTTGATGATAATATATTTGCAAAAAATGAAGAGCAAAAAGAAAGAGTTCAAATGATTAATAGATTTAATCCTCATATCTGTGAAGCTTTCTATGCAGATAAAGTTATATTAGTAGAAGGTGATACTGAAACTATTGTATATAGAGAATTATTGAAGAAGTTTTATCCTAATGAAGAAATATTTGTATTAAATACTGGGTCTAAAAATAATATGCCTTTTTTTTTAGAAATATTAACTGCATTCAAAATAGAGCATTATGTTATTCATGACATGGATACAGAATATACTAGTAATGGTAGAAAAAATCCTTCCTGGAGTTTAAATAAAACAATATGGGAATTAGTAGAAGAAGCTAATAAACAGAAACAAGGTTTATCAAAGAGATATGTTCATAATGCTAATTTTGAGAATGCTCATAAATATAAATTAGTGCATGGCAAAGATAAACCATTACAAGCATTTAGATTTGCAAAATCTATTATAAATAGACAAGGAGAAATTCCAGATTGTTTAAAATGGTTAGATGATATAATGGGTTCAAAAGAAATAATTCACGACATGAATTATATAGAATCTAATAAGAAAACCATAGAACAAATTGAAGAAGAAAAAAAATCGTATAAAATCCTACAATAAGTTGTAAGAAATAGATATTACTATAATGCAAATGAAGACTATACGTGTTTAATTAAACAAAATAATATTTTATGTCAATAATAGAGATGTTTTCTGATAAGAAAATTTATAAATTGAACCATGTAATATAATAATGTCAATAGCAAAATTCTACAATAAATACCATATTTCGTCCTCACGTGCCTTATGGCATGGGTATGATAGTGGCGTGTATTTTGTAACGATATGTACACAAAATAGGGAATATTATTTTGGGGAAATTGTTGTTGGTGATTATATAAATGGAACGGGAACAGCAAAAGGAATGGAATCGGTGGCGTGAATAGGAACAATCAGAACAAATAAAAGACATTGCGAATAGGCAGTTGTGGTTAGTTGTAACTTTTACAACTTTTTTAATAAATTGACACTATTTTTTTATTTACAATAAATAATTATATTAACTTTGCAAAGAAAAAACAATTAATTAAAAAAAGTAAAACTATGAAAATTTTTCTTAAAGACACAAAGCCTTTTGTTAAGTTTATGATGTTGATTGCAATAACAATGGTTATGACTTCTGTTACTGCTTTTGCTACGATGGCTTTTAAAAATGATTTAATCTTAGTTCAAACAATTTCAACTATTGTTGTTTTTGGACTATCTGTTGTTATCTATAATCTTTTGTTTGAAGAAAAAGAAATATATAATAAAACATTTAACACAAAGCAACAATGGTGGTATTTCTTGCTTGGCATGGGCATAATGTTGTGTGCTATGCCAACGATAGATATATTCTCTCAATTGAATAATCAAATAAGTTTTCCAGGTGATGAAGTTTTTAAAAGACTAAATGAAGCAGCAGACGAATTGGTTAAGAATATGGTGGCAGGAAAAGGTGTAGGTAGTTTGATTGTAGCAAGTGTGGTTATAGCAGTGTTGCCAGCATTTTTTGAGGAATGGTTTTTTAGAGGGACACTTCAACCATTATTTATTAATTGGACAAAGAATGCTTATGTTGGAATATTGATAACAAGCATCATCTTTTCATTGGTCCATTTTGATATATTTAATTTTGTTCCAAGAGTAATGTTAGGAATGATTTTGGGTTTGTTGTTTTATTATAGTAAATGTATTTATGTTAATATGGTAGCACATTTCTTTAATAATTTTATTGTAGTATTAGGTTTTTGGCTATATAAGATAGGAAGTATAGAGCAAGACTTTTCATCAGATAATACAACATGGTATTTAGTTGTTGTATCCATTATTGTTTTAGTTTGTTGGATAGTTTTGAGTGAAAGAAAAAGACAAGTATTGTAAGCGAATAGATATGGTATTATTAGAAGATTTAAATAAGGAGCAACAAGATGCTGTTCGTCAAAAAGACGGTCCTATAATCATTATTGCAGGAGCAGGTTCAGGAAAAACACGTACTTTGACTTATCGTATAGCATATCTTATAGAGCAAGGAGTTTCGCCATACAATATAATGTCTTTAACTTTTACGAATAAGGCGGCAAAAGAGATGCAAGAAAGAATATATTCTCTTGTTGGATATAAAGCAAAATATATTCTAATGGGAACCTTTCATAGTATTTTTTCAAGAATATTGCGTCAAGAAGCAGAAAAGATAGGATACACAAAAAACTATTCTATTTATGATGATACAGATAGCAAAAGACTTATAAGTGAGATAATAAAAAATCTTAATTTAGACCCAAAGAATTATAGTAAAGGTAGAGTATTGAATAGAATATCGTTTGCAAAATGTTCTCTTTATTCACCGCAAGATTACAAAGATAATGAATATATAAGGCAAGAAGATTTTCAAGCAAATATTGGAGAAGTATATCGTGTTTATCAAGTGTATCAATCAAGATTAAAGCAAGCAATGGCAATGGATTTTGATGATATATTGTTTAATATGAATGTATTGTTAAGAGATTTTGTTGATGTTAAAGAAAAATATCAAAAACGTTTTCAATATATTCTTGTTGATGAGTATCAAGATACAAATTATTCACAATATTTGATAGTGAAGAAACTTGCGGAATATTATAAGAATATATGTGTTGTAGGAGATGATGCACAGAGTATTTATTCTTTTCGTGGAGCAACAATACAGAATATACTTAATTTTAGAAAAGATTATCCAAATGCAAACATATATAAGTTGGAACAAAACTATCGTTCTACGCAAAACATAATAAAGGCAGCAAATAGTGTGATAGTTAAGAATGAGTTACAGATACCAAAAATTATATGGACTAACAATGAAGATGGAGATAAGTTGTTGTTTAAAACCTTGTTGTCAGATAGGGAGGAAGCAGATTGGGTGGCAGAGAAGATTAAAGAGATAACAAAGAAAGATAAGGTTGATTTTAATGATATGGCAATACTTTATCGAACAAATAGCCAATCAAGAGCGTTGGAAGATAGTTTGAGATTAAAGAACATACCATATATTGTTTATGGAGGCATATCTTTTTATGGGAGAAAAGAGATTAAAGATGCCGTTGCTTATCTTAGGTTAGTAGCAAATAATGATGATGATGAGGCTTTTGAAAGAGTGATTAATTATCCAGCAAGAGGAATAGGTAAGACGTCAATAGATAGATTAAAGATATTAAGAGGAGAAAAGCGATGTTCGTTATTTGCAACTATTAAGCAGATATCAGAGAATAAAGAAAAAACAATAACAACGCATGCTGTTAAGGCAATGCAAGAGTTTTGCGATATGATAGAAGCACTTTCGTTAGAGATGAAAACAACAGATGCTTTCACTCTTGGCGATAAAGTGATTAAGCGTAGTGGAATAATGACAGACTTAGCCTTAATGAAAGATGTTGAGGATAAAGATAAGTTGGAGAATATTCAAGAACTATTAAATAGTATAAAATCTTTTGTTGAAAATGATGAAGAAAACATTATTGATAGTTTAACAGGTGAAGAAATATCAATAAAAGATAAGACGCTTGATGTTTTCTTACAACAGATATCACTTATGTCAACAGCAGATGAAAAAGATGAAGAAAATAGTGATAATGTTAAACTTATGACAATACATTCAGCCAAAGGGTTGGAGTTTAATACTGTTTTTATTGTAGGAATGGAAGAGAATCTTTTTCCTTCATGTATGTCTTTTGCTTCGAGAGATGATATTGAAGAAGAAAGACGATTGTTTTATGTTGCCATAACAAGAGCCAAGCAACATCTTTTCTTATCTTGTGCTAAGATGAGATACCAATATGGAAATACAACATTTTCGGAAACAAGTCGTTTTATTAAGGAAATAGATTCAGAGTTTATTGATTGTAATGATGGTGATAGACAGATAAAGAAAAGACTACCATTTAATGATGATGCTTATAATGAGCCAAAGAAATCATTCTCTTTAACTAAGAAAAAACCTTTAACTTCTTTGAGAGATAATGTATTTACAGAAAAGATATTGTTACGTAAAAAACAACAGCAAACAGATGTTGATGAAAAAGATTTATCTGTTGCTGGAATAGACCAAATAAAAGAAGGAATGAATGTTTATCATAGTAAGTTTGGTAATGGAGTTGTTGTTGGAGTTGAAGGAGAGAGAGATAATAAGAAAGCAAGGGTTGATTTTGAAACTCTTGGAGAAAAAACATTGATATTAAAATTTGCAAAATTAAAAATAAAGAAATAAAAGAATGGACAGAAAAAAAGAATTTATGGAGTATAATACTGAAAGAGAGAAACTAATAATACCTGAATATGGAAGAAACATTCAAAAGATGGTAGAATATTGTCTTACAATAAAAGATAGAGAGAAAAGGAATGCTTATGCTAAAAGTATTATAGTTGCGATGAGTCAAGTAAATCCTGTTGGCAAAGAGATAGCAGATTATCAACAGAAACTATGGGACCATCTTTTTATTATATCTGATTATAAACTTGATGTTGATTGTCCATATCAAAAGCCAAAAAGAGAAGAGAAAGATGAAAAACCACAACCACTTAAATATAAGAATAGTCAAATAACTTATCGCCCTTATGGTAGTTTGATTGAGAGTATGATAAAGAAAGCAACAACAATGGAAGAAGGAGAAGAAAAAGATTATATTGTTGGATTGATAGCACAACAGTTAAAAAAATCTTATCTTCAATGGAATATAAATAGTTGTGATGATGATATGATATTAGAGCATTTTCGTATTCTTTCAGGAGATAAACTACACCTTTCTGATGATTTTAAACTTAAAAGTACTAAGGATTTGTTAGGAACGAAGAATAATAACAACAATAACAAAAGACAGAGCAACAATAACAACAATAATAAGAGAAACAATAATAATAGCAATAACAACAATAATAATAACGCTAAACGAAACAATAACAACAATAATAACTATAAAAAGAACGTACAAAAATAAATATATAAATAAAGGGATATGAGTTCATTCAAGATAATAGGAGGAAATAGATTAAAAGGAGATTTAACGCCACAAGGAGCAAAAAATGAAGCCTTACAAGTTATTTGTGCCACACTTTTAACAAAAGAAAAAGTAACAATAAAGAATATTCCAAATATTAGAGATGTAAATAATCTTATAAGTTTATTGTCTTTTCTTGGTTCAAAGGTTAAGAAAGAAAAAGATAATGAATATTCATTTGAGAATGATGAGATAGATATAGAAAAGATATATACAGAAGAATACAAGAAGAAAGCAGCATCATTGAGAGGAAGTATAATGCTTGTTGGACCAATGCTTGCTCGTTTTCATAAGGCTTTTATTCCAACACCAGGAGGAGATAAGATAGGAAGAAGAAGATTAGATACACATTTTACTGGCTTTGAAAAACTTGGAGCAAAGTTCTCTTTTAATCCACAGACAAAGAGTTATGAAGTAGATGGTAAGCAGTTGAATGGTTGTTATATGTTACTTGATGAAGCATCAATAACAGGAACAGCCAACATTGTTATGGCATCAGTTTTTGCAAAAGGAAAGACAACAATCTTTAATGCTGCTTGTGAGCCTTATCTTTATCAGTTATGCCTTATGCTTAATCGTATGGGAGCAAAGATAGAAGGCGTTGGAAGTAATCTTTTAACAATAGAAGGTGTTGAACAATTATATGGTTGTGAGCATACTCTTTTGCCAGATATGATAGAAGTGGGTAGTTTCATTGGTCTTGCTGCTATGACAAGAAGTGAAATAAGAATAAAGAATGTTCATTATCAAGAGTTAGGTATTATACCAGATGTTTTTTCTCGTCTTGGTATAAAGATAATAAAAGAAAAAGATGATATACTTATTCCTTCACAAGATATATATGAAGTAGAGAGGTTTATGGACGGTTCAATAATGACAATATCTGATGCTCCGTGGCCAGGCTTTACTCCCGACTTAATAAGTATTGCTCTTGTTGTTGCAACACAAGCCAAAGGTAGCGTACTTATTCATCAAAAGATGTTTGAGAGCCGTTTGTTCTTTGTTGATAAACTAATAGATATGGGAGCACAGATAATCCTTTGCGACCCACATAGAGCAACAGTTATTGGTAATGAAAGGAAGTATCCATTGAGAGGTATTCGTATGACAAGCCCTGATATTAGAGCAGGAGTAGCGTTGTTGATTGCTGCTTTGAGCGCTGATGGAGTAAGCATAATAGATAATATAGAACAAATAGATAGAGGTTACGAAAACATTGATATACGTCTTAATGAAATAGGAGCAAATATTGAAAGAATAAATTAAAAACAAAGAAAATAATGATAGAGTTAGAAAAATATTTTAATAAGGTTTGTTTTGATGATATAAAATTTAGTCAAGATACAAATGGATTTGTTCGTTGGGGAGATAGGTTGATAGTAAATAAAGAAGGAGAGGCTTTTCCAAAGATAGATAAGTCAATAGAGATAGCAATCATTGGAGTGGAAGAAGATAGAAATGCGATTAATAATAAAGGCTGTTCATTGTCAGCAAATAAGGTGAGAGAATATTTTTATCAACTCTATCCGCAAGATGACAAGATAAAAATAATAGACCTTGGTAATCTTAAACAAGGCAATCAAGTAAAAGATACATATTTTGCATTGGCAGATGTTATGAAAGATTTGTTTGAAAGAATGATTTTGCCAATTGTTATAGGAGGAAGTAATGATGTTGCTATTGGAGCATACAAAGGTTACGCAAACATAGGACAGATAATAAATATCTTTAATTTAGATGCAAGGTTTGATTTAATTTCAGACACAGAACCAACAACAAACGAAAACTTTCTTCACGAGATTCTTTGTTCAGAGCCAAACTATCTATTTGATTATACTCACGCTGGCTATCAAACATACTTCGTTGATAATAATGCTCTAAAACTTTTAGATAATCTTCGTTTTGAAAGATTAAGATTAGGAGAAATACAAAGTAATCTTGAAGCAGTAGAACCAATGGTAAGAGATGCAGATATGGTGATGATAGATATGAACTGCGTTAGAGCAAGCGATAGTCCTTGTAGTTCTTCTCCTCATGGATTGTATGGAGAACAACTTTGCAAGATAGTTAATTATGCAGGAATGAGCGACAAACTTTCTTCTATATGTTTTTTTGAGAACAATCCAACAAAAGATGTTAATGATAGAAGTTCTCAAATCATTGCTCATTCTTTATATTATTTTATTGATGGTTATCTTTGGAGAAAGAATGATTTTCCATACAGAGATAAAGAGAACTATTATAAGTTTAATGTCTTGATAGATAATGAAGATATTGTGTTTTATAAGAGTAAGAAGAGCGACCGTTGGTGGGTTGAGGTTCCTTGTTCAAGCGAAACGAGAATAAAATATTTACATCATTATCTTGTACCATGTACTTATCAAGATTATGTTTGTGCAACTAATGGAGAAGTGCCAGATAGATGGTTGATAGCATACAAGAAGATGAACTTATAATAAAATAAGAAAGAAAAAATTATGAGTTGTATTCTAATAATAGATGATGAGAAAGCAATAAGACGAGCATTGAAAGAAATACTTGAATATGAAAAATATTCGGTAGAAGAGGCTGTTGATGGCATTGATGGATTGGAGAAGATGAAAGCGAATGATTTTGATTTAATTTTTTGCGATATAAAGATGCCAGGTATGGACGGAATGGAATTATTGGAAAAAGCAAAAGAGATAACATCATCACCTATTGTTATGATATCAGGACATGGTAATATTGCAACAGCAGTAGAAGCCTTAAAAAAAGGTGCTGTTGATTATATAGAAAAACCATTAGACCTTAACCGTGTGTTGAAAACAGTTAAAGAGAACATAAACAAACAAATAGGTAAACCAAAACAAGAAATAAAGCAAGTAAAACAATCATTGAGTTTAACAAACATTGTAGGACAAAGCAAAGTAGTTAAACAAATGATAGACTTGATTGATAAGGTTGCAGCAACAGATGCTAAAATATTGATAACAGGCGACAATGGAACAGGTAAAGAACTTGTGGCAAAACAACTTTATGAGAAAAGTTTAAGAAAAGATAATCCGTTTATAGAGTTGAACTGTGCTGCTATACCAAATGATTTGATAGAGAGTGAGTTGTTTGGCCACGAAAAAGGTAGTTTCACAACAGCATTGAACAAACAGAGAGGTAAGTTCGTTTTAGCAGACAAAGGAACATTGTTTCTTGATGAGATAGGAGATATGTCTTTAACAACGCAAAGTAAGGTCTTGCAAGCCATTCAAGAAAACAAGATATTGCCAATAGGTAGCGAAAAAGATATTCAAGTAGATGTTAGAATAATATCAGCAACAAATAAGAACTTATTAGAACAAATAAAACAAGGATTGTTTAGAGAAGATTTATATCATAGAATAAATGTGATAGAGATAAAAGTGCCAGCACTGAAAGATAGAAGAGAAGATATACCTTTACTTGTTAATCATTTTCTAAATGTTATAGCCTTGGAGAATAATACACAACCAAAGAAGATAGAAAAAACAGCAATAGATTATTTGACAACATTGGATTATAGCGGAAACATAAGACAGTTGAGAAATATGATAGAACGATTGAATATATTGAGCGATAGCACTATAACATTAAATGATATAAAAAAATACATATAGTCTGTCGGTAGCACTGACAGTGTTTCTTGCTAATGGTTGTTGGTTGTATTTTATTTGGATTAAAATGTATTTCAACAGATTAAAGAGATAGTAAAATGGATTGCTAATCCAGTAAAATAGAATCAAAAGACATTTTAATGGATTCAAAAGACATTTTATTGGATTAGCAATCCATTTTAGTGAATAGTTAATAGTGAAAAGTGAATAATAATTAACAAACCCTCACATGCGTCTATCATAATGCTTGTATGTGCTTACCTACCGGCGATTACTGACTATTCTTGAAAATATACACGTTTAACTCTTTGAGCAACAGAAGTAAAAATCTCATAAGGTATAGTATCTAAGGCAGAAGATAGTTTAGTTACAGGATTTTCATTACCGAAGATGATTACAGTATCACCTTCTTTGGCTTTGATGTTAGTTAAATCTATCATACACATATCCATACATATGTTACCTATTATGTTAGCATATTCTCCATTAATCCATACTGAGCAATGTTCATTACCAAGATGACGATTTAATCCATCAGCATATCCAATAGGAATAACGCCAACTGTTGTCTTGTGTTTAGAAACAAAACGTCTTGAATACGAAACATCTTCTCCTGCATCAATCTCTCTTATTTGAGTGATAGTTGTGCGAAGACGATGAACAAAACGAAGATGTCTTTGTTCTTCAATATTAACTCCAATACCGTACATACCAACACCAAGACGCACCATATCATAATGAGCCTGAGGAAAACGTACAATACCAGCACTGTTACATATATGACGAAGTATTTTATAATCAAATGCTTGTGTTATTTGACTACTCATCTTCTCAAACAAAGATAATTGTTTTAATGTATATTCATCTAAACTCTCATCATCAGCACCATAAAAATGAGAGAAAATACTTCTTATTCTAATATTAGGATGTGTTTTTATGATAGCGATAAGAGAGTTTATATCATTTTGTTCAAAACCAAGACGATGCATACCTGTATCAAGTTTGATGTGAATGTTTATCTGTTCATTAACAAAACGTTCTAATACCTTGATTGAATGAATAACAGGTTCAAGATTATATTGTTTTATCTTCTCAATGCTTTCTTCTTCTGGTGTCATAACCATAATAGGTAGTTTGATACCGCCTTGACGAAGTTCTACGCCTTCATCAGCAAAAGCGACTGTAAGATAATTAACCATATTGCTTTTTTCTAATGTTGCAGCAACTTCATAGCCTCCACAACCATAAGATGATGCTTTAACCATAGCCATAAGCATTGTTTCAGGCTTTAAAAAAGAACGAAAATGGCGTACATTATCTACTATGGCAGAAAGATTTATCTCCAACACTGTTTGATGTGCTTTTGAAGAAAGATACCTTGAAATCTTTTCAAAATTAAATCTTCTTGCTCCTTTGATAAGTATGGCTTTGTTGGTATAATCTCGTCTTTTGGCATCAAGAAGAAAATCCTCTACTGAAAGATAAAATTTCTTATTGTTTAATGTTATCTTATCTTGATTGTTATAAAAATCTTTGCCTATTGCAACAAGAAAGTCAATGTTTTTATTTAAAAGAAGAGTATTTATTTCGTTTATTGCAATACAAGCATTGGGTGTATTGTTGTTGTTATTAGCGTTGAAGTTGTCAAGGTCTGAAAGTATAACCATCTTATCACGTTTGTTTTGAAGGTTAAGATAATCCAAAGCAATCTCTAATGACTTGAAATCACACGAATAAGAATCATTAACAATCAAAGAATTATTTATTCCACTCTTTATTTCAAAACGCATCTCTAATTGTTCTAATTTCTTTATCCTTTCTTGCAAAGAGCGTTTGTTTATGTCCAAAGTTAAACAGCAAACATAAGCTGTCAAAGCGTTCTCAATACTTGCTTTATCGTTGAATGGAATACAAACTTCTTTTAAAAGATTAGATGTTTGATAAGTATCATCTTCGTGAGTTCCCCAAGAGATAAGTTCAATATTGTTTTTATCGCAAAACATCTTTATCTTGGTTGCTAATAAAAGATTATCGTCATGAAAGATTATTTGTTTGCAGTTAATAAAAAGGCAAAGTTTTTCTTCAATCTTTTCTTCCATAGAAGCGAAGTTGATTTGATGAGCATCTCCAATGTTAGTGAATATACCTATTGTTGGTTGAATGATTTTTTGTAAGTTTTTCATCTCATCTTTCTTTGATATACCTGCTTCAAAAATACCAATCTCAGTCTGTTCATTCATTTGATAAACGCTTATGGGCACACCTATTTGAGAGTTGAAACTTTTGGCATTGCAACAAACTTTTTTATCGGAATCAATAAGTTTAACAATCCAGTCTTTTGTTATTGTTTTACCATTAGAGCCAGTAATAGCAACAACGGGAATATCAAACATTTCTCTACGATAAACAGCCAAAGATTGCAAACAAGAGATAACATCATCGCAAACAAGATAAGATGCATCTTTATAAAATGGTATTGATTTTTCATCATTACAATCAACCACAAAAAGCCTTATACCTTTATTATATAAGTCATCAATATATTTAGAACCATTATTGTTTGTTGTTTTTATTGCGAAAAAAACGGTATTGTTAATATTGTTAAGTCTTCTACTATCAAAAAGAATGTTGTCAATAGGATTGTCAGCATATTTTAGGCCAACAATTCGTCCGCCAACAAGAGAAGATAATATTTTAAGTGTTATAATCATAATTTATATATTTTTTACAAAGATAGTACTTTTTTTGTTTTTAGCAAAAATAGAAAAAACTAAAATAGTTCTTTATTCTATTTTATTTTGATTATAGAAAATAGACCACGAAATCCAGTACAACCATTTTCTTTTTGCGATGTACTGTCAGTACATTAGCAATGTATTGTCAGTACATCAGCAATGTATTATCAGTACATCAGCAATGTATTTTATTATTTCTTTATTCTATTTTAATAGATTGCTATTCTAACAAAATAGCATTAAAAGATAGTAAAATAGTTCTTTATTTTATTAAAATATATTAGCAAAAGAATATGAAAAATAAAGAGTTAAGAGAGTATTTAACTAATAAAAGTTGATAAAAAAAATAAAAAAAATAAGAAATAATTTTTCTATATCAATAAATGTGTTTATCTTTGCCAAATGAAACTGACCTTGAAAGAGGTAAGTAGAATTAATTTACAAAACCATTAAAAAAAACATAAAAATATTATGGACGTAAAAAAAATTTTAGCTGACGTTAAAGCAAAGAATCCAGGACAAGACCTATTCTTACAAGCAGTAACAGAAGTTCTTGAAACAATTCAAGACTATGTAAAAGAGAACCCAAAATACGACGATCATAAAATCGTTGAAAGAATGGTTGAACCAGATAGAATTTATCAATTCAAAGTAGAATGGATGAATGATAAAGGTGAAATCCAAATCAATCGTGGTTATAGAGTACAATTCAATAATGCAATAGGACCATACAAAGGTGGTTTAAGATTTGCTCCAAATGTAACACTTGACACATTAAAATTCTTAGGTTTTGAACAAACATTCAAAAATAGTTTAACAACATTACCTATGGGTGGTGGTAAAGGTGGTTCTGATTTTGATCCAAAAGGTAAATCAGATAACGAAATAATGCACTTCTGCCAAGCATTTATGAGTGAATTATTTAAATATATAGGACCAGATAGAGATGTACCAGCAGGAGATATAGGAGTTGGTGGAAGAGAAATAGGTTTCTTATATGGAATGTACAAAAAACTTGCTTCTGAGAATACAGGTGTATTAACAGGAAAAGGTGCTGGTTGGGGTGGAAGTATCCTAAGACCAGAAGCAACTGGATTTGGAGCAGTATATTTTGTAGAAGATATGTTAAAGAAACATGGTATGGATATCAAAGGCAAAACAGTAACAGTATCAGGATTTGGTAATGTTGCATGGGGTGCTGCAAAGAAAGCAACAGAACTTGGAGCAAAAGTTATCTGTATTTCTGGACCTGATGGATATATCCTTGATGAAGCAGGTATGAATGATGCTAAGATAGATTATATGTTAGAGCTTCGTGCTTCAAATAACAACGTTGTAAAACCTTTCGCTACTAAATTCAAAGGTGCTAAATTCGTTGCTGGAAAGAAACCATGGGAAGTTAAATCAGATATAGCAATGTCATGTGCTATTCAAAATGAATTAAATGGTGATGATGCTAAGATGTTAATCAAGAACGGAACAACACTTGTATGCGAAGTTTCAAATATGGGTTGTACAGCTGATGCAGTTCACGAATTACAAAAAGCAAAAGTAATCTTTGCTCCTGGTAAAGCAGCTAACGCTGGTGGTGTTGGAGTATCTGGATTAGAGATGAGCCAAAATGCAGAACACTTACATTGGACTGCAGCAGAGGTTGATGAAAGATTACACGCTATGATGAAATCTATCCACGAAAACTGTGTTAAATATGGTACAGAAAAAGACGGATACATTAACTATGTTAAAGGTGCTAACGTAGCAGGATTCATCAAAGTAGCTGATTCAATGATTGAACTTGGTGTTTGCTAGTTATTAGAAAACATTGATTTATAAATAATCATTAATAAAAAAAGTAGCCAGTCTATTGTAGATTGGCTATTTTTTTGTATCTTTGAAAATTCAAAAAGGAAGAAAAATAAATAATAAAGATAAGAAATGAAAATATTATTATTAGGCTCTGGCGGAAGAGAAAGTGCAATAGCAAAGAAAATAAGTGAAAGCAGATTAACAGATAAATTATTCATATCACCAGGTAATGTTGGAATGAAAGAGTGGGGAGAATGTGTGAGTATTGGCGATGATTTTGAAAAGATAGGTGATTTTTGTAAGAAAGAGAAGGTAGATATTCTTGTTGTAGGACCAGAACAACCACTTGTTGATGGAATAAGTGATTGGTTTAGTAATGATAAGGATTTGAAAGGTATAACAGTTATAGGCCCAAAGAAAAAAGGAGCAATGCTTGAAGGTAGCAAAGATTTTTCTAAGGCATTTATGAATAAATATAATATACCAACAGCAAAGTATAAGACTTTTGGGGTTAATGATTTAGAAGAGGCAAAAGAGTTTTTGAAGACATTAAAACCTCCTTATGTTTTGAAAGCAGATGGTTTGGCGGCAGGTAAAGGTGTTTTGATAATAAATGATTTACTTGAAGCAGAAAAAGAACTTGACAATATGCTTTTGGATAAGAAGTTTGGTAAGGCAAGTGAGAAGGTGTTGATTGAAGAGTTTTTGAAAGGTATAGAATGTAGTGTGTTTGTATTGACAGATGGTTGTTCATATAAAGTACTTCCTGTTGCAAAAGATTATAAAAGAATAGGAGAGAAAGATACAGGATTAAATACAGGAGGAATGGGGAGTGTTAGTCCAGTACCATTTGCAGATAATATGTTTATGGATAAGGTTGAAAAAAACATTATCATTCCAACAATACAAGGATTACAAGAAGAGAATATAGATTATAAAGGTTTTATTTTTATAGGACTTATGAATGTTGAACAAGAGCCTTATGTTATAGAATATAATGTTAGAATGGGAGATCCAGAAACGGAGAGCGTTTTTCCAAGAATAAAATCAGATATAGTAGAAGCGTTTAATTTGATAGGACAAGATAGATTAAAAGATTATAAGTTAGAAATAGATGATAGAGTGGTAACGAGTGTGATGCTTGTTAGCGGAGGTTATCCAGAACATTATGAAAAAGGTAATGTTATTAATGGTTTAGATTGTTTGCAAGATTGTATTGCTTTTCATGCAGGAACAAAAGAAAATGAAAAGAAAGAGATTGTAACAAATGGCGGAAGAGTAATATCAATAACGTGTTTTGGAGATGATATGCAAAAGGCGTTGAATAAATGTTATGAAAATATAAACAAAATATCTTGGCAAGCAATGTATTATAGAAAAGATATAGGTAAGGATTTGATGAAATAAAAACACAATACAAAGACAATGCAACAATATTTAGATTTATTAAATCACGTATTAACAAACGGAGTAAGAAAAGATGATAGAACAGGAACAGGAACGTTAAGTGTGTTTGGTTATCAAATGAGATTTAATCTTAATGATGGTTTTCCTCTTTTAACAACAAAGAAATTGCATACAAGAAGTATTTTCTATGAATTGTTGTGGTTTTTAAGAGGAGATACTAACATAAAATATCTTCATGATAATAAAGTATCTATATGGGACGAATGGGCAGATGAAAATGGAGAACTTGGAGATGTTTATGGCAAACAGTGGAGAAGATGGCAAACAAAAGACGGAAGAACAATAGACCAAATAAGTGATGTTATTCAACAAATAAAAACTAATCCTAATTCAAGGCGTCTTTTAGTTAGTGCATGGAATGTTGGAGAAATAGATTCAATGGCATTGCCTCCTTGTCATATTGTCTTTCAATTTTATGTTGCTAATAATCGTCTTTCTTGTCAATTATATCAAAGAAGTGCCGACATATTTCTTGGTGTGCCTTTCAATATTGCATCGTATGCTCTTTTAACTGCAATGATTGCACAAGTATGTGATTTGCAACTTGGCGAGTTTATTCATACTCTTGGTGATGCTCATATATATTCTAATCATATTGAACAAGCAAAACTACAACTTACAAGACAACCTTATCCATTGCCTCAACTCAAACTTAATCCTGAAATAAAGAATATATTTGATTTTAAATATGAAGATATAACAATAGAGAACTATCAATGTCATCCTCATATAAAAGCAGATGTTGCAGTATAAGTAAGTGATATATTTATTCATATGGTATAACTACAAAGATATAATATTAAAAACAAAAGAAAGAAAAGATTTATGATAAATATAATAGTAGCAGTTGCAAGTAATAATGCAATAGGAAAAGATGGAGATTTGTTGTGGCATATAAGTGAAGACTTAAAGTATTTCAAACAAACAACGCTTAATCATACTGTTGTTATGGGACGAAAGACTTGGCAAGCATTACCTTTTAAACCATTAAAAAATAGAAGAAATATTATAATAACAAATAATAAGGATTTTTTTGTTGAAAACGCTGAAATAATTCACTCAATTGAGGATATAAAAAAATATAACGAAGAAAAAGAAGACTTGTTTATTATTGGCGGAGGAACAATATATAAAGAGTTCTTGCCTTATACAGATAAGATATATTTAACAAAAGTATATAAAGATTTTGATGCGGATACTTTTTTTCCAACAATAGATGAGAACAAGTGGAAAGAAGTTTTTAAGAGTGAAAGAAAAATTGATGATGAATCAAAACTTGAATATCAGTTTTTCGTATTAGAAAGAAAATAAAATAATTATTAATAAAACAAAACAACTTATGAAAGTGATAAAAAAGGTACTAATTATGGCAATGTTTATTCTTGTGTCAGTGAATATCTTTGCCGTGCCAGCATTTAATAAAACAATGACACAAAAACAAAGTAATGGTAAAGAAATTACTTATAATCTTTTTGGTGATGAATTTATTTCATGGGCAAGAACAACAGATGAATATACCTTATTATATAATAATAGAGGAGATTTAGTTTATGCTGTCTTGGATAATAATAGAAATTTAGTAGCATCTAATGTTGTAGCAAGTAATGTTAATCAAAGAGATGCAAAAGAGATTGCTTTTTTAAGTACAATACAAAGACAATATGTTTATTCTAAAAGTCAGTTGTCCAATATAAAACAAAAAAGACAACAAAGATTTTCAAGAAATAATAATTCAATAGATTATGCTCCAACAACAGGACGTCCTAAGTTCCTTGTTATTCTTGTTAATTTTTCAGATTTAACAATGAATTCCAGCAATGCAACAACGTTTCATAATCAAATATCAGACTCTGCTTACACAACAAATAATAGTACAGGTAGCGTAAAAGATTATTTCTATGATAATTCACTAGGACAGTTAAATGCACAGTTTGATGTTTATGGACCATATACATTACCACATACTCAATCATATTACGGAGCACAAACATCAACAGGAGATAATGATACTCTTCCACAAATGATGGCTTATGATGCTGTTCATTTAGCAGATAGTATTGGTAATGTTAATTTTGCAAACTATGATAATGATAATGATGGTTATGTTGATATGGTACATATAATCTATGCAGGAAGAGGAGAACATAATGGAGGAGGAACAAATGCTATTTGGGCACACTCATGGGTCTTTCCTTCAGGAACAACTCTTGATGGCGTTAATTTCTATTCTTATTCTTGTTCATGTGAATTAAATTATTCTTCAACATGTGATGGTATTGGAACAATATGCCATGAGATGGGACACGTTCTTGGTTTGCCAGACTTTTATGATACAGATTATGAAGAAAAATGGAGGACAATCTATTCACCCAGCATCATGGGATCTTATGGCAAGCGGAAGTTATAATAATAATACAAAAACTCCACCATATCTATCTATGACAGAAAGAGAGTTATTGTCTTGGGCAACACCAACTATTTTATCAACAGATTCTCCTGCAACATTATACCCTTTGTGTGATAGCAATAAAGCATATAAAATAAATTTAAGTACAAATGAATATCTTATGCTTGAATATAGAAATAACAAGAAATGGGATACATATACACGAGCAAAAGGAATGATTGTATTTCATGGAGACCATAATAGAATAACTAATTGGCAATCTCTTGGAAATACAATTAATGTTACTCCAACGAATAGAGGTTATTATATTGAGCCTGCATCAGGAGATTCAACTAATATAGTATCATCTTCAACATCATATCCAGGAAGTGATAACATAACAAGTAAGAATACTTTTCATTTAACTAATGGTACACCAGTAAGTAGATATATTAACAATATACATTATAATGCAGACTCTTCAATAAGTATTAATTATATTAATAATGCTCCAACATTTACTTTGAATGTCTCTAATATAACAAATACTTCTGCTTTGGTAACAGGCTCGATAGCAGGAACAAATATAACAAATAAAACGCTTGAATATAAAACTCTTTCTGCAACTAATTACACTTCAATACCACTAACTTCTGGTACTATTTCAACGACATTAAGTAACTTGACTTCAAACACAAACTATGTATGTAGATTAACTGCAACAATAAATTCTGTTGTTTATTATAGTGAAACTACACCTTTTCATACGACATGCTATAATGGAGCAATAACAAGTTTTCCTTGGAATGATGGTTTTGAGAATGGAATAGATTGTTGGAATCAAGAATATGTTTTAGGCTCTGTGTCATGGCAAGAAGGTACACTATATGCTGATAATTATACTCAACCAGCAGCAGGAAGTAAGTTTGCTTATTTTTATGTACAACAAAGTGGCTCAAACACACAAACAAAACTTATTTCTCCAATATTAGATATTACTTCATTGCAATCACCTTATCTATCATTTAAACATATTCAAAAACAATGGGAACCAGATCAAGATTCTTTAAGAGTATATTATAGAACGAGTGAAACATCACAATGGGTTAAGTTGATGTCTTTTAGTAATGATATATCTAATTGGCAAAAAGATTCAATAGCATTGCCTTATGCAAGCAACACATATCAAATTGCTTTTAATGCTTATGGCAATTATGGCTACGGAGTAGGAATTGATGAAGTTAAGGTTTATAACAATCAAACAACAACACAATCATGTGATGCTCCAACCAATCTTGCTGCAACAAACATAACACAAACTTCTGCAAACATAACATGGACAGCACAAGAAGGTCAATCATCATGGCAAATAAAACTTGGAACAAATGGCTCAATAATTAATACTTCAATGCCACATTACACATTTAGTGGTTTAACAGCAGGAACATCATATACGGTTTATGTTAGAACAAATTGTACGAGTTCGTATTCTTCTTGGGTAAATACTACTTTCACAACACAAACAGTTGTTTTACCACAAGTTATAACAGATTCATCAAGTAATATTACAACAAATTCTGCAAAACTTTATGGAACAATAATTGCAGGAAATCAAACAATGACAAGCAAAGGTTTTGTTTTTAGAAAAAATGTAGTAACAAATGGTACAATAAAGACAGTAACAGGAAGTTCAGACAATATAACAACAACACTTTCAAATTTATCACCAAATACAACTTATTTGTATAAAGCATTTGTTTCAAACAGCAGATACTGTAATATATGGGGTTGAAAAAACATTTACAACAGATACTCTTGCTTATACACTTGCTTCTGTACAAACTCTACCTGCCAATAATCTTACAGTAAATTCAGCAAAGTTAAATGGGACAATACAAAGTTGGGTTATCCAACACAAGTAAATACACTTGGATTTTTAGTATCAAAGAATGCTGAATTTGATTTCACAACAAATGGAGTGATTAATGATGTGGTAACTTATACAAATGGTATGACTCAATTTAACTATGATATAACTAACTTAGAGAGTGC
>JAKVOZ010000002.1 GCA_022482545.1 Bacteroidales bacterium
AATTTATATGTAGTAGTACCTATACTACTTAAAATTAGAAGATGTTACATAGCAATGAGTTATCTTACCTCCATCTCCAGATATTCCTCCAATAATAGCCTCTCCTTGTAATGTCTGCATTTAGTATTCCTATATTTTTTTATATCTGCATTAATATCGCAAACACCAAATAAACCAATATAATTATGAGCATGTGATTCTGTTGCACTTCTTTTTATTATTAAACCAGTTATTGTATGATTATCTCCGTCAAATGTTCCATAAAACTTCTTTGTTGACCCATCACCTATAATTGTTGTTTCATTCTCCCAACCACCTATTGGAAGGAAGTTACTTTCATTTTCCACTTACTCCGTCCCAATCATAAACAGCATCACTGCTTGTAAATGTTAAATCATTGGTTAATTTAAAGTATCTGTTTGTTGTTGCATAACCATTCATTACATAAGTAGAAAGTTCTTTAAGGTCTGATATACTTGTTATATTATAAGGTGTAGAAACCGTATTAATAGGTAATGATAATAAGATAGGATAACCATTATTAGCAGATAATATTGCTTTTCTATAAACTGTTGTTCCATTATTTAAAGAAGTAAGAAAAGAAAGTCATATCGCTTGGAATATTTGTTCCACTTAATCCTGTCGGAGATGTTAATCCTGTTTGATTCCAAGTGCTAATAGAATAAGAATTAGTTATTGTTCCACCATTTGATGTGTTTTTGTCCAACTAATCCCCCAAAGGTAGTTGCTGTTGTTCCTGTATTTTTATAAATTAATGCAGTAGAATAACAGTTTTTAATAGTGTTTTTTGTCAATTCGCCACAAATACCACCAACAATAGAAGAGCCAGTTATTGATGTATTAGTTACATAACAATTATTAACATATCCAGTACTTGTATTTTCTCCGCATATTCCACCTGCTTCACTGCTTCCACAAGTAATTGTAGAAGCAGTAACATAACATTGATTTATAGTTCCATTATTACCCTCCACATACTCCAGAAACATCACTATAGCCAGTAAATTCAGAATTACTAATACCAACATTTTGAACTGTTCCTCCTTTAACATAACCAAATAATCCAATATAATTATTAGAATTAGTAGAGGTAGATTTCTTTATCTTCAAACCATTTATTGTATAATTATTTCCTTCAAATGTTCCAACAAAATATTTTTTATTACTATTTGTTGTACCATCACCCCAATATCCTATTGGAAGAAAATTACTTGAATAAGATGCTGCTCCATTCCAATTCCAAATTAAATCATTATCTGTAAATGTTATATCATTAAGTAATTCAAATTTCATATAATAAGTATTATTATATGAGCCATTAACATCTTTCATAACGAAAGTAGATAGTGCTCTTAATGTTTTTACATTATAAATAGGATAAGAACCATTACCATTTTTAATAAACAATACTGTATCTCTTGTTATTGTAGAACCACTTAGTCCTATTGGAACATTATATACTAATATTACCTGAATATCTGTTGTTGTTCCTGTTGCATAAAAATAAGAATAGACAGCACTTACATTATCACTTTTTGTTGTAAGAGCAACGTTTGACACTGTTGTGCCTGTTGTACTTCCAGAGATATAATCTACTCTATCATATTGTGCATCGCATTTTGTTGATGCTACACCTACAAAGATTGTAAGCAGAAATAAAAATTGTAATGTTTTTTTTGTTTTCATCATTATTCACTATTTAATATAATTATGCAAAAATAATAACTTTAATTTAAATAAAGGTTATTTTTTTTGCATAATTTTTATAATTAAAGAAGAAGTCTTTGTATTTTTGCAAAACATATTATAAAAAACATACGATGAGTTTAAATTATATTGATTGGGGAACGATAGACTACAAAGAAGCATTAGACAAACAAGAAGCATTGTTTAATGATAAAGTTAATAAAAAACTAAATGGAGACAAAAACATAAAAGAAGATTTTATTGTTTGCGAACATCCACATGTTTATACAATAGGATTGCATGGAAAAGATACTAATATGCTTGTTAGTAAAGATTTTCTTGATAAAATAAACGCAAAAGTATATCATATAAATAGAGGCGGAGATATAACATATCATGGCTATGGACAAATAGTTGGTTATCCTATTATTGACCTTGATTATTATTCGCTTTCAATAAGAACATACATCTACACGATAGAACAGATGGTTATTGACGTTATGAAAGAATATGATATTAAATGTGAGAGATTGCAAGGAGCAACAGGCGTTTGGATTGATACAGACAAAAAAAGCGTTAGAAAGATTTGTGCAATAGGAGTTAAAGCATCAAGAGGTATAACAATGCACGGCTTTGCTATGAATGTGAAAACAGACCTTAAATACTTCTCTTACATCAACCCTTGTGGCTTTGTTGATAAAGGGGTTACAACTATGGAGAAAGAACTAAATCAAAAAATTGATATAGATAAAGTAAGACATCAACTTTTTGAACGTTTTAAATATTTAATTGAGAATAGATAACAAAAAAATATAAACATAATGAATAGAAAAGAGTTAATCAATTTAATAAAAGAAAAACAAAGTTATCTTTGTGTAGGATTGGACAGCGATATTGAAAAGATACCGCAATGTTTAATGAAAGAAGAAGATCCAGTGTTTAGTTTCAACAAAAGGATAATCGATGCCACTCTACCATATACAATAGCATACAAACCTAATCTTGCGTTTTATGAGAGTCAAGGCATAAAAGGACTTATCTCTTTAAAGAAAACTATGGACTATTTGAAAGATAAAAGAAAAGAATGTTTTGTTATAGCAGATGCAAAGCGAGGAGATATTGGTAATACAAGCAAACAATATGCTAAGGCTTTTCTTTCTAATCAAGGTGATTATGATTTTGATGCTTTAACTGTTGCTCCCTATATGGGCAAAGACTCTGTTAGTCCGTTTCTTACTTATGAAAATAAATGGGTTGTTCTTTTGGCATTAACTTCTAATGAAGGTGCAGCAGATTTTCAATATTTTGAGAGTAAGAACAACTTACAACTTTTTGAGAAAGTGATAATAACTTCTCAGCAATGGGGAACAGAGGATAATCTTATGTTTGTTTGTGGGGCAACAAAGGCAGAAAAATTTATAGATATTAGGCTTTTGGCACCACATCATTTTCTTCTTGTTCCAGGAGTTGGCGCACAAGGAGGCTCATTGAAAGAAGTAAGCAAATATGGTTTGAATACGGATTGCGGACTTATTGTTAATTCATCACGAGGTATTATTTTTGCAGATAATGGTGAAGATTTTGATAAAGTAGCCAAAGAAAAAGCGATGCAAATGCAGATAGAGATGAAATCATATCTTAAAGCAATCTAACAGAATAAGACAAGAGATAATTATAATAAAGAGTTACTTCTAACATAATGGCATTATGACTCAATCATAATGCCATTATAGTTTAATCATAATGCCATTATAACTCAATCATAATGCCATTATGTTAAGCATAAGATAAAGAAACAATTTACTAAAACAAGAAAAGAATACACCACTTAATGATTTGTTCTTTTCTTTTTGTTTATTATGTTTTGTGTTATTGTGTAAATGAAGATTAAAACGGCGATAAAACTAAATGGTTTCATTATTATGTCGCCATATTTTGTGAAGAAAGTTTGATTATTCAATAAAGGCACACTCATTTTTATTGCTTTTTCTTGCCAATAAGGAGTTTTCATTAATGTTTGTCCGCGAGGCGAGAAGAAACCAGAATAACCTGTGTTGGCACTTCTTGCTATGTATCTCCTATTTTCTATTGCCCTTAAAGCAGAAAAAGCAAAATGATGTTTATATCCAGCAGTGTTGCCCCACCAACCATCATTAGTTATAACGAACAAAACATTGGCTCCATTTTTAACAAACTCTCTCACATAATTACCATCAACCGATTCATAACAAATAGGAGTGCCAACAGTTATGTCTTTACTTTGGGAATGAAAAGCAACAGCCGTTGAATCAATACCAAGACTACCTATTGTGCCACCAAAATCTAAGGCAAGTTTTTCAACAAAAGGCATATATTTTTTGAAAGGCATCTTCTCTACACCAGCAGTTAGTATGGATTTGTGATATATTTGGCAATGAGGATTAAGAGTGTCGCGGTTTATATCCAAACTTATGTTACAACTTTCATAGTATTGGTCTTGTCCATCTTCATATTTGCGAGATGCATCAGTTATTACTCCTTTTTCAAGCATACGTTCTGAGGACATACCTGCAATGAACTCTGCCTTCTTATATTTATTAGAAAATAATCTAAGACTATTTATGCTATTAACGTTGTTTAACTGGTCTTCCCACGCATATTCTTGAATGCAACTTTCAGGACAAACAACATAATCAACGCTATCGTCCATCAAAGGTGTTGCTAAGGTTTCTATTCTTTTAACAACATCGCTTGGAGATAATGAATATTGTTCTTGGTAGGGGTCAAGGTTGGGCTGAATAACTACAATAGATGCTTGTTTGTTGGTGTTAGTGTCTTTATATGAGAACCAAAGATAGCAAGATAAGATAATTGGAAGACAAACAACAATAAGAGCAAACACAAGTTCTTGATTGTTTTTGAAAAGTCGTTTGTTGTTTGTTGTAAGATTAAGATGAGGTATTGCCAAGCAAGGTATTTTTCTAATTAATAGATAAAGCGTTATGTTTGAAAGCAAAATCCAAACACTGCCTCCTTCAACTCCAAGAACAGAGTACCATTGAACAAGAAAAGGATAGCGAGCAAAAGTGTTGCCAAGATTAAGCCATGGAAAGTTTAAGTCCCAATGTAGTTGTATTGTTTCAAAAAGAATCCAGAAAAAGATGAGAAACAAATATTTTCCTTTCTTATATTGTAGGTTCTTGGTAGTGTAATGATATATTTGAAAGACAACAGACATCAAAGTTGCTTCAAACACTGGTATAACAATGGCAATGATTGATGCGTAACTAATCCAATATGTTGTAGAAAAATTAAAAAGCAAGAAAGCAAAGAAAGAATAACGAAAAGTAGCATAATTAGAAAATGTTTTATTGTCGTTGTTGTTTGAAATATAGTCTTCTACCCACAAAAGAGGAATAAAACTTATTAGTATTAGAGGAGCAAACATCATAACATTTACCCATGCAAGACTCATCAAAACACCACTTGACAAAGCAATTAAAAAAAGTTTTTTCTTATTCATCTCTTTTCTTGTTAAACATAATTAATACATATATGTTGTAGTAATGATTTTATCCATCTTTATATCAAAATTTTCTGTTGGTACTTTATCAACCAATTGAAAGTCAAAACCAACAGCAATCTTTGTTTTTTTAACTGTTGTTAGCAATCTATCATAAAAACCTCTACCTCTTCCCATACGGTTTCTTTCTTTATCAAAAGCAACACCAGGAATAATCATAATATCTATTTTATCTAATTCAGTAAATTCATCTCCTTTTGGTTCAAGAATATGAAACTGCTCACCTTCTTGCATAGATGAAAGACCTTGATATTGTCTAAGAATAAGATTATCTCCTTCAACGCATGGCAAAAGAATAGTTTTTTGTTTGTAATATTGTTCTACAAAATCGTGAGTGAAAACTTCATCGTCCATTGACCAATACAATAGAACGACATTGCTGTCTTTAAAACAATCTTCATTCTCCAATCTTTTGAAGATAGGAATAGATAGTTGTTTTTTTTGTTCAAGAGAAAATGTTTTCTTTTTATCTCTTATCATTGAGCGTAAGAGTTTTTTTTCTTGTTTAATATCCATTATTAAATAATAAGTTTTGAAATGTTAAAGACTAAAAACGAGAACACATAAGCAACAACGGTTGTATATATTGCTAAGAAAACAGCCCATTTCCATTTGCTTTCTTTGCCAACAGCCGCTATTGTGCCAATACAAGGAACATAAAGCATAATAAACGCTAACAAACTAAGAGCAATAGGTTGAGAAAAAGAGTCTTTATGCTGAATAAGTTCTTGTGAAAGAGAAGAGTCGTTTGTTGAATCGTCAGAATATAGTATTTTCATTGTAGAAACAACTACTTCCTTTGCAGAAATACCAGCAAGTAAGGAAACATCTGTTTTCCAATCAAATCCCAAAGGACGCATTATTGGTTCCATTGCTTTGCCGATAGAAGCCACATAACTTTGTTCTATCTTATTTGTATCTTTTTGAGGAAAATAAGAAAGACACCAAAGAATAACTGAGGCAATAAGAATAACGCCTCCAATCTTTTTTAGATATTGTCCTGCTTTAAGACCAATATTATTAAAGACTGCTTTTGGTGTTGGAATACGATAAGGAGGTTGCTCCATAACAAAAGGAACGCCCTTGCCTTTAAATATGGTATGTTTGAATAGAATAGCAAAGAAAGCCGCAAAAATAATACCTATCAAATATAAAGAACAGAAAACAATTGCTTCATGATTAGGAAAAAATGTGCCAACAAGAATAACATATATTGGCAAACGAGCAGAACAAGACATAAAAGGAATGATAAGCATGGTAAGTATTCTATCTTTTTTGTTCTCTAATGTTCTTGTTGCCATAACAGCAGGAACATTGCAACCAAATCCCATAATCAAAGGAACAAAACTTTTACCGTGCAAGCCTATCTTATGCATTATCTTATCCATCAAAAAAGCCACTCTACTCATATAGCCACTATCTTCCATAAGAGAGATAAAGAAAAACAATATAAGTATGTTTGGAAGAAAGACAAGTACGCCACCAACACCTCCAATAATACCTTGACAGATTAAATCATTGATTGCGCCTTGTGGAAGAAGTTTAGAAAAAGTGTTACCAATAAAATCTACTCCTACTTGCATCCAATCTTGTGGATATTTGCCAAGAGAAAACGTGCAAGAAAACATAAGCCATAAGATGAAAAAGAAAATAGGGTAGCCAAGAACAGGGTGAAGAAGAATACTATCAACTTTTTCTGTTATTGTTTTATATTGATGAAAAGAAAAACTGTTGCTCGCTTTGTTTCTTAGATAATGAAAACGTGCATCTTTGTGTCGGTATGTTTTATCTTCATCTTTCTTTTCTGTTTTATGCAAATAGTGATAAGGATTAACAAAATATGTTTCTTTTAATGCACCAGCAATAAATCCATAACGAGCCTCGGTTATCACTGTTTCACTATCATCATTGAACGTACTCTCAATCTTAGATATAAGTTTCTTTGCTTTTTCGTGCAAGTCCTTATGGTCTATCCATTGTTCTGTCTCTTCAATTATGTCTTTATCTTTTTCTAATAAACGAACAGCATAATATCTTGCTGCAACTTTTTCAATATATGATTTGCTCTCTTTTATTCTTATTGAAAGTCTATTGATACATCTTTCTATTGTTTCTCCGTAGTTAATATGAACATGTCGCATAACTTTATTGGTGCCATTATAAACATCAATCAAAGTATCAAAAAGATTTTCTATACCTTCTTTTTTGCTTGCAACAGTCGGTATTATTGGTACGCCTATCATTCCTCCAAGCAGATTATAATCAAATCTATCACCTTTATGTTGCAATTCATCAAAGAAATTTAAAGCAAGAACCATCTTTATATCCATATCAATCAATTGAGTGGTAAGGAAAAGATTTCTTCCAAGATTGCTTCCATCAACAACATTGATAACAATATCAGGTACATTATCAAATATATATTGTCTAACATATTTCTCTTCTTCACTATATGCCGATATGCTATATGTACCAGGAAGGTCAATAATGTTTAGTTTATATCCTTTATAATTTACTTGTGCTTTCTTAGCATCAACAGTTATACCAGAATAATTGCCAACTTTTTCTTTGTAACCAGATATTGCATTAAAAAGAGATGTTTTGCCAGAGTTGGGATTGCCAACAAGAACAATATCTATTTCTTTGCCAAGTTCTTTATTGTTAAGATATTTGTCTTCATCTTCAATAACTCCATTATAACCAAAACTATAATCTTTATCTTTTTGTGCTTGACTTAAAGGAATAACTTCAATAAGAGACGCATCTGCTTGACGAAGACTTACTTCTGAATCTAAGACTTGATAAACAATAGGGTCTTTAAGTGGAGCAGCCAACTTCCTTTCAATGATATGCCCACGAACAAAGCCCATTTCGTTCAATCTTTTCAAAAAACTACCACGTCCTTTTACTTTGACAATGATACATTTTTCTCCTGTCTTTAACTCATTAAGTGTCATCTATGTTTTCTTTATTGACTTATTAATATATGATTAATATGTTTTTACTTTTATGCCTAATGCTTTTACTTTGTTAGCATAAGGTTCCAACTCTTTAAGTGATAGTTTTTCTAAATCTTTGTCTGGCGTTTCCCTATCAATAGTATATAACATAACTTCTCTTGGATTTATTTCCTTAACAATCTTTAACCATGCACTAAATTCTTCTTCTGTTGTATTGTCAATAAGTTTGCCATTGTCAATACCTCTTAAAAGCATTGTTTGAATTATTGCCTTATTACCAAATTTAATTAAACTACTTTTTATTTGAGATAACGTACAAGAAACAGGTTTATTTATTCTTTTATACATTTCTTCTGTTCCTGCATCAAGTTTTAATATTGGATTATCAATAAGATTAAGTGCTTGAAAAACATCATCTCTAACGATATTAGTTGAGTTTGTTAGTATTGTTACTTTCGCTCTTTTTGCATAAGTATCTCTAAAAGAAATAACATCTTTTACTATTTCTAATATATCAGGGTGAAGAGTTGGTTCTCCATTACCAGAGAATGTTATACTATCAATCTTTTGTATGTCTTGCTTTGGAGTAGAAGTGAAATATTTTTCTAAGGCATTATGAATATCTTCTTTACTGTTGAATTTAACTTGAACGCTTGTGTCTATTTCATTCCAACCACATTCACAATAAACACAATTAAAACTACAATATTTTTTTTGTGTAGGTAAAACATTAACACCTAACGATGTTCCTAAACGTCTTGAATGAATAGGTCCAACAACTATATTTTCAAATAATAACATTTTTTGCCTCCTTATCTTTATTGATTAATTATTATTTGCAAAGTTAATACAAAATTCGTTACGATTTATCTGCCACCTAAAATAAAAGAATATACTTTTGGCATTAGTTTTTTCAATAAATATGCTACACAAATACTTACAAAAATAATTATTGTTGGACAAAGAAAATAAATGATTAAAGAACTTGTTTCTGTTTTGCCAAAAAGATGAAACATTGTTTTAAATAAAAAAAGAAGTAAAGGAAAATGAAAAACATAAATGAAGAAAGTGTAACAAGAAAGAGTTTTTAAAAGTTTTATAGATAGTATTTTCTTTTGACACAAATCATAAAGAGTCCAAAAAGCAAACAATCCAACAACTATACCTATTTTGCATAATAAACTATCTTTATCGTAGCCTAAAATAGTTTGAGTTCCAACAATGATTATCCATAAAAAGGTAATAATAAGAATGATTTTTTTGTTAAAGGTTTTTAAAAGATAATTCTTATGATGTATTGAAAGATATGCTCCAAAAGAGAAAAAAACTATTGCTTCATTTCTTGGTATATCAAAAACATCTTTACCTAACAACCAAAGAATAAAAAAACAAAGCGTTGGCAAGATTTTCATATATTTTATCGCATAATAAAAGATAGGGCAGAAGAAAACCATTACTATTAAATCTCTTAAAAACCACAATTGTCCAGAGATAGGATGCAAAGCAATGGAATCAAAAAAATCAAATAAAGAATAGTTGATAATAAGACTTCTTGAAGACGATTGTTTGAAAGAAGGTACGAATTGTAACAAGAAAACAATGACAACACCAAACAATGCCCAAAAAATAAATGGTACAACAAGAGAATGAAAACGTTTTTTAATCTTATAAATGAACTCTTGTTTTGTGCCATTAAACTTTAAAAAGAAAAGATAACCAGATATTATGAAAAACATTGGTACTGCTATTCTGTTGATGCCTTGTGAAAAAAAACTTTGAACAAAAAGACTTATTTTCCAATCAAACCATTGTTGTGTTTTATAAAAAGAACCGTCGCTTGCAATACCATATTCAAATGTGAAACCATGAATCCAAACAACCATAATGATTAAGAACAAAGATATTATATTTATTTTTTCGCTTAAATATTTATTCATAAGATGATATTGTTTGTTTTCATTCGTTTTATGTTATTACTTTTTGTTTGTTAAATCATTAAATATTAAAGGAAGAACTTGTTTGAAAAGAATCTTGTTGTCAGGTTGATTATTATAAACAATATCTGAAACATTTATCATTGGTTTTGCTCCTTGATAGGGGCTTTCAATAGGACAGGAGTTAAGAAGATTTTGTATGGATTGCGTGTTTTTGAGCATAAATTTATCGTCATAAATACCACCAACAACTTTTTCATTAAAATATATAAGATATTCTCCCATCATTTTTCGCCATGAAATATCTTCAATATCACTTAATTGTTCTAAAACAAAGTCTAATGTTTCTTTTTTTGATGCCATAATTTTATCGTTCTTTTATGAAATACAAAGGTAATAATTTATTTTTAATTATTGAAAGAATAGATTTTATTATCTCTTCGTTTTATTTCAATATTTCTTCATTATACTAAAATATTTCTTTATTCTATTTCACTATCTCTTTATTCTATTTTAGCGGATTAAAGAACTATTTTATTAGAATCAAAAGACATTATGAAATCATTTTAAAACAAAAAAAGAGTGAAATGTTTTGCATCTCACTCTTAATATATTTTTTATTTAAATGTTTAATTCTATTTTACAATAAGTTTTTTTGTTTGAGTAAATGAGTTACTTGAAATTTTAATATAATATATTCCACTTGATAAGTTAGAAGTGTTTAATCTCAATGAACTTTGACCTTTGGCAATATTATCTGTCTTTATTATTCTTCCAGCAACATCAGTCATTATAACCTTAGCATCACTATTAAGATTGTTTATTTGTAATGTTGTTTGTTCATTTGCTGGGTTTGGATACAAAGAAATAGAAATATTATCTTGTTTTGCGTTGTCTCTTATAGAAACATCATTCTTAAATTGAAGAACAAATCTTCCTGTAATATCACCTTTATCTGCATAGAAACGTAAAGTCTCTCCATGATTTAATGATATTATTGAACTATCTGTTAAATCAAGAACAGAAACATCAATATCAGAAGGAATATTTGATGCAGTAAATTCAACATTGCCAGCTTTGTTTGCTCTAAAATTTAAAGGTACTGAATATGGTAGAGATTTAAATTCATTTTTACAAAGATTCTTATCTTCTATTGTGAAATATGGTTCAACAAGGTCAGTATTGTTTGGGGAAAATATTATATAAGCATCATTGTTATCAAAAATATTTTCAGCATTTTCATTCAAATTAGCATAAAGTGTTTTTTCAATATTATTAGCTCTTGCTTTGAATTGCATTAAAGAAGACCTTGACATAACAGAAGCAGAAGCAAGAGTTGGAACATTTTCACAATAAGAAATTGGTCTTTTAAAATTAATAGAGAAATCGTTAGTTGTTGTTGCTATTACGAAACCTTGTGATGGTTTTATTTCTTTTATGCCATCAAGATTAGATTGCCATTCTTTTTTATCTGAATTATAAATATATAATATACCACCTTGAATATCTGATGTTTGACTTAATATTGAGTCTGCTTTTATTGTTGAAGTGTAAGGGTTACTTAATATTACAAGTTTTGGTTTATCTAATGAAGATTCATTAATATGTTTTGTGATAGAGAAATCATCTCTAAATACTTTTCCTTTCTGCAATACTGTAATATAATCATCTTGTGATATAGCAATATGATTTAAATCTTTTGCATAAGGATAAACGAATAATCCTTCACCATTAGCCATAACATCATTAGGATTAGCTGGAACTTCTGCCCAGTTATTATTATCATAATTATATTCCATTATAGAAATATAATGAGCTCTGTTTGTAGAAATACCTTTGTTGTTATTTAAAGATTCAATAATATTATTAGATATTGTTGGCCCGAATAAATTTAATGCTTCTACTTTAAGTTTTGTTTCAATCATTGCACTATCAATAATATTTGCGTTGTCTATTAAAGAAGCACTATCTGTTATTGTAACATAAGATGGAATAGGAGAAACATAACCACTTGGGATTAATGCTTGACCTGTTATTACTATATGCTTACCGTCAATATCTTTTTTTCTAATAAGAGCATTTGTGCTAAGATTGTTGATAGCAAAGCAATTGCACATAAGAGAACAATTAACATCTGATGTTAATTCATCAAATATTTCTTGACTTGTTCTTTCTTCTCCTAATTGATTAGAATATATATTAGAAACATCTTCATTTGCAAAATATGAACTATTAATATATGTAGTGTCATTAACAAATCCACTTAATGGGCCACAATGAATATTAGAAGTATTAATTGTTTTTGTTGCATTATTCAATGTATAACAAGCATCAATTCTGCTACTGATAGGTATATTTATGTAACTATTGTTTATGTATTTTGTATTAGAACCTGATATTCCACCAATGTAATCATAACCTGAAACTTTATTGTTAAAAGTGTAGCAATGAGAAATACCACCGTCATTAACTGATTGAGCAGCTAAACCACAAACTCCACCAATATAAATAGATTGTCCTATGACAATAGAATTTGTTACGTAACAATTATATATAGAATCAAATTGGCAAACATATCCTCCAATAGCACCAACATAAGCTTGACCTTTTATAAAAGCGCTATCAATACCTATGTTTTTTATTACGGAAGTTGAACAATTAACATAACCAAATAAACCAATATAATTGTAGGCTGGATTATTAATTGTTAGATGTTTTATAACAAAACCATCACCATCAAAACTTCCTTTGAAAGGATTTGTTTCTGTTCCTATTGAAGTAAATATTATTGAGGAGAAATCTATATCAGAAGTCATTTTGAAGTATTTTCCTTCATAACTACTAACTCCACTATTAACATTTGTTGATAGTGTTTGTAAATCTGTTATAGATGAAATCAAATATGGATTAGCCATAGAGCCATCTCCATTAAATGATTGTTGGGCATTACATATTGTTGTAAATAAAATACAACACATTATGCTTAATAGCAATTTAAGGGAAACATTACGATAAAGAGATGCTCTCATTGTCATAATTTCCCTCCCTTTCAGAATACATCTGAGAGGCATTTTAAATATTTCTTTGAGTATCATCATGATTATTGCTTTTAAATCCTGTTTCTAATTTAATTAAATTAATAATTAGAACACTTTTTCTATAAATTTTTTGCAAATATACAACATGAAAATAAAAAGAGTATCAATTTTTGATATTTTTTTTTAACAAATTTCTGTTTAAAGGAGGAATTGCTAAGGTATATCTTCGTTCACGAGGGTTACATTTTTTGTGAAAAATCTTTAGAAAAAATTAAAAAACTGAGATTTTTAAGTATTTTTTAGGATTCTTTTTTATTTCTTCAATTAAATTATCAAGATTTTTGGCAGATGAATTCAAATTTTTATAAAGATTATCATCATCAAGTAGTAATCCAACGTTTCCTTTTCCTTTTTCAATCTTATTAAGTATAACATTTAAACTTTGCAAACTTTGATTAACATTAGTAAGAGTTTTCCCAATGTTTTTCTTTTCTATTGTGTCTGTTATGTTATCAAATCTTGTTATAATATTATTTATTTCTTTATTATTGTTTGCAAGATTGCTTGTTATACTTTCAACGTTTGCAACAATCTTATTCATCTTTTGTTTATTCGTTCCAACTAAACCATCAACATTTTTTGCTACATTATCTAATCTTTCTGTTATTGAATTGATGTTTTTAAGAGAATATTTTAAATTATTTTGACCATCTTTATCTAAAACGTTATTTAAACCTTCTGTTAAAGTATCTATTCGTATAAGTATTGCAGAAAGATTATTGAACATTGGTATTATGTTTTGAGAAAGTTGGTCCATTATTCCAAGTTCAATATATCCTTGAAGAGTACCTTTGTTTTTTAGAGTTTGATTGCTATTGCCAGCATCAATACGTAGTGCTTTATTGCCAAGTACGCCATCAGAATAAAGAGTTAATTTGCTGTCAATAGGTATTTTAATGTTTTTCTTTACAATAATCGTTACTAAAAATTTATCTGTTTTTTCATTTACAGGCTTAATATTCGTAACATAACCAACTTTTAATCCATTAATATAAATATAATTACTTTCGTGCATTCCTTTTACATTATCAAACATAGCATAGTATGTGTTTGTTGATGAAAATATGTTCCTACCTTTAAGAAAGTTTATGCCTAATACAAGAATGATGATAGTTAATAAACCTACTAAACCTATTTTAAATTCTGTTGTTAATTTCATGATTCTGTTTTTTTGTTAGATAATCTTTTAGCCTCCACAATTGATATTCTTTTGCCTTTATAGAACGCAACAACAAAAGCATCATTATAAGTTTCTTTGACTTTTTTTAAATATTCAAGTGCTTCACTTTGTGTTGCAAATAGTCCTGAGGCATATTTCCATTTTCCATTTTCTTGATATGAATACATATCTTCTAATCCATTAAATCTGTTATCAGAAATAGATATTTGTTTTAATGATGAAGAAAATTGTACTCTATAAATAACCTCAGCACTTTCATCTTTTGTTTCTTCTTGTCTTTGTTGTTGCTCTTCTTGTTCTTGAAGTTCTCTTTGTCTTTTTTCTTCGGCAAGTTGTTGTTGCTCTTTAATGTTAGCAAGGCGTTCGTTCTCTTTTCTTATACGTTCTTTTTCTAACACATCTTTTGGAATAAGAGAATTTATTTCAGGAACAGGCAAAGACATATTATCTGATTTATTTTTATATTCTATTATTGCTCTAAATATTGAAGATGCTATTGTCCATTGTCCTATATCAGAAGAAATATATGCTTCTTCTTGACTATTAGAAATGAAACCAATCTCTGTAAGAACAGCAGGCATAGATGATTTCCAAAGAACAACCAAATTGGCTTGCTTTACTCCACGACTTTTCATTGAAGTGTTTTTGATATATTCTTTTTGAATCATATTAGCAAATTCCAAACTATTACTAAGATAAGCATTTTGGTAAAGAGAAAGAAGAATATCATTTTCAGGAGAGTTAAGGTCAAATCCTTGATAGTTTAGTTCTCTATTTGCTTCGGTTAATATTTCACTATTCTCTTTTTTGGCAACGGCTAAGTTTTGATTAGTTTTAGCAAGTCCCATAGCAAAGGTTTCTGTTCCCATAGAATTTTTTGCAGTAGAAGAATTACAATGAATAGATATGAAAAGGTCAGCATTTATTTTGTTTGCAACCGTTGATCTTTTGTATAAATCAACATCTTGGTCAATAACTCTTGTATAATAAACTTTTACGGATTTAAGATTTTCATTGATTAGTTGTCCAACTTTAAGTGCAACAGCAAGAGTAATATCTTTTTCTTTTGAATGAGAACCAATAGCACCGGGTTTAATTCCACCATGGCCAGCATCAATCACAACTTTATCAAACTTCTCAGTACTACTTTGGCTTAAAGCAACATTAGAAATTAATAAAATGCAGAAAAAAATATAAAAAATACAATATCTATGTTTCTTACTTTTCACTTTGTGTTTAATAATTAAACAATAAACTTTTATACAATAAAAATTAAATTCGTACTTTTGCAAATTCGTTACAAAGATACAGATTAAAATTTTAATAGCAATTGATAAAACGAAATTATATAAATATTTTTTTGAAAATAACTCTTCTTGCCACCTTGTTATTGAGTGCTAAATCATACTCACAACAAGTTGTTAATTCGTCATATATATCAGATACTGTTTCTATTAATAATGATACAACGACTATTAAAAAAGATTCGCTTGCAATAAAACCAAAAAACAAGAATAAGATAGAAGATAGGGTTGATTATTCGGCAAGTGATTCTGTTTTTTTTGACCTTGATAGCAAAGAAATACATCTTTACAACAAAGCAAACGTTAAACAGAAAGATATAAATCTTACTTCTGGATACATTACAATTAATCTGGATACAAAAAACATTTCAGCACAACCAATAAAAGATTCATTAAATAAAGATAGTCAAGAGCCAATATTCAAAGATGCAACCAATGAATACAAGAGCAAAGAATTAAAATTTAATTTTGATACAAAGAAAGGTGTAATAAAAGGAATGTTTACCAAAGAACAAGAAGGTTATTTGCATGGAGAGAAAATAAAGAAAATAGATGATAGTACTTTGTATGTTTCTTCTGGAATATTTACAACATGTGATAGAGAAAATGACCCACACTTTGGTATTAATTTCAAGAAAGCAAAGATAGTTACTCAGGATAAAATAATAACAGGTCCAGCATGGTTTTCTCTTATGGGGATAAATCTTCCTATTGGTTTGCCATTTGGTTATTTTCCTTTTACAGATAAACAAAAAAGTGGTTTGCTTATTCCTACATATGGTAATGCGTCTAATAGAGGATATTATTTAAGAAATCTTGGTTGGTATTTTGCTATCAATGATTATGTTGATCTTGCCCTACAAGGTGATATTTATACTAATCTTTCTTATGCTTTAAATGCAACATCAACTTATGTTAAAAGATATAAGTATAAAGGTAATCTTCTTATTCGTTTTGAGGATAATCATACTGGATTAAAAAATACTCCTACTTATTCATCGCAAAAAGATTTTAAGTTTCAATGGAACCATACACAAGATAGTAAAGCACACCCATATAAAACATTCTCTGCAAGTGTTAATGTTGTTAGTTCTTCATATAATCAATACACAACATCTCTTTCAGATTATCTTACTAATACTACTACATCATCTGTTGCATTTTCTACTCGTTTTGGACAAGATTGGAACTTCTCTGCTTCGTTGGGAGAAAACTATAATGTTAATACAAGATATATTTCTTTAAACTTACCTTCTGTAACATTATCTTCTTCTCAATTTCACCCTTTTAAACAAAAAAATAATAAAGGAAAGAATCATTGGTATGAAGATATATCTATTGCATATAGAATGAATTTAATAAATAGTATAAATACTTATGATACTCTTTTGTTTAAAAAAGATATCTACAAGAAGATGAACAACGGTATAGAACATTACATACCAATAGAAAGTAGTATTAAGGTGTTAAAATATTTGAATTGGACAAATAGTATAGCATATACAGAACGTTGGTATTCAAATCATATAGTAAAGAAATATAATAGTGAAACAGATTTAATTGATAAAGATACAAGTTATGGATTTATAGCAAATAGAGATGCAAGTTTTTCTTCTTCATTAAATACAAGAATATATGGTATGTTTAGTTTTAAGAAAGGATATATTAAAGCAATACGCCATGTGTTTAATCCAACACTTTCTTTTAATTTCACCCCAGATTTTTCTTCGCCAAGTCTTGGTTTCTATGATTTTTATATAGACAAAGAAGGTAAGAAAGTTTATTATTCAAAGACTGAAGATGGTGTTTATGGTTCATCTCCATCATCTCGTTCAGGTGTTGTTTCTCTTACACTTAACAATTCCTTAGAGATGAAAGTAAAAGATAGAAATGATTCAATAACAGGAACAAAAAAACTTGTGTTGTTGGAAAACTTTGCTTTATCAATAGGTTATGACCTTGCAAAAGATTCTTGCAATTGGCAACCTCTTAGATTATCTGCTCGTACAACTCTTTTTGGAAAGTTAATCGTTAATTATTCTTCTTCCTACACTCCTTATGTTTTGGATTCTAATAATAATATAACTAACACTTTTCTTTTAGATGATAAGCATAAACTTTTCCAAAAACAAAATGCTCAATGGAACTTATCACTTTCTTGGCAATTGAACTCAAAACAAAAACAACATACAAATCAACCATCAGACAATTATTCGCCAACAGAGATGAACTACTCACCATTTGTTAATAATAATGAAACATTACCAGATGTTGTTGATTTTTCAATACCTTGGAACTTGAATATATCAATGAATTATTCACGTCTTAGTAATTATATAGTAAAGATAGCAGGATATGAAACAAACAAAGCATTTACTGTTTCTTTTCAAGGAGATTTAACTGTAACACAAAATTGGAAAGTTGGTTTTCGTACTGGATATGATTTCATAAATAAAGATTACACATATACAAGTATTGATTTTTATAGGGATTTGCATTGTTGGGAGATGAGAATGAATTGGGTGCCTTTTGGACCTCGTCAAGGTTGGAACTTTACTATTTCTGTTAAAGCACCAATGTTGCAAGACCTTAAATATGAAAAACGTAATGATTTTAGAAACCGTTTAACTTATTAGAAAAAAACGAAGAAATTTTTTTATTAAAACAAAGACTTATTTTGGAAAAACGAAGAAATATAACAAAAAAACGAAGCGATTTTGCATGCCTTTTTGACTTAGATGGAGTGATACTAAATACTGAACATTATTACACTGAACTTTGGCATAAAGAAGGTTTAAAATATCTACCTCACATCAAAAACTTTGAGATGAAAATCAAAGGACATAGTCTTACGGATATTTATAGAGAATATTTTAATGAAGACAAACTTTTGCAAACAACAATAAGAGAAGATATTGATGTTATGGAAAAGAATATGAAGTATGATTATATTGCAGGAATAGAGCAATTTCTTGAACAATTAAAACAACATTCTATTGCACTTTGTTTGGTTACTTCTTCATTGAACACAAAGATGGATAATGTTTTCAAAGAACATAAAGAACTAAGAAGTTATTTTTCTCATATTATTACAGGAGAAGATGTAAAATATAGCAAACCCAATCCAGAATGTTATCTTCTTGGGGCAAGCAAGTTAGGATTTGAACCAAAAGATTGTGTTGTGTTTGAAGATAGTTTGGCAGGATTATCTTCGGCAAGCAATGCAAATATGAATGTTATTGCTCTTTCAACAACACAAACAATAGAAGAAATACAGCAAGTTAAGAATGTACGTAAGATTATTGATGATTTTACTTCAATAACGATAGACGACATAAAACAAGTGCTTGCTAAATAATAATAATTGTTTTTAATTAATGAATGATTATCTAAGTAAAAAGATAAAGATTTTGTCATTGATAGCAATGATGTTGGTTGTGCTTTTGCATTCTTTCTGTGTGGATAAAAGAGTTGTTGAAGGAGTGTCTTTGATGGCAAACAATAACTACAATAGTTTTATTCAATTCTTTTTTAGTTATGGTGCAACAAGGATTGCAGTGCCATTGTTCTTCTTAATATCAGGTTATTTGTTTTTTAGAAACATAACAGGCAAATGGAGTGAGTTTAAAAACAAATATAAGAGCAGGTTCTTTTCTTTGGTTATTCCCTATCTTTTGTGTAGTGTGCTTAGTTTATTGGCAGTAACAATAATTAATTATCATAGAACACATACTATCTTTTTTTCTTTTGTGCCATTGAAACATATTATGGTTTATATCTTTCTTGATCCAATAGCCTTTCAGTTGTGGTTTGTTAGAGATTTAATTGTTTTGGTTGCTTTTTCTCCTATAATATATTATCTTGTTAAACGAATTAAAGTTTTGCCAATAATTTTTTTATTTGTTTGGGTTTTTGGTTCAATATATTTAGAAAAGCCTGTTTTTGTTGTTCATGGTATGAGATTAACTGATGATATATTATCAGCAACAACGTTTTTTGTTTGTGGAGCATATTTTGCAATACACAACCAACCAATGGTCTTGAAACAAAAAGCAAGTATGATGTTTTTCTATTTATGGATTGTTGTGCTTTTGATTAAGACTACTTTGTTATCTTGTTTTGTTGAGAATGTTTATCTTATTAATGTTCTTCATCAATTGAGTATAATAATAGGTGTTGTTGGAGTGTGGAATATGTATGATTTTGTTGCAAAAAAGATTAATAATAATGTTTTACAATGGACTTCTCAATACACTTTCATTATCTATGTTTTTCATGGGCCATATCTTTTAGACTATTTGCAAAGATTGATAATAAATATGATGAATCAAGGACAGTTTGCTAATCTTGTTGCTTATTTTGGTTCAGTAATAGGAGCAATAATAGTAAGTGTTGCAGTTGGATATTGTTTAAAAAAGACTATTCCTTCGTTCTATAAAATTCTTACAGGTAATAGATAAAAAATAGAGTAAAGAAATTATATGCTTTCCTTACTCTATTTTTATGGTAATAAATAAAAACTTAATATTCTAATTCTTAATAAATTTCTTACTTATACAACCTTTGACAGTATTTAATTTTATTATATATTCTCCTTTAATTAGAGAATGAACATCTAATTTTGTTGAGAAATTATTTATATCTAAAAGTTTTAAAAGTTTTCCCTGTATATTGTAAATTTCAATATTTTTTATTTTATAGTTACATAAAGCATTTAGTTCATCATTCGCAGGATTAGGATAAACGAATGTTATGTTGTTTAATTCAACAGGAGAAAGAGAAGATGTATTTGAGTTGTGGGGAACAAGGATTATTGGCAGAAATTGAATATATGTTTTTTGGAAAATATAATACAGACTATCGTCAGCAAAACTTGTCCAAGTATTATTTCTAAATAACCAAGGGCTTATGTCTGATTGACAACAAATAACAGTATCCGTTACGTGAGATTGATAACCATTAAATAGACCTACAAATATTGAATCATAAGGCATACGAAGCGAATCACATATATGTTTTAAACAATCAGATGTATCATATAAACTTAAAGAATAATTAAAGTGAGGATTACAATAGCCAATAGCAAAATCAGCAAAATTAGTCGTTATAGGTTCAACATCTGCGGACAAATAAAAATTACGAATATTTACAACAGAATCAAAATAGAAACTACGTAATTTATATGGATTATTATATGGCATAATTGTATCTCCATTAGAATCTAACACTAATGCTGTCATATATACAGATTTTGTTATTGTTGTAAAATTACTATCTAATAAATGAAAATAATGTTGATTAAATTTTTGGTTTTCGTAATCATAACTATGAACATCACCAGCCATTTGAGTAGCAACGCCACATATCAACATTGAAGAATCTAAATGATAAGGCTGAGCAAACTGATTAACATGATATGAATTAGAGCCAATTAACGGACCACTTGATGATAGAAGAATAGTATCATGTACAAAATCTCCTTCACAAAACTTCTTTTTGTAATAATATTTATCTAAACTATAATCATATTCAGGTGCAACTAGCAAAGGAGTTAATATTGTATCAAATGTTAGATTTCCTTGCGAATCGTATCCATTGGCATGAAAAGAAGTGTCATAAAATGTGGCGTGAATTGTTGTATCAAAAAACATAGGACAACCTTGTATTTGTGGAGGTTGAAATATTATTAAAGTATCATAACCATCATGGTAATTAGGATGATTTATTTGTGCGTTTAAAGAGACACACAATAACGTTAAACTAAAAATAAAAACTAATTTTTTCATAATTTTAATATTTTATTATTTATTATATTTAACAAGTGCAAATATAATAATTATTTTTTATTTAGATACATTATATTTGTATTTATTTTTATATTATATATTATATATTGATTATCATTAAAATAATTTATTTATATAAAGAATAAGATTATTAGATTGTTTTAAATAGTTATGAACTATATTGTTACATTATAAAATATCAAAAATAATAAAAATTAATTAACTGATTATTAAATATATACCAAAAACATTAAAAAAATATACATTAATCACACAATATTTTTAATAGTTACGACGTTTTGTACGTACAAACGCACGTTTTAAGCGTGCATGTCCGTACAAACACGTCTATTAAGTTAAGATTTATTATAGAATAAGTATAGTTTGTTTTCATTGACACAATAATCGTTATTAATCAATCATTACAACATAAAAATAAAACGAAGAGATATTTTTTTATTTCTTCGTTTTAGTAAATTATCTTTTGATTCTATTTTAATGGAATAAGAATCTATTTTTGTTATTAGTCTATAATATATGTGTAATTTAGAGTAGCAGAAAATGTAGAAAGTTTTTCAAGAATTATTGGAAGAATTTGAATGTATATTTTTTGAAAATATAATGTATATGATGCAGTAATAATAGTTGTTCTTATTTATTAAGTATAAGACAAATCTTAATGTAGAGAAAGAGTTAACTGACCTAAACAAACAACAATGGGAAAATGATTGAGTATATCGGTAGTTTATTTTAAGCAATGAAGATTATAATAGATTAAAAAAATTCTTTATTTGATTTATTTATCAAATATATTAGATAAATGTTTCATACAAATGGAAATATCAAAATAAAGACCTTCTATATCATATTCATCAGACTTTATCTTTAAATAGTCATAAGGACAGCCGTCTTTATATAACAGTTTTTGCGATTCTATGTTTTTTCTATCTAATTCTAATACAAAGTTTATTACGTCATATTCTTGATGAATGTTTATTACTTTTATTGCGTTTTCTTCACTTATGCCATCTCCTGTACTCATAAGTGCATCTAAAACAATAGTTCCTCTATGTAGTATAGCATTCTTTTCTTCTAATCTATTCTCTTTTTTAAGGAAATACATCAAAGTAGTCATCTGTCTTACAAGAAAAGGGTCTTCTTTTAATGACTTATATAAACAATCAATAGCATTCTTTTCATCATTTGCTGTTAAAGAATCTTTTGCAAGTAGTTTTTGTAATTTTTCATCATTATTTACATCTCCACCATAAGGGTCATATTCTTTTTGGAAAGAGTATCCATAATAAACACATCTTTTTTCTTCTAATGTAAGAGTTGTATCTCCTTTAAGGTATCTATCAAATATTTTGGGATAATAGAAATTAGAAGACTTATCTGTTATCTTCTTTTCTATATCATTCATATCTATTTTTTTATATTTCTCTTCTTTTGTCTCTATGCTATCTTTTTGTGCATAAGACATTAAAGGTATCCACATCATTATTAGAGATAATAATGTATAAAATGTAATTTTTTTCATATCTTTTTGTTTTGATTAAATCATTAGTCTATAATATATGTGTAATTTAGAGTAGCAGAAAATGTAGAAAGTTTTTCAAGACGGTCGTTCTTAAAATAGTTCTCCAAACCAAACTCAATACCAAACCCATCTCTATGATTAGTTGAAATCATAAGTCCTACATGAGGCAAAACACCAAAATGAAATCCACTTTGTCCTTCATAATCTCTGTTATAATATTCATTGATGTTGGCTGTATTAGAAAAAGAATAATCATATTTTCCCCACATTGCACCAAAACCACAACCTATATATGGTTTGACTTTTTCATTGAAAAAATAGTAATTAACAAAGACAACAAAAGGAGCCTGTTGAGCAACGAATGTTTGTTTAGTAGGAAGAAATTGTCTTTTTAATGTTTTTGGTTGAAATCTATCGTAACCAAGAGAGAAACCCCATGATAATTTAATCTCTTGATATTGATATTCAACAGAGATATTTCCTCCTGCACCCCATTTATAATTATCACTAAGATTACTTAATGGTTTCAAAAAATGTCCTTTAACTGATAGAAAAACATCATAAGGTTGTCCATTAGATAAACGGTGCCTATCTTGTGCATTACTATTGATAACGCAAAACAACACAACTATTAAGATTAATGCAAATTTTTTCATACAAATATTGTTTATTTTTTAGTTTTTATTCCAAGTCTCTTTTAATGTACAACAACGATTGAAGACAATGTTATCTTGTTTGCTATCATAATCAACAGAAAAATAACCAAGTCTTTCAAATTGAAATTTTTGTAAAGGAGTAACGTCTTTCAAGCATTTCTCCATCTTGCAATGTTTTAATACTTTCAAAGAATCAGGATTAATGTTGTCTAAAAATGTTTTTCCATCTTCAACCTTATCTGGTAGTTCTTCTTTGAATAATCTATCAAACAAACGTACTTCACTTTCAATACAATCTTTTGCATTAACCCAGTGAATAGTACCTTTTACTTTTCTACCATCAGGAGAGTTGCCACCTTTTGAAAGAGGATCATAAGTGCAATGAACAACAGTAACATTTCCTACATCGTCTTTTTCAATAGAAACACATTTAACAAAATAAGCATATCTTAAACGTACTTCATTACCAATAGAAAGACGGAAATATTTTTTTGGAGGGTTTTCCATAAAATCATCTCTTTCAATGTAAAGTGTATTAGAAAAACTTATCTTACGCATTCCTTTTGTTTCATCTTCTGGATTATTAACCGCTTCTAATTCTTCTTGAACATTTTCATCATAGTTATCTATAACAAGTTTAATAGGATTAAGAACAGCCATAACACGATTTGCTCTCTTGTTTAAGTCTTCTCTAAGAGCAAACTCTAATCTTCCATAATCAATTAAGTTATCTCTTTTTGCAACACCTATATCTTCGCAGAAGTTTCTAATACTTTCAGATGTATAACCTCTTCTTCTAAGACCACAAATAGTAGGCATACGAGGATCGTCCCAACCACTTACATAGTTTTCTTTTACAAGTTGAAGTAGTTTTCTTTTGCTCATAACTGTGTAAGTAATATTCAAACGAGCAAATTCATATTGATGAGAAGGAAAGATACCAAGTTGTTTTATAAACCAATCATAAAGTGGGCGATGAATATCAAATTCCAAAGTACAGATAGAATGAGTTATGTTTTCAATACTATCACTTTCACCATGAGCATAATCATACATAGGATAGATACACCATTTGTTTCCAGTACGATGATGAGTTGTATGAATGATACGATACATAATTGGATCTCTAAAATTCATATTATTATTACTCATATCAATCTTTGCTCTAAGAACTTTTTCTCCGTCAGCATACTTGCCTTGTTTCATTTCATTAAACAAACGAAGGTTTTCTTCAATTGTTCTATCACGATAAGGACTATTCTTGCCAGGAGTTTGAACAGTACCACGATTTAAACGAATCTCTTCTAATGATTGGTCATCAACATAAGCCAATCCTTTTTTTATTAACTCAATAGCCCAAAGATAAAGTTGGTCAAAATAATCAGAAGCATAATGTTCTTCTGCCCAAGAAAAGCCAAGCCAATTAATATCTTCCTTGATAGAATCAACATATTCTGTATCTTCTTTAACAGGATTAGTATCATCAAATCTTAGATTAGTTTTGCCACCATATTTTTTTGCAAGACCAAAATTTAAACATATACTCTTTGCATGACCTATATGTAAATAACCATTAGGTTCTGGTGGAAAACGCGTATGAATTGTTTCCACTTTTCCTTCTTGTAAATCATTCTCTATTATTTCTTCTAAAAAATTACGAGTAGTTTTTTCTTTATTTTCTGATTTTATGTCCATAGTAAATGTTTTTTATATTGCAAAAATACTAAAATCATTTTTTATTTTCGTACTTTTGCAAAAAAAAGTAGAAAAATAATATGTTGGTTGTTGGAAATAGCATAGTAAGTGAAGATATAAAAGACGTTAAATTTTGTTGTGATATATCGCTGTGCAAAGGAATGTGTTGCATTGAAGGAGATTATGGAGCACCAATAACTAAACAAGAACAAAAAATAATAAAAAATTATCTTCCAATCATTCTTAATTACTTAAATGATGAAGAAAAACAAGAAATAAAAGAAAACAACTTTTTTGATTTTGATGAAGAAAACAATCTTTGTACAAGAATAATAAAAGGAAAAGATTGTGTTTTTGTTACTAAGAATGAGAAAGGTGTTCCTATTTGTGCAATACAGAAAGCATATATTGAAAAAAAGATAGATTTTATTAAGCCTATTTCTTGCTATCTTTATCCAATAAGAGTAAGTGATTATGGTGAGTTTTCTGCATTGAACTATCATAAATGGAATATTTGCAAAAGTGCATTAATTCTTGGACAAAAAGAAAACATACCATTATATAAATTTCTTAAAGAGCCATTAATAAAACGATTTGGAGAAAAATGGTACAATGAACTTTTAGAACAAATAGAAGATTTTCAAGCAAATAAAAAATAAATACCAATAAAAATATTTATCATGAAAGAGAACAAATTATTTAAAGGAAAAACATTAGCAATACTTTCAGGCGGAGGTGATACTCCTGCAATAAATTCAAGTATAGAAGCAGTAAGAAACCGTGCTTCAATGCTTGGATTTAAAGTTTATGGAATAAGAAAAGGGTGGAAAGGACTACTTGGAGATGGAGATGTAGTGGATCTTACATGCCAACCATATAGCGGACTTTATGGAGGAACAGCACTTCGTTCTTCTCGTACTAATCCATTTCCATCAAAAAAGAATCCAGAAGACAGAGTTCCACAAGTACTTAGAAATCTTAAACGTTATAAGATAGATGTTCTTGTAACAATAGGAGGAGATGATACTAATGGAGCAGCAAAACGTCTTTATGAACAAGAAGGTATTCCTGTAATAGGTTTTCCTAAAACAATAGATAACGACCTTCGCACAAAAACATGGCATACTTTTGAAGATAAGACAGTAGATGCTGTTATTTGTCCAGGTTTTCCAACAGCAGCCAAGTCAATAGCAGAGTTTGCATCAAGAATAAAAACAACAGCAGAAAGTCATAGTCGTATTATGGTTATGGAAGTTATGGGAAGAGATGCAGGTTGGCTAACAGGAGCAGGAACATTTGGTAGTGGTACTCTTTCTCTTATTCCAGAAGTAGAGATGAATAAAGAAAGAAAAGACTTCTTCCTTGAACTTGTTAATGAAGAATATCAAAGAAATCCAAAGAAAACACTTATCATTCCAGTATCAGAAGGTGTTCGTTGGTATGATGATGCAACAGGAAAAACAGATGTTGTTTATGCTTCAACAGAACAAGATGAATATGGACATGCACGTCTTGGAGGAGTATCTGGAGCAATAGCAAGTGAAATAAGTAATAAACTACATATAGATGCAAGAGCACAAGTAACAGGTTATTATCCTCGTTCAGGAGTTTGCAGTGAATATGATAGAAGATTTACTCAAACATTAGCAGATAAAGTTGTTGATTTGTTGTTAAGAGAAGAATATGGAAAGATGCCTGTACTTAACAAAGTATGTAAGTATGAGGAATTGGAAGAATTTAATTGTTCTTCAATAGATATGGGAGCAATAGGCAACCGTCCATTACCAAAAGAATATTTTGATGAGAACACATTCAAATTTACTCCAATGTATTTAGATTTTCTTTCTCACATAATAGGCAAACCACATTATCCAGAATTTTTATATGATTTTCCAGTAGTTATACCAGAAGAAGATTAAAAAAACAATAAGAATATAAAAAGAAAAACTAATAAAACAAGTAATAAAAATAAGACTTTGTTTTAGTGTAGTTATTTCTTCAAAATATTTTATTAAAACGAAGAGATAAAAAAATATTTCTTCGTTTTATTTTTAATCGCTGTTTTATTTTAACAAAACAAAGAAATACTATAAAATAAAATATAATAATAAATTTTAATTCTTAATCTATTTACATTACACAATATACTAAACATTTATTTTACTACGCCTAAACCTTTTACTATTAAAATTATTCCTAATAATATAGCACCGAATGCTCCTATATATCCCATTTGATCCCACTGTTTATCAAGATAAGGAGTCTCACTATCTTTATCTCCAGAAGGATTCTTTATATTCCATATCAAACTTAATACGCCTACTATTAATGATACTATTCCCCATATTAAATCTTTTATATTCATAATTATTTTCTCTTTTTGTCATTAATGTGATTAATCATTTATTTAGCCACAAAGGTAATTATTTATTTTTATTTAAAAGAAAGATTGTTATTTTATTTTGATTTGATGATTCAATTATGCTAAAAATCCATTAAAATAGCAATGTATTTCGCTATCTCTTTATTTAACTTACGTTATCTTAGTTTTTTTATTAAAAGATATATTAAGATATAGAAAATTCTTTGTAACTTTGCAAGTATGAAAAAAATAAGGAATTTTTGCATAATAGCACACATAGATCATGGCAAAAGTACTATTGCCGATAGACTTTTAGAGAAGACTAATTCAATACCTGTTCGTGAGATGGAGAATCAAGTATTGGACAATATGGACTTGGAGAGAGAACGAGGAATAACAATTAAAAGCCACGCCATTCAAATGGAATATAATTATAAAGGTGAGAAATATTATCTTAACTTAATAGATACTCCTGGTCATGTGGATTTTTCTTATGAAGTTTCAAGGAGTATTGCAGCATGTGAGGGAGCCTTGCTTATTGTAGATAGCACTCAGGGTATTCAAGCACAAACAATTTCTAACCTTTACCAAGCATTGGATAATGATTTGGAGATAATACCAATACTAAACAAGATAGATCTTCAAAATTCTATGATAGAAGAAGTGTCAGATGAGGTAATGGATTTGCTTGGTTGCAAAAAAGAAGACATAATTCTTGCAAGTGGAAAGACAGGACAAGGAGTAGAAGATATACTTCAAAGGATTGTTGAGGTTATTCCGCAGCCAAAAGGTGATGAAACAAAACCTTTGCAAGCACTTATATTTGATTCTGTTTTTAATCCTTTCCGCGGAGTTATATCTTATTTTAGAATATTTAATGGAAAACTTAAAACAGGTGATAAAATAAAGTTTGTTAATACTCAAAAAGAATATATTGCAGAAGAGATAGGAATATTAAAACATGAATTATCTCCATGTAAAGAATTAAGTGCAGGAGATGTTGGTTATATTATTTCTTCCATTAAAACAAGTACGGAAGTTAAGGTTGGTGATACAATAACAAGTTTAGAAAATCCTTGTGAAAAAGCAGTAGAAGGTTTTCAAAATGTAAAGCCAATGGTTTTTGCTGGTGTATATCCTCAAGATACTAATGATTATGAGGAGTTGCGTTCTTCAATAGAGAAACTACAACTTAATGATGCTTCACTTACTTTTGTTCCAGAGAGTTCATTGGCTCTTGGTTTCGGCTTTCGTTGTGGATTCTTAGGGCTTTTACATATGGAAATCATACAAGAGAGATTGGAAAGAGAGTTTCATATAGATGTTATTACAACAGTGCCAAATGTAAATTATAAGATATTTACAACAAAAGGACAATGTCTTGATGTTTATAATCCTTCAGGTCTTCCAGATCCTTCAATGATAGAGCATATTGAAGAACCTTATATTTTAGCTTCAATCATAACAAAAAGTGATTTCATTGGTGCGATAATGAAACTTTGTATTGATAAGCGTGGAATACTAAAAAACCAGACTTATGTTACAACAGACCGTGTTGAGATAGTGTTTGAGTTGCCATTGAGTGAGGTTGTATTTGATTTTTATGATAAACTAAAATCTATTTCCAAAGGTTATGCTTCATTTGATTATCATCCATTTGATTATCGTCCATCAAAACTTGTTAAACTTGAAATACTTCTTAATGGAGAACCTGTTGATGCTCTTTCAACTTTAATATATTTTGATAATGCTTATTCGTTTGGTAGGCGTATGTGTGAGAAATTAAGAGAATTGATACCAAGACAGCAGTTTGATATTGCTATTCAAGCGGCAATAGGTAGTAAGATTATAGCAAGAGAAACAGTTAAGGCGGTAAGAAAAGATGTTACCGCAAAATGTTATGGAGGAGATATATCAAGAAAAAGAAAACTACTTGAAAAACAAAAAGAAGGTAAGAAACGTATGCGACAAGTAGGTAATGTTGAAGTGCCTCAAACAGCTTTTCTTGCAGTATTAAAATTAGATTAAAACAAAAAAAGACTTATGAAACAGACAGTATATTTCGTTGTTCCTTGCTATAACGAGGAAGATGTGATAAGAGAAACAGCAAGAAGATTGTATTTGAAAGCAAATGAGCTTATAAAGAATGATGTAATAAAAGAAGATAGTAGAGTGTTATTCGTTAATGATGGCTCAAAAGATAAGACATGGGAACTGATAACAAAGTTGCATGAAAAAACACCATTATTTTCTGGTATTAGTCTTTCAAGAAATCGTGGGCATCAAAATGCTTTACTTGCCGGACTTATGTTTGCAAAAGATTATTGTGATGTTACAATATCAATGGATGCAGATTTGCAAGATGATATTAATGTTATTGATGATTTTCTTAAAGATTATTATTCTGGAAGTGATGTTGTTTATGGAGTAAGAAGTTCAAGAAAAAAAGATACTTTCTTTAAACGTACCACAGCTCTTTCTTTTTATAAACTTATGTCTTTTCTTGGAGCAGAAACAATATATAATCATGCTGATTATCGTTTGATGAGCAAAAGAGCAGTAGAAGGATTAAGTGAGTTTGGTGAAGTTAATCTATTTCTTCGTGGGCTTGTGCCAATGATAGGTTACAAATATTCAATAGTAACTTATGAAAGAAATGAAAGATATGCAGGAACAAGCAAATATCCATTCAAAAAAATGTTTGCTTTTGCTATGGACGGCATAACTTCTTTGAGTATTAAACCAATAACTCTTATAACAAAACTTGGTTTTATTATATTTTTCGTTAGTTTGATTGCTTTGATATATTCATTAATAATAAAATTCACAGGCAAAGCAGTTGGAGGTTGGACTTCTTTAACTATCTCTATTTGGATGATAGGAGGAATACAATTACTTTGTTTAGGCGTAATAGGCGAGTACATCGGAAAGATTTATAAAGAGACAAAGCACCGCCCTCGTTATATTATTGCAGAAAAACTTATAACTCTTAATCAAGAACCAACACAAAAAGAAACAGAAAAAGAATAATAATTTAATGTGAGTAATCGTTTGAAAATCAGATATTATTAATTCTATGAAATAAGTCTTCGTTTTTATGAATTATTTTGAAGAGTTAGTGAAATATTACGAAGAAATAAATTACCAGCAAAAGCAAAAAAAATACATAAGTTTTTGTATTTTTGCAACAATAAGAATAAGTAAAATAGATAATAAAAATAAATAAAAGAATAAAGATATGGAAATGTTAGTTATTGCGATAGTTATAGCAGTTGTTTCTGTTATTGGCTTAGCACTTATGGGTTATTACTTTTTTAACCTAACAAAACAATTTGTAACAAATGAACAAAAGAAGACTCTACTTGAAATAGAGAAAATAAAAGAAGCTGAAACAAGAAAAGTGGTTACTCCTATTCAATTGCAGGCTTATGAACGTTTGGTTTTGTTTTTGGAAAGAATAGAACCTAATAATCTTGTTCTTCGTTGCTATCAGCCAACAATGGATACAAGGCTTTTAAGAGATGTTATGATTCAAAATATTAGAGATGAATATGAGCACAACCTTTCTCAACAACTTTATATCACAAGTCAAGCATGGATACTTATTAAGAACGCAAAAGAAGATATGATTAACCTTCTTAATAGTATAACTCCAAAAGATGAAGACAAGACAACACCAACAGCTTTTGCAGGAATATTGTTTGAAACTATGGCAGGAAAGAAAAATCAAATAGAGTTAGCACAAGATTTCCTTAAAAAAGAAATACAAACTCGTTTCAAATAGCCACAACCGTGGCGGGGGTTTATCCTAACGGAAGGCCACAACCGTGGCAGGGAGCCACAACCGTGGCGAGGAGTTTATCCTAACGGAAGGCTAAAATAGTAGAAGTAATAGTTTATTTAACGAAGAATAAAATAAGAATAAGGAATAAAAAAGAAAAATTATATATGAAAGTAAGAGAGATAGTAGAGAAACTTCATCTTAATGTTGTTTCTGGTAAAGAAGGATTAGATAGAGAAGTAGAAGGCGGTTATGTTTCTGACCTTTTAAGTGATGTTATGGGTAATGCTGATATGAATCAAGCATGGGTAACTCTTCAAACACACAAAAACATTATGGCTATTGCTTCTTTAAAAGAATTGGCTTGCATAATACTTGTCAAAGGCTTAGAACCTAATGAAGATACCAAAGAAAAAAGTAACGAAGAAAATATTCCTATTTTAAATACTGATAAAGATACTTTTGAAATAGCAGGAAAGCTCTATGCAATGCTACAAAGCTGATTTGCATATCCACACAGTGCTTTCGCCTTGTGGAGATTTGGAGATGAGTCCAACGAATATTGTTAGCAAAGCCAAAGAACTTGGATTAAACATCATTGGTATTGCTGACCATAATTGTACTTTGCACGATAAACTCATAAGTCTTTTAGCACAAAGAGAAGGTATATTAGTTATTAAAGGAGCTGAGGTAACATCAAAAGAAGAAGCTCATTGTCTTTGTTTTTTTGAAAAAGATGAAGAGGTAGAAAAGTTTCAAGAATGGTTAGATGAACTTTTGCCAAAGATAGACTTGAATGAAGAGAAGTTTGGTTATCAACTTGTGGTTAATGAAAAAGAAGAGATAATTGACCAAAAACCATACTTGCTTACTTCTGCTATTAGTGCGGATATTGATGAGATTTACGAAAAAGTGCATTCATTAAATGGGCTCTTTATTCCTGCACATGTAAATCGTGGAGCAAACAGTCTTACTTCGCAACTTGGTTTTGTACCACCAGATATTAAAGCAGATGCCTTAGAAATTTCTAAACACGTTACCAAAGAAAACTTTATCAAAAAGAACGCTTACTTAAAACATTTTCAGTTTATACAAGATAGTGATGCACATTACGTTCATATAATTGGCGAGATATATTGCAAACTATTTATGGAAGAACTTACTTTTAGTGAGTTTCGTAAGGCAATACACGGAGAACAAGGAAGAAAAGTAGAAAATATTATATAATATGAAAGACTTATCATTACATGTTTTGGATTTATTGGCTAATTCTACTGCAATAAAAGCGACAAAAGTAGAACTAACAATAATAGACTCAATAAAAGAAAACAAATATTGGTTTCAAATAAAAGACAATGGCAAAGGTATGGACAGTGAATTTGCAAAAAAAGTCGTTGATCCATACACTACAACAAGAAAAACAAGAAAAGTAGGTCTTGGATTGCCTCTTATTAAGATGAATAGTGAACAATGTAATGGAGGATTTAATTTAGAAAGTCAAATAGGAGTTGGAACTATTCTCACTTATTGGTTTGAGCACTCAAATATAGATAGGCAACCTCTTGGAGATATAGCATCTGCTGTTGTTATGACTGCGGCTATGAATGATGATACAAGACTTATTTACACTCATACCACTGATTTTGGCTCTTATACCTTTGATACAAAAGAAATAAAAGAAACTTTGGAGGTAACAACTCTTAACGACCCAGATATAATTAAGGCTTTAAAAGAAATGATTAATGAAAATCTTAAAGAAATAAAATACAATCAATAAATTATGACATTAGAACAGCAAATAAATGCTGACATAAAAACATCAATGTTAGCAAAAGACCACAAAACACTTGAAGCTCTTAGAAGCATAAAGAGTGAAATACTTTTATTAAAAACAAAGGCAAGCGGACACGAGATAACTCCACAAGAAGAATTGGCAACACTTCAAAGACTTGTCAAACAAAGAAAAGAGTCTGCTCAGATGTATAAGGAACAAAACCGTATGGACCTTTACGATGAAGAGACTTTTCAACAACAAGTAATAGAAAAATACCTTCCTAAACAATTATCAGAAGATGAGGTTAGAGATAAAATTGCTCAAATAATAGCACAAACAGGAGCATCTTCAATGAAAGATATGGGTAAAGTAATGGGAATGGCACAAAAAGAGTTTGCTGGTAGTGCTGATAACAAACTTGTGTCTTCAATAGTAAAAGAATTACTTAGTAAATAAGCACAATAAAAATAGTTCTTTATTCTAATAAAATAGAATCAAAAGACAATAAAATAGTTCTTTATTTCAGTAAAATAAAATAAGGAACTATTTTTTTGCCAAAACATATATTAATAATTATTTTCGCTTTTTGTTTTTCATCTTAGGGTGATGCCCACCGCTACGATAAAGATTTTTCCAATATTTTTCATTTAAGGAACTTACAATAACACCTTTTGAAGAAGAGGCATGTACAAATTTATCTTTATTTATAAATATGCCAACGTGATTAACCTTATTGCCACTGCCACCATTAAAGAAAACCAAATCACCTTCTTTTAAATCTTCTTGATTATCTATTATCTCCACTGCTTTTTCCATATCCTGACTTGTGCGAGGAAGGTTTATATTGAAAACATCATTATAAACATTCCAAACAAAACCAGAACAATCTACGCCATCTTTACTCATACCTCCCATAACATGAGGTGTTCCAATCCAAGAACTACAATAATTTGTTAGTTTTGTACTATGCTCTTTAAGGTATTGTTTTGAATCAGCAAAAACTGTTGAGTTGTTGGAATTATTATTGTTTGGTCTTTTGTGTGAATAAGATGAATGATTTCTATTATAATGACTTGTCCTTTTGGTTGAAGAACAACTGCAAAAGAAGAAAACAATACATATTGTTAAGAAATAAAATAATAGATACTTCTTCCTCATAATAATCTTTATTATAAAAGTTTAAGACATTCTTTTAAACTATCTTCCCAATGTGGTATCTTTATTTGAACTTTATCTTTTATTTCGCTTTTATCTAATACTGAGTAGTGAGGACGCCTTGCAATTGTTGGAAAATCTTTACTTAAAATAGGAGAGACTTTACAAGAAAGATGTTTTAAGTCCATTATTTTTTTTGCAAAATCATACCAAGAACAAACACCTTCGTTTGTGAAATGAAAGATATTTTGAGAAGGCATATTATTAATCATAGACATTATTGCTTTGGCAAGGTCAGTAGCATAAGTTGGAGTTCCTATTTGGTCAAAAACAACGTTGATATTGCTTTTTGTTTGAGCAAGTTTAATCATTGTTTTAACAAAATTATTTCCAAATTCACTGTAAAGCCATGCAGTACGTATAATCTTTGCATCTTTATTAACCCTTAATATTTTCTTTTCACCATAGAACTTTGTTCCGCCATAAACACTCTTTGGATTAGGTTTGCTCATTGAAGAATATGGAGTAGAACTATTGCCATCAAAAACATAATCAGTTGATATGTGAATAAATTGGGAAGAATATTTTTTTGAATATTTGGCAAGTAGATAAGGAGCAGTAGCATTAAGAAGATATGCCATATCAAAATCATTTTCTGCTTTATCAACTGCTGTATATGCTGCTGCATTAACAACAAAGTCAAAGCGGTTTTTCTTTAAAAAACTTTGTACTTGACTTTCGTTAGTGATATCTAATTCATCTTTGTCTGTGAAAACAAAATCATAATTATAATTCTTGGCTATCTTTCTAAAACTATTGCCAAGTTGTCCATTGCTTCCTGTTATTAATATTTTCATTATTGTATTCCTATTCCTTTATAAATAAATCCTAATTCATTTAGTTCTTTTTTATCATATATATTTCTTCCATCAAGAATGATGTTTCCTTTCATCTCTTTTTTTACTTCTGCCCATAAAGGTAAACGAAATTCTTTCCATTCAGTTATAAGAAGTAAAGCATCAGCATCTTTAACACAAGAATATATGTTGTCGCAGTATTTTATATCAACATCAGGAAGTCTTCTTTTAGTTTCATTCATTGCAATTGGGTCATAAACTTGAATCTTACAACCGCAATTATTAAGTTTCTCTAATATATAAAGAGATGGTGCTTCTCTCATATCATCAGTTTCTGGTTTGAAAGAAAGACCCCAAAGAGCTATTGTTTTATTTTTAAGATTATCTCCAAATATTGCAACAAGTTTATCAAAAAGAATAGTTTTTTGTCTTTTGTTTGTTTCTTCTGTTGCTTTGATTATAGACATTGAACAATTATTTTCATCACCTATTTTGCATAGAGCTTTAATATCTTTTGGAAAACAAGAGCCTCCATAACCTATTCCTGCATAAAGAAATTTATTACCTATTCTAATATCTGTTCCTATACCATTTCTTACTTCACTAACATTAGCACCAACTTTATCACAAAGATTAGCTATTTCATTCATAAAACTAATTCTTGTGGCAAGCATAGCGTTTGCTGCATATTTAGTCATCTCTGCAGAAGGAACATCCATAAAAATTATTCTATAATTATTTAACATAAAAGGTTTATAAAGACATTCTATTAAGTTTCTTGCTCTTTCTGTTTCTACTCCAACAACAATTCTATCTGGCGACATAAAATCTTTTACAGCACTTCCTTCTTTAAGAAACTCTGGATTAGAACATATATCAAAGTCAATATTGATATTTCTTTTCTTTAATTCATTATTTATAACATCTTTAACTTTATTTGCAGTTCCTATTGGTACCGTACTTTTTGTTACAATGCAAACATATTTATTCATGTTCTGACCAATAGTTTTTGCAACTTGAAGAACATAACTAAGGTCAGCGCTTCCATCTTCATCAGGAGGTGTTCCAACAGCAGAAAAGATTATATCACTATTATTAATATTGTTTTTTAATTCTGTATCAAAATGTAATCTACCTTGTTTAATGTTTCTTGTAAGCAAATCATCAAGCGATGGTTCATAAATAGGAGAAATACCTTTTTTAAGTTTGTTTATCTTTTCTTTATCAACATCAATGCAAGTAACATTTGTACCCATTTCAGCAAAACAAGCACCTGTTACAAGCCCTACATATCCTGTTCCAACTATCGTTATATTCATAATGTTTTGAAATTTTATTAGCAAAATTAACATAAATTTTTCTCTTAACTTTGTATCTTTGCAAAAAAATTAAAAAAATAATCAAAAATATGGTTAAGAATAAAATATTTAATCTTATTGTTGTAAAGATATTAGTATGTTTCTTTATATTAATGCAACTTTTTCCTCCATTATGGATTCAAGACATAACATCATTAAGACATTTTTTTATTGCTCTTTTTGATATATGTTCAATAGGGTTTATTCTTTTTTGGATAATAAAGAATGAAACTTTCTCTTTGAATAAACATTATTATTATAATAATCCATTGAGATTTATTTCCATAAAAATATGGCTTGTGTTGTTGCTATTTATGTTGGTTTCATTCTTTTGGGCAATGAATGTTGTTGAAAGTGTAGCTATATTTAATAGATGGGCTATTGTATTTTTATCTTCATTTGTTTTAATAATCTTGTGTTCCAATAATGATAAGATATTTAGAAATCTTGTTTATTGTACAATCGTTGCTTCATTTATCAATGTATTGGTTTGTATTTTTAGTTATTACTATTTTGATGTATATATTTCTCAAAGGAATAATCTTATGCTTAATGGTGGTTATGGCAATAAAAATATTTTTGCTGTATGTCTGCTGTTTAAACTACCTTTGCTTTATTATGCAGTGCTAAGATATAAAAAAATTGCTAAGTATATTTCTCTTTCATTGATATTTTTGATTACATTTTGTCTTATCATCATTTCAACAAGAAGTAGTTTCATAGGATTAGCTTTGCAGATGATGATATTATTGGCATATCTTTTTGTTTCTTATTTTAGATTTCATAGAGATAAAAAATATTTAATAAAGATAGCCTTAGTTATTGTTGTTGCTTTATTCGGTTTTTTCATTGGAAATAAGTTTATTGAGTTTAACTATAAACACTATGCGGTAAAGAATGTTAAGAATTTATACACAGTAAGTCAAAGAGTAAAAACGATAGAAGAAGGAAATAGTAAAGGAAGATTGCTTATATGGAAGAATACAATAAAAACAATTAAGCAAAAACCAATCATTGGACATGGAATAGGTAATCATAAACTTGCAATAATGAAAGTTGAAGCACAGCAAAAGAAAGATTTTGTTGTTTCAGACCATGCACATAATGATTATCTTGAAATAGCATCAGAGTTAGGTATTGTTGGACTTGCTATTTATTTGTTGTTTTATTTTTCTTTAATAATAACAGCTATTTCATTGTGTATGGACAAGAAACTTAAAGAACATTATCGTCTTGTTTCTTTAAGTGGGCTTTTGTTACTTATTACATATATGAATGATGCTATGTTTAATTTTCCATTAGAGAGGGCATCTTGTCAAATATATCTTGCCTTGTCTTGTGCTCTTATTGCTTATGTTTATTTAAGAAAGAAAAAAGGGGAAACGAATAAGAATATAAAAACAGGGGTTATTATATCAATAGGGGTGATGTCAATCTTTATGTTCTATATAGAAACGCTTCATTTAAAATCATCTATAATGCAAAGAGAGAGAATAGAATGTCATAATAATGGTAATATTAATCATATTTCGCCTGAATATTGGGTAAAACATACGCCATGGATTCCAAATATTGATGAGAGTGATAAACCATTGGCAATAAATAATGCTATGATGTTTGCAATGGAAGATGATTATAGACAAGCAATAGATTTGATTCTTTCAGATAATAGCAATCCATACTATGGACTAAAAGAGAGTCGTTTGGCAACATATTATAATCATCTTGATATGTTAGATAGTAGCCTTTATTATGCAGAGAAATGTATTAAGATGAAGCCTTTGTGTTATTATCCAGTAAGAGTTAAGGTGAATATTTATGGTAGAATAGGTAGAAGAGATAAACAAATAGAATTTATTGATAATTATTTATCTAAACAAAAGAAAGAACCAATGGCATGGATTGACCAGATGAATGTTTATATTAAACTTAAACAATATAAAAAAGCATATCAAGTTTATAAGAATGCTTTGAAAAATAATCCACATTCAACAGAAATTCTTTCTAAAAAGGTGGAAATAGATAGTTTAATGGCTGAAAAAGAGATAAAAGAGATGGAAAAATAAAAAATAGTTTTAAAATTATTAAACACTAAATCAGCATATTAACGAAAATAAAGCAAAAAAAAGAAAAAAAAAGCTTGACAATAAATATTCTTGTTGTATATTTGCAAAAGTTAAAACAAAAGAATTTATAAATTTTAAAAACACACAAAGAAATGAAAAAAGTATTGTTCGTATTAGCAATCGCTGGTTTCTTCGCAGCTTGCGGAGGCAAAACAGAATCAAAAACAGAAACAGCAACTGAAACTCCAGCTCAAGAAACAGTAGCAACTCCTACTGAAACTCCAGCTGAAACTCCAGCAGCACAACCAGCTGAAAAACCTGTTAAAAAATAATTTTAACAAGTAACGAAAAACAAGCAGTCCCATTAAACAGACTGCTTTTTTTATGCCCTTATGTTAGTGTGATATTTATTTCTTTTTAATCATTAATTCACAAAATTATTTCTTCGTTTTATTTTTTTATATCCTCACTTTATTTCATTGTTTCTTCGTTTTATTTCAACGCCTTATTTCGTATTTATTTCCTATCATCTCATTATTATTTTGGTCTTAATCATTTATTTTGCATTTATTTACTTCGCCAAACGAAAAACTTTTTATACTTTTGCAAAAGATATATAAAACAATATAAAAAGGAATACATTTATTAGTTTTGCAAAAATAAATTATAATATAAATAAAAAATTAAAGACAATGAAAAAATTATTAAAGATTTTATTCGGTGCTGTCATACTGTTTAGTATTAGCACAAACACAGCAAGGGCACAAGACTTTTTCCCTGCTGTCAATAGTGATGGTGATACACTTTATTACTACATCACTTCATCAACAAGTCCTTATACAGTTGAAGTTTTTTCTGGAAGTGGGCAGTATTATTCTGGTAGTATAAATATACCTTCAACAGTAAGTCATAGTGGAACGACTTATAACGTAACAAGTATTGGTGGTCATGCTTTTCATGGTTTTAGTGGTTTAACCTCGATAACAATACCAAATAGTGTAACAAGTATTGGTGAGTATGCTTTTAGTGGTTGTAGTGGTTTAACCTCAGTAACAATAGGAAATAGTGTAACAAGTATTGGTGAGTATACTTTTTTTTGTTGTAGTAGTTTAGACTCAATAATAATACCAAATAGTGTAACAAGTATTGGTAAGGATGCTTTTAGGGGATGCATAGGCTTAACTGCAATAAATGTAGATAATGCCAATACTCGTTACTCATCTTTAAATGGTGTATTATACAGCAAATTACAAGACACTTTGGTTTATTGCCCAGCAAGAAGATATGGCTTATTTACAATTCCTAATAGTGTTACAAGTATTTATGGTTATGCTTTTGCTAATTGCTATGGCTTAACTTCTATAACAATTCCAAATAGTGTTACAAGTATTGGTAAGGATGCTTTTTGGGGATGCGGAGGCTTAACTGCAATAAATGTAGATAATGCCAATACTCGTTACTCATCTTTAAATGGTGTATTATACAGCAAATTACAAGACACTTTGGTTTGTTGCCCAGCAGGTAAACATGGTGGGTTTATAATTCCTAATAGTGTTACAAGTATTTATGGTCGTGCTTTTGCTGATTGCACTGGCTTAACTTCTATAACAATACCAAATAGTGTAACAAGTATTGGTGAGGATGCCTTTGCTTATTGCTATGGCTTAACCTCAGTAACAATACCAAATAGTGTTACAAGTATTGGTAATTTTGCTTTTGCTGATTGCTATGGCTTAACTTCTGTAATAATTCCTAATAGTGTTACAAGTATTGATACGGGTGCTTTTATAAATTGCACTGGCTTAACCTCTATTATTAATATGAGAACAGCACCACAGTCAATAGTAATAGGAACTAATTCATCTTTCCAGTACGTTTCATCAACTATTCCTGTTTATGTACCATGCTCTTCTGTTTCTACTTATCAAAATAGTGATTGGGGAACAACGTTTAGCAACATAAGAGGTTTTTCTTATGATACAACAATAGTAGCACATATCAATCAAGGCGAGACTTATACTTTAAACGGCTTTAATGCTGATTCAACAGGAGTATATGTCAATGCAACAGAAAATGAAGGCGGTTGTTATGACTTAAAAATACTTTATCTTACTGTTGGCAATGATGTTAGTTCTATATATGAAATAAATAATAACACAACAAACAATCTTTCTGTTAAGGTTTATCCTAATCCTGCAAACGATAAAGTAAATATTACTATTAATGGATTGAATGAAAAAGCATCATTGTTTGTTTATGATATTCAAGGCAGAATGATTAGAAAAACAATGGTTAATGCTAATCAAAACAATATAACGTTAGATGTTTCTTCTTTATGTAAAGGCGTTTATAACATTAAGATTGTAAATAGCAGAAACAACATTAGCAAAAGACTTATTCTTCAATAATAAACTATAACAATATTATAATAAAATCCTTACATAGTCTTATGTAAGGATTTTTTTGTTCTAATGGATTAAAGAGATAAAAAAATAGTTCTTGTTATTATTTTATCATTATTTAGCAACAACAATAAAATAGTTTTTCTTACCTTTTTGAACTAAGATATATTTATCGTTAAGCAAACTGCCTGCATTGGTTTGGTAAGTGTCAGATACTTTTTCTTTATTGACTGAGAGAGAGTTTTCTTTCAATGCCCTTCTTACCTCTGATTTTGATGCAAGGATTTGAGTTTTATCTGCCAAAAGGTCAATGATGTTTATTCCGTTTTCAATCTCTGTTTTGCTGACAATATATTGAGGTACGCCTTCAAAAACAGAAAGGAATGTCTGTTCATCTAAGTGTTTTAGGCTATCTGTTGTACCTTTGCCAAAAAGAATTTCAGAAGCAGAAAGAGCTGCATTATAATCTTCTTCGCTATGAACACGTATTGTTATATCTTTTGCAAGCGTCTTTTGAATGATACGCTTACTTGGGTCTTGGTCTTGCTCTTTTTCCAAAGCAAGAATCTCATCTTCTTTCATAAGAGTAAAGATACGGATAAATTTCTTTGCATCATCGTCGGAAAGATTCAACCAAAACTGATAGAAAGTGTAAGGAGATGTTTTTTCTTTATCTAACCAAATATTACCTTTCTCTGTTTTTCCGAACTTCTTTCCATCACTCTTTGTAATAAGTGGGCAAGTAATAGCAAAAGCATCTTCATTCAATATACGTTTTATTAGTTCTGTTCCTGTTGTTATGTTGCCCCATTGGTCTGAACCTCCCATTTGAAAACGGCAATTGCGTTCTTTGAATAAGTGATAGAAGTCATAACCTTGCAAAAGTTGATAAGAAAACTCTGTAAAAGATATTCCACTCTCCATTCTTTTCTTTACGCTATCTTTTGCCATCATATAATTGACTGTAATATGTTTTCCAATATCACGAATAAAATCAATGAAACTCCAATCTTTTATCCAATCATAATTATTAAGTATTTCAGCATGGTTTTCTTTTGCTTTATCAAAGTCCATAAACTTCATAAGTTGCTTTTTAATACATTCTTGATTATGGTGTATTTCATCAATAGTTAGAAGTTTTCTTTCTTGGTTTTTAAACGAAGGGTCGCCTATCATACCTGTTGCTCCTCCAACAACAATCAATGGTTTATTACCACATTGTTGAAAGTGTGTCATTATCATTATGCTAACCAAATGTCCAATATGCAAACTATCTGCCGTTGGGTCAATACCTACATAAGCAGTTGCCATACCTTTTTTTAGTTCTTGCTCACTATTAGGCGTCATATTGTGAATCATCTTTCTCCAAGTCAATTCTTCTACAAAGTTTTTCATAGTCTATTGTATCTTTTTATTTATTCTCTATTACAATTGTTTGCAAAGGTAAAAAAAAATCAGGTTCAACTAATGTAAAACCTGAAAAATTTAGTTTTTTTTAGTAGCAATCTACTCTAACTTGCCCTTGTCTAACATGGCAACCATTAATTATACCGCCACCTTTCTGCGAATATCTTCTAATATCTACCGTACCTTTATCTGTTTTTATATTTGCTTCAAAACTAAAACTTTTATCCTTATACGTTTGTGAATTATATTTGACAGAAACAACTTGATTGATTGTTGTATCTTGACGATTAACAATAAGAAAAACTTGTTTTGGTGTTATCTTTATTTGAAATCCCGATAAATTTTCTCTCCTATTTATTTCCCTGCTTTCATCAAACAGCACCGCATCCTTAAAATCAAACACACTATCTTTGAAATATGTTTGTATTTCCTTATTCTTTGGATTTACTTGTTGAAAAGTTTGAGATGATTCATTCTCTGTTTGATTTGTTTGTTTATCTTCTTTTTGTGAGTTATTATCTTTTGAGCAAGCATTAGCAATAAGGACAAGAGATAATATTAAAAATATTTTTTTCATTCTATTTAAACTACATTTTCTATTTACTTTAATCATAACGTTTAAAAACATATCATATTATTTATTTATGTTGATAAAATAAAATGAAGAAATATTTGAATATATTAAAGAAATAAATAAAAAAAACGAAGAAATAATTAAATATCTCTTCGTTATCTCCTCGTTTTTGAAGCGCCCCCATTAGGACTTGAACCTAAGACCCCATGATTAACAGTCATGTGCTCTAACCAACTGAGCTACGGAGGCGTGTTTGTCTTTAAAACGTTTGCAAAATTACATATTGTTTTTATTATGACAAAGTTTTTTCAAAGTTTTTTTGTTTTTTTTCAATATCTTTTTTTTATTATCTTGAAAATAAAGACGTTATTTTTAATCTTTTTTTAGAATTTACCACTGAGCCATCTAAATAAATCATTGCCATTAGCATAAATAAGCAAGGCAAACAAGATAACCATACCAACAATTTGAGCTCTTTCCATAAACTTATCACCAGGTTTTTTGCCAGTAATCATCTCCCAAAGAGTAAACATAACGTGTCCTCCGTCAAGTGCTGGAATAGGAAGAATGTTCATAAAGGCAAGAATGATAGAAAGAAAAGCAGTCATGTTCCAAAATATCTGCCAATCCCAAGAAGCAGGGAAAAGACTACCTATTGCTCCAAAGCCTCCAAGTTGTTTTGCCCCTTCTTTTGAGAAAACGAACTTAAACTGTTTTACATAATTAACAAGTGTTGTTATTCCTTGGTCAATACCTTTTGGAATAGATTCAAGAAGATTATAATTTGTTTTGACAGTCTTTAAATCTTTTGTGTAATCTTTGCAAAAAGCACCTATCTTACCATCGTTGTTAAGAGTTATTTTAACACTATCTAATACATTGTTTCTATAAAAAGCAACAGACACTGTTTTGCCTTGATATCTACTAACTTTGTTGGCAAATTCAGCAAAAGAATTAGTAGGCATATTATTTAAAGCAACAATACTATCGCCTATTTGCATGCCGGCTTTCTTTGCAAGAGAGTTGTCAATAAAACCACCAACAACAAAAGCAAATCTTGGAACAGCGAATTGTTTTTCTCCGCTACCAATCATCTCTTTTGTAAATGTTTGAGGAAGATGAATATTTACTATGCTGTCGCCTCTTTTAACTTTAAGATTTTGTTTGTTATCAAGAAGTACTTTGCTGACAACATCTTTCATATCAACTACTTTCTCATTATCAACAGCAATTATTTTATCTCCGTTTTGTAATCCATAATGAAGAGCCGTTTGATTATAATCATAACCATTAGGCACATTATTAATAGGAAGAGTCTCTTTTCCCCAAGTAAATAATATAAGAGAAAAGATTATTAAAGCACCAACAAAGTTCATAAGCACACCACCACTAACAATAAGAAGTCTTTGCCAAGGTTTTTTGCTACGATATTCCCATTGTTCAGGCTCTTTATTCATCATATCTGCACTTGTGTGAGTCTCATCAATCATTCCGCCTATTGCACAATAACCTCCAAGAGGAACCCAACCTATGCCCCATTCTGTTTTGTCTGGACAATCGTCAAATGCTTTTGGACTTTTTCTGCTAAACCAAGATATATGCCATTTGTTATTTATCTTCTTTGCCCTAAGAATAGAAAAATAAGGATTGAAAAAAAGATAAAACTTCTCAACTCTTGTCTTAAAGATACGTGCAAAGATATAATGCCCAAACTCATGTATAAAAACTAAGAAGGATAAGCTAATAATTAGTGCTAAAATTTTCATATTATTTTATTTTATTTGATATTGTTTTTTTAACTCTTCTCTAACGATAGAGTCTGTTTGTAAATAATCTTCAAACGAAGGATTTTTAATAAAAGTATATTTTGTTATAGAATTCTCAATGATGTCAGCAATCTCTAAAAGATTTATTTTCTCTTGCAAAAAAGCTTCTACTGCAATCTCATTAGCAGCATTCATTATAGCAGGAATATTACCACCTTGTTCAATTGCTTTATATGCTAAGTCAAGACAGCGAAAAGTATCTCTATCTGGCTGAGAAAAAGTGATGTTAGGCAAAGAAAATATATCTAAACAAGGAAAACTACTTTGTATTCTTTTAGGGTAAGAAAGAGCATACATGATAGGAAGTCTCATATCTGCTGTTGCCATTTGTGCTTTAATGCTTCCGTCCATAAACTCAACCATTGAATGAACAATACTTTGAGGGTGAATAACAGCAGTAATGTTTTTAGCATCTACATTGAACAACCATTTAGCCTCAATAACTTCTAAACCTTTATTCATCAATGTTGCAGAATCAATAGTAACTTTTTTGCCCATTGACCAATTAGGATGATTAAGAGCTTGTTTGGGAGTGGCTTTTTCAATATCTTCTTTCTTCCAACCAAAGAATGCACCACCAGAAGCAGTTAAAAGAATCTTTTTTATAGGATTAAGATATTCTCCAACAAGACACTGAAAGATTGCACTATGTTCTGAATCGACAGGAAGAATAGGGACATTGTTTTCTATTGCTTTTTTTGTTATCATCTCTCCTGCAACGACAAGCGTTTCTTTGTTAGCAAGAGCAATAACTTTTTTTGATTCAATTGCTTTTATTGTAGGCTTTAATCCAGCAAAACCAACAAGCGCTTGAACAACAATATCTACATCTTTGAATTGTACAACATCTTCAATACTTTCACTGCCACAAAACACTTTTATACCATCATCAAAAAGAGCATCATTTACTTTCTTGTATAAGTTTTTATCTGCAATTACAACACAATTTGGTTTAAACTTTTTTGCTTGCTCAATCAAAAGGTCTGCATTATGATTTGCTGTTAATACTTCAACAGAGAATTTATCTAAATTGGTTTCTATTACTTGAAGAGTTTGAGTGCCTATTGAGCCAGTAGAACCTAATATGGCTATATGTTTTATGTTTTCTGTCATTTATTTTTCTTTTTTTGTTCCTGTTCCCCACATCAATTTGTTCCTTATCGCACAAAAGAAATCTTGATTACTCATACGAATAAGATTTAATTGGTAGAGAGAAAGTTGAACTAAAATATCTTTTGAATAAGCAATATCATAAGAGTAAGAATCTATAAGCATAGCAGTTTTTTCAACTTTTTGATTAAAATGAACTTTAACAACATCATCTTCGGAAATTATTATTGGACGCAAAGTTAATGTGTGTGGAGCAATAGGGGTAAGGCATAAACATTTAGAATAAGGAGTTATTATTGGACCATTGCAAGATAATGAATAAGCAGTGCTACCTGTTGGAGTTGCAATGATTAATCCATCAGAAGCATAAGTTGTAAGATATTTATTATTAACATAAACATCTAAATCAACCATCTCTTGTAATCCTTTTGAACGAAAACTTATTTCATTAATAGCATAACCTAATATGTTGTCTTCATTGATATAACTTGCTTGCAAAAGAGGACGTTTTTCAATATAATAATTTCTGTTGTCTATTTCAGATATGAGATGTTTTATATCATTTTTACTTATGGCTGTTAAAAAACCAAGATGTCCAAGATTTATTCCAAGTACTGCAATGTTAGTGTTTATTACTAATGGACGAGTGTCAAGCAATGTTCCATCACCACCTAAGGAAAGAAGAATATCTATTTTGTCTTTTATTTCATCTCTTGAAGAAAAAAGTCTTACTTGTTTATTTATTTTAATACAATCCTTAATAGCATTAAAGAACTTATCATAAATAAAGATAGTATCTTCTTTTTCTTCTATTTGATTGATTAGTTCTTGAACATAAACAATATCACTATTCTCTAATTGTTTTCCAAAGATAGCAAGGTACATAGAATTATAATTTTGATGAATCAATCTTTATATCTCTACCTTCATTTTTACATTGAAAAACACAAGAAGAGCAATCAGAAAGGTCGCCATTAAGTCTTCTTTGAATAATGTCGCTAAGGCTTTCTTTCAATGCAGTAATCTCACTTTTTGAAATAACACTTTGACAAAAAGCATTCATAAGTAACATCTTAGCATTTCGATAAGATATACCTCTTGTTCTTAAATAATAAAGAGCATTATCATCAAGTTGACCTATTGTTGCTCCATGAGAACATTGAACATCATCATTGTATATTTCAAGAAATGGACGTGTATTTACTTTGGCTTTATCTGTTAGTAGTATGTTGTTATTAACTTGCATTGCTATTGTGTTGACTGCATTATAATCAACAAGGATATGCCCAATGAAATTAGCAACTGCATTATCATCTACAATACCTTTAAATAGTTGATGACTTGTACAATTACTTTTATAATGATAAACATTCATTTGAGTATCTATCATCTGTTCTTTATCCATTAAATACAAGCCATTAAGGTCTGCTTCTGAATGTTCATCATTAAAATTAACTCTAAGATTGTTTTTTATGCTTCCACCATTAAGAGAAAGACAGAAAGTAGATAGTCGTGCATTATCTTTAACATCAAAAACCATATTAGTATTAAGAGAAGATGAGTTGTTGATATTCTCCATCTTATAAAAAGTAAGACAAGAATAAGACTTCATTTCAACATTAACATTATGAATTAAATGTCTTTCATCTTTTGAAATAGAATCATCACAGTTTATTATAGTTAGTTGGCTATTCTCTCCAACAATTATTTTGGTTGTATATATCTTTTCTTCTTCGGTATCTTTATCTAATACATTTAGAATCTGCAAAGGCTTTTCTATAACAACATTATCTTTAATACTTATTGTTATATCATTTGTTGTGTTGTGTTGTTCAACAATTATTTTATTCTTGAACTCTTCTGCTAAACTATCATCAAAACAAATAATATTGTTAATTTTCTCTATTCTTATTGTTTCAAGATTAGGAATATTACAATGTTTTTGTTTCCAATTCTTTTCTAATCCACTCATAACCTTTTTCTTCTAATTGTTTTGCTAAATCTTTATCTCCACTCTTAACTATCTTACCTTCATAAAGTATATGAACCACATCTGGAACAATATAATCAAGTAGTCTTTGGTAGTGAGTAATTACAACAATGGCATCTTCTTTAGAATGTATCTTATTAACACCTGAGGCAACAATACGCAAAGCATCTATATCTAATCCTGAATCTGTTTCATCAAGAAAACTAAGTTCTGGATTAAGCATAGCCATTTGAAATATTTCATTCTTCTTTTTTTCTCCACCAGAAAAGCCTTCATTTACACTACGATTAGCAAGAGAAGAGCTAAGTTCTACCACTTTTTCTTTTTCTTTCATAAGAGAGATAAAGTCTTTGGCACTTATTGGGTCAAGTCCTTTATATTTTCTTTGTTCATTGATAGCAGTACGCATAAAATTAGTAATACTTACTCCTGGTATTTCAACAGGATATTGAAAGCCGAGAAATATTCCTTCGCAAGCTCTTTGTTCAATAGGCATACTAAGAAGGTCTTTGCCTTTATAAGTAATACTTCCTTGTGTTACAACAAAGTTTTCATTGCCTGCAACAACAGAAGCCAATGTACTTTTGCCATTTCCATTTGGTCCCATAATTGCATGAATTTCTCCTTTGTTAATAGTAAGGTTTAAGCCTTTAAGTATTTCTTTATCGCCAATCTTACAATGTAAATCTTTTATTTCTAACAGTGCCATAATACTCCTAATATTAAATTATTTTGCAAAGATAATAAAAATCTTATAAAGAATGTTTTTCTATCTTATATTTTAAAACGTATTTATTAATATCAAAGAAAATAAAAAATAGTAAAAAATACGACATGTAATATATACTTATTATAGAATTTATATTGCCATAATTTGATATATTAATAGAATAATCTTTTGGCATTACAAAAATCTTTATCATAAAATCAACCCACAAAAATCCAATATAACAATAGCCTATTATTCTTTCTGCTGTTTTATTAAATTGATAATATTTTTGAAGTTTTTCTATTGTTGTATTTTTTGTTACTATCTTGATGTAAATACAAGAAGCAAGCAAATCTAACAAAAGCCCGCATAAAACAATGATTATTAACGTCCATTCAAAATTATTCATAAGTTTGCTATTTTTTTATTAAAGTACAAAAATACAAAAAGTTTTTTTAATTAAAGTAAAAGACAATTTAAAATGGTTCTTTATTCTAATAAAATAAATCGCTATTATATTTCAACGGATTAAAGAAATATTTTTTTATTTCTTCGTTTTATTTTCAAACAAACGAAAAGATAATTTATTGTTATTGCTCTTTTTCTTTTAGTTCTTTTATCTTGTCTCTTAGAATAGAGGCAACTTGATAATCTTCTTTGTCAATAGCATCTTTTAAAAGGTCTTCTAACATATTCATTCCCCAAATAGACATATCTCCAATACTATTTAATAATGAATTATTAGGTTGTTTTTCTTCTTTAATCATATCGTTTAAGTATTTCTTGCAATCAAAACCCACATCGTCTAATATTTTTTCTGTGGCAAAGATAGGACAATTGCTTCTTAATGCAAGGTTTATTGCATCAGAAGGCCTACAATCTACAATAATAACATCACTATCATTTTTGCTGACTATTAAATTAGCAAAATATGTTCCATCAATAAATTTGGTAATAATAACTTCGTTGATTTTAATGTTAAAAGATTTTAAGATATTAAAGAACATATCATAGGTTAATGGACGTGAAGGTTGAGTGGAATCAAGAAAAATTGCAATATTTTTTGCTTCATTTTCTCCAATAGATATGTTTAGTGCTCTATTTCCATCATCTTCAACAAGCATTAAGTCATAAAAATCATTAATCTTTGCTCTTTGAATATCTTTTATCAGCATTCTCTTTTTGTCCATAAATATTTCTTTGGTTTATTAAACATATTTTTATACGCAAAAGAGTGAAAAAGGTTTAAAAAAAGATGAAAAATTTGATGTAATGATAAAAAATTACAAAAAAGTTACAAAAAAGTTTAATTTTTTTTTGCTCGGTAAATAAGAATAAGTATTTTTGCAAAATCAAATTAAGTAGAAAATAAAATAAAAATAATATAACATATGAAAAAACTGATTAGTTTAATGATTGCAGTCGCCTCACCCGTGGCGATGTTTGCTAGTGAAGCAGACTTAAAAATCCCTGATGCAATACACAATTATAGTTTCTTGCATTGGGGATTTTTGGTTACAATCCTAGGTCTTTTATTTGGATTGTACCATTTTAATAAAGTAAAAAAACTTCCTGTACATAAAAGTATGAAGGATATTGCAGGAGTTATTTACAAAACATGTTCAACTTATCTAAAACAACAAGGTAAGTTTCTTGCTATACTATTTATATTTATAGGGATAGCAGTTGCTTGTTATTTTGGATTTTTGGCAGAGAACACAGTAGGAATAGGAGGAGTTTTACTTATACTTCTTTGGACAGTTATAGGTATTCTTGGCTCATATTCAGTTGCAGCGTATGGTATTCGTATGAACACTTTTGCAAATGCAAGAATGGCTTTTGCTTCATTAAGAAGACAGCCATTGAAGTTGTTAAACATTCCATTAGATGCTGGAATGAGTATTGGAGTTATGCTTGTTTGTGTAGAGTTGTTTTTGATGCTTGTCATTCTATTGCTTATGCCAGCAGATTTAGCAGGAAGTTGCTTTATAGGATTTGCAATAGGAGAAAGTCTTGGAGCAAGTGCATTAAGAATTGCAGGTGGAATCTTTACAAAGATAGCAGATATAGGCTCAGACCTTATGAAAGTCGTCTTTAAGATAGGTGAAGATGACCCAAGAAATCCTGGCGTTATTGCAGATTGTACTGGTGATAATGCAGGAGATAGCGTTGGACCAACAGCAGATGGTTTTGAAACTTATGGAGTAACAGGAGTTGCTTTGGTTTCTTTCATACTTCTTGCAGTTACAGACCCAAATATTCAAAAAGAACTTCTTGTTTGGATATTTTCTATGCGTATTCTTATGGTTATTACTTCCGTTGTATCTTTTTGGATTAATAAAGGAATAAGTAAAATTAAATATGGAAAGAGTGATGAGTTGGATTTTGAAAAGCCATTAACTAATCTTATTTGGATAACATCAATTCTAAGTATCATAGTAACATTCTTTGTCTCTTATTTCTTAATAGGAGATTTGTCAAATGGTTCTCTTTGGTGGAAACTTGCCCTTATTATTTCTTGTGGAACAATAGGAGCAGCAGTTATACCAGAGATTACAAAAGTATTTACTTCACCAAAAAGCGGACATGTTCAAGAGGTTGTTAAAGCATCAAATGAAGGTGGAGCATCTTTGAATATATTGTCTGGTTTTGTAACTGGAAACTTTTCTGGTTTTTGGACAGGGCTTATCTTTGTTATTCTTATGTTCTTTGCATACACACAAAGTATTGATATAGATAGTTCAATAATGAGTTATCCATCTATCTTTGCTTTTGGATTAGTTGCTTTTGGAATGCTTGGTATGGGACCAGTAACTATTGCAGTTGATAGTTATGGACCAGTAACAGATAATGCTCAAAGTGTTTATGAATTATCTTTAATAGAAGATGAACCAAACGTAGATGAGAACATTCAAAAAGATTTTGGTTTCAAACCAGATTGGGAGAAAAGCAAGTATTATTTGGAAGCAAACGATGGAGCAGGAAATACATTTAAAGCAACAGCAAAACCAGTCCTTATTGGTACAGCAGTAGTTGGTGCAACAACAATGATATTTTCACTTATTCTTGTTATTAAAAAAACACTTCAAGTAGAACCTTCAACCATACTTAATATTCTTAATCCATATACTATTCTTGGATTTATCCTTGGTGGTTGTGTGGTTTATTGGTTTACTGGAGCAAGCACTCAGGCAGTAACAACAGGAGCATATCGTGCTGTTGCATATATTAAAAAACATATAAACCTTGACCCTAATGCACCAAAGAAAGCAGATGAAAAGAGTAGTGTTGAAGTAGTTAAGATTTGTACTCAATATGCACAAAAAGGTATGTTTAATATTTTTATAGCAATCTTTTTCTTTGCTCTTGCAATAGCATGTCTTTCTTCTCCATCAGGCTTTGGAGGAAAAGAAGCAGTATCATTATTCGTCTCATATTTAATATCTATTGCTTTGTTTGGTTTATTCCAGGCAGTATTTATGGCAAATGCAGGAGGCTCTTGGGATAATGCAAAGAAAGTTGTAGAAGTTGATATGAATATGAAAGGCACGCCACTTCATGATGCAACAGTTGTTGGAGATACAGTAGGAGACCCATTTAAAGACACATCATCTGTTTCTTTGAATCCTATTATTAAATTCACAACATTGTTTGGACTTTTGGCAATGGAAATGGCAATAAGTGAAAGTTTTAGAGATTTAGCACCATATTTTGGTATAGTCTTTTTCGTTATTGCAGTTGTCTTTGTATGGCGTTCATTCTATAAGATGAGAATAGAAAAATAAAAAAAACTTTGAGTTTAAACAATAAAACATTAATAAAAAAGTTTTACAATTGACAATAATTTTTTTATTAGTCAACAAGTTAATTAATTATTTATTTATGGGCAGTAAGATTTTTAATTTTATTGCCCTTTTTTTGCTATATTCAATAAATAATCACTAATTTTGCAACCTTATTTAATAGAGTTATTAAATAATATTATTTAATTAAGTGAATATGAAGGAGAATATAGATAAAGATTGTATGGAGAAGACCATACTTACTAAGGCAGAAGATTTGTTTATATCAAAAGGATATAACGGAGTTTCAACGATAGATATAGCAAATAGTGTTGGGTGCAATCAAGCATTAGTCCATTATTATTTTAGGACAAAAATGAATTTATTCAAAATAGTTTTTTCTCAAAAGATTAATCAAATTCAAAAAGAGTTAGAAGATAGCTATCGTGAACAAGAATGTTTTGAAAATAAGATAAAAAAGATGATTGATGTTCATTTTGATTTTCTTTTAAAAGATGCTCGTCTTCCTCTTTTTATTATTAATGAGATAAATAATAATAACGATACAGCACAAACAATAAAAGAAGTTTTTAAGGATACAATTTTTCCAATATTATCAGCATTTCAAAAAGATTTAGACCAGGAAATAAAAGCAAATAGAATAAGACAAATATCAGCATTTGATTTGCTAATTAATATTGTTTCGTTAGATGTGTTTATTTTTATTTCAGAGCCAATAATGAGAAATATACTATCTTATGATAAACAAGATATGAATAATGTTTTTCACAAAAGAAAAGAAGAGATAAAAAATACAATATTATTAAGTCTAAAACCAGTAGATATAAAGTAAAATATGCAAAAGTGTTATAGAATAGGATTAGATGTTGGTTCAACAACGGCTAAGGTTGTTGTGGTTGATGAAAAAAATGATGTTGTTTATTCATCATATCAAAGACATAATGCAGATATTAATAATGCTGTAATCAATATATTAAATACTATTGAGCAACAATTTAAAGATATTAATGTTTCAATAATGCTTAGCGGTTCAGCAGGTATGGGATTGGCAGAAAGATGTGATTTAAATTTCATTCAAGAAGTTGTTGCTTTATCAAATTATGCAAAGAAAATTAATTCATCATTACATTCTATTATTGATATAGGAGGAGAAGATGCTAAGATAATATTTTTGGAAGATAATCATGTGCCAGATATGAGAATGAATGGCAATTGTGCTGGTGGTACTGGTGCTTTTATTGACCAGATGAGTATTATTCTTGGTTTGACAATACCAGAAATGGATTCTTTGGCACAAAAAAGTACTATACTTTATCCAATAGCATCGCGTTGCGGAGTTTTTTCAAAAACAGATGTGCAGAATCTTGTTGCAAAAAATATTCCATTAGAAGATATTTGTGCGAGTATATTTCATGCGATAGCAGTACAAGTAGTTTCATCACTATCTCGTGGTAAAGAAATTATGCCTAAGGTATTATTTGCTGGTGGTCCTTTAACATTTATACAAAGTTTAAGAAAAAGTTTTATAGATTATCTGCAAATCAAACAAGAGGATATTCTTTGTGATAAGGAATCTAATCTTTTAGTTGCTTTTGGATGTGTGTGTGATAATGATTTAACTCAAAAATATTTTCCTTTGAGTGAATTAATAAACAAAATACAATCGTTAAATAAAAAAGTTGTCTATCAAAACAATGATTCTTTGATGCCAATATTTGATAGTGAAAAAGAGTATAAACAATGGCAAGAAGATAAAAATACATATTGCAATATAAAACCAATAACAAATTATAAAGATAAGGCTTTTATTGGTATAGATTCTGGAAGTACAACAACAAAAATAGTACTTTGCGATAAAGATGAAAACATTATTTTTTCTTATTATTCAAAAAACCAAGGTAATCCAATCAATGCTGTTATTAAAGGATTGAAAGAATTAAAAGATGTTTGCCATAAAGAGAATGCCAAGCCAATTATTGTTGGAGGCTGTTCAACTGGATATGGAGAAGATTTAATAAAGACAGCCTTTGGATTCAATCATTCTATCGTAGAAACTATTGCACACTATAAGGCAGCAAAAAAGATATTGCCAGAAGTGGATTTTATTCTTGATATTGGCGGACAAGATATGAAAGCAATGTATATAGAAGATGGAGTGTTGAATAGGATAGAACTAAATGAAGCATGTTCGTCTGGTTGTGGTTCTTTTATTGAAACATTTGCTAATTCATTAGGTTATAAAGTAAGTGATTTTTCACATATAGCATTATTTGCCAAAAATCCTTGCAATCTTGGTACTCGTTGTACAGTGTTTATGAATTCCAAGGTAAAACAATATTTAAGAGAAGGAGCCGGAGTAGAAAATATTTCAGCAGGTCTTTCTTATTCTGTTGTGAAGAATTGTTTGTATAAGGTATTAAAAATCAAAAACACATCTATTGGCAATCACATTGTTGTTCAAGGTGGAACGATGAAAAATGATTCTATTGTTAAAGCATTTGAGAATATGCTTAACAAAAAAGTTTTTCGTAGTACTAATCCAGAACTTATGGGAGCGTATGGGTGTTCGTTGTATGCAAAAGAAAAGAAAAATGAGATTGTTCTTGATTTGGATTCAATGATAGAAGTAAATAATTATTCAACAAAGCAAACAATATGTAAGGGGTGTGAGAATAATTGTCTTATATCTACATACACTTTTTTAAATCATCAAACTTTTCATTCAGGTAATAAATGTGAGAAAATCTTTTCATCATTTCATAAAACAAAGCCAGCAGACAATATTTTTGATTATAAGCAAACAAGATTATTTAGTCAAAATATTCTTGTTAACCCACAACAAATCATTGGCATTCCTAAGGTCTTGAATATGTATGAAGATTTTCCTTTTTGGAATACATTGTTTGAAAAATGTAATATACAAATAGAGTTGTCTGATAACTCATCTTATGTATCTTATGAGAAGAGTCTTAATCAAATAATGAGTGAAAATATATGTTTTCCTGCCAAACTTGTACATTCTCATATTGATAATCTTATAAATAAAGGAATAAAACATATATTCTTCCCATATATAGTTTATGAGAATAAAGAAGATGATAAAGCTAATAATAGTTATAATTGTCCCATTGTTTCATCATACAATGTTGTTATAAAAAATCTCAAAGAAAATCCTAAATATAGTGATGTTAAGATAGACAATCCTGTATTCACTTTTAAGGATAAAGATTTGTTGTATAACAATTGCAAACAATATCTTTTATCTTTGAATGTGGATAAGAAACTTATAGATAATGCTTTTGAAGAGGCTATTCAGGCAAAACAACAATATGTTTTAGACATTAAGAATAAGAATATTGAATATTTTAATAAAGCTAAACAGAACAAAAATATTATCATACTACTTAGCGGGCGACCATATCATACAGATAGTTTAATTCAACACAATCTTTCTTCAATGATAGCATCTTTGGGAGTAACTGTGATTAATGAAGATATAACAAGGGACGATAACCAAATTGATACAAAAGAATCATATATTGTTTCGCAGTGGTCATATATTAATCGTATAGTACGTTCTTCGGAGTTTGTGTGCAAGCAAGATAGAGATGTTAATTTTGTTCAAATGACTTCTTTTGGATGTGGGCCAGATGCTTTTCTTTTAGATGAGGTGAGTAATATAATGAAACGTTATCATAGAAGTGCAACACAAATAAAGATAGATGATATTCAAAATGTTGGTTCAATGAAATTACGTATTCGTTCATTGATAGAGAGCCTTAAAATAAAAAACAATATACGAAAAACCATCATACCTTTTGTTGATACAAAGAGTTTTGATATAGAAGACAAAAACAGAACTATTCTTGCTCCATTTTTCACTGATTATATCTCTCCATTTCTTCCAGCATTGTTTAAAATAAATGGTTATAATTTGAAAGTATTACCAAAAAGTAATGAAGAGAGTGTGGAATATGGATTACAATATTCAAATAATGAGGTTTGTTATCCAGCAACGCTTATTGTTGGCGATGTGATAAAAGCATTAAGAAGTGGAAAGTATGATACAAAGAATGTTGCCGTTGGTATAACTCAAACAGGAGGTCAATGTAGAGCAACAAACTATTATTCCATAATTCGTAAAGCATTAGTAGATGCAGGATATAGTGATGTGCCTGTGATAAGTGTTAATTTTAATGGCAACACAGCATTATCTCAAAAAGGTTTTTCTTTGAATTGGAAGAAAACATTGCCTTTGGCTTTGTCTGCAATATTGTTTGGTGATTGTTTTTCAAAGATGTATTATTGTGCAATAGTACGTTTTTCGGATAAAACAAAGTTAGATGATTTGCAAACACAATATTTTAATAAGGTTAATCAAGCAATATTAAATCAAGATAATAAGGCAATACAACAACTTCTTATTAGTGCAGTCAATGATTTTAACGCCTTGTTGCCCAATGAAAAGATAGATAAACAAAGAGTAGGTATTGTCGGAGAGATTTTTCTTAAATATCATTCTTTTGCTAATCATGATGTTGTTAAATGGCTTATAAGTCAAGGCATAGAGGTTATTCCACCAACACTTATAACATTCTTTATGCAAACTTTTGTTAATAGACAAGTGAATAATAAATATGATATAGAGAAAACAAAGATACCTCAATTTGTGATGAATATTGTATATAGAATATTGAAAGGAAGGATTAAGCAATACAATAATATAATGTCAAAGTTCAAGTATTTTGCACCAATAGAAGATGTGTTTAATCTTTCTAAGTTTGCAAATGGTATCATACCTTTATATTCTCAATTTGGAGAAGGGTGGTTGTTGCCTGCCGAGATAGCATCTATGGCAACTAATGGCATAAACAAGGTTATAAGTTTGCAACCTTTTGGCTGTATTGCTAATCATATTATATCAAAAGGTGTTGAGAATAAATTGAAACAAAAATATCCATTGTTGAATTATCTATCTTTGGATTTTGATAGTGGAGTGAGTGATGTTAATGTAAAGAATAGATTACTATTGCTTTTAAATGAATAGATAACATAATATCATTAAATAAAATAATCTCTTATATTAATGATATATAAGAGATTATTTTTTTTGTTTTGATAATAGTTTAATCTACTATTTTTTTTCAAAAGCAGATTTACCTACTCCACAAACAGGACAAGTCCAATCATCTGGTAAATCTTCAAAAGCTGTGCCTGGAGCTATTCCATTATCAGGATCTCCTACACTTGGATTATAAATATAACCACAAGTTGTGCATTCATAACTACTATTTTCCATCTTTTTAAGTGTTTTTAGTTTTTATAAAATTATTTTTACGCTTGCAAATATAAACAAAAAAATAAGACACAACGATTTTTTTTAGGAAGATTTTTTGAAAATATGTACTTTTTTTTATTCGTTCTAAATAAAAACTCCTATCTTTGCACTTTAAAATATTAAGTAAATAATAAATTTTAATAGAAATGACAAGAGATAACCAAATCTTTGACCTAATAAAACAGGAAAGAGAAAGACAAACAAAAGGTATAGAATTGATAGCTTCTGAGAACTTTGTTTCAGAACAAGTGATGGAGGCTATGGGTAGCGTTATGACAAACAAATATGCAGAAGGCTATCCTGGAAAACGTTATTATGGTGGTTGCCAAATAGTAGACCAATCAGAACAAATAGCAATAGATAGAGCAAAACAACTTTTCGGTGCTTGCTGGGCTAATGTTCAACCACATTCAGGAGCACAAGCAAATCTTGCAGTGTTCTTTGCATGCTTACAACCTGGTGATACTTTTATGGGATTAGACCTTAATCATGGTGGACACCTTTCTCACGGTTCTCCTGTAAATATTTCTGGCACTTATTTTCATCAAGTTGCTTATAGAGTAAAAGAAGAAACAGGTACAATTGATTATGATGAGATGGAAGAAGTAGCATTGAAAGAAAGACCAAAATTAATCATTGGTGGTGCTTCTGCATATTCAAGAGATTGGGATTGGGCAAGAATGAGAAAGATTGCTGACGAAATAGGTGCTATACTTATGGGCGACATCTCTCACCCTTCTGGTTTAATCGCAAAAGGAGAATTAAATAATGCTGTTGATTATTGCCATATAGTAACGACAACAACTCATAAAACTCTTCGTGGACCAAGAGGTGGACTTATTCTTATGGGCAAAGATTTTGATAACCCATGGGGAAAGAAAACTCCAAAAGGTGTAATCAAACCAATGAGTGCTCTTCTTGACTCTGCTGTTTTTCCTGGTTGCCAAGGCGGACCACTTGAACACGTAATCGCTGCTAAGGCTGTTGCTTTTGGTGAAGACCTTACAGAAAACTATCACGAATATGTTAAACAAATAATGAAGAACGCAAAAGCAATGAGTGCTGAATTTACTAAGAAAGGCTACAAAGTTATTTCTGGTGGTACAGATAATCACTTAATGCTTATTGACCTTAGAACAAAATTCCCAGAATTAACAGGTAAGGTTGCAGAAAATACTCTTGTTCGTGCTGATATAACAATCAACAAAAATATGGTTCCATTTGATTCTCGTAGTCCATTCCAAACATCTGGTATTCGTGTAGGAACACCTGCCGTTACAACAAGAGGTTTGAAAGAAGATGCAATGCCTGTTATTGTTGATATGATTGATGGTATTCTTTCTGATGTTAATAATGAGGCATTGATAGAAAAGACAAGAAAACAAGTTAATGATATGATGTCTAACCGTCCTCTATATGCTTGGTAGGCCACAACCGTGGTAGGAAATTTTGCCTATCTGGTTAGTTATACATTAATATATATAATAAATAGAGATAGTGATTTTGTTCATTATCTCTATTTTTTTACTTGTAATATTAAACAATTATAATCAATTATTTAAAATATTTTAATTTTAAGTATAAACCTGTTATTCAATTTATTATATATACAAAATAAAATAATTAAAAAATAAATGCAAAAAAAAATAGGAGAAATAAAATATATATTATATTTTTGCCATCAAATTTAATTAATAGAATTAATTTTTATTTTTTAGTTATGAAACATAATAATTATATATTATCAAATGATTGGTTTTGCAATAAGGAAAGTGTATTGCAAAAGAATTATTATGTCAGTGCTTTAATTACAAGATATACCTCAGAGTATATTTGGATAATTGGTAAAACTAATTTAGGGTAGTTTTGCTATCACTTATTTAGTTTCATATTCTTTAAGTGATAGCGGTATTTAATTAAATACTATTATGTTATAAAGTAAATGCGAGCCAATTATATTCTATATATTTATTTATAATAAAGAATAAATTTTTTTGAATAAAGGGTGTAATCAATGCTTTAAATAAAATCCACGAAAAGCATTTATTTTTAATAAGGATAAATTTTTATTTAATAAATTATAATGATAAAAATAAAAAAGTGTTTTGATAAAACAAAACAAATAACATTAAAATTAACTATTATATTAGTTATTGTATTTTTAGGAATATTTGTAGATAGTTGTCAAAATAAAGATGATGATAATAATTTTATTTATCAAAAAGAAGCTAAATTGCCAAATGTATCTACAAAGATATTTGCAAAAGAATTAGCATATGCAATACAAAAAAATCCAAAGATTGTTAAAACTATTAATAATTCTGTAGATATTATTTCATCTTATGGTTTAGATGAAAATCTTACAGTATTTGATATATTAAATACTGATAAGTCAGTATTTTTTAGTAAAAATAATTTTGGAGATTTAAAGAGTGTGTTTAGTACTGAAGAATTAAAAAATTTAGGTTTTTCTTCTGATAATTATTACGGAAATCTAAATATATATTGGGGATATCATGATGATTGGGATGGCAAAACAAATCCTATTGTTTGTTATATAGATAATACAACAACATCTACGATAACGAAAGGATTTAAAATAGAAAAAGATAAATTGGTAGATGTTGAAATATCAGAAGAAGAATTTGATTCAGAAAAGCAACCAATTATAGTTGTAAATGTAAATGATTTGAATTATGCAGTATATCCAGATTTTAAAAATGGTATAAGAATAAAAGATGGGGTAGATTGGAATGAATGGATTGATAATGGAGATAACGATGCTAATGAAAATTCTGTTTATAATAATCCTAAAAAAATATATAAAGCTGGTTATACTTATTTACAAAGTGGTGGACATCAATATGATTATTGGTGGGCAGGTGGAAGTGAATTTTATATTGAAGCTACTTTTGCAACTACAGAAACTACTGGAACATATGCAGAACATTCTTGCCCATTTACAAGAAAACAAATAAAACATAAAGTAAAAAAATCTTGTGGATTTTCAATTTTACATTCGGATTGGAAAACTAATTTTCTTAATGTTGATTTTAGATTATTTGAGTCTGATGGTGGATCAAAACAACCTTTTACTGTATCATTAAATATATTAAATAAAGTTTCTTTCAATGTGTCTGTACCTAAACGTAGTTATGATGATTTGGTTGGACAAGTTAATGTAAGTAGAGATTCTTTTATGGCTTCATATGATAATGGAGATAAATTGTATCAACTTGGAGATTGTACCTTAACAACAGATCTAAAAATATATAATAGACCAACTAAATAAAATATAAAAAAAATGAATAGATTAACAAGAAATTTTTTAATTGTATTTTTAGTTTTAATTATATCAATTTCAGTTAAAGGCCAAGAAAATCCTTTTAATCAACGTATTAAAAAAAATCATTTTGGGTTAGGTGTCTCTACTGCTATTTTTGATGGTAATACTGTGTTTAATGGTTTTACGGCTAAAACTATTTATTTTATAAATGCAAATAGAAGTATGAATCTTGATTTGCATTCAACGACTATGTATGGTATTTATTTTAAATACCAATATGATTTGACAAATTATTTTTCTTTTGCATTAAAACTAAAATATAATCAGAGAAGTTTAGATTTTAATTATTATTTTAATACAAATCAAGGTATAATAAGTATTAATAAATATAATGTAGATTTGAATAATATTCAAATACCAATTATTGCAAAATTTAAATGTTTAAATATAGATGGTTTGTGTTTATGGGGAGATTTAGGTTTTGGTGCTGATTTTAATATTAGTAAGAATACAGATATTTATAGTATTAGAGCAAGAGATGAAAATGGAGTTTTTAAAACTTATGATTTTAAATTAGATGTTAATAATGATGTTACTCCATTTCTTTATTTCGGTGTAACAAATGATTATAATATTACACAAAAAAGCAAATTAGAAACCACTTTATCTTATACATTGAATTTACGAAATAATTATCAATATAAATCCACAGATGTTATAGGAGAGAAGTTTTCTCAAAATGTTTTAGAAATAGGAATTGCTTATTTATTTTGATGTAATAATTTAGTATTTATATAACGGTAAAGAGTAATCTTTCTCTTTTGTTTTATTTATATATCATTATAAATTAATAATGTGAATTAAAGTGAGTCTAATATAAGAAAATGTTTGTAAGTAATTGATAAACATATTTAATGTTTTCTATTAAAGAGTATTAATCCCTCATATATTAAAAGGTTAATAGTGATTATTGAAAAAATAGAGAAATAATTTTAACTATAAAATCACAAAACATTGGTTGTTGATATGTGTTATATATAGAATTCATGTTAATAGTGGACAATAAACAGAAGAAAAGTAGATTAACTGTATTTTAAAACAAAATATGACATTTTAAGTATCAATATTAAACTCATTAAATTCGTTTTAATAACTCTTTATTTTAATTTATTAATAATAATAAATAATCAATTTATAATAAAAGACTTCAAAATATTATATAGTTTCTATAATCAATTATTTAAAATATTTTAATTTTAAGTATAAACTTGTTATTCAATTTATTATATATACAAAATAAAATAATTAAAAAAATAAATGCGAAAAAATTAGGAGAAATAAAATATATATTATATTTTGTCATTAAATTTAATAAATAGAATTAATTTTTATTTTTTAGTTATGAAACCTAATAATTATATATTATCAAATGATATGTTTTGCAATAAGGAAAGTGTATTGCACAAAGAATTATTATGTCAGTGCTTTAATTACAAGATATACCTCAGAGTATATTTGGATAATTGGTAAAACTAATTTAGGGTAGTTCTGCTATTACTTATTTAGTTTCATATTCTTTAAGTGATAGCAGTATTTAATTAAATACTATTGTATTATAAAATAAAATACGAGCCAATTATATTCTATATATTTATTTTCTAATAAAGAATAATTTTTTTTGAACAAAGGGTGTAATCAATGCTTTTAATAAAATTCACGAAAAGCATTGCGAGTGTGATAGTTTAAATAAAATAATTAATATATTAAAAATGAAAAAAGTATTTTTAAGCGTATTGCTTTTATTTAGTTTTGTTATTATTGCTAATTCACAAGAAACAAAAAATACACATTTTGTTATAGATTGGAACAACGGTTTTTCTAAATTTTGTAATTATTCAGGATTATCAAATATTAATGATAATAAAGAAAGTCATATTGGTAGATTTATGCAAGCAGATGTAGGAATAATTAGGCATGAAAAAGGAGGAATATTTCTTGATATGGAAATAAATGATATTAATATGAGATATAATGAAATGTTTAATGAAAAATGTATCTTGGGATATGGTGGGGTATCTTTAGCTTTCATAGGAAAAGTATCAGATAAGTTTTCAATTGAGCCGAGATTTGGATGTGGAATTTTATCTTTATCAAATAAAATATATTATAATGATAAAGATTATACAATGAATAGAATTGGTAACGGATGTAAATTTTCATTATTATTTTCATATAAATTATTAGAACATTTATACTGTGGAGTTAATGGAGAGTTCTTTTCTGGACATATTAAAAATAAAGATTTACCTGATGAATTAAAAACATATTCTATGAATCATAATAATGATATATATAGTGCTAATTTATCAATAGGTTTTAGAGCAATATTTTAATAAGACTATAAACGTATAATACATTGGTTGTTGATATGTGTTATATAGAATTCACAATAAAATAGTTCTTTGTTTTATTGAAATAGAATGAAAAACTATTTGAATAAAATAGCGATTTATTTTATTAGAATGAAGAAATATTTTAATAGTCTTTTATCAACATTTATTTTATTTATTATCAAAAAATATATTTTATTAAAACACTGACTATATATAATGATAGAACAAAATCACTTCCTCATTATACGTGTTTTGGTGCAGTAAGTGCAATGCTAACTTTGTAGTATATATAAATAATTTTCTATCATTACTATATCATTTCCATATAAATGATGTAAAGATTAATTTAATATACATTGTATCAATAATATAATATTATACTATCAAAGAAATAATTATTTTTATTGATACACTATCAAGAATAATAATTAATACTATCAAGAATAAATATTAATATTATCAAATAATGAAATATATTATATTGATATATAACTAATTAATCATAATTAATACATCATTCATATCAATATGATGTATTAATGATATATATATATTATTATATATATAATAATGGTCTTGTACTCATTGCACCATTTATTTATTTTTGATGTAATAATTAATCTTAAAATTTTGATAATCAAATAATTTTTATTATCTTTGCAAAGTAAATTAATATTAAAAAGATATGTTAAAAGAGTGTAATTACAAGGCATTGTCGCAAGAACTATTGTCAATAGATGTTATGCAACGTTTATTGGTTTTACAACAAACAAAAGGCAAGATAGAAATATATCAACAATTTAAAGAGCCTTTATTTGATATATTGCAAGAAAAGGCTTTGCTCAATGATTTGACTTCTATGCCTATTTCGTGCAGTAAAACTATGGTTGAGAATAATATTATTAAGAAATTTTTGCCTAAAAATGTAGACAGCAAGGAAATAGTTAATTATTATGAACTTCTAAAAAAAGATGTTTATAAGAATCAATGTAAGGCAATGATTTCTAAGGAAGATATTATTAGTCTGCATTCTCAGTTGTTCCATAAAATAAAATGGGCAAAGGCTGGTGTTTTGAAAACAGAGAATAATGGTATCAAGGTTTATAGTAAAGGTAGAGTACAGAATGTTTTAATTACTATTGACAAATCAAAAACAAAGGATTATTTAGATGAAATATGTGATAGTTTTAATCAAGCAATAAAAGAAAGCAAAGGCTATGAAATAGTTGCCATCTCTTTGTTTATTGTTGATTTGATGTATGTTTATCCTTTTAATTATGGTAATCAAGATTTGATAAGAGTGGTTTTGCAATTGCTTTTGTATCGTTGTGGATATCGTGCTGTTAAATATAGTAGCGTTCAAAAGATAATAAAGAGTGTGGATTTTAGATTTAATGAAACGTTGAAATATAGTTTAGGAAACCGTAGAAGTGCTTATCTTGATGATAAAAATGTTTATGCTGGTTTTTTAAAACTTTTAATGCTTATTGTTAGTAAAGTTTATGATGATTTGTGTGATAAGGTTGAAAGTGTTCCAGAAAAAGGATTTAAATATGATAGAATAAAGTTATTGTTTGATAAAAAGAATAAAGAAGGTAAATATGTTTATTTGAATAAGAAAGAAATAATGGAGATGTGTCCAGATATTAGTACAACAACGATAGAGAGAGCATTAACTCAATTAGTGAAATCAAACTGTATTAAGAAATTAGGATACACAACATGCACACACTATCAAAAAAAACACAGAAAAAATAGAAAAATAATGAAAAAGAAAAAATATTAAGCACAAGTAATAATAAAAGAAAAAAACTAAAACAGATAAGACAGATAATATTATTATTGATAATTAAGAGTTTAAGTGTTTTTATAAAAACTTTTAAACTCTTTTTTGTTAATTTTTGATATTTTTTTAATTTTTTTTAATAATTTCTTTGTCAGTATTTTAAAAAGTTGTAATTTTGCATGCTGAAAAATAAAAAGCGTCTTCACAATAAGACACCAAAAGTGAGTTAAAGTCTTAACAATAAACGAGGGTTGCGTGTCAAATGAAGATTTATTCTGCAAGTTATTGGCTGTAATTAACAGAACGTTTTTAAGTTTTTCAATAATAGATTAAATAACATGAAAGCAACTAATGATGGAGCGAGTAGTGTTAATTAAAGTATTATTAATGCCTTTGCAGCCCAAAAAATTAGCTAAGAAGGATTTTTAGAAAAAGTAAATTAAAATAAAAAAGAGAACATATTTTAATATGCCAACAATTCAACAATTAGTTCGTAAAGGACGTGAGAAATTAGAATACAAGAGTAAATCTCCTGCATTAGATTCTTGCCCTCAACGTAGAGGTGTATGTACAAGAGTATATACAACAACACCAAAGAAGCCAAACTCAGCAATGAGAAAAGTAGCCAGAGTAAAATTGACTAACACAAAAGAAGTAAATGCTTATATTCCAGGAGAAGGACATAATCTTCAAGAGCACTCTATCGTAATGATAAGAGGAGGAAGAGTAAAAGACTTACCAGGTGTTAGATACCATATAATAAGAGGAGCTTTGGATACTGCTGGTGTAGACGGAAGAAAACAAAGACGTTCAAAATATGGTGCAAAAAGACCAAAAGACGCAAAGAAATAATAAATAGTTGTAAACAAACAAAACAGAGGTAGCAAGAAATGAGAAAATCAAGACCAAGAAAAAGAATAATTCTCCCAGATCCAAAATATAATGATACTATGGTTACAAAGTTTGTAAACAACATTATGTTAAAGGGAAAGAAAACAATAGCATATAGCATATTCTATGATGCAATAGATATTGTCAGTGAAAAGACAAAAGAAGAGGGATTAGATGTTTGGAAAAAAGGATTAGCAAATGTAACACCAAACGTAGAAGTACGTAGTAGGAGAATAGGTGGAGCAACATTCCAAATACCAACAGAGATAAGACCTGAAAGAAAGCAATCTATGGGTATGAAAAACTTGATAGGATTTGCAAGAAAACGTAATGAAAAATCAATGGCACTACGTTTGGCAAGTGAAATCATAGCAGCATCAAAAGAAGAAGGTGCAGCATATAAGAGAAAAGAAGATATTCATAGAATGGCAGAAGCAAATAAGGCTTTCTCTCATTTTAGAATGTAATAATAAATTAATAGAAGAAGAATAGGAAAATAAATGGCAGACTTACATTTAACAAGGAATATAGGAATTATGGCACATATAGACGCCGGTAAGACAACAACTACTGAGCGTATATTGTACTATACAGGAAAGAACCATAAAATAGGTGAAACACATGATGGTTCAGCAACGATGGATTGGATGGAAGAGGAGCAAGAAAGAGGTATAACAATCACATCTGCTGCTACTACTGTATTCTGGAAATATAAGGAAAAAGAATTTAAAATAAATATTATAGATACTCCAGGACACGTTGATTTTACTGTTGAGGTAGAACGTTCATTACGTGTACTTGATGGAGCAGTTGCTTTGTTCTGTGCTGTTGGTGGTGTTGAACCACAAAGTGAGACAGTATGGCGTCAAGCAGATAAATATAATGTACCTCGTATATGCTTTGTCAATAAAATGGATAGAGCAGGAGCAGATTTCTTTAATGTTGTAAAACAAATAAAAGAAAAACTTGGAGCTAAACCAATTCCATTGGAAATACCAATAGGACAAGAAGATATGTTTAAAGGTGTTATAGATTTAATAACAAATAAGGCTTTGATGTATGATGAAGAATCAAAGGGCGCTAAATGTTTTGAGGTGCCAATACCTGATGATTTAAAAGATATAGCAGCAAAATATAGAAAAGAACTTGTTGAAGGTGTAGCCGAAGAAGATGATGCTCTTTTAGCAAGATATATGGAAGATGAGAATAGCATAACACCAGAAGAAATGATAGCTCAAATAAGAAAAGCAACTTGTGAGCAAAGAATTTTCCCTGTTTTATGTGGATCATCATTCAAAAATAAAGGTGTTCAAAATTTGATAGATGCAATATGTGCATTCTTACCAAGTCCAAAAGATGTTCCAGAGGTTGATGGTATTGACCCAAGAACAGATAAACCAATATCAAGAGAAATATCAGCAAAAGCACCATTTAGTGCATTAGCATTTAAGATAGCAACAGATCCTTATGTTGGAAGAATATGTTTCTTCCGTGTATATTCTGGTGCTTTGGACGCAGGTTCTTATGTATATAATGCAACAACTGGCAAAAAAGAAAGAATATCTCGTATAATGCAAATGCACGCTAATCACCAAAACCCTATTGATAGAATAGAGGCTGGAGATATAGGAGCAGCAGTTGGATTTAAAGAGATAAAAACAGGAAATACACTTTGTGATGAAGATAATCCAATTATATTGGAATCAATGACCTTCCCAGAACCTGTTATTTCAATTGCAGTAGAACCAAAACAACAAGCAGATATTGATAAGTTTAATAATGCTATAACAAAATTAACGGAAGAAGATCCAACATTAAAAGTTGAAACAGATGAAACTTCAGGTCAAACAATTATGAAAGGTATGGGTGAGTTACACCTTGATATTATAATTGAAAGAATGAAGAGAGAATTTGGAGTAGAATGTAATGAAGGTGATCCACAAGTGGCATATAAAGAAGCAATAACATCAAAAGTAGAACATAAAGAAGTCTATAAAAAACAAACAGGTGGTCGTGGTAAATTTGCAGATATCTTATTTAGTATTGAACCAGCAGATGAAGGATTTAAAGGACTTCAATTTGTTAATGAAGTTAAGGGAGGAAATGTTCCAAAAGAATATATACCATCAGTAGAAAAAGGATTTAAAGCAGCTATGAATAATGGTGTTTTAGCAGGATTCCCAATGGAAAATATGAAAGTGGTATTAAAAGATGGATCTTATCACCCTGTTGATTCTGATGCTTTATCTTTTGAACTTTGTGCTAAAATAGGATTTAAAGAAGCAGCAAGAAAAGCAAATCCTGTATTATTAGAACCAATTATGTCAGTAGAGGTTAATACTCCGGATGCATATCTTGGTGATGTTACAGGAGACTTAAACAGAAGAAGAGCAATTTTGGAAAGTATTACAGCTAAGGTTGGTGTTCAGGCAGTAAAAGCTAAGGTGCCTCTATCACAAATGTTTGGTTATGTAACTTCTTTAAGAACAATAACATCAGGAAGAGCAAATTCAACAATGGAATTTTCTCATTATGCACAAGCTCCAAAAGATGTAACAGAAACAGTATTGAAAAAAACTAACTAATATTATAAAAAAATAATAATTGTGAGCCAAGAAAAACAAAAAATTAGGATTAAATTAAAATCATACGATCATAATTTAGTAGATAAGTCTGCTGAAAAGATTGTAAAGACTGTAAAGCTTACTGGTGCACATGTACAAGGTCCAATACCTTTACCAACCAATAAGAAAATATTTACAGTTAATCGTTCAACTTTTGTCAATAAAAAAGCAAGAGAACAATTTGAATTGAGCTCTTACAAACGTTTATTAGACATAGATAGTACATCAACACAAACTATTGATGCGCTAATGAAACTTGAACTTCCAAGTGGAGTAGAAGTTGAAATCAAAGTTTGATGATAAAAATAGTTTGGGATTTTAATAAAATTAAAAGAAACTCAGCCGCTGTTAAAAAACAAGCTGAAAAGAAAAAACAAATAAAATAAAAAATGTCAGGATTAATAGGAAAAAAGATTGGAATGACTAGCATTTATGATGCCTCTGGTAAACAACAACCATGCACAGTTATTGAAGCTGGTCCTTGTGTAGTAACACAAATCAAGACGCCTGAGAAAGATGGATATAGTGCTATTCAATTAGCATTTGAGGAAATGAAGGAGAATAAATGTACAAAACCAATGAAAGGACACTTTGTAAAGGCAAGTACAACTCCTAAAAGACATCTTGCAGAATTTACTCGTTTTGAAGAAGGTGAGAAAAAAACTTTTGGAGAAGAGTTAAATTGCTCAATATTTACAGAAGGAGAATTCTTGGATATTGTAGGTATCTCAAAAGGTAAAGGTTTTCAAGGCGTTGTTCGTCGTCACGGATTTAGTGGTGTAGGAGATAAAACTCACGGACAATGTGATAGACTTCGTGCTCCTGGTTCAGCAGGTGCTTCATCATACCCTTCAAGAGTATTTAAAGGTATGAGAATGGCAGGACAAATGGGAAATCATAGAGTAAAAGTCCAAAATTTAAAGATTTTGAAAATAATCTTAGAAAAAAATTTAGTATTAGTTAAAGGATCTGTTCCAGGTCCAAAGGGTTCAATTTTAAAACTTGAGAGATGGAGTTAAAAGTTTATAATATAAAGGGAGAAGACACTGGTAAGACCATAGCTGTCAGTGATTCATTGTTTCAAACAGAACCCAATGATCACGTTATTTGGCTAAATGTTAAACAATATTTAGCAGACCAAAGACAAGGAACTCATAAATCAAAAGAGCGTTCTGAGGTTTCTGGTTCAACAAGAAAACTTAAAAGACAAAAAGGTACAGGTGGAGCAAGATCAGGAGATATCAACAGCCCAATAATGGTTGGTGGTGGACGTGCATTCGGCCCAAGACCAAGAGATTATAGTTTTAAGTTAAATAAAAAAGTAAAACGTTTAGCAAGGCTTTCTGCTTTATACTATAAAGCACAAGATAATGAAATAAAAGTTGTTGAAGACTTTTCATTTGAAGCCCCAAAAACTAAACAGATGATTCAAGTTTTAGATGCTTTACAATTAAAAGATAAAAAATCTTTGTTTATTTTGCAACCAAATAAAGAAAATTTCGTATCTTTGTCAGCTAGAAACTTGAAGAAAGTTAGAGTAATGAGTGCAAATACATTGAATACTTATGAGATATTACATGCTAATACTTTAATATTCAGTGAATCAGCATTAAAAGAGTTAGATAAAATTAATGCTAATTCTTAATATTCATCAAGTATAGAAACATTTAGAAAATAAAAAAAGAAATGAATATTATTGTAAAGCCGATTATTACAGAGAAGATGACCAAGATGAATGAAAAAGATTCATCACGTTGTGGTTTCATCGTTGATAAACGAGCAAATAAAATAGAAATAAAAAACGCAATAGAAGAATTGTATAGTGTCAAGGTAGAAAGTGTAAATACTATTAATTATGATAGTAAAAATAAAACAAGATATACTAAGACAGGTTATATACAAGGAAAAGTAAGTGCATATAAGAAGGCAATGGTAACACTTGCCAAAGGTGATACAATAGATTTTTTTAGCAATATTTAATAGAGAGAGATGGCTTTAAAAAAATTAAAACCGACAACACCGGGACAAAGACATAAAATAATAAGTACATTCGATGAGATTACAACAAATAATCCAGAGAAGAGCTTAGTTTATGGAGTCCGTAAGAGTGGAGGAAGAAACAATGAAGGTAAAATGACCATGAGATACATAGGTGGTGGTCATAGAAAATTATACCGTTTAATAGATTTCTTAAGAAATAAAGACGGCATACCAGCAACAGTAAAAACAATAGAGTATGATCCTAATAGATCAGCTCGTATAGCATTGGTATGTTATGCTGACGGTGAAAAAAGATATATAGTTTCTCCTAATGGATTAAAAGTCGGTCAGACAGTAATGTCAGGTAAAGGAGTTGCCCCTGAAATAGGTAACACATTATTCCTTAGCGATATTCCATTTGGAACAATGATTCATAATATTGAATTACGTCCAGGACAAGGAGCTAAGTTAGTTAGAAGTGCAGGTTCTTATGCACAACTTATGTCAAGAGATGGTAAGTATGCAATAGTAAAAATGCCTTCAGGTGAGACTAGAATGATACTTCAAACATGTAAAGCAACTGTAGGTGTAGTTTCAAATACAGAGCACAATCTTGAAATATCAGGAAAGGCAGGACGTTCTCGTTGGTTAGGTAGAAGACCAAGAGTAAGAGGAGTAGTTATGAACCCAGTAGATCACCCAATGGGTGGTGGTGAAGGACGTGCATCAGGAGGACATCCTCGTTCACGTAAAGGTATGCCAGCTAAGGGTTATAAGACAAGAACTCCTAAGAAGGTATCTAATAAATTTATAGTAGAAAGACGTAAGAAATAATTAAATCATAGAGAGACATGAGCCGTTCATTAAAAAAAGGACCTTATATTCATTATAAGTTAGAGAAGAAAGTTTTAGCAGCACAAGCTAAAAAAAGTAAGAACACCATAAAAACATGGTCAAGAGCTTCTATGATTTCTCCTGATTTCGTAGGCTTGACAATAGCAGTTCATAATGGAAATAAGTTTATTCCTGTATATGTTACTGAAAATATGGTAGGACACAAATTAGGAGAATTTGCTCCAACACGAATTTTTAGAGGACATGCAGGTCAAAAGGACAAAGCTAAGAAATAAAAATTAACGACAAGAGATGGGATCAAGAAAACATATAAGTGCTCAGGCACATAAAGAAGCAAGAAAAACTCAATATATTGCAAGATTAAATAATAATCCTACATCACCAAGAAAAACACGTTTGATGGCTAATGCTATTAGAGGAATTGATGTAGAAAAAGCATTAGGAATTCTACAATATAGTCATAGAGAATCTGCACCTAAATTGCGAAAATTATTATTATCAGCTATTGCCAATTGGCAAGCAAAAAATGTTGGTAAGAGTGTAGAAGAAAGCAATTTATACATAAAACGTATTTGTGTAAATGGAGGAAGACAATTGAAACGTCTTCGTACAGCACCACAAGGACGTGGATATAGAATAAAAAAACGTTCAAATCACGTTATACTTGAATTGGGTAGTAGATTAGAAGAAAGTAAATCTACGGTTCAATCAAATGATGCAGAAAATAAATAGTTTGTAAATAAAGAAAAAGTAGAAAAAGGATGGGACAAAAAACAAATCCAATAGGAAACAGACTAGGAATCATCAGAGGTTGGGATTCAAATTGGTATGGTGGCAGAAGATTCGAAACCAAATTGGTAGAAGATGATAAAATAAGAAAATACTTAAATGCTCGTTTAAGCAAAGCAGAAATCTCTAAAATATATATAGAGAGAACATTGAAGCGTATTACTGTTACAATACATACAGCAAAACCAGGATTGATTATAGGTAAAGGTGGACAAGAAGTAGATAAGTTGAAAGAAGAGTTAAAGAAATTAACTGACAAAGAAGTTCAAATTAATATTTCTGAAGTAAAACGTCCAGAAATGGATGCAGTATTAGTAGCTGCTTCAATAGCAAGACAAATAGAAGGTAGAGTTTCTTATAGAAAGGCTATTAAGATGGCTATAACATCAACAATGAGAGTTGGAGCTGAAGGAATAAAAGTTTCAATATCTGGTCGTATAGGTGGAGCTGAAATGGCAAGAACAGAACATTACAAAGAAGGTAGAACACCATTACATACATTACGTGCAGATATAGATTATTCACAAGCAGAAGCACATACAACTTATGGAAGAATAGGTGTAAAAGTATGGATATGCAGAGGCCTAATCTATAATAAAGTTGAAATAGTACCATCAACAGTTGGTGGCGGATTAAAAGAAGGAAATAGACAAGGACAACGTCCAAATATGGGACCAAGACCACGTCGTAAAAAACAACAACAATAAGAGGATTATTATAAAAAATAATTAACGATATGTTACAGCCAAAAAAGACAAAATACAGAAAACAGCAAAAGGGAAGAATGAAAGGATTGGCAAATAGAGGCCATGAATTAGCTTTTGGAAGTTTTGGAATAAAATCATTGGAAACATCTTTTATTACAGGACGTCAAATAGAAGCCGCTCGTCAAGCTGTTACTCGTTATATGAAACGTGAAGGACAATTATGGATTAGAATTTTTCCAGATAAGTCAATCACAAAGAAACCTAATGAAGTACGTATGGGTAAAGGAAAAGGAGCTCCAGAATATTTTGTAGCAAGGGTAAAACCAGGTGCAATATTATTTGAGGCAGATGGAGTACCAGAAGCAATTGCAAAAGAAGCAATGAGATTAGGTGCTCAAAAATTACCTATAATAACAAAATTTGTAGTTCGTAGAGATTATACAGAAGAAGCATAATTTAAAGAGATGAAAAATAAGATTGGATTAAAAGAGCTTTCTGACAAGGAATTGAGAGAAAGACTAGATGCTGAAAAAATGCAGTTGGTTAAAATGAAAATAAACCATGCTGTATCTCCATTAGAGAACCCAAATTTAATTAGGGTTACAAGAAAAAATATAGCAAGAATAAATACAGAGATAACAAAACGAGAGTTAAATCCTGTTAGTTCAACAAACGAAGAAAAATAGAAATCTTATAAATAGAGATGGAAAGAAATTTAAGAAAAGAAAAAGTAGGCATTGTCGTAAGTAATAAGATGGATAAGACCATCAATGTTTTGGTTGAAAGAAAAGTAAAACACCCAAAATATGGAAAGTTCTTGAAAAAGAGCACAAAGTTTATGGCACATGACGAAAAGAGCGAAGCTGGTATGGGAGATACAGTTCGCATAATGGAGACAAGACCATTAAGTAAAAATAAACGTTGGAGATTAGTTGAAATAATAGAAAGAGCTAAATAAAATGATACAACAAGAAACAAGATTAGTTGTCGCAGATAATAGCGGAGCGAAAAGTGCCTTATGTATAAGAGTACTTGGTGGCACAAAAACTAGATATGCATCCGTAGGAGATGAAATCGTCATAGCTGTAAAAGATGCCTTACCTTCAGGAAGTGTGAAGAAAGGCTCTGTATCAAAAGCAGTTGTAGTTCGTACAAGAAAAGAAGTAAGAAGACAAGATGGTTCTTATATTCGTTTTGACGATAACGCATGCGTATTATTAACAGCCACTAACGAGTTAAGAGGAACACGTATTTTTGGACCAGTAGCGAGAGAATTGCGTGAAAAACAATTTATGAAGATTGTTTCATTGGCACCAGAAGTATTATAACGCAAAAAAATATTATAGGATATGAAATTGCATGTAAAAAAAGGAGATACTGTAAAAGTTATTGCAGGAAATTCAAAAGGTAGTGAGGGTAAAGTATTAGTAGTTTATCCAAAAGAGAACCGTGCTATCGTTGAAGGTGTAAATAAGGTAAAAAAACATACTAAACCTAGTCCAAAAAATACACAAGGAGGAATAGTAGAAAAAGAAGCCCCAATACATCTTTCAAACCTAATGGTTGTTGATGGAAAAGGAAATGCAACAAGAATAGGAAGACGATTAGACGAGAAAACAAATAAATCAGTTCGTTATTCAAAAAAGACAGGGGAGGTGATAAAATAAAATGGAATACATTCCAAGATTAAAACAAAAATATAAGAATGAAATTGTATCATCTTTAACAAAAGAATACAATTACAAAACAGTAATGCAAGTACCTCGTCTTTTGAAAATATCACTTAATCAAGGATTAGGAAAATTTGCATTAGCTGATAAAAAAGTTATTGATAAAGGAATTGAAGAAATGTCGTCAATTGCAGGACAAAGAGCAGTTGCAACAAAATCAAAGAAAGATATTTCTAACTTCAAATTAAGAAAAGGTATGCCAGTAGGTGTAAGAGTTACACTTAGAGGAGATAAAATGTACGAGTTTCTTGATAGATTAATAGCAACAGCAATACCACGAATAAGAGATTTTAGAGGTATTGATGTAAAAGGATTTGATGGAAGAGGTAATTATACATTTGGTATACAAGAACAAATAATCTTTCCAGAAATAGATATTGATAAAATTAATCATATGAATGGAATGGATATTACCTTTGTAACTTCAGCTGAAACAGATAAAGAAGCATTGTCATTGTTAAAAGCATTTGGTTTTCCATTTAAAAACGAACAAAATAATTAATTAAAGATATGGCAAAAGAATCTATAAAAGCTAGAGAGAGAAAAAGAGAACGTATGGTAGCAAAATATGCTGCAAAACGAGCTTCTTTATTGGAAGCAGGTGATTATGAAGGATTACAAAAACTTCCAAAGAATGCATCACCAGTTAGATTACATAATCGTTGTAAACTAACAGGACGTCCAAAAGGATATATGAGACAGTTTGGTATTTCAAGAATCAATTTTAGAGAAATGGCATTGGCTGGTTTAATTCCTGGAGTAAAAAAATCTTCATGGTAGAAAATCAAAGACAATGAAATATTTCGGTTAAAATAAAACGAAGAAATATTTTACTAGATTAAAGAAATAATTGAATAAAACAAAGAAATAAAAAAATAAGATAGAGATGTTAACAGATCCAATTGCAGATTATTTAACTCGTATTAGAAATGCATCTTTGGCAAAGCATAGAATGGTAGAGATTCCTTCTTCTAAAATGAAGAAAGAAATAACGAAGATACTTTTTGATAAAGGTTATATATTAAATTATAAGTTTGAGGATGAGATATTTCCAAAGGTTATTAAAATAGCTTTAAAATATCACCCTCTAACAAAGGAACCAGCAGTTTCTACATTAACAAGAATCAGTAGTCCAGGTCTTAGAAAATATGTAGGAGCAGATAGTTTACCAAGAGTATTAAATGGCTTAGGAATTGCAATAATATCTACATCAAGAGGATTGATGACAGATAAAGAAGCAAGAGCATTAAAAATAGGTGGAGAAGTAATTTGTTATATTAGCTAAAAATAAAAAGGAATTATGTCAGAATCAAGAATAGGTAAATTACCGATAAGCATTCCTGAGGGAGTTGAAGTAACAGTTGCAAATAATAATGTAGTAACTGTAAAAGGAAAACTTGGGACTTTAAAACAAACAATAGATCCTTGTATAAAAATAGAAAAGGAAGAAAAAGAATTAGTATTAAAAGTTACTAATGATCAGAAACGTACAAAATCATTACATGGATTATCAAGAGCATTAATTCATAATATGGTAAAAGGTGTTTCTGAAGGTTTTCATACTACTCAAGAAGTAATAGGAGTAGGTTATAAAGCACAAGCACAAGGACAAGTATTGGAATTAGCATTAGGATATTCTCATAACATATTTTTTGAGTTACCTAATGAAATAAAAGTAGAAACGATAACTGAAAAAGGAAAGAATCCTTTAATCAAAATGACAAGTTGCGACAAACAATTAATTGGACAAGTTGCAGCAAAGATTCGTTCATTACGTAAACCAGAACCATACAAAGGAAAAGGTATTCGTTTTGAAGGTGAAGTTATTCGTAAGAAGGCTGGAAAAGCAGCTGCTAAGTAATTTAGATTAAGAGAATAAAAAAATCTGAGGATAAATAAGATGGCAACGAAGAACGTAGAAAGAAGACTAAAAATTAAAATGAGACTCCGCAAAAGAATTAGCGGAACATCGGTTAAACCACGTTTAACTGTATTTAGGAGCAATAAAGAGATTTATGCTCAATTGGTAGATGATGTTGAAGGTAAAACTTTAATAGCAGCATCTTCAAAAGAAAAAGCTTTTGATAAAAAAGGAACAAAGACTGATGAGGCTGTATCTGTTGGTAAATTAATAGCAGAAAGAGCAAAAGCATCAGGAATAGAAACTGTCGTTTTTGACAGAAATGGTTATTTGTATCACGGAAGAGTAAAATCTTTAGCTGATTCAGCAAGAGAAAATGGCTTAAAATTCTAAAAAAGTATGGCAGACGTAAATATAAAAAGAGTAAAGACAAGCGAAATAGAATTTAATGATAAGCTTGTAAGTGTAAATAGAGTTACAAAAGTAACAAAAGGAGGTAGAACATTTAGTTTTTCAGCCATAGTAGTTGTTGGAAACGGTAATGGAGTAGTAGGATACGGACTAGGAAAAGCAAAAGAAGTTTCAATAGCAATATCAAAAGGAGTAGATGATGCTAAGAAAAATTTAATTAAAGTTCCAGTTCTAAAAGGTACAATACCACACGAACAAATAGGTAAATATAGTGGAGCACAAGTATTTTTGAAACCAGCAGCTCCAGGAACAGGAGTTATAGCAGGAGGTGCTATGCGTGCTGTTTTGGAAAGCGTTGGAGTTAAAGATGTGTTGGCTAAATCAAAAGGCTCATCAAATCCACATAGTGTTGTAAAAGCAACAATAGCAGCTTTATTGAAAATGAAAGATCCTTATACAATTGCAAAATTGAGAGGTATTGAAATGAATAGAGTGTTTAACGGATAAAACTTTAAAGAGATGAAAGTAAGAGTAACACAAGTAAAGAGTGGAATAGGTTATCCACTACGTCAAAAACAGACTTTAAAATCATTAGGATTGAGAAAAATGCATCAATCAAAAGAACATGAGTTAAACCCTCAAATTCAAGGAATGATTAATAAAGTTAGTCATTTAGTTAAAGTAGAAGAAATTAATTAACAATAAATAAAGAGTAATTAATCATGGATTTAAGTAATCTAAAACCGGCAACAGGGTCGACAAAAAGTCGTAAGAGAATAGGTAGAGGACAAGGTTCAGGACACGGTGGGACATCTACAAGAGGACATAAAGGAGCAAAATCACGTTCAGGATATTCTGATAAGATAGGTTTTGAAGGTGGTCAAATGCCTTTATATAGATTGTTGCCAAAATTTGGTTTTAAAAATTTCAATCGTGTAGAATATACAGGAATTAATCTTGATACATTGGAACAATTATCAGAAAAATTCAATACAAAGGATATTACAATAGAATTTTTAAGAGAAAATAAAATAATATCTAAAAACGAAAAAGTAAAAATACTTGGAAGAGGAGAATTAACAAATACATTTAATGTAACAGTTAATGCTATTTCTAAGAATGCTAAAAGTGCTATTGAAGCCAAAGGAGGAGTTGTAACAATAATCTAAAATTAAGTAAATGAAACGATTTATCAATACATTAAAAAATATCTGGAGTATAAAAGATTTAAGAGAGAGACTTTTATATACATTAGGATTAATCTTAGTATATAGAATAGGCTCTTATGTTGTTATTCCTGGTATAAATCCTTCTGATTTGGGGACTTTACAAAGCCAAACAAAAGATGGAGTACTTGGTTTATTAAATATGTTTTCTGGTGGTGCTTTTTCACACGCATCAATTTTTGCGTTAGGAATTATGCCATATATCACAGCTTCCATTGTTGTACAACTATTAACAATGGTAGTACCTTATTTCATTAAAATGCAAAAAGAAGGAGAAAGTGGTAGAAACAAAATTAATCAGATGACACGTTGGCTTACTATACCAGTAACAATATTCCAATCTTTTGCATATATATCAAGTATTAGACAACAAATAGGTAATGCAAACATTTATAATATATTTGGAGGAGATAGTTTGACATTTTTGAACTGGGTACTTCCAATATCAATATTATTAACATGTGGAACATTGTTTGTTATGTGGCTTGGAGAAAGAATTACAGATAAAGGTATAGGTAATGGTATTTCATTGTTAATTATGATAGGTATTATAGCTCGTTTGCCATTTGCTCTATTTGCTGAATTCGCTTCAAGAATGGAAGCCTTAGGTGGTGGATTAGTAATATTCTTTGTTGAATTAGTAATATTATTAGTAGTTATTATGCTTTGTATATTATTAGTTCAAGGTACAAGAAGAATACCAGTACAATATGCTAAGAGAATAGTAGGAAATAAACAATATGGTGGAACTCGTCAATATATACCAATAAAGGTTAATGCTGCGGGAGTTATGCCAATAATCTTTGCTCAGGCAATAATGTTTATTCCTGTTACATTACTTGGTTTTTCAAGTGGAACATCTACACAAGGAATAAGGGCAGCGTTATCAAATTTTGATGGATTTTGGTATAATTTCATATTTGCTATATTAGTAATTTTATTTACATATTTCTATACAGCAGTTGCTATTAATCCAAAACAAATGTCAGATGATATGAAAAGAAATGGAGGTTTTATTCCAGGTATTAAGCCAGGGAATAAGACAGAGGAGTTTTTTGATAACATATTATCTAAGATAACATTACCAGGATCTATATTTTTAGCAATAGTAGCTATATTACCAGCAATAGTTAGACTATTTAATGTTAATACACAATTTGCACAATTCTATGGAGGAACATCATTACTAATCTTAGTAGGAGTAGTTTTAGATACACTTCAACAAATAGAGAGTCATTTGTTAATGAGACATTATGATGGTTTAACAAAGACAGGAAGAATCAAAGGAAGAGGACAATATTAATAAATAATAATTAAGGAAGGAGTAATTTTTAAATAATGATACGTACAAAAACACCGGAAGAAATAGAAGAAATGAGAAAAAGTGCACTTTTAGTTGGTGATACTTTGGCTGAGCTGTCAAAACATATTAAGCCAGGTATTACAACAAAAGAGTTAGATTCTATTGGTGAAGATTTTATACGATCACATGGAGCTACTCCGACCTTTAAAGGTTATTTTGATTATCCAGCTTCTCTTTGTATTTCTATCAATGAAGTGGTAGTACATGGAATACCAGGTAAGAGAGAGATTAAAGAAGGCGATGTTATATCAATAGATTGTGGAACAACATTAAATGGTTGGGTTGGTGATTCGGCTTATACTTTTGCAGTTAAAGGTATAAAAGATGAAGACAAACAATTATTGAAAGTAACAAAAGAATCTTTATATTTAGGGATAAAAACTTGTCAAGTTGGACATAGACTTGGAGATTTAGGTTATACAATACAATCATATTGTGAATCGTTTGGATATGGAGTTGTTAGAGAGCTTTGTGGACATGGTGTTGGACATCAAATGCACGAAGATCCTAATGTACTTAATTATGGTAGACAAGGTACAGGTGCAAAATTTAGAGAAGGAATGACAATAGCAATAGAACCTATGATAACATTGGGTAATAAAGAGGTTGTTTTTCAATCAGATGGATGGACTTGTACAACGATAGATAATTCAACGGCAGCACATTATGAACATGATATAGCCATTACAAAAGATGGTCCAACAATATTATCAAGTTTTGAACAGATAGAAAAAGCAATAGGAACAAATAATAATTTAGAATTAATTTAAAAAATATGGCAAAACAAGTATCCATCCAATTAGACGGAGTGGTTTTAGAATCATTAGGAAACGCAATGTTCAGTGTAGAGTTAGAAAATGGACATGTAATAATAGCACATATCTCAGGAAAAATGAGAATGCACTATATAAAAATACTACCTGGCGATAAAGTTCAAGTAGAAATGTCTCCTTATGATTTGACAAAAGGAAGGATAACTTATAGACATAAATAGTATAACACAATAAATAATTATAGAAAAATGAAAGTAAAAACCTCAGTAAAGAAAAGATCTCCTGAATGTATAGTCGTTCGAAGAAAAGGAGTTGTTTATGTGATTAATAAAAAGAATCCAAAATATAAACAAAGACAAGGTTGATTTATTAACTAGACAAATTATAAAAACTTAAAAAATATAAAAAAGGTTTATGGCAAGAATTGCAGGTATAGACTTACCTAAAAATAAAAGAGGAGTAATTGGTTTGACCTATATATATGGTATAGGTAGAAGTTTATCTTCTAAGATATTAGCAAAAGCTGGAATCGATGAAAATAAAAAGGTAAGTGAATGGAATGACGATGAACAAAATGCTATTCGTAACATAATAAGTGAAGAATGCAAAGTAGAAGGCGATCTCCGTTCAGAAGTACAAATGAACATTAAACGTTTGATGGATATAGGTTGTTATAGAGGAATCCGTCATCGTATAGGTCTTCCAGTACGTGGACAAAGTACAAAGAATAACGCAAGAACACGTAAAGGAAAGAAGAAGACAGTTGCAAATAAGAAGAAGGCAACTAAATAGTTAAATAATTAAAAGAAACAACTAAGTGCGGATCATATAAAATAATTTTGGAGCATTTAGTAAAAAACAAAATTGCATAAAAGAAAATGGCAAAAAGTTCAAAACCAACAAAGAAAAGAGTAGTCAAAGTAGAACCTCAAGGAAAGGCATTCATCTTTGCATCTTTCAACAATTGCATTGTTTCTTTGACAAACAATGCAGGACAAGTTATCTCTTGGTCATCAGCAGGTAAGATGGGATTTAGAGGATCAAAGAAAAATACTCCGTATGCATCACAAATGGCAGCAGAAGATTGCGCTAAGGCTGCATATGATTATGGTTTAAGAAAAGTAAAAGTATTTGTAAAAGGTCCAGGAGCAGGACGTGAGTCTGCAATAAGAGCTATAAATACTTCAGGTATTGAGGTTATGGAAATAACAGATGTTACTCCATTACCACATAACGGATGTCGTCCACCAAAAAGAAGACGTGTATAATTAAGTATTGTGTTGAATAAAATAAAAAGGAAATAAAACTATGGCAAGATATACAGGACCAAAAACTAAAATAGCAAGGAAATTTAGAGAACCTATTTTTGGGGCAGATAAATCTTATGATAAAAAGAGTTATCCACCAGGACAACATGGAATAAATAAAAGAAGAGCAAAACAATCTGAATACGGTGCTCAGTTAATGGAAAAACAAAAAGCTAAATATACATATGGTATATTAGAAAGACAATTCCGTAAATTATTTGAGCAAGCATCTCGTAAAGGTGGTGTTACAGGTGAAGTTTTATTACAATTAATAGAATCAAGATTAGACAATGTTGTATATCGTTTAGGTATAGCTCATACACGTAGTCAAGCTCGTCAATTAGTTTCTCATAAACATATAACTGTTAATGGACAAGTTGTTAATATACCATCATATTTATTAAGAGCTGGCGATATAGTTGGAGTTAGAGAACGTTCTAAATCTTTGGAAATAATAACAGATTCTCTTTCATCAAAATCTTCTTATTCTTGGTTAGAATGGGACGATAGCAAAATGGAAGGTAAATTTATGAGCTATCCAGAAAGAGCAGATATTCCAGAGAACATAAAAGAACAATCAATAGTTGAGTTGTATTCTAAATAATAGATAAAAATAATAAAATTAATATGGCCATATTAGCTTTTCAACAACCTGACAAGGTTATAATGATAGAGTCAGACGATTTTAAAGGTAAATTTGAGTTTCGTCCACTCGAACCTGGCTATGGAATGACAATAGGAAATGCTTTGCGTAGAATATTGTTATCTTCATTAGAAGGTTTTGCAATTACCTCAATACGTATTGATGGTGTTAATCATGAGTTTGATACAATTCATGGCGTAGTTGAAGATATGACAGAAATCATTCTTAACTTAAAACAATTATGTTTTAAACGTCAGATAGAAAATCAAGATAGTGAAGAGGTAACATTCAAGATAGAAGGAAAATCAGTATTTAAAGCAGGAGATATTAATAAATCTTTAAATGCTTTTCAAGTATTGAATACTGATGTAGAAATATGCCACATGGAACCTTCAGTTAGTTTAAATATTACTATGAGGATTGAAAAAGGAAGAGGATATGTGCCTTCAGAAGAGAACGTTAAAACGAATGATCCAATAGGAACAATAGCAATAGATTCCATATTTACTCCAATAAAGAATGTTCAATATTCTATAGAGAATTATCGTGTGGAGCAAAGAACGGACTATGAAAAACTAATTTTTGAGATAGAAACAGATGGTTCAATAACACCTAAGAATGCTTTAAAAGAAGCAGCTTTGATATTGATTCAGCATTTTGTATTATTCTCAGATGAGAAAATTGATATTCAAACAGAAATCAAATCAGCTTCTGATGAATTTGATGAAGAAACACTTCACATCCGTCAATTGTTAAAGACTAAATTGGTAGATATGGATTTGTCAGTAAGAGCATTGAATTGTTTGAAATCAGCAGAAGTTGAGACATTAGGAGAACTTGTTTGTTTTTCAAAAGCAGACTTATTGAAGTTTAGAAATTTTGGAAGAAAATCACTTACAGAATTAGAAAACTTAGTCAAATCAAAGAACTTAGAGTTCGGTATGGATATTTCAAAGTATAAATTAGAAAAAGAGTAAGAAAATGAGACACGGTTGTAAAGTAAATCATTTATCAAGGACATCAGCACATAGAGCATCTTTGTTGTCAAATATGGCAACGTCTTTGATAATGCATAAAAGAATAGAAACAACTTTGGCAAAAGCTAAAGCATTAAGAAAATACGTAGAACCATTAATAACAAAAAGTAAAGAAGATTCAACACACCAAAGAAGAATTGTGTTTAGTTATCTTAGAGATAAAGATGCTGTAACAGAATTATTCAGAGAAGTATCTCAAAAGGTTGCTGATCGTCCAGGTGGTTATACAAGAATACTTAAACTTGGAAGACGTTTAGGTGATGGAGCAGAAATGGCAATGATGGAACTTGTTGATTACAACGAAAATATGTTGAAAGAAACAGTTGCTAAGAAAGCTAAGACAACACGTAGAGGTGGTAAGAAAAAAGCTACTGAAACAACAGAAACTCCAAAAACTGAGGCAAAAGCAGAAGAAGTAAAAACTGAAGCTACGGTTGAAGAAAATAAACCAGCAACAGATGATACTACAAAAACTGAATAGATTTTTATAATCATATAATTATTTAAATAAAGAAAGAACCTTTTTATTAAGGTTCTTTTTTTTGTATCTGTGCAAAATGTCTAAATTTTTTTTTCTATTCTTCTCAATAAATATTTTTAAGTTAGACATATGAAAGATTAAAATTCTATAGTATATTGTTGAGCAAACATATTCAATTTGCAAACAATACAATACATATAATAATTATTAGTTTTTTCATTGTTAATTAGTTCTTATTTCTCATATAGTATTATCATAAGATAACTTAATTATTTCGCCACAAAGGTAGTTATATTTATTGAAAGATTGTTATTTTATTTTGATTTGATTATAAAAAACATACTGCGAAATCCAGTACATCTATTTTCTTTTTGCGATGTACTGCCAGTACATTAGCAATGTATTACCAGTACAACAGCGATGTATTATCAGTACATTAGCAATGTACTGGCAGTACAACAGCGATGTATTTTATTCTTTCTTTATTCTATTAAAATGGATTGCTATTCTAATTCATTATAACAAAGTCTCAATTTCTTTATGTCTCAAAAAAAACACCTTCCTTAATAAAAATTCTATTTATTATCTTCAATATGTCAAATTACAAAACTACTTATTTTTTAATTGCTTTAAACACCTCTCTATATTTTTAGAATTATTACTTTTAGGCATTAATTTTAATAATCTATTATATGATATAATTTTATGCATAAAAAACCATAAAAAATAAGAGAAATGTTCTCCTTTACTTTCTAATCCTCTTGTCCCCGCAAAATATGGATCTTTACGTTCAAATTTTACATCATCATTTACAATACAATCAAATTTTAAATAATCATAATTAATACCTCTATTTACAATTATATTTATAGGTATATTATACGGTATTTCCCCTGTTTCTATTAAATAATTAGGTACTAATAAATATTTTATAGCCATAATAACACTATCTGGTATACTATCACTTGAAAAATCTTGTATTTTTTTTATCACATCCATTTTAAGGAAAACAGCTGGAGTTATAGCACTTATAGTTAAATTTTTATCTAAAGAAATGAAATCTATTGTTTTATAATATTTACAAGTGCATTTTTCTATTATTTTTACTTTTAAAACATAATCTCTCATATCAGAATAACATACATTTGTATCTATTGGTAACATTGGCTTAGATGGAAGATACATATCTTTTGGATATGTAATAGTATCTAATACTTGAGACAAGACTGTTATATAACAAAATATTGTTATTATAAATATAATATATTTTTTCATAATCAATATACTCCTGTATGTCTATAAACTTGTTGTGTAGGACGTTCAAAAGAAGAAGCAGGTGTCGGTTCTTCAGAATATGTCGGCAATTCTACTGTAACATCCTTTCTTAAATAATCCTTTTTACTTACATTAACATATATATCATTTCCACTCATAATTTGCATTTCAGTCGGTACATAATATTGACCATTTTTAAAATATTTATCATAATTCATACTTAAATTCTCTGAAAATTCTTTTGCTTGTAATTCTAATAATAACAAAGTTTCCCTATCCATTCCTTTAAATTTCCATGTCCCATCATCTATTTGTTTACAATGGAATAACTCTTCTGTTAAGATATCAACATCTGTTCCTCCATAAGATATATTTAATGGATTTCCCCATGAAACAACAAGATCTTCTGATACTTCTCTTTCACTTAAATATTTTGATTTTGTGGGAATTTCAAAAGAATTTTTTGTACTATTCATTATTTGTTTCATTAGATTTTTACCCTCGTTCCCTGATTTATAAATATGTTGCATAGTTTGTATTCTTTCATCAGTAGATTCTATTTCCATATCATTTTCTGTAACTTTATGAATTCGTTGTCCATCCTCATCTAAAATCCAAATTTCTTTTCCATTCGGGTCAATAAGTTTTACAGGATTATCTGCACAATAAACATAAGGTGAAAGTGATGGATATTTATCACTCATCGGGTCTACACTTAACCAACTTAGCTTCTCACTATCATAATATCTCGCTCCATAATAATTATATCCACTCTCTGCGTCTTTCTCCTTTCCATTAAACTTATATACTCCCAAATTACTCTCTACTGGCATCAAATCAAAATATTGCAAATCTACCCAATCTTCTCCATATGGCAGATAATTCAATGTCTGTGTTACTTTACCATCACCATTCGTTACGTATGATGCACTTCCTAAATGGTCTGAATGATAATAAAACGCTGGCTCCTTTTCTTTCTTTCCTATATAGTTATATGACTTCTTTCTTTCCATAAGAAAACTTAATTATTTCGCTACAAAGGTAGTTATTTATTTTGATTTAAAAGAAAGATTGTTCTTTTATTTTGATTTGATTATAAAAAACAGATTACAAAATCCAGTACAACCATTTTCTTTTTGCGATGTACTGCCAGTACATTAGCAATGTATTATCAGTACAACAGCGATGTATTATCAGTACATTAGCAATGTACTGGTAGTACAACAGCGATGTATTTTATTATCTCTTGATTCTATTTTACTGGATTAAAGAACTATTTAATCTTTGTAATTCCTTGTTTATTAGAGTGCTTTATTCGGTAATTTTTTCAATAGAAATATTGAAATTAAAGAAAGATTTATCTCTTAATAAATATAATATGGAATAATATATCAATATGATTATTACAGCAAACAAAGCTATTAAAGGGTCGGAAAGATGAAAAACAGAAGATGTTAAACTAATTGAAAGAATGATTAATAGCATTGGATAAACAAAAGCTATCATCACGGCTTTCATTGCTTTTTTCTCTGGAATTTTTACCGTAACTTTTTCGCCAACAGTGTATAACTCAGGATTTTTTTCAATGACAAGAATATCTTTTCCTTTTGTTGAAGTTTTTTCGCAGGCACTTTTTACGGCACAACTGCTACATGCTTCTCTTTTTTGAATGCGTACAATTATTTGTTTTTCAACAATACTCGTTATTATGCCTTCTTCTGTGTTGCAACTTGTAGGTCTTTCTGTCTCTTTCATAATCATTAAATCCTTTTATAATCTTTGTTTTGTATAAATCCTTCTTTTCTATCTTCTGTACGAACTCTCAACCATGAATTTTCGTCATCTTTAATTATTCTTATTTTTTGTCCTTTATATAGAACGGAAACATTTTTAGAAGTATTGTTTTCGCTTTGTTTCATTTTAGTATTGGATTTCATTATTATTGCATAAGAGTCATCGTTTTGAATGTTTTGTCTGTATATGCCGAAACCACAACAGATTAAACTTAAAAGAAAAGCAGATAAACAAAGATAAAAGAATAATTGTTTTTTGTTTTGAGAAAAATAGTAAAGAAAAAATAGGACACAAGACGAAACGAAAAGAATTATCATTATTATTGCCCACATAACAATAGATAAAGAGCCAGCAATTATTTTACTATAACGAATAGCAAACCAATCAGGAATAATATAACAGTCGCCAATAAGACGAGCTCTTGTTACTTTAATATTCAATTGTGTTGTTTTGTCGTTAGGCGATAGTTTTAATGCTTTTTCATAATAAAGAATACTGTTAGCATAGTCGGATAAACGAAAATATGTTGCTCCTATGGAAGAATAAACTGATTTAGATGGTTCCTTTTGGGCTAATTTTTTATAGCAAACAAGAGCTGAATCATAATTTTTTATACTATATTGATGATTAGCTTGTTCAAGTGTTTGACTATTTGCAGATAATCCTACAAACAAACACATAATAAATAGAATACAAGGAAGATTTTTCATCTTTTTAGTTTTTAATTGTTGTTCAATAGAAGAAATAACATCAACTGTATCATCGTATATTGTTTGGTCGGCATTAACTGTTTTGTCCTGAGAAAAACGAATATATTGGCAACGATTAAGTATGGATACAAGATTATTGACAACATCTTCATCTATGTTTAGTTCTAATAACTTATTTTGACAAGATTCAATACTGAAATCAGATTTATTTATTTTAAACCTATCAAGTAAGTAATTCCAAAGGGCTATTGCTATTTCATCTTCAAATTCAGTTGTTAGATTTTTATCTAATAATTTACGTGCTTTTTTCAATCGTTTTATAGCAACTCGTGTGGCTTTTTTCCTTTTCATATTAACAATATCAGACGATTCTTTTAAATGTTTTTTCATAAAAAAGATAGCAACGAATAAAGCAATTAATAAGAATAGTGGAATGATATAGATTAAATAATTATCAAAAATATGTCTTTCTTTATCATAAATACCAAAGAATATAGGATTTTGAATATCCATATTTTTGTATTTTGCTCTTTCATCAAGTTGTGTAGCATAGTCTTTATCAACATTACCTTTGTCAATATGAATTTTATAACCTTCTGTTGATAATGTAACATATTTATTGTTAGATATATCAAAATAAGATATATTTAAAGGCGGTATATTGAAATCTCCTTCAACTCTTGGTATTATAAGATAACGAAACGTTCTACTACCTTGTAATCCAGAAGAAGTTTTTGATATATTGTCTGTTATCTCAGGGTCAGAAACTTCAAATTCGTCAGGAAGATTTAATGGAAGATTATTAATAAGAGTTATATTTCCTTTGCCAGATATTGTGTAGGTAAGAGTGAAAGCATCAAAAGCCTTTACTTTTTTTGTGGAGATATTAGAAGTTATAGAAAATTTGCCAACACCACCGCAATAATCTTTTGGTTCATTTGGTAATTCTTTAACATTAAACGTGATAGCATTTGTTTGAAGTTTTCTTTTTACACTTTGATAACTTGTTGTAGATGCAGCAAAGAAAGGGTCGTTAAGGAATTGGTCAAAGAAAGGATCTCCCGTAGAAAACTTTCTTTGAGAATGTGTTTGAATATGAGCAACAATAGTTAAAGACATTGGCTTAATTGTTAATATGCCAGACTTTTGCGGATATACAATAACCTTACGAAGTGTTGCAACTTGGTATCTTTGACCATTAAAAGATTCTATGCTAAGATGAGGGTCGTCTTGTTTATCAAGCTCTTCAATCCAAAAGCCTATTGAAGACGGTATCTTTTCTATTTGATATTCAGAAACAGGTATTAGTGTGTAAAGTTTATAAGATATAACAACTTCTTCTCCTTTAACAACATTTGTTTTACTTGGTATTGCACGAACAAACAAAGCTTTATTGTCAATATTTATTTGAGAAGCTTTTTGTTGTGGTTGTCTTTGTGCTTGTGGTTGATATGTAGTAAAACCACCTTGACTTCTTCTTTGAGATTGAGTTGGATTTTTTTCTACTTTTATTGTTAAACCATTAGATTGATATACTTTTCCATTTGCTCTTATTTTTGCAGGAGGAATATGAATAGTACCAACAGAAAGACTTTGAAGAGTATAAGTGTAAGTATAAGAAGAAGAATTAGAGACTCTTCCATTAATAATAGTAGTGCTTGATGATGAAGATGTGCTTGGACCTGCCATAATATTAACACCTCTAAATGTCGGAGCAATAAAATTGGAAGGATTCTTAACATTAGATATAGTGAAATTAACAGAAAATCCTTCATTGACTCCTACAACAGAAGGTCCTTTTGCTCTAAAAGATACTTGACAAAAGCATATATTGAAAACAAATAATGTTACAACAAATATTAAAAGTTTTGTTTTTTTCATAAGTCTACCAATCTTTATCATTAGTTTGTCTTTGATTTTGTTTGTCTTTTTGTTCTTTAACTTTGCGTAAAGTCTTTTTCTCATTATTATTAAGAGCATCTAACATTCTTTGAGTTTGTTGTTGGTTTTGATTTTGTTGAGGCTGAGGTTGATTTTGAGGTTGGTTTTGTTGTTGGCTTCTGCTATTATTATTGTTCTTTAATAACCATAAACACAAAGCAAGATTATATTTACTGTCTTTATCTTTTGGATTAAGAATTAGTGAGTTCTTATAGTCTTTTACTGCTGCTTGTAATAGTTTAGATGATTTATCACTCCCTTTTATTGAAGCACTTTGAGATAATGAAAAATAAGTATTTCCTCTATTGTAGTAGGCATTAGCAGTGTTTAAAGAATCTTCTTTTGTTTTACCTGTCTTTTTTTCAAGGTATTTGTTGTAAAATTTTAATGATTTAACATAATCCTTACCTTTATAAGAACTATTAGCTAAATTATATTGTGCAACATTATAAGTAGAATCACTTTTTATTGCTTTTTGATAATATTTTGTTGCAGAAGAATATTCTTTTTTATTGTATTTTCTATTAGCTTTTCTTGTATATTGTTTAGCTTTATCACAAGAAATAAAACCTAAACAAGTTATCATCAATATTATTAATATATTTTTCATCTTTAATTACTCCTTCCCAAAAAATAATTTTCTATTAATAAATTTATTCTTAGAATTATAAACAAAAAATTCAATAATAAGTAAGAGTAAGCCAATGATAGCAAATAAATAGAACACGGTTGTGTATTCTCTAAAAGCCATTGCTTCGTATTGTTTCTTATCCATCTTACTCAAACTCTTTAATATGTTATCTAATCCTAAGCTTGCGTTGTTTGCTTGTATGTATTCACCACCACCAACTTTTGCAATACTTTTTAATGTCTGTTCATTAAGATGAGTTATAACAATATTACCTTCTTTATCTTTCTTATATTGAAAACCATTACCATTATTAATAGGTATTTTTGAACCTTCCTTACTTCCAATACCAATACAATTTATTATTATACCTTTTTTTGAAATATCACCTGCTAAATCTATTGCCTTATCTTGGTTTTCTTCTCCATCAGATATTAAAACAATGGCACGAGAATGATTAGAAACATTTTCTTGTCTAAAAGCATTGGAAGCCAAATCAAGAGCTTCACTAATATTTGTTCCTTGGTTTTCTACTAATTTAGTATCTATAACATCAACAAACATTTTTGCTGTTGCATAATCAGATGTTAATGGAAGAAAAGTGAAACTACTACCAGCAAAAACAACAATACCAATACGATCTCCTTGTAATTGAGTTATAAGTTGATTAATTGAAAGTTTTGCTCTTGATAATCTATCGGGTGTAAGATCATTTGCAAGCATAGAGTTGGAGATATCTAAACAAATAATAATATCACATCCTTTTCTATCTTTCTTTCCTGTTGATGATGCTACTTCTGGATTGGCTGATGCTAAAACAATAAAAAAGAAAGCCAAGCAAAGAAGTGTGAATTTTAATCTTTGTTTGCCAAAAGAGAGTAAAGGAAGTACTGTTTTTTGAAGATTAATGTCTATTATTTTATTTAAGTCTTTCTTTTTCTTGTTTTGAAATATAACAAAACATAATATTCCAATAGGAATGAGTAAAAGCAACCAAAGTATTATAGGATATTCAAATTTAAACATAATTCAAAAGTTTTAAAATTTAGACCTAAAAACTACAAATCTTAAAAAGCTTTCAAGAACTAACAATATTAATGCAACAAAAACAAAACGATAACCAACATCTCTTGTCTGTTGATAGAAGGAAACATTAATTCTTGATTTTTCCATTTTATCTATTTCTTGGAATATATTTTCTAATGAAGAATTTTCTGTACTTCTAAAATATTTTCCAGATGTTTCTTTGGCAATATTTTTTAGAAGTCCTTCGTCAATTTCTACTGGAACATTTTGATATTGTTTGCCAAAAGGTGTTTGATAAGGGTATGGAGCATAACCTTGTTTGCCTACACCAATAGTATAAACTCTTATACCATATTGTTTAGCAAAATTTGCTGCAGAAATAGGGTCAACTTGACCAGTATTATTAACTCCATCTGTTATTAAAATTATTACCTTGCTTTTTGTTTTGCTATCTTTTATTCTATTTATTGCTACTGCTAAACCATCGCCAATAGCTGTACCATCTTCCAAATTGCCACTTTCTGTTGTAGATAAAAGATGCAAAAGAACATTATGATCTATCGTTGGAGGACATTGAGTAAAAGCTTCACCTGAAAAAACTACTAAACCAATAGCATCTGTTGTTCTATTTTCAATAAATTCTTTGGCAACGCTTTTTGCACATTCCAAACGATTAGGTTTAAAATCTTCTGAAAGCATAGAAGGCGAAACATCTAATGCAACAACAATATTTATTCCTTCAATATCTTTATTGTCTTTTGAAAGATAGAAATGAGGACGAGCTATTGCTATAATAATAATCGCAATAATAAGGACTCTTAAATAATCAGGAATTAATCTAAACTTTATTCTCCAAGTTTTTCTTGCTTTACTGAATTGATTAATATCTGAATATTTTAAACTTGTATGGCGTTTCTTGTCTTTTAAAATAATAAAGACAATAAATAATGGTATTAATAATAACAATAAAAGTAAATATGGATATGAAAAAGACAAACTACTCATTATCTTTATCCTCCTTCTCAATAATTATTCGTTTTGTATTATTTATGAAATCACTACTTTCTTGCATTATTTTAGTGTTCGTTATATTGTCTGGAATATATTTTGCAAATTTAACTAAATCAGAAACAATGAATATATCTTTTAATGTATTCTTGTTGTCATTATTTGGTTCTTTGTTATTTAAATCATTTAATATTTGAGAAGAAGTCATTTCAAAAGCATTGATATCGTATCTTCTATATAAATATTTCCAAAGAATATCAGAAAGAGAGATATAGTGTTGTTTAACTAATCCTTTTTCTAATAAGTGTTCTTGACGAAGATTCTCTAAATTATTAAGGGCTTCAATATCTTCTGGTAAAGGTTTTTCAATCTTTTTAGGTATGATAGTTATGTGAGTCTTTTTATGTTTAACAAGATAAATTATTCCGTAAATTATACCACCTAAAATTAATAATCCTATAATGAAAGGTAATATTTCAATAAAAGTTATTGGTGATTTTTGTATTGGTTTAATATCTTTTATAGCGACAGAGTTTGTGTCAATAGTGGGAGTTGAGACAACGATAGGAAAACAATTTACATTATATATAGGAGTAGAGGAAGAATTCTTCATAATATAAAATGTAGGTAGATTATGTATTCCTTCAATAAATGATATAAAAGAAAATTTGAAAGATAAAATGGTTTTGCCATCTTCTTTTATTGTGTCTATTTTTTGATTTAGAAGTTGCAATGTATCTGAATATTGAAACTGAGTAACAGCAGAAAGATTGTTGTTTGAAAATGGAATAGAAAAACTATATTCTATTTTATCACCTATTAAGTATTTGCTTTTGTCTGTTTTGCCAGAGATATTTTGAGCAACAATGGCAGTAGAAACAATAAATAAAATTAATATTAAACTTATTATCTTTTTCATTTTCTATAATCTTTCTCTATTAGCAAATAGTTTAATTAAAGCTTTTGTATAGTCATCATTTGTTTTGATGTTTACATAGTCAATACCAAACTTAGTAAATGTTTGAATAAGTTCTTTTTGCTGATGTTTTCTATATTTTTCAAATTCTTTTCTTGTCTTATCATCAGATGAATCTATCCAAACAGAAGATTTTTTTTCGCAATCTTCAATTAGAACCATACCAATATCAGCAAGAGTGAATTCCATAGGATCATTAACTATTATAGAACAAACATCATGCTTTCTTGAAAATATTTGCAATCCTTTATCAAATGTTCCAAAACCATCTGTTATTAAAAAACAAGTGCATCTTTTTTTTATTACATTATTTAGAAACTCAAAAGGACCTTTAAATGAAGTCATATTGTTAGTTCTCTTAAATGAAAGCAACTCTCTAATTATTCTTAAACAATGAGAAGAACCTTTTTTGGGTGGAATATAAAGCTCAACTTTATCAGAAAAAAGAATAGCTCCAACTTTATCATTATTAGATATCGCAGAAAAAGCTAATATTGCAGCAATTTCTGTTATTGTATCTGTTTTTAAACAAGTATTTGTTCCAAAATTTGTTGAGCCACTAACATCAATCATAAGCATTATTGTTAGTTCTCTTTCTTCTTCAAATATTTTTACAAAAGGGTGATTGAATCTTGCAGATACATTCCAATCAATACTTCTTATTTCATCGCCATAAGAATATTCTCTTACTTCGGAAAAAGTCATACCTCTACCTTTAAATGCACTTCTATATTGCCCAGAGAATACATTTTTTGATAAACCTTTGGCTTTAATCTCTACTTTATGTACTTTTTTTAATAAATCAGAATACATAATTATTAAGGAACATCAACCCTGTTAATTATTTCGTTGATAATATCAACACTTGTTATATTTTCTGCTTCTGCTTCATAAGTTAAACCTATCCTATGACGAAGAACATCAGGACAAATAGCAACTACGTCTTCTGGAACGACATAACCTCTTCTATGAATAAAAGCATAAGCTCTTGCAGCAAAGGCTAAACATATAGAAGCTCTTGGAGAACCACCAAAAGCAATAAAAGGTTTTATCTTTTTTAATTCATAATTTTCAGGAAAACGAGAAGCAAATACAATGTCAGTAATATAATTCTCTATCTTTTGATCAATATAAACTTCTTTTACAATCTCTCTTGCCTTAATAATATCTTCTGTTGAAACAATAGCAGAAGTTTGATTTTGAGATAAACTTATTTTTTGATGTAGTATTTGTCTTTCTTCTTCAATAGTAGGATAAGATACAACAACTTTTAACATAAATCTATCTAATTGTGCTTCTGGTAATGGGTAAGTTCCTTCTTGTTCAATAGGGTTTTGAGTTGCAAGTACAAGAAAAGGATTATCTAATTTATATGATTTTTCTCCCAAAGTTACTTGTCTTTCTTGCATAGCTTCTAAAAGAGCAGATTGAACTTTTGCAGGAGCACGGTTTATTTCATCTGCTAATATGAAGTTGGAAAATATAGGACCTTTCTTTACAATAAATGAAGAATTTTGAGGATTATAAACCATTGTTCCTATAATATCAGCAGGAAGTAAATCAGGAGTAAATTGAATACGAGAAAAGCCTGCATTAATAGATTTTGCAAGAGCAGAAATAGCCAAAGTTTTAGCAAGACCAGGAACACCTTCTAAAAGAATATGTCCATCAGAAAGTAATCCAATCAAAAGTCTTTCAACCATTGCTTTTTGGCCAACAATAGTTTTTCCTAATTCTGTTGTAATGGCATCAACAAAAGCACTTTCTTGTTCAATTTTTTTATTTAATTCAATAATATCCATATAGTATTTTTTTTATCTTCAAAAGTTTTAAACGATAACAAATTTAATTTATTACAAAATTTATAATTTTTTTGTCTTTTGCTAATAAATTTGAGAGAATTATGCTATTTTTATAATGCAGAAAGATTATAATATTACCAATAAAAATGATGTAGTAAAATAAATCTTCGTAATGTTTTTCTTAAAACGAGGAAATAATTGCAAAAAACGAAGGAATAATTGCAAAAAACGAAGAAATATTTTTTTGTAATTAATACAATAATTTAATAGCATAAAAATTAAAAAAATAAATAAAGAAATAACATAAAAACACTATGATTTTGTAGTATAAATATCTGATTTATAAAGTGAGAATTACAAAAAAAATAATAAAACTAATAATTTTTTGAAATAAAAAGTTTGTATATTATTTTTTTTATGTACCTTTGCCACTTAAAATAATAGTTAAAATTTGGAATAAAAGTATTAGAATTAATAAGAAATAAACTAAATACATTATGAAAAACAGAAAGTTACTTTTAAGTTTATTAATTTTCACTTTCGTAGGAATGCTCACAAGTTCAACAAGAGCAGTTTCATCAATAACAATAAATGCAGATGGTAATACGGGAAGTGAAAAATCATGGACATCAATAGGTCCAAATAACGTTAGCGGACGTGTTCGTTCAGCTATGTTTGATAAATACAACAAAGGCGTTGTTTATGCAGGTACAGTAGGCGGAGGTTTATATGTTAGTGTAAATAACGGTAAAAATTGGAAAGAAGTAAAGCTAGGAAATGGAGAAGGAATAGCAGTAACAGCCTTAGCTCAAGATGAGAATGGAATTGTTTATGTAGGGACAGGAGAAGGATACTATGCAAACGCTTTACATAACGAGAATCCAACAGGACATAGTAATAATACTTCTGGTATGATAGGTACCGGAATTTATAAAATGACTGTTCCGTCAGATTATAATAAAGCATGGGCAACAGGATTGACAGATCAAGCAAAATATACTTATATTTTAAATAATATAGTTTTTAATGTTTTGCCAACGACTAAGCCAACTAATCGTTATGATATTTCAGATAAATGGGCATACATTAATGAAATGGCATGCGTAGGAACAACTGTTTATGTAGGAACAAAGAATGCAGGATTACAAGTATCAACTGATGGTGGAACAACATTTACAAATGTTCCATTGGAAGGAAATGCTTCAATTAATATATATGATTTAAAAGTTAATGCTAACAATAGACTTGCAGTATCTTACGACAATCAAGGTGGTAGAGTAGCAATAAATACAGTTGAAAATCCAACAACATTTACAAAAATATTTGATAATACATCAATAGGATATTCTGCAGATACAACAGTTATAGGAAGAATTAAATTGTCATTTGGACAAAAGAATCCAAATACATTATGTGTTGTAGCTACTGATTATTTATCAGATTATAATTATAATTATTTCGGAGCTTATGGATCATTGAGAGGTGTTTATTTAACAAGACAATTAGATAATGCTTCATGGAGTTCAATAACATCAAGTAATGTAGGTTTAGGTTCTACTTTGGGAAATGCAATGGCTGTTTGTGTTAATGATAGAGATATTGTTGAGAAAGTTTATGTTGGAGGAACAACAATTAAACAAGGATATGATAACAATGGTGTAGGAATATTTTCATTTTCTTCAATGGCATCAAATACAGTAGAACATACATCAGCATTTTATGTAGCACCAAATATTCATAATATATTAATGTTAGATAATCCACAAACATTAGCTGATTCTATTTTTCTTATGGTAACAACAGATGCAGGAATATTTACATATCAATTTGATAGCTTACTTCACGGAGCAAGATGGATTCCATCAAATTTTGGAATGAATAGTTTGCAAGCATATAAAGTAGCAGGTGGTGCAGATGGTTCAATAGTAGCAGCAAGCCAAAGTAATGCTATAACATATATGATAGGAACAAAAGATAATGATACTTTAAGTAGAGCAGAAACAATATGGTCAATAAACAATCCTGATTATTTAACATTAGTTTCAAATGAAGGAGATGCTTATATGGGATATAATTCAAGTATGTGGAGTGGTAGTAACGTTGCAGCATCTGCAATAAACAAAACATTACCACAACAAAGAAAACCATTTATATTAGCACGTCCAAATAATAACATAACAAGAACTTATGGAAATAAAGGTGATTATGAAACAATAAATACTAATACTTGGACTTATGGTGGAGGAGTATCTCAATTGTTATTTAATGGTAATGCTTATTCAGATTTAGCATTAGCTCCATTTAATACTCCAATGGCTTTTTGGGAAACATTTAATGCTTCAACAAAAGTGAAAGATAGTGTTTATTTAAAATTGACAGAACATAGCGTAATACATAGAAATGGAAAACTTTTACCATGTATAAATGGAGAAAGAATATTAGACGGAGATTCTGTAATGGTTCAAAGTGATAATTTAGGTTATCCATTCTTCCATGTATTTAATAAAACAGCAGAGAGTGTTGGGGATACAGTAATATTTAAGAATCAAGATACATCAATATTAGTTCAAAGTCCTGTTCAAGCTCGTCTTTTAATAGGAACAAATGCAGGTGCTTTCTTAACAACTAAGATTTTAGATTTTTCAAGAACATTCCAATTATATCCAACAAAAACAGACCTTGCTTGGGGTAGAATATTTACAGTTCCAGGAACAGATTCTATAAATAAATTAAATTCAAGAATACATACATTAGCTTTATCAATGGACGGCAATTATGCTTTCATCGCAATAGATAAATATTCTAATTATTCAACTTATGAAAAAACACAACTTTTAAGAATTAAAGGTTTGAATGAATCAGATTTAGCAGATGCAATTGAATTTAAAGGTGCAAGTGCAGATATTAATAGATTTGTTTTAGATACAATAGCAACATTTACAAGACAAATATCATCAATAAGATGTAATCCAATAGATTCAACAAAGATGGTTATAACATTTGATGGTTATAATCCTTCAAATGCAAACGTAATGTATTCTAATGATGTTTTGTCAGCAACTCCAACATTTAATGATATAAGTTTATCAGCGGATAAAACAAAACCAGTATTTACTGCATTGTATGAAACAATGAAAAATGCAACAGGAAATGTACTTTATGTAGGAAGTGATGATGGTATTTATAAGACAACAAATTATATGGCAGCAAATGTTGATTGGACATTAGAAGATTCAACATTAAATGTTCCTGTTTATGATTTGTGGCAACAAATACAAAACCAACCTATGATTCACTATTACACATATTCAGGAAGCAATTCAGAAGAAGTTCAATTCAATGCAACTCAAAATCCTGGTATTATGTATGCAGCAACTTATGGTAAAGGTATTTTAATGAATAAGAAAAATATTGTAGAAGGTAAGCCAGATGTATCAATATCAAATGTTACTAATGATAAAGTTCAAATTAGTTTGAATGTTTATCCAAATCCTGCTTCAACTCAAACAACAATAGCTTATACATTAGATAATAACACAAAGGTGTCATTTAACTTATATGATATTAACGGAAGATTAGTTTCTACATTAAATAAAGGACAACAAGCAAAAGGTTCTCACAATCAAGTATTAAATATAAACAATATGAAAAAAGGTGTTTATATGATAAAGATGATAACAAATAATTCTGTTCGTTCAGCAAAATTAATCGTAGAATAAATAAATTCTAAAATATTAAAACACTAAATAGGAAGCAGTAAAATGTTTCCTATTTTTTTATTGCTATTATATTCAAATGGTTCTTTAATCCAATAAAATAGATTAAAGAACTATTTTATTATCTCTTTATTCTATTTCAACGGAATGAAGAACTATTTTTGTCTCTTTTGATTTCATTAAAATACTAATAGAAATACTAAAATCTAATATTTTGAGTTATATTATATAATATTTATTAAAAACAAAGATTTAAATAAAAAAGACAACTTGGTAAAGAATGTTGAATAAGAAAATACTACTAACAATTATAATTACTCTTAGTTCTATAACTTTATTGTTTTCTCAGTCTGAGGCAGGAAAGAATGGATATGCTATCTTGAACTTATATAATAGTGCAAGAATGACTTCACTTGGTATTAATTCTATGCCACGTTTTTCAAACGACGCAAGTTCGGCACTAACTAATCCATCAATATTAGATAGTTCATTAAATAAAAATATCTCAGTAACATATACAGATTTGTTTGCGGGAGCCTTTCAAGGAGCCTTAGCATATACAAGAACATTTCAAAAATATGGTAATTTTGGTTTTGGACTTCAATGGATAAATTATGGGAAATTCACACAAACAGAAGAAAATGGTGATGAGGTTGGTAGTTTTTCCGTAAATGATTATATGCTTACTGTTTCGTGGGGAAGACAAATAGAGAAGAATATCTTTATTGGGGCAACAATGAAGCCTATTTTTTCTCAATATGAATCATATACAGCATTTGCATTAGCGTTTGATTTGGCAGCAACTTATGTTAGCAATTCTAAGTTATGGCAAGCATCGTTTGTTGTTAAGAATATAGGACGACAAATTGATGCGTTTTCTAATGAAAGAGATACATTACCGTTTGATATTCAGCTTGGAGTTTCAAAACAATTTAAACATGCACCAGTAATTTTGTATGTTGTTGCAACAGATTTGCAGAAATGGAACATAAGAGAAAATGATGATTTGAATCCGCGAGATAAAACGAATATAGATGGTACAGTAGATAAAGAAAAGACATTCTCTGCATTCTTGGATAAAGGGTTTCGCCATTTGCATTTTGCTGCTGACATAACGCCAAGTAAGTATTTTTATCTTTCATTAGGTTATTCGTGGCGGCAACATCAAGAGATGAAAGTTGATGATGCTTTTTCTTTGGCAGGACTTTCTTATGGCTTTGGGATAAACTATAAAAAATATACTCTAAATTATGCTCGTAATGAGTATCATCGCTATGGTTCACCAAATTATATTACAATTGGTTATAAATTTTAACATAAATAAACTTAAAAAAATAAATGATATGAAAACAATTTTTGATTTCACGATGAAAAGTCTTAAAGGTAAAGACGTTTCTTTTAAAGATTATCAAGGCAAAGTACTTCTTGTAGTAAATACAGCAAGCAAATGTGGATTTACTCCTCAATATGCTGGATTAGAAAAACTTTATGAGCAATATAAAGATAAAGGTCTTGTTGTTCTTGGTTTTCCTTGCAATCAGTTTTTAGCACAAGAGCCAGGTGATGCAAAAGAAATACAAGAGAGTTGCTTAGTTAATTATGGTGTTTCTTTTCCAATGTTTGCAAAGATAGATGTTAATGGAGATAAAGCCCCAGAGTTATATAGATTTTTGAAAGATAAAGCACCTTTTATGGGGTATCCTGATAAAGAATTAGGAGCAAAACTTGACTCTATTCACAAAGAACATAGTCCAGAGTTTTTGAATGGTAATGAGATACGTTGGAATTTTACTAAGTTTCTTGTAAGTAGAGATGGTAAAACAATAAAGCGTTTTGAATCAATGGTAACTCCTGAAAGTATAGCAAAGGATATAGAAAATCTTTTGTAAATGAAAGATATTCTTTTATAAGAAAAAAAGCGACTTAATGATTATATATTAAGTCGCTTTTTTTTATTGTTATTTATATTCTATTACTTGAATATATTTTTAATGATATAGCGAACTTTTTCTTTTTGTACTTTTCCCATAGAAGATAAATCCATATAAGCTAAACCTATCATCTTCGGATTAGAAGTAGTTTTTCTCATAGTTTTTTTGTTCGATATTGCAGAAATATCAAAATTTCTATCAATAAATGATGCAGAAACATTATTTGTTTGAGATGGAGAGAAACTTTCGTCTAATGTATTAATAAGAGAAACATCCATAGTGTTTAACTTTTCTAAGAAAGTATTATGAGTAGTATAAGAAGAATCATTGATATTTCCTGTGTAATTTACGTTGGTAAATTGATTAGACCATAAAGACATTTCATTAGACCAATATTTAAATGCTGTGAGTAATTTACTATTATTATTATTGCTTGTTACATAAATAGGAGCAATTATACGATTAGAATAATACACAAAAGCAAATAATGTTGTATCTTTATTAGAATTAACTTTTATATAACTATATAGATAAACAGTTACACCTAAATTAAGAGTTGTATCTTTATAAGAAGTATAACCTTTACTTAATAAAGAGTTTTGAGCAACTTCTTTTGTCATACCAATGAAAGATTTCAAATATTTTAAAGAAACTGTTTCTACTTCTGTTTCTGTTGGATTGTTGTTGTTTGAATTGTTGTTAGTATTATTATCATCTTTATCATCTCCACTACAAGATGGTAAACAAAAAGCCATCATCATTATGGCAGATAACATTAAAATTGTTTTTTTCATTTTCATTTTATTTTAAAATTAATAATTCTTTATTATGATACAATTAAAAGTATTAAGACGCTTACAAAAGTAATATTTTTTTCATAATAAACGCACATAAATTTAATAAAAAGTAATATTTTTTATTCCTTTATCATCATTATTATAGGAAAATGGTCGCTTATTCCACCTTGATAGTGCATACCTTTGTATGTTGAAAAAGGAACATCTAAATGACTTTTGTTGTTCTTGTCTATTAAGAAATCAGGCTTAAAAATAAAACTTTCATTAAAGTTATCATTAAAAACAATCTTTTCTTTAATACTTTCAGATACTAAGAACTGGTCAAAACTTAAATATTCTCCATTATAAACATAAGAGCCGGTTTTTCCTTTGTTTTCTTGCATTAAGTTAATCAGTAAAGGATTAGGATTGTTTGCATGTGCTTTTGTTTTAAAACCATCTTTTATTGTTTCGTCCCAAGGATTGTCGTTCATATCTCCCATAACAATAAAATTCTTTTCTCCTTTTGTCATTAAAGAATCAATATGAGAATAAACCAAAGAAAAAATCTCTTGACGAAGATGCTTTTTTATGTTTTTTTCTCTACGTGAAGGCGCATGAACAACATAAATATTAACAAGCATTTCGCCTAATTTGCCTTTAACATAAAGAACGTCTCTTGTGCGGTCTTCTTCTTTTTGAATAGGTGCAGTTATAACTTTACTTTCTTGAACCGAAAATCGTTTAGGATTATATATAAGCGCAACATCTATTCCACGAATATCATTAGAAGAATAATGAATATATTTGTATCCAACTTTTCTAAGAGGAGTATCCATAGTTAAAGCATTCAAGACAGTGTTATTCTCAATCTCGCTTAATCCAATAATTGAAGGCATATTGTTTTTATCAATAGAAATATATGTTTTTGCGAGTTCATTTAGTTTGGTCTTATATTTTTTGAAAGTCCAATGTTTTTTACCTTCAAGCGTATATTCATCATCTTCTGTTAAAGAATCATTAAGAGGATAGAAAAGATTTTCGCAATTATGAAATACAATAATATCTTTTTGTGCTACTGCCATACTTGGTATCATACACAAAACAAGAGCAATGTTTTTTAAACGATTATTCTTTTTGCTTGAATTGTTTTTAGAATATTTCATAATAATTGTATTGTATATAAAAAGCCTGCATTATTCTTTTCTATTAATGCAGGCTTAGTCTTATTTGTTATTAAATTATTCTGCTTTATAGAAAGGCATCTTAACAACCTTTGCTTCAACAAGTTTTTCTCTTATCTTAATAAAAATAGGAGTGTCTTTTTTAGAGAAAGCCGTATTAACGTGTGCTGTTCCTATTGATTTATGAAGAGAAGGAGAAGGGCAACCAGAGCAAACATGTCCTATTTTGTTGCCATCTTTATCACAAATATCATAACCTTCTCTTGGAATACCTTTGCCTATTACCTCAAAACCAACAAGTTTTTTAGCAACCTTAGTAGCCTTTTGTTCTTCCCAAAGTTTTCTGTTTATGAAATCATTGCCAAAAGTGAATTTAATGATAAAGTTTAATCCAGCCTCAATACCAGATGTTTCATCATTTATTTCATGGCCATATAAACAAAATCCCATTTCCAAACGAAGTGTATCACGGCAACCAAGTCCAGCAGGCATAATACCAAATTCTTTTCCTGCTTCAAACACTGCGTCCCATATTTTCATTGAATCTTTTTTGTCAAAATAAACTTCGCAACCACCTGCTCCTGTATATCCTGTTGTAGAAAGAAGAACATTATCAACACCAGCAAGAGTTAAGTAATGGAAAGTATAATATTCCATATCAAGAATAGGAGTCTTAGTAAGTTTTTGCATAACTTTCAAAGCATTTGGTCCTTGAATAGCAAGTTGTCCATAATGTTCTGATTCGTTAGTAAAGTCTTTGCCAAGAGTTAAGCCCATTTTCTCTGCTATTTGACTCATCCAAGCCCAGTCTTTATCAATATTTGCTGCGTTTGGTACCATAAAATATTCGTCTTCTTTAACTCTATAAACTAACATATCATCAACAACACCACCTTTACCGTTTGGTAAAAGAGTATAAAGAACTTTTCCATCATAAAGAGAAGATATATCATTTGAAGTTACATATTGCATAAACTTAAATGCGTTCTTACCTTTTGCTCTAAATTCTCCCATATGAGAAACATCAAAAACACCAACATTATTTCTAACATTGTTGTGTTCTTCTATCAAACTTGTATATGATATTGGCATATTGTAGCCAGCAAACTCTGCCATCTTAGCACCTAATTCAATGTGCTTTTGTGTGAATGGTGTATTTTTCATCTTTTTATCTTGTTTTATTTAATTATTTTAATAATATTTTTCTTCATTACTCTAAAAGAATTTGCAAAAATATAAAAAAAACTACTCTTTTTCAAATCTTTTTACTATTAATTCTTCATTATTCCATTTTGCATAACAACAATCATTTACCCAATCGCCAACATTGATGTATCGTGCTTTGTTGTTAAGTGTTATATCGCAAACAATATGTCTATGACCAAACACAAAATAATCTATATCTTCTTTTTCTAAAACTTTCTTACAATAAACATATATAGGTTCTTTTTCTTTTAAATCTATAAGGTCAATTGCTTTATGAGATTTTCTACTTTTCTTGCTCCAAGAGTTACCAACAGACATAAACCAGTTAGTTGGACATAAAGATATGAATTTAATTGAAGCCCAGTTTTTGAACATAAAGTCAATGAACTTGTATTTAAAATCACTTTTGTCTAATCCATCGCCATGACCTATCATAAAACGTTTGCCATCAAGCACAATGATCTTACTGCTTTCTTTATGTATTTTTATGTTTAATTCTTTTTCAAAATAATCTTTTTGCCAAAAATCATGATTACCACAAAAGAAATCAATCTTTACTCCATTGTCAGTCAGTTCTGCTAACTTGCCAAGCAGTCTTACATAGCCTTTTGGTACTACATACTTATATTCAAACCACAAATCAAAGATATCACCCAAAAGATATATCTGTTTGGCATCGTCTTTTATTGATTCCAAAAATCTTACTATCTTTTTCTCTCTTTCAAGGCTTGCTTTTTTGTTTGGCACTCCAAGATGAAAGTCAGCAAGAAAATAAACGCTATCTCTTTTGACTTGATTCATTGGCGACATTTTGACTTTGTACTTGTTTGGCTTGCTCAATAAAATTCTTTAAAGCAAGAGTGTGAGCATTGTTTGGATATTTCTTTTCTAATCCAACAAGGACTTTTTGATATATATCTAAATCTGTGTGAAAATCTATTAAGGGCTCGTTCTCCATTGTACGATAAAGAGCAATTAGTGTTGTAAGCGAGCCAAGGTTAGCATTGATATAATCTATCATAAACTTACGTTGATTGTTTCTTAACAGCATATATCTTCCTCGCATCACTGTTTTCAAAGAATCAAAGTTGTCTGTACTACTCATATTCATTACATCGCTCATAGTCTTTAATGCTAAACGACTCTTTGTTTGCTCATTGTTAAGAATTTGTAGTTTAGAAGATTCAGGCGAACCAGCAATCTTATAAGTAGATGCCATATCCTCAAAATTTGCATTAATCTTTATATCTTCTTTTCGTTGAGGACATATTGTTATGTAATCATTCTTTCCTTGAAGAATAAAAAGTGTTGGACTAGGAAGTTTTTCTGTTATAGAGAAATCACCATTTTTGTCTATCTCTATTGAATCTACTACTCTAACTCCTTGTTCTCTCATCTCCAAAAGAACAAGATAGCCTTTGTTGGCATTAGTCATATTGCCAGAAAGACGAAAACTTTCATTATCTACTTTCTTAAATTTACTGCATGAAGTAAAGATAAGAACCATTACTGCTAAGATTGTTAATAATTTTTTATTCATTTTATTTGTTTGTTTTATTCATTAAAATCATATCCATCATTGTCATTGCAGCAACACTCTCCACAATAACACCAGAGCGAAATATTTGACATTTGTCGTGTCTGCCTCCAAACTCTCTTTGTTCTATTACGCCATCTTTGCTAATAAGTTTCATCTTTTGACTTATCGTACCAATAGGACGAAACCCAACATGAAAAACAATACTCATTCCATTAGTTATTCCTGCATTTATTCCACCGCAATGATTACTTGTTGTTGAAAAATCATTATTCCAATTGTCTAAATCTTCACTGCCTTTTTTTTCTGTGCGTTTGAATCCATCGCCTATTTCAAAACCACAAACAGAAGGAATAGAGAATATATTTTTTGCTAACACTGCTGAAAACTTATCAAACAATGGCTCACCCAATCCTTTTACTGTGTTTTTTATCTCGCATCGTATCTTGCCACCAACGCTATCGCCTTCGTTATAAACATCTTCTAATAGTTTCTTTATCTCATCTTGCTCTTTTTCGTAATCAAATCCGCCAATGGATTCAATGTTAGAAGAAATTTTAACGCCATATTGTTTCAAACACATCTTTGCAATACTTCCTCCAACAACCATTATCGCAGTATTTCTTGCCGAAGCCATATCTTTTAATAGCAGATTATCTTGACCATATTTTAAATAATAAACATAATCACAATGAGAGGGGCGAAAGAGATTAAGATTTTTTGTATAATCTTCTTGTTTGACGTCTTTGTTTTCAATATAAAAAGTGATATTAGAAGAAAGTGTTGTGTTGTTTTTTAGTCCTGAAAGGAAGATAACTTCATCTTGTTCAATTCTTTGAGTAGAATATTTATTGGAAGGTTTGCGTCTAAGCAGGTCATCGTTAATCAAATCCATATCAATCTTAATTCCTTGTGGGCAACCTTCAATAATGCCACCAACAACCTTGCTATGACTACCGCCAAAGATTGTTAAGCAAAAATTTTCTCCCAAAGTATTGTGTCCCATAAATGAAAAGTGTTAATCTTTTAATAATTTTTGCAAAGATATTTTGTTTTTCTAACATCACAAAGAAATATTTTTATTCTTTTTCAAAATTTTATTTGAATCGTATTAGCATATAGAGAGATAGAATCAAAAGAGAGAAGATTGTTTTTTGAAGATAATAAAACAAAATAGCATTATATTAGTAATAGAATGGCATTATGTTGATGATAGAATGGCATTATGTTGCAACAGAATGGCATTATGTTTTGATAGAATGGCATTATGTTATTAATAAAATGGCATTATGTTATTTGTAGAATGAAGAAAGAATGTTTTTTATCTTTAAACGAATTTAATAATTTCAAAAAATAATTGGGTTTTATGATGATTTTAATAAAAAAACCATACAAAAATTATATTTATAACAAAAAAAGGCAAAAAACTTTTATCATTAAGAATAAACTTGCTAACTTTGCAAAAATTTAATTGTAGAAACAAAATAATACAAAAATATAAAAGTTATGACAGTAAAAGATGTTATAAAGAAAGAAGATGTTGTTGTAAAATTTGTCGGCGATAGTGGCGACGGAATGCAACTAACAGGCACACTCTTCTCTGATACCTCAGCTTTGGATGGTAATGATATTGCAACATTTCCAGACTATCCTGCTGAGATAAGAGCTCCTCATAATACAGTTTCAGGAGTATCAGGATTCCAAGTGCATATAGGAAAAAAGATTTATTCTTCTGGAGATAAGGCAGATGTACTTGTTTCAATGAATCCAGCTTCTTTGAAAGCCAATTTAAAATGGGCAAAAATAGGTGGAACAATCATTGTTGATGCAGATACGTTTGTTGAGGAAGCAATAGAGAAAGCAGGTTACAAACAAAATCCTTTGACTGACGATAGCTTATCAAGTTATAATGTTGTCAAAGCTCCAATAACAAAACTTACGATAGAAGCAGTTAAAGATATCTTCCCAGATCGTAAGAGCCAAGAAAGATGCAGAAATATGTTTGCCTTAGGAATGATATTCTTCATTTTCGGAAAGGATTTGAAACATACTGATGAATATTTGGAGAAGAAGTTCAAAGGAAAAGATGCAGTCATAGATGCAAATAAGAAAGTGGTTAGAGCAGGTTATAATTTCTGTGAGAATACAGATGAACAAGAAAGACCACTTCCAAAAGTAGAAGTTGCAGAGGCTGATATGGAGAAAGGAAAATATAGAAATATTACAGGAAACATAGCAACAGCTTGGGGATTGTTAGCAGCATCAGAAAAAGCAGGCATTCCATTGTTTCTTGGTTCTTATCCTATCACACCAGCAACAGATATATTGGTAGAACTTTGCAAAAGAAAATCATTGGGAGCAAGAGTATTTCAAGCAGAAGATGAGATAGCAGGTATATGTTCAGCAATAGGTGCATCATTTGCAGGAGCAATGGCATGTACTTCAACATCTGGTCCAGGACTTTCATTAAAGAGTGAAGCAATAGGGTTGGCTGTTATGTTGGAGTTGCCACTTATCGTTGTAGATGTACAAAGAGGTGGTCCATCAACAGGACTTCCAACAAAGACAGAGCAATCAGACCTTAATCAAGCATTGTTTGGAAGAAATGGAGAAGCACCATGTATTGTTATAGCAAGTAGTTCTTCTGCAAATTGTTTCAATTGGGCTTTTGAAGCAGCTAAGTTGTCTTTGGAAAATATGACACCAGTTATCCTTCTTTCAGATGGTTATCTTGGAAATGGTTCTCAATTGTTTAGAATACCAAAGATGTCAGAGTTTCCTAAGATTAATCCACCGTTTGCAACACCTAACGACCCTAATTATGCACCATATCGTAGAGATCCAAAGACACTTGTTCGTCAATGGGCAATACCAGGTATGGAAGGATTAAGACATAGAATAGGTGGTTTGGAGAAACAAGATATAATAGGAAGTGTTTCAACAGATAATGAGAATCACCAAAAGATGGTTAATTATCGTCAAGAGAAAGTTAATCGTATAGCAGATAGATTACCACTTCAACAAGTACAAGGAGATGAAGATGCAGACTTACTTGTTATTGGTTGGGGAGGAACAGCAGGTGCATTAACTGGAGCTGTTAAAGAGATGAGAGAAGAAGGAAAGAAAGTCGCTTATACTCATTTCAATTATATTCATCCGCTTCCAAAAAATACAGGAGATATTCTTAGAAAATATAAGAAGATTGTTGTATGTGAATTGAATATGGGACAATTTGTTAATTATCTTAGAATGAATTTCCAAGGTATTCTTTTCCATCAATATAATAAAGTACAAGGACTTCCATTTGAAGTTAGTGAGTTAAAAGAAGAATTTAATAAAATTTTAGGAGAATAAATCATGATAGAACATTCAAAAGAAAAACTAACAAGAGAAGATTTTGCTAATAATCAATTAGTAAAGTGGTGCCCAGGTTGTGGAGACCATTCTATATTAGCATCAGTGTTAAATGTATTTCCTAAAATAGATTATAAGAAAGAGAACTTCTGTATTGTTTCTGGTATAGGTTGTTCATCTCGTTTTCCATATTATGTAAATACTTATGGATTTCACGGTATTCACGGTCGTCCAGCTGCTATTGCAACAGGAGTTAAGATAGCTAATCCACATCTTTCTGTTTGGATAACGGCAGGTGATGGAGATTCTACTGCAATAGGTGGTAATCACTTTATGCATATCATAAGAAGGAATATGGATGTTAATCTTATTATGTTTAACAACCGTATCTATGGTTTAACAAAAGGACAATATTCTCCAACAACAAAACAAGGACAGATAACTAAGACATCACCTTTTGGTGTTATAGATTATCAATTGAATCCAGGAGAATTAGTTCTTGGTGTTAGAGGAACATTCTTTGCGAGAGCTATTGACAATCAACCACAAACATTGCAAATGGTTTGTGAAAGAATGGCAGCACATGATGGAACAAGTGTTGTAGAAGTTCTTCAAAATTGTGTTATCTTTAATAATGGTACACACAAAGAAGTTACAGACAAAGAGGTTAGAGATGATAGACAACTTTGGCTTGAAAACGGCAAACCAATGATATTTGGTAAGAACAGAGACAAAGGTATTGTTCTTCGTGGTACTAAGTTTGAAGTTGTAACAATAGGAGAGAATGGAATAACTGAAAAAGATATTCTTGTTCATGATGAAACGACAGAAGATACTGGCATTCATATTATGTTAGCTCAAATGCGTCCACCAGAATTTCCTATGGCTTTTGGTGTAATTCGTGCAGTTAAGAAGCCAACTTACAACCAAATGTTTGAACAACAAATGAAAGAACAACAAGAGTCTTCTCCAATAAAATGTGTTGATGACTTATTAAATAGTGGTGAAACTTGGACAGTAGCTTAATTGAATAAGTAAAATAGTTTCATTAAATAAATGAAAGGGCTTTTCTATAATTAGATAAGTCCTTTTCTTTTTTTCTATAAAAGATCTAATAAGCAGTATATTTTTTGTGCTAAGATATTAAGACAAGAAAACACTAACAAAACATTTAGTAATAATTTTTTCATAATAAACGTTATTTCATTTTTTGCAAAGATAAATAATTTACAGAAAAGGACAACAAAAAAAAGAGTTCTACTTTTGTAGAACTCTTTTTTTTAGATTATTAAATTATTAAGTTGTTATTGAATAACAGCAACTCTATTTAAGTATGCTTTGCCTTCAAATGGTTGAACACCGCATCCTTTATAATCTATTTTTAATTTACTCTTATCAACGCCTTCGTTTACTAATGCATTGTAAACACTTTCAGCACGTTTTTGAGAAAGCTCTAAGTTTCCTTCTTCTGTACCTGTTTGTTTATCTGCATATCCAGTGATAGTAAATACTTTATCTTTGCTTGAAGCTTTGATAGCATTAGCAAGGAATTTAACATTAATAGTATTCTTATCAGAGATTTTAGCACTGTTGATAGGGAAGAAAATACTTAAACTAACATCATTGTTTGTCATAGCAGGAGTTTGTTTTGCTGCTTTTTGTAAAGCCTCATTTTTAGCTCTTGTTTCATCATCTAATGCTTGTTTGTACTTGTCTAATTGTTTTTGATATTCACTATTTTGATCTTGTGCACTTTGTAAGTCTTTTTCTAATCCGCTAATTTTGTTATCATAAGCAGATTTGTCAAAATAATTGAAATCTCTCTTAGTTGGGAATCTGTAAGTAAGACCAGCTGTTGCTGAAAGGATATTTCCTATTTTATCATTTACAACTGCTCCACGTTCATCTGAATTATCAAACATTTGACGAACAAGGATATCTCTAAATTCTAAGTTAATGCTCCATGCATCACAAAGACGGAATCTGTTTAACAAACCAACAGGCATTGCCCATTCGTTGTTATGTCCGCTATATGCATAATCATCATTACCTTTTGATGAATTAGCATAACCAACTCCTACAAAAGCAATAGCATTGTAGAATCTATCAGCTTTGTATCCACAAATCCAGTTTGTTAAATTCATTAAGAAGTCTCCATGAATAACAAAATAATTTACTTTGTTTTCTGTGCCATCTTCATTATTATTAACTTGATCTGTCTTTGTTAAAAAGTAATTTGTGAAGTTTAATCCAGCAAAACCTAATCTAACTCCAAATACAGGAGTTATCCATTTTGTAAGATAAGCATCAACATCTAATGTGAAATCTTTACCAAATCCTTGTGGATTTAACTTAACTCCATCTTTTTTGTTTGGAAGTTTATACATTGTTTGAACACCTGCATCAGCAGAAAGCTCCCAATTGTCAATGAAACGATTTGTTTCAAAGTGGTTGAATCTTACTTTACTTGTAGTCTGAGTATTGTCAGTTTGAGCAAACATTGCTCCTGCTGATAACATCAAAGCTAGTGTAATAACTAATTTTTTCATAACTTTTATAATTTAAATTAATAATCTGTTACTCTGTAAATTTTATACATTTTAACGGCAAAATTACAAAAAAGTTTCATACAAGCCAAGAAAATATCAAAAAAAGTAATTATTTATATTTTTTACTAATATTTTTTTCTAAAATAAAAATACTTTTATGCCGTTATATAAAACAAAAATATAAAAAATTAAATATGAGAAAAACAATTAGTATTAGTTTTGTGTTGATAGCATTACTTATAAGTAATATTTCGTTTTCACAAGTAACTAAATCTGTTTTAAAACAGAAAAAACAAGCTCTTTTAGAACAAAGAGAGAAAATGTCAAGCAAGGAAATTGCAGACTATTATCAAAAAACATCAAAGCGTATTCCAAATATGTTTGATGCTAATAATATGAAATCTCTTGTTAAGAAAAACACAATAGGAGAAAATACTTTAAAATCATCACTTGCTGTTCCTTCAGATATGATATATCCAATAGAGAGTGATGAAGTTCAAGCAATATTAATGACTTGGATATATGATACACGAACATTGAGTGGAGCCTATGCTGAACAACTTTTTGATGGTTGGGGTGTCCCTTATAACGGTGGCTATGCTTTGCAACAGGTGGTAAGTGCTCCTGATGTGGCATCAAATAGTGATTATGCAAAACTTTTTGCTCGCTTGGCTAATGGCATACAACAACACGCACAAGTATGGATTGATGTATGGGCTGCTGAAGATACAACAACAATAAAAAACTATATGACTAACAGAGGAACTCCTCTAACAAATTATCGTTTCTTTATTCACCCAGGTAATTCTTTCTGGTATAGAGATTGCGGACCTGTGGCATTCTATTATGGAGATAATGATAATATTGCTTTTATGGATTTTGAATATTATGGAGGAAGACCATTAGATGACAATATTCCAGTTGCTATTGCTCATGATTTGGGATACCCTGTTTATACAAATACAATAGAATATGAAGGAGGAAATATTCTTCTTGATGGAAAAGGAACATTATTTACTTCTTCTGCCGTATATTCAAACAATCAAGACCAATATGGTTTGTATATTAAGGATTCAACTCAAACTAATGGCTATTATGTCCAAACAAAAACAGCACTAACACAAGCACAAGTAAATGATAGTCTTTCTCATCTATTAAATCTTACTCGTTGCACTGTTTTGCCTGCTCTTCAATATGATGGAGGAACAGGACATATAGACCTTTATGCTGATATGTGGGAAGAGACAGGTATTGTTGCTTCAAAATATCCTGCAATTCTATCATCAACATCTGATGCAAAAAGAGTAGAAAGCAATTTGGATACAATGATGTCAAAAAAGACAATATTCAATAAAGGATATTCAAGTATTAGAATACCACTTCCAGCAAAGAATGATGGTTCTTGGTATTCTACTTTAAGTGATTACAATACCAATTACACACGTTCATTCTCTAATCATACGTTTGTAAATGATGCAATAATGCAACCGGTGTTCTATGATACGACATTAAGTGGCACAAACAAAGGAGATGTATCAGGAAACAAGAATGCGATGAAGATATTTGCTGATTGCTACCCTGGTTATAAGTTAGAACAAATAGATGTTAGAGCATTTGATGGATTTGGAGGAGCATTGCATTGTATCACTAAGCAAATACCAGCAGAGAATCCTATTAGAATTTATCACGATCCTATTCATTGGTTAAACACAACAAATATCAATACTCCACAAGTTGCTCTTAATATTATTTCTCAAAATCATAGCGGAATAAATAATGTTAAGGTTTATTACAAGAGAGCATCTGAATCAACATGGAATGAATCAACTGCAACATTATTATCAAATAATATGTATCAAGGAAGTGTTACTATTGACTTAAATACAACAAGAGATACCTTATATTATTATATATCATCAACAAGTAATAATGGCAAAACAATAACAAAACCAATGACAGCTCCACAAGGATATTATAAATTGGTTTATGGAAGAGATGTTAGTGGAATAAGTCAAGGTGAGATATATTCTTCAATTTGTTGTCAAGTAAGTCAAAAAGAATTGCAAGGAATAGGACAAATTTATCCTAATCCAACAAACAATGAGGCTAAAATCAATCTTTCTCAATCATTGAGTAGCAACCTTATTTATAAGATAGTAAATCTTAAAGGACAAGTAGTAAGATATGATAAGGTAACAAAAGGAAGTTCTATGATTTCATTGAACGTAGAAAATCTAAAACCAGGTTCATATTGGGTAATCTTCACTGATGGTAACCTATCAACAAGTAGACAATTAGTTATCGCTAAATAATTGTAAAAGTATTAATAAATGGAAGAGTGGAAGCAAATAAACTTCCGCTCTTTTTTGTATCTATTAAATTCTTTCTTGATTATAGTAAAATAGTTTTTGATTCTAATAAAATAGTTCTTTATTCTATTTTAACAAAATGGCATTATGTTGGTGATAGAATGGCATTATGTTGGTGGTAGAATGGCATTATGTTTTAATAACTCTTTATTCTAAGTGATTATTATCAAAAAACAATTTACTCAAAAAAGAAAATGATTTACTTTTTACTGAATCTTATAAAATATCTTGTTGCTATTTGATATTTCAACGCTGACTCTGTCTTCTCTTACGTGGCTTTTGATAAGATATTCTCTAACTTTCTCTGCCGTTTTCTTATTGCCAAGGATTGCTACTCTCATATAAGCATTCTTGTTTAAGAACATCAAAAATTCATTCAAAGTTTTTATGCTCTCTTGTGTGAAATCGCTATTGTTGTTATTCAAACTAACTCCATCTAATTCTATCTTCATACCGCTCTCTGTTGGAGATATGTTAAACAATAGACTATCTTTCTCATTATTATTAATAATCTTATTATAGAAAGGATAACCTTCGGCAGATATTGTGATGAGATAGGAGTCGTTCTCTTTAAGAGCAAGCGAGAAATTGTTGTTGCTTGGATTTATATTATATATAATATAGGAGTCATCGCTAACATCTTTGGCTTTTATCTTTATGTTAATGTTTTCTTCCGCCTTTTCAATTCTACCATTAATCAATCGCATACTCTCACTTCTAACATTCTCTGGCAAAGTGAAAAGATTTATTTCAGCGAATTTATTATCTTTGTTTTTGAAAGTAGAATATGCTGTTTTGCCATCAGCCATCACTCCTATAGAACTTTCATTCTCTTCTGTATTAATAGGATAACCTATGTTTTTTGGTTTATCTTTCTTTTCTATATTCGCAAAAAATATATCGCTTTTGCCAATTGTCTTCCATCCATTAGAGAGAAAATATAAGCTTTTGTTGTCTAAGGCAATGAAAGGTGAGGTTTCGTTAAGGAAGGTATTGATATTGTTGCCCATATTTATTGGTACGCCCCAAGAATTGTCCTTTTCTCTTGAACAATACCATATATCATAACCACCTTTTCCTCCTGGACGATTAGAAACAAAGTATAGAGTGTTGCCATCAGAAGAAATAGAAGGTGAAAATTCATCATACATAGGAGTATTAATAGAAAGTGGTTTGCTTTCTGACCAATATCCATTAAATTTTTCGCAGTAATAAATATCCCAAGAACTATTATCTTTGTCTGTTTGCTCAATAGCGTAGAACAAAAGGTTGTTGTCTGGTGTTATACTCACTCTTGATTCTCTTTTTCCGCTATTAAAAGGGGCATCACACGCAAATCCTCTATCATATATTCCATCACTATCAATCTTAGACACACACATCTCATTCTTACTCGTTGTACTAATCTTTGAAATAAAACTATCCATATTGGTATCTGTTGTAATATTGTTGCGAATGAAGTAAATCTCACTATTATCATAGCAAATGAATGGTTCGTAATAGTTCATATTTGGTGCTAAGTATTGAATCTTAGTTGGCGAAAACTCAACTTTGTTTTCTAATGTTTGATGAAGAAAATTGCTCCAATCAATATAATTTATTGCAACGTTTTGTAGAGAATCGTAATAGTTGATACCTTCTGATAAGTTAAGAAAAGTTTCAAAGTTTTTTTGAGCTTTCTCGTAGTGTTCATTAGTATAGTCAAGCATTCCTAAGTAATAGAACAACAAAGGGTGCGAAAATTCTGGACAAATCTCAATAACCTTAGGAAAATATTTCTCAATCATTGTTATGTTGTCTTTATTAACGCCAATCATTCCTAAAAGGAAATAAGCAGAAGCAAAGTTATCTTCTGTTTTAATAATGTTTTGCAATAAAGAAGAAGCTTTTTGATATTTTCTATCTTTGAATAAATCAAAAGCTTCTTCGTATTTTTTTATGCTACTCTTTGAAATATCGTCCTTACAATTGTCATAATCCAAAATTTTCTTGTTTTGGGCAATAGATATTATGCTTAAACAACAACAAAAAAACAAAGCAAGGACTTTCATTTGTTATTAAGATTTTTCCAAGCTTAACTTTATGGTATCCATCAAGCGATTTAATCCATCTTCTACTTGCTTTTTGAACATCATAAACATCATTGGATTGCATTTAATCATACATTTAGCATTCAATAAGCAACCTTCATCTTCTTTATCAAGCAATAGGTTCAATGAAAAAGATATTCCGCCAACAATTTCTTTGCTACTTGATATTATTATTGAAGAATAAGGAGTACAAGATTCTATTTTCAACTCAATTTCTGCCATATTATTAACAGAAAAAGAGCAAGTATCTTTGGTTGCTTTAAAATCTTTTACTTTATCATTTGGTATGTAATGAAAATTTGTAAAATCTGAAAGAGTATTATATACTATTTCAATTGGTTTTTCTATTTTTACTCTCTTAGTTTCTATTTCTTTCATAGTCTTTTTTACAAATTTATTCTATCATCACTCCATTTCTCAGGATTTTCTCTCCAATCATTCAAAGACATTATATCTTTGTCAGAAATATAGTGCTCATCAATTGCTGTTTGTATTAATGTAGAATAGTTTGTTAAAGTATTCAAAGAAACATTCTTGTCAATAAAGTTTTGCTTTGCTACTTCTAATTCATAAGTAAAGATAGCCACCATTCCTTTTACTATACAGCCTTCTTCTCTTAATGAATCAACAACTTCCAAACTGCTTTTGCCTGTTGATATTAAGTCTTCAATAACAACAACACTTTGTCCGCTTTTCAAATCTCCTTCAATCTTGTTTTTCAATCCGTGTTTTTTTGCTTCTGGTCTAACATAAGCAAATGGTTTTCCTAAATCTTGTGCAACCAAAACTCCTTGTGCTATTCCACCTGTTGCTACTCCAACAATAGCATCAATATCTCCAAATATTTCATTTATTGTGGATACGAATTGTTGTCTAATAAACGTTCTTATTTCAGGATAAGATAATGTTATTCTGTTGTCGCAGTAAATTGGAGACTTTCTTCCTGAAGCCCATGTGAAAGGATTCTCAGCATTTAACTTTACTGCCTTAACTTGTAAAAGACATCTGGCAGTCTCTATGGCGTTTTCTTTATTCATTGTTTTATTTAATGATTAATAAAATTCATTTTAATTATGCAAAAATACATTATTTTTAATAAATATAACAAAATAACGATAGTAAAAAATGGTTTTGAAAAAATAAAATTTCAACAAACCAAACTAATCAACTGTTTTTCAAATAATTTATCATCAATTGATTTTTTTCAATATTTTAAAGAAGAATGTAAAGATGATATAATATTGGTTGCAAATGATGTTTCGATTGAAGATGTTTTTAAGTACGCAATAAAAGGTTTAAAGTTTGTTCTTGCAGCAGGCGGAGTGGTGGAAAATGAACAAGATGAGGTGTTGTTTATGTTTAGAAATGGAGAATGGGATTTGCCAAAAGGTCATTGGGAACAAGGAGAAACAATACAAACAACAGCAAAAAGAGAAGTTATGGAAGAATGTGGTATGAAAATTCTTGAAGAAAAAGAATTTTTAGCAAAAACATATCATACTTATGTGATGAATGGTGTAAGAGAAATAAAGGAAACATCTTGGTATAGAATGTTTTGTCTTAAACAAGAGAAACTAATACCGCAAACAATTGAAGGTATAGATAAACTTGTTTGGGTAAAAAAAGACAAAATACAAGAAATACTTGAAAAATCTTATCCAAGCATACAACAATTATTCAAAGAAATTTCACTATAAAAACGTTTTGATAATTAGAGGTTTATAAATTATTGAAAAAAACGAAGAGATATTTTGTTAAAACGAAGAGATAATGAAATATTACGAGAAAATAATCAATTAAAATGAAGATTGTTTTTTTTGAGAAGTTTTTTACTTACAGAAAATTAAAAAAAGAGCGTTGCTAAAATTATTATCATATAAAATAGAAGATAATTAGAGAAAAAATTATATCTTTGCAACTTTGAAATAAAATTAATAAAAGAAATAAAACTAATAAATGGATAAATTAAATTTAAAAGGAACACTAAAATTCCTTTCAAAATATAAAAAAATACTTATTGGAACATTTATTTTGTCAGCTATTATAGCAGCAGTTATATCATTGTTTTTACCAAATTATTATAAATCACAAGTACTTCTTTTACCAAGTGAAACGAATGCTGTATCTCAAGGAATATTGAGCGTAACAGATAGGTCAGACCCTCTTGTTTATGGAACTGAGAAAGAAAGTGAATATATGATGGAGATGCTTACAAGTTATCAAATAATGGAAGAGGTTATAAATAAATTTGATTTGGCAACTCATTATGGGATAAATAAAAATAATATTATGGCTTCTGATATATTACAAAGGAAATTGTTAAATAATATTAAGGTAAAACGTTCAGATTATTTGGGAGTAAAACTTACGGTTTGGGATAAAAATCCAAAATATGCGGCAAACATTGCTAATTATATGGTGGAAAGATTAGAGAATCTTAGAAACAAAATGAAACAAGCAAAAACAGATAGTATTTTAGTTGTTGTTCAAAGAAGTAGAGATAGAATTAGAAAAGATATACAAGTTGTGGCTGATTCAATTTCTACATTAAGTAAAGAGAGTGGAGTATATTTTCCTGATAATTATGAAGACCGTTTTGCAGAAGAATTATCAAAACAAGTTGCAAAAGGAAATAATGTTGCAATAAGTAGATTGGAAAGCAAGATGAAACAAAATGATATTTATGGGTCAAGAATACAAAATCTAAGATACCAATTGGAGAATAAGAATAAGAGTTTGATGTTTTGGGACGAACAATATGAGAAAGCATTAGTTAATGTAGAGTCTCAAATACCAACAGATTTTATAGTAGAAAGTGCTGCTCCATCATTTACAAAAGATAAACCTCATCGTTCTATAATTGTTCTTATAGCAGCGTTGTGTTGTACGCTTTTGGCGGCAGAAGTGTTAATAATAAAAGAAAAATATATATCTTCTAAAAGTGAAGATGAAGGAAATAGTAAAGAATAACAAACAAAACATAATCCTTATAAGCCTTGTATGTTTGGCATTTCTTGCTATTGGATACGAAGCAGTAAAATATGAGTATTATAATTATGCATATTTTCCATTAATAATACTTGGAATATTTTTTATTATATTCAAATTTTATTATTCGGTGTTTTTGGTTGCACTCTTAACTCCGTTTTCATTGTTTATTAGGTTTGAATCTTTTTCAATAACGTTGCCCACTGAGCCTATACTAATTATTATTATGGTAGTATTTCTTTGGGAGATGTTCCTTAATAAAAAATATGAAGTTAAATACGTTAAAAATCCCATAAGTATGATGATATTAATTAATATATCATGGATGCTTGTTTCAGCAATATTTAGTTGGGATTTTGTTGTGTCAATAAAATATATAGTATCAAGATTGTGGTTTGTTATTCCATGTTATTTTATGATGCTTATGGTTTTTAAAGATATAACTAAAATAAGACTATTTGTTCTTGTTTATGGTATTTCGCTTAGTATTATTATAATTATTTCAACAATAAAATATGCACTAACAGGATTTAATCATGATTTTGCTGATTATATAATGTGTCCATTTTACAATGATCATACAGCTTATGGAGCAGCAATAGCTTTATTTGTACCTATATGTTCATTTTATTTATTTTCCAATAAAGAAGTTTGTCCTAATAAATATTATAGAGTATTATTTGCTTTTATTGAGTTTTGTTTGTTTATAGGATTAATATTTTCTTACGCAAGAGCAGCATGGATAAGTATAGCAGTGCCTTTTGTTATATATGCTCTTGTTAAAATGAAAATAAAACTTAGAACATTATTTGCGATTTTTGTTGTGTTTGTAATAGCACTTTCAGTATCATGGACAGGTGTTGTTCAAAAATTACAAAAGAACAATCAAGATTCTTCTGGAAACATAGTTAAACATATAAATTCCATAAGTAATATATCAACAGATGCTTCCAATGTTGAAAGAATAAATCGTTGGGCATCAGCTTTTAGAATGACAAAAGAAAGACCAATAACAGGTTGGGGAGTTGGAACATATCAATTTGTTTATGGTAGTTTTCAACATTCATCTCAAAGAACTCCAATATCAACAAATGAAGGAATACTTGGAAATGCTCATAGTGAATATATAGGACCATTGTGTGAGCAAGGATATATTGGTTGCTTGATTATAATAGTTATGTTTGGAACAACGATATATATAGGTATAAAAACTTTTCATCAATCCAAGAACAAGAATATTGCAAATCTTTCGTTATTTATTACATTGAGTTTAATAACATATTATACACATGGATTTTTGAATAATTTTCTTGATACAGATAAATTAGCAGTACCTTTTTGGACTTTTACTGCAATGATTACAGCATTGAATATATATTCAGATAAAAAAGAAGAAACAAATAAAAATATTATAGAAATAAAACGAAAATAAGATGTCAAATTTTTTAGCAACATTATTTGGAAATAAATCACAAAGAGATTTAAGAGAAATAAAACCGATTTTAGATAAATGTCTGCAAGCTTATGAAGTGGTTAAAACACTAAGCAATGATGAATTGAGAGCAAAGACAATAGAATTTAAAACATTAATAAAAGAATCTGTTAAGAACGAAGAAGCAGAGAAAAAAGAAATAAGAGAAGCCTTAGATACTAATTTTGATATGTCAATTGATGAGAAACAAAAGGCATACACAAAAATAGAAGACCTTGATAAAAGGATTTATGATAAGACGCAAGATATTTTGAATAATATTCTTCCAGAAGCTTTTTCTGTCGTTAAGGAAACAGCAAAACGTTTTTTTGATAATGAACAAGTTGTTGTAACAGCAACTGATTTTGATAAGAAACTTGCTACAACAAGAGATAATATAACAATATCAGGAGATAAAGCTATATATAAAAATTCTTGGATGGCAGGAGGAAGTATGATAACTTGGGATATGGTACATTATGATGTGCAGATTATTGGAGGAATAGTACTTCACCAAGGGAAAATATCAGAAATGGCAACAGGTGAAGGAAAAACATTAGTAGCTACATTGCCAATTTATCTTAACTCATTAGCAGGAAAAGGTGTTCATGTTGTAACAGTTAATGATTATCTTGCTAAACGTGATAGTGAATGGATGGGAATGTTGTTTGAATTTCATGGACTTAGTGTTGATTGTATTGATAAACACGAGCCAAATAGTGAAGAAAGAAGGCAAGCATATAATTGTGATGTAACATATGGTACAAATAATGAGTTTGGTTTTGATTATCTTAGAGATAATATGTGTAGTAATATTAATGAGATAGTACAAAGAGAACATAATTATGCAATAGTAGATGAGGTAGATTCTGTTTTGATAGATGATGCTCGTACTCCACTTATAATTTCAGGACCAACACCAAAAGGAGAAGATCAAGAGTTTGATAGATTTTGTCCAATTATAGAAAAACTTTATAATGCACAAAGACAAGAAGTAAATCAAATTATCGCAGATGCAAGAAAAAAATTAGAATCAGATAATGTTACAGATCAAGATAAACAACAAGGAGGGATATTACTTCTTAGAGCACATCATGGACTTCCAAAAACAAAAGCATTAATTAAATTGCTTTCAGAGCCAGGAATGAGAGCATTGAAATTAAAGACGGAAAATTTCTATATGCAAGATCAAGGTAAAGAGATGCATGTTATTGATGATGATCTTTATTTTGTAATAGATGAGCAACAAAATACAATAGAACTTACAGAGAAAGGTATGGATTTTCTTGCAAAACTTGGAGAAGACCCAAAATTCTATCAATTGCCAGATGTTGGTTCTCAATTAGCAGAGCTTGAACAAGAAACTATTACTGCAGAAGAAAAATCTAAAAAGAAAGATGAAATAATGCAGACTTTTGCTATTCAAAGTGATAGAGTACATACAATAAATCAACTTTTGAAAGCTTATACGTTGTTTGAAAATAATGTTGAATATGTTGTTATTAATAATCAAGTAAAGATTGTTGATGAACAAACAGGTCGTATTATGGAAGGAAGACGTTATTCTGATGGATTACACCAAGCAATAGAAGCAAAGGAAAAAGTAAAAGTAGAAGCAGCTACTCAAACATATGCAACAATAACTCTTCAAAACTATTTCCGTATGTACAAAAAACTTGCAGGTATGACAGGTACTGCTGAAACAGAAGCTGGTGAGTTTTGGAATATATACAAATTAGATGTTGTAACAATACCAACTAATCGTCCAGTTATTCGTGTAGACCATAATGATTTAATATATAAAACAAAGAGAGAAAAATTTGCTGCAGTAATACAAGAAGTTGAAAATCTTAGAGAACAAAATCGCCCGGTATTAATTGGTACAGTAGATGTTGATACATCAGAACTTCTAAGTAAGATGTTAAAATTGAGAAAAATTCCTCATCAAGTATTAAATGCTAAACTACATCAAAAAGAAGCAGAAATTGTTTCTTTGGCAGGTAGAGCAGGAGCAGTAACAATTGCAACTAATATGGCTGGTAGAGGAACAGATATTAAGCTTGGAGAAGGCGTAAGAGAAGCTGGTGGTTTGGCTATTATTGGTACAGAAAGACACGAATCAAGACGTGTTGACCGTCAGTTGAGAGGCCGTGCGGGAAGACAGGGAGACCCAGGAAGTAGTCAATTCTTCGTTTCTTTGGAAGATAAGCTTATGCGTTTGTTTGGTTCAGAAAGAATGGTGAAGGTTATGGACCGTTTAGGTATTCAAGAAGGAGAAGTTATTCAGCATTCAATGATGACAAAGAGCATTGAAAGAGCACAAAGAAAAGTAGAAGAGAATAATTTTGGTATTAGAAAACGTTTGCTTGAATATGATGATGTTATGAATAATCAAAGAACAGTTATTTATACTAAACGTCATAATGCTTTATATGGCGACAAGCTTGCAATAGATATTTCTAATATGATATATGATTGCATTGCAGTTTTGATAGATAATTATGAGTATGATTACCCTGAACTTGTTTCGCAATTTATAAAGATATGTGGTTTTGAATTCCCAATAGATGAAGAAACTTTTAATCATAATCGTAAGAATATTAATAAAGATATAGCTTATGAAAGCGTTTATAAGTATTATAAAGAAAGAATGGAAAGAATATCATTTCTTGCCTTTCCTTTTGTAAAGAATTTGGTTGAAAGCAAATCTACAAAATATGAAAATGTTGCTTTTCCTATCACTGATGGAATAAAGATGATAAATGCAATAGCTCCAATAAAGAAATCATTTGAGACAGAAGGAAAAGAAATAGCACTTTCTGTTGAAAAGAGTATTACTTTGCAGATAATAGATAATGCTTGGAAAGAACATCTTAGAGAACTTGATGATTTAAAACAAAATGTACAGAATGCTTCTTATGAGCAAAAAGACCCATTGGTTGTATATAAACTTGAAAGTTTTAATTTGTTTGAGGCAATGTTGATTAATATTAATAAGGAGATAACATCATTCCTTTGTAGAGCATCACTTCCAATATCTGAAGACCAAATTAGAGAAACAGATGAACCGACAACAGATCAAAAAGGTATAAAAACATCAAGAGAAGAGGTGAGCACAAATACATCAAATGAACCTCAAAAACAACAACCTATTCATGTTGATAAAAAAATAGGAAGAAATGATCCTTGTCCTTGTGGTAGTGGTAAAAAATATAAGAATTGCCATGGAAAGAATCTTGCAGAATAAAATAAATATTTAAATATATATCATTAGGTGAAGAGATAAAAACTTCACCTAATTTTTTTATGATAACAAAAATTTATGTTGGAATAAATGGATAATGAAATAAAACGCTGTTTTATTAAAATACAACAGCGATGTACTGTCAGTACAACGGCGATGTATTATCAGTACAACGGCGATGTATTTTATTAGTATTTTATTTCATTTATAAAGAACTCTATTTCTTTCTAATACATGTGCCTCACTTATGTTGAATAGAAAGAATAGATAAAAAATATTTAAAAGAAAAAAACAACATAAAACAATAATAAAAATCTTTAAATGTAAAAAAATGCCAAAAAATTTGGTTTTATGAAAAAAATAGTATTATTTTGCACACTCTAAAAATTAAATGTAAAAATTGTTTAATAATTAAAATAAAAAAAATGAAGAAGAGATGGTACTTTTTGCTAATAGCTTTAATAATATCTATTAGTGGTTTCTCGCAAACAACAGAAGTTACAATTGGAACAGGCACTTCTACTAATGAACATAGCCCGTTTAATACATTTGTTAGTAATAATTTTTCTCAGCATATTTATACTGCTGCGGAGGTAGGACATTCTGGAACAATAACGAGACTAAGTTATAATAATACTAGTTCTTATATTTGTTCAAGGACAATATCTGTTTATATGGCAGAAAATTCAAAAGCATCATTTTCTTCAGCTTCTGATATTTTACCATTAAGTAATTTTACGTTAGTGTATAATGGTAGTGTTACTTTTAATGGGTGGAGCCAAATAAATTTAACGACTTCTTTTGCTTATCAAGATACAGCAAATTTAATAATTGCTATTGTTGATAATACAAGCAATTATGAGGAACAGTCAATAGAGTTTGCTTCAAGTACAACAACAAACACATCAAATCTTTATTGGTTTAATGATAATGAAACTTTTGATGTGAATAATTAACGGTACCTGTAACATCAGGAGAGTATGTTGGTAGTGGAATGGATGCTAATCGTCCTAATATAAAATTAAACATCACACCATTTGGAACACTATTTTGTTATACTCCAACGGAATTAAATATAACAAATAAGCAAACAAATAGTGCAACAGCTTCTTGGCAGAGTGCCCAAAATGCTTCTTCATACACAGTAGAATATAAACTTAACACAGCAACGACATGGACAGTTGCAAATAATGCAGTAGTAGATACATTTTATAATATTACAGGATTAGCATCTGCCTCAGGATATGATGTAAGAGTAAAAACAAATTGTAGCGCAACAAATCAATCAGAATATATAGAAGGAAGTTTTCGTACGCAATGCCAAGCCGTAGCAACACCATATACTTATGGTTTTGAAGAAGATTGGGTTAGTGGTTCAGGAATAAGTAATAGGAATGCACCACCTTGTTGGACTGTTCTTGATGGAGGAGTTCAAAATGCTTCTGATAGTTATTTTTGGATGTCAGAAAGTAATGAATACTATACAGTTCATGGAGGAAATAAATGTGCTGGTATTTATACTGATTACGCACAAGCACAACATAATGATTGGTTAATCACGCCTAAGATTACATTAACAGGAAATAATAGATTAACGTTCTATGCGCAAAGAGCTAATGAAGAGACAGATGAACCAGAAGAAATATCTGTATGGATATCAACAAATGCAACAATAGATACAACAGGACTTGCAAGTGGAAATGCTTTGAGTGGTTTTACTCAATTGATTCAAACAGAAATACCACAAGGGGCATGGAGAAGATATGAGGTTAATCTTTCTGAATATAGTGGAGATGCTTATATAGCTTTTGTTAGAAGAAATACACCTTATGATGGATATAGACTTTTGTTAGATGATGTAACAATAGATTCAATGCCAGATTGTCCTGGTGTATATAATACATCTTTAAGTTTAGTTTCTCAATCAAGTATAAATGTTAATTTTGATACAATTAATAGTAAAGGTATGGGTTGGATAATTGCTTATGGAACAGCAAACGATAGTGCAAGTTTTAATCCATCAACAGTTGCTAATCCAATAACAATAACATCTTCTACGCAATTACCTTATGAAATCACAGGATTAAATGCAAATACTACATATTATGTATCAGTAAAACAAAATTGTGGCGGAGGACAATGGTCTAATTATGTTAGTGAATTTATTCCAAATATAAAACAAGTAACAATACCATATACTCAACATTTTGATACAACAAATGTAAAAGAGATTACTTTTATTGCTAATGATTCAATAAATAAATGGTATATTGGTAATGCAACAAATGCTGATACAAATAATACAACAAGTGGAGCTTTATATATATCAAATAATAACGGAACTAACAATACAGCAACATATCCAGTTGGAAATTGGGCATCAACTCCTTATAGTTATGCGCAGATGTATGTTAAGTTTCCACAAGGAAAAGAATTTCATTTAGATTTTGATTATAAAAATGAAGGCGGATATTTGAATGTGTATTGTATGGACGTAAATTATAAATTAGAAAATACAAATATACCAAATTATGAGTATAGATTAAGACAATATACAGATTCTAATACATGGAAACATGATAAGATTGTATTTGATAGTACTAATTCTAATACATATAAAAAGATTATATTTCTTTGGTATGCAGAGAATGGTTGGGACGATGCAGAATCTGGAATTCCAGCAGCAATAGACAATATAGACTTTACTAATGTTTCTTGTGCAAAGCCAAATGAATTACATCTTGTTACAAAAGATACATCAAAAGCAGTAGTTGCTTGGCATGATATTAATTTATCTGGTTCTTATGTTGTGGAATATAAACAATCAACAACAGATTTATGGAGTAGAATGGTTGCTTCAGATACAATAGTAACAATAACAGGATTAATTCCAAGTACAGAATATGATGTAAGAGTATATTCAAAATGTACAGCTAATGATTCTTCATTAATTTCATCTTCAATATCTTTCTATACTGAATGTAGTTATCAAACAATACCATATATTGAAGATTTTACTTCTAATGTTGTTTCAAGTACTTGTTGGAGTACATATCAAGGACAATTAACAAATAATTCATCTTTAACAAATTATGATTATTATTCTTGGGCTTATAATCAAACAGAACATAATGTACGACTTAATATATATGGTACATCTTGTAATTATTGGTTAGTAACACCAACAATAAACCTTGGAACAGATGGAATTACAAAACAAATAGAATTAGATGTTGCATTAAAGGCATATAGTGGAGATGGAGAACCACAAACAGCAGGAACAGATGATAAGTTCGCTATTGTAGTTTCTCGTGATAATGGACTTACTTGGTCTGATACTAATGCTTATATTTGGAAAGCAGGTGATTCAATAAGAAATTATTATTCATTTGGAGTTAATTCTCAACATTTAGTAATACCTTTATATGATTCAGTACAAAACGTTCCAATTCAAGGATTAATTAAAATAGCATTTTATGGTGAAAGTACTGTAAGTAATAATGATAATAACATATTCATATCAAATTTAGATGTTAATAATTGGAATAGTTGCATAAAACCAACATCTCTTGCAGTAACTCATAAAACAGACACAAGTTTTGTATTTGGATTTACCGAGAATGGAACAGCAACTTCATGGCAATATGTTATAGGTAATTATGGTATGGATCCAGATAATGGGACTCCTGTTAATATTACATCAACAACAGATACAATAATAGGTTTAACTCCTGCAACAAGATATACATTATCAGTACGTAGTATTTGCGGTAACGGATATTCAGAGTGGAGTAATCCAATAGATATTAAAACAACATCAATTCCAGCAACATTACCTTATGTATGTGATTTTGAAAATGCAACAGAAAATAATAATTGGGCAATAGATAATGGAGGATGTATAAATAAATGGTATATAGCAACGCCTAATGGAGTAAATGGTTCAAAATTATTTGTTTCTTTCAATGGAACAGATACAACTTATGATGAAAGCTCAGCATCTGTTGTTGTTGCAGAAAGATTATTAAATATGGGAACAGCTGATAGTGTGTCTGTATCATTTGATTTAAAGATAGGAGGAGAAGCAAGTGAATATGGTAAGAATTATGATTATCTTAAAGTTTATTTGTTAGACCAAGATACAACATATAGTTCAACAACAAGTTATAATGTATTTTATGCAAATGAAGAATATTCAAATAATATAATAGTTAGAACATCAATAGAAGATAAATATATTTGCAATCTTCAACCTAATACAATACATTTGGGTAACATAGTACATAATCAGCAAAATAAAATAAAGAAACTTGTCTTTGTTTGGGTTAATGATGGAAGCCAAGGTAATCAACCAGGAGCAATAATAGATAATATTTCAGTTGTGCCTGTAATGCCAAGTATAGATAGTGTTGTAACAGAAGAGCCAACAGAAGTTGAGGCAACAACAGCAACATTAAATGGAAATTTAATAAGTTTGGCAAAACCAAAAGTAAATGTTAGACTTGGATTTGTTCTTTCTACAACAAATAATCCAGAATTAACAACAGCAGGAATTGAAAATGATACAGTTGGTTTTACTCCAAATATGGCTACGTTTAACAAACAAATAACTAACCTTCAATCTGCAACTCCATATTATTATCGTGCTTATGTTATAAACAACAACGATACAACTTATGGACAAACTAAGATATTTACGACAAAGAGCGGATTACTTGATGTTGAAAATAATGTAAATATTTCAATTTATCCAAATCCAACAACAAATGATGCAACATTAGAAGTTAAAGGATTAAAAGAGAAGGCAAATGTTGTAATGATAGATGTTCAAGGAAGAGTTGTTAGTAGTCAGGTTATGGCATTAGGACAAACAACTTTAACAATAAAGAGAAATAATTTAGCAAGCGGAGTATATTATATAAGAGTTATTACAGATAATCAAACTCGCACAGAGAAATTGATAATCAAATAAAGCTTAAAATATATTTATAAGATTAAAGAGTGGTAATATTAAAATTATCACTCTTTTTTTATGATTATACATATAATAAATATTATAAGAACCATTTATAATAATTTCTCATTCTAATAAAATGAATCGCTATTCTATTCAAATAGTTCTTGATTCTATTTTATTGTCTTTTGATTCTAATAAAATAGTTCTTGATTCTATTTTAACGGATTAAAGAAATATTTTTTAGTTGTCAAACAAGGATAATTGTCCAAGGAGATTAAAAGTCTTGCGATGATAAGGTGTTGTGCCAAATTGTTGTATTGCATTGCGATGAGCCTTTGTTGGATACCCTTTATTCTTTTTCCATTCATATTGAGGATATTGTTTATCAAGACTAATCATATAATCATCTCTATATGTTTTGGCAAGGATAGAGGCAGCAGCAATAGACATCATTTTGCCATCACCTTTAACTATTGTAATATAAGGTATCTTTAAATCAGTATGAAAACGATTGCCATCAATAAGCAAAAGGTCTGGTGTTGTTTCTAAATTTTTTATTGCTCTATTCATCGCAAGAATACTTGCATTCAAGATATTTATCTTGTCAATTTCTTCATTACTCACTTGACATACAGCAAAAGAAATTGCATTTTGTTCAATGATAGGGCGTAGTTCTCGTCTTTGTTTATCAGACAATTGTTTTGAATCGTTGAGTAAATCATTAGAAAAATCAGATGGTAATATTACCGCAGCAGCAAATACACTACCACATAAGCATCCTCTTCCTGCTTCATCACAACCACATTCTAAGATATTTTTACTCTTATAATATTGTTGAAGCAATGTTTATTTCTTGAAATTTTTTATGAAACTATCAAAAAGAATCTTTCCATCAGTATTTCCAAGTTCAATATCAGAACATCTTTCTGGGTGAGGCATCATACCGAACACATTTTTTGTTTTATTTGTTATGCCGGCAATGTTATCAATACTTCCATTAGGGTTAGAGTCTTCTTTTATTGAGCCTTTTTCATCGCAATAACGGAAAAGTATTTGCTCATTATCATTAAGTTTTTTGATAACATCATCATATGCAAAGAACCTTCCTTCGCCGTGAGCAATAGGAATATTTAATGCTTTGCCAATAGTAGCTTCTTTTGTGAATATATTAGAGTTTGTTTGAGCTGTTATGAACTGATTATGGCAGATGAATTTTTGGTTAGTGTTGTGTAGAAGAGTGCCTTCAAGCAATCCACTTTCACAAAGTATTTGAAAACCATTACAAACTCCTAAAACATAACCGCCTTTTTTTGCAAAATCAATAACAGATGCCATAATAGGAGAAAGACTTGCTATTGCACCACTACGAAGATAATCTCCATAAGAAAAACCTCCTGGAAGAACGATTGCATCACAACCTTGTAAATCTGTATCTTTGTGCCAAAGAGGTACAACTTCTTGTTTTTCTATGTTTCTTAATACATAAATCATATCGTGGTCGCAATTTGACCCTGGAAATATAACAACTCCGAACTTCATTTCTTTTAATTTTTAAATTATTCTTTTGCAAAAATACAAAAACTCTTCAACTTATAAACAATAAATACTATATAAATTTGTAATTTAATAGTATTTTGGTAATAGTTAGCAAAATAAAGATGCTTAAAAACAAATTTGCATAAATGGTTCTTCTTATTGAGAAAAAGAAAACAGTTAATAAAAAGGCAAGAGAAGGAGCAAAGATTAAGGACATAGTAGGTTTTTGAATATCAAAAGCAAAAGGTAGAAGAGATATAGCAAAAAGTAATATTATTGTTGAAGTACGTTTTCTTACTGAAAGTTTTTGGTCGTTGCGATAATTGAAAGTCATAAAGAATGAAGGTATAGTAATTATTGCTAAGTATGCCATATAAACGATTTGAATAGGTTGATTAAGAAAATGATAATCAGGAATAATGAAAAAATGTTTTTGGAAGAAAGTTTCAAGAACACCTATATCGTCAGCAAGATAATAATACACGCAAAGAATAATGAATGGCGTTATGAATCCAAAGATACTAACAAGAAAAGAACGCCATTTGTATATTTTGAAATTGAATAAACCAAACCATATCCATAATATAAACAATATACAAGGAGAATAAAACAAAGTACCGATAGCAAGTATTAGTGTTGTTATAAATATCTCATCTAAGCCTTCATTCTTATTATAGCATCTAAGAAAAAACATTAGAGATAATATACCAAAACAATTAGCTATTAATACTGAACTCAAAGTCATAGTACGATAATCACAGCTCATTAAGAGAATATAGATGAAAGTAGGCATAAAAGATGTCTTTTTTGTTAGCTGATAATATGTTAAAATAGAATTAATAGCGAATGCCTGAGCGATAATAATAATAAAAGCAAGGAGAGTATCTAAAAATCGCAAATCTTTCATAGCATAAAATAACCCTTCATATAATGGCATATCAAGACGAGGCGTAGTAATCATTTCAGGAGGATTGATGAAAGATGGCAACCATAAAACAATAGGAGTTATTATTAATAAAACCAATTGCATGAAATAGTTCTTTTTAAAAGTATTTATAAACATTTCTTATTTTTTTTCTTTTTAATTATTTTCTTTATTTACGTAAAACTAATAAAAAAGATACATTTTTATTAAAAAAAATAAAAAAGACAATTAGTTTTCATTAATTTTGCAAAGAAAAGATATAAAAAAAGATAAAACAAAAATAATGTTTGAAAGGACAGAATTATTAATAGGAAAAGAAAATCAAGAAAAATTAAAGCATTCATCTGTTATGGTAGTAGGACTTGGAGGAGTAGGAGCATATGCGGCAGAAAATATTTGTAGAGCAGGTGTTGGAAATATGACAATAATAGATGGAGATAAAGTTTCTTCGTCTAATATTAATAGGCAACTTATTGCTATGAATTCAACGATAGATAAGAGTAAAGCGTTGCTAATGAAAGATAGATTGTTAGACATTAATCCAAATCTAAATCTTACTGTTATTGATGAATATATAAGAGATGATAAAATGATAGATATAATAAAGAATTTTGAAGGAGATTGGATAGTTGATGCTATTGATACTTTCTCTCCAAAATTATACCTTATTATACATAGTATTCATTTTGGTAAAAAAATTGTTAGTTCAATGGGAAGTGGTGGAAAAATAGACCCATCGCTTATTCAAATAACAGATATAAGTCAAACGTATAATTGTCCACTTGCTTCAATGATAAGAAAACATTTACATAAGAATGCAATATATGAAGGAGTCGTTGCTGTGTTTTCTCCTGAAAAAGTGCCAGAGAATGCAATGATTGAAGATATATCAACAAATAAAAGAACAACCGTTGGAACAATTTCATATATGCCAGCAATGTTTGGACTTATGATAAGCAGTGTTGTCATTAGAGAACTTATCGGTAAAGAAAGTTATAAAAAAGTTAAAGACACAAAATATTATGCTAATAAAAAAGTTTAATATTAAAAAATAAACATAAAATTGATATTTTTGGTATGAATGATAATGTAAAACAAATGGAAGAGATTTATTGTACAAATACAGATAGTAAAGTTCTCATTCCTTCAGGTATGGCTCTTTTAGATATGATTGCTTTTTTTGGAATAAAGAATCCTCAAACAATCCTCGGAGCTTGTGTAAATAATAAAGTACAAAATCTTAATTATAGAATATATTCTCCAAAGACTATAACATTTTTGGATATAAATACAGCAAATGGACGAAAAATGTATTCTTTATCTTTGATGTTTTTGACATACAAAGCAGTTAAAAATCTTTATCCACAGAACGAACTTTTTATTAAGCATTCAATGAATGGCGGATATTATGCTGAGATTGAGAATATCAAAGAAGATATATCTGTTGTTGTGGAGCATATTAAAAAAGAGATGAAAAAACTTGTCAAACAAAATCTTCCTTTTGAAAGAAAAATACTCTCTCAACAAGAAGCATCAGATTTGTTTGAAAAAGTTGGAATAACAGAGAAAGCAAAACTAATTAGAAATAGTAAAAGACTTTATGCAAACATTGATATACTTGGAGAAACAGTTAATAGTTTTTTCTTTGAGATGGTGCCTTCAACTTCATATCTTAATATTTTTGATTTAGAACCTTTTGATAAAGGATTTATTATTTTAATGCCAGATAAGGATAAAGACAACAAACAACCAGAAACGGTAATTAATCAAAGTAAGATATTCTCTATTTTTCAAGAGCATAAAAATTGGGTTGAAATTCTTGGAACGCCTTATGTAACTAATCTTAATGAAAGAATAATTGAAGGAAAACAAAATGAGTTGATTCAAGTTTCAGAAGCATTGCATGAAAAGAAATATGCAGCAATAGCAGATAATATTTATAAGAAAAAAGATAATGTTAAACTTGTTCTTCTTGCAGGTCCATCTTCTTCTGGCAAAACAACGTCATGTAGAAGAATTGCTACTCAGTTATCTGTTCTTGGAATAAAACCATTACAAATATCTCTTGATGATTATTTTCTTGATAGAGGACATACCCCAAAAGATGAAAAAGGAGAATATGATTTTGAATGTTTGGAGGCTTTGGATTTGGAATATTTCAATTATCAAATGAATGAATTATTGAAAGGCAACGAAATAGAACTTCCAAGATTTAATTTTGTTGTTGGAGCAAGAGAGAAAAGCAAGAAGAAAATACATTTAACAGACAACTCAATGATTATTGTTGAGGGAATACATGCTCTTAATCCTAAGTTGTCATTAGAAATAAATAGAAAAAACAAATATTTTATTTTTGTGTCAGCACTTACTCAGGTGGCAATAGATAGACATAATTTAATCAGTACGAGTGATAATCGTTTGATAAGAAGAATAGTAAGAGATTATAATTATAGAGGTTCAAGTGCAGAAAGTACAATATCTCGTTGGGAGAGTGTCCGTAATGGAGAAGAAAAGCATATTTTTCCATTTCAAGAGAACGCTGATAGTATATTTAATTCATCTTTATTATATGAAATAGGGGTGTTGAAAAACTATTGTGAGCCATTGCTTATGGATGTCCCGCAAACATCGCCTGCTTATGCTAATGCAAGAAGATTGCATCAATTTTTGAATAACTTTTTAACCATAAAACCAGATTACATTCCGCCAACTTCAATAATGAGAGAATTTCTTGGAGGAAGTAGTTTTGATTATTAAAAATCAATAACTTAAAAATAGGTGAAGAAAAACGAAGAAATAATTTGCTAACTCTTCAAAAAAAATGCAAAAAACGAAGAAATAATGCACAAAAAATGAAGAAATATTTTTTCTACTTCTTTTTTAGTCATCTTTTAATAAAAATAAACTAAAAGTAATGATAATTTTTTCATTAGCTTTTCGTTAAAAAATAAATGATTTATAGAAAGATAAATAAATAAAAATAAAAAAATAATAAAAAAATAGACGCTGAATAAAAAAAAAGTAGTAATTTAGCAACCTAAAATTAAAAAAGTAATAAATTCAAAAATCATATAAAAAATGGAAGTTAAGAAATCCGATAAAGCGAATTTAGAGAATAGGAAAGGTCTATTCGTTCAAATGGGATTAATAGCAGCACTTGCAGTAATTATTCTTGCATTTGAGCATAAAAGTTATGATAAAAAAGATACAGGTTTAGCAACGACACAAGTTGTTCAAGCTGTTGAGGAAACAGTTATTCAAACAAAACAAGATGAACCTGAACCACCAAAGCAAGAAGAAGTTCAACAACAATCAACAACAGATTTTAAGATTGTAGATGATAATCAAGCTCTTAAAAATGAGTTTAAGATTGAGAACTTTGCTAATAATACAAATGATAATGCTTATATTCCACCAAAAGTAGAAGTAGCAAAAGTTACAGAAACAGAATCAGAAGATGAGGTAAAGATATTTACAGTAGTAGAACAACAAGCATCTTTTCCAGGAGGTTTTGGTGAATTAAATAAATATCTTGCATCACATATTCAATATCCACAACAAGCAAGACAAGTTGGAACACAAGGAAAAGTTTGGCTTACATTCGTTGTTGAAAGAGATGGTTCTATAACAGATATAAAGATTATGCGTGATATAGGGTCTGGTTGTGGAGAAGAAGCTATTAGAGTTGTTAAGACAATGCCTAAATGGCAACCTGCAAAACAAAGAGGTAAGAGTGTTCGTCAGCAATTCAATCTTCCTGTTAATTTCACTTTACAATAAAAAAGTGGTATAAATCATAGATTAAAGATAAGATAATAATTAAAAAATAAAATATGAAGACGAAATTGTTTAAACAACTTCGTCTTTTTTGTATTTAGAGAAAAACAATGATAACAATAAATAATCTTTCTGTTCAATTTAATGGCATAAGTCTTTTTGATAATGTAAGTTTTACAATAGGAGATAAAGATAGGATAGGACTTGTTGGCAAAAATGGAGCGGGGAAAAGTACGTTACTAAAAGTTATAAGCAAGAATCAAAAGCAAGATTCAGGTACAATAGTCGTTAGTAGTACTCAAACCATAGGTTATCTTCCGCAGGAGATGATACCTTCTTCTACAACAACTGTTATTCAAGAAGCGATGAAAGCTTTTGAAGAAATAAAACAGTATAAAACAGAATTAGAGGATATAAATAATCAATTGTTGGAGCGAACAGATTATCAAAGCAAGGAATATGAAAGACTTATTGTTCAACAAACAGAGTTGAATGATAAATTGAATATGATGGATATTAATAATGCTCGTCCTCAGGCAGAGAAAGTATTGTTAGGTCTTGGTTTTGTTCATGAAGATTTTAATAGAAATATGACAGAGTTTTCTTCTGGTTGGCAAATGAGAGTTGAGTTAGCCAAAATATTATTAAGAAAACCTAATCTTATTTTGCTTGATGAACCAACAAATCATCTTGATATAGAATCTATAACATGGTTAGAAAATTTCTTAATACAATATTATGGTGCCATAGTACTTGTTTCACACGATAGATGTTTTCTTGATAATATAACAAAGAGAACAATTGAAATAACAGCAGGTAAGATATATGATTATAAAGCTAACTATTCGGAATATTGTGTTTTGCATGAACAAAGAATGGAGACACAAGCTAATCAGATGCTCAATCAACAAAGACAGATAGCAGAGATAGAAAAATTTATTGAGAGGTTTCGTTATAAGGCAACAAAATCGCGTCAAGTTCAATCAAAGATAAAGATGTTGGATAAGATGGAGAGAATAGATGTTGATGAAGTAGATTCTTCTACAATACATTTTCTTTTTCCTCCAGCCCCACATTCAGGTAAGATAGTGTTGGAAATAAAAAATTTAAGCAAGAGTTATGACAAAAAAAATATATTAAAAGATATTAATCTTATTGTAGAACGTGGAGAAAAGATAGCATTTATTGGTAAGAATGGAGAAGGTAAGAGTACATTATCAAAAATAATTATTGGACAGATAAAAGATTATGAAGGTGTTTGTCATCTTGGTTATGATGTGAAGATAGGATATTTTGCACAAAATCAAGCAGCACTTCTTGATGGAGAAAAAACAGTGTTTGAGACAATAGATGATATTGCAGTGGGAGATGTAAGAAGACAGATAAGAGGAATATTGGGTAGTTTTTTGTTTGATGATCAAGATATAGATAAAAAAGTTAAAGTACTTTCTGGCGGAGAGAAAACAAGACTTGCTTTGGCTAAATTGCTTTTGAGTGAGGTTAATCTTTTGGTTTTAGATGAGCCAACAAATCATCTTGATATGGATTCAAAAGATATTCTAAAAAATGCTTTAATAAAATATGATGGTTCGTTTATTCTTGTTTCTCATGATAGAGATTTTCTTCAAGGACTAACGGATAAACTTTATGAATTTAAAAATCACAATATTAAAGAATACCATGGTTATATCTTTGATTTTCTGGAAGCAAAGAAAAAGAAAGAATTAGAAGAACAATCAATAGAAAATTCATTAAGAAATACTAATAATCAAGATAATAACAAAACAGCAATATCTAAAAACAAGATTCTTTTTGAACAAAACAAGGAAAAAGAGAAAGAGTTAAGAAAAAAGAGAAATCGTTTGAAGGATGTTGAACAAAAAATTGAAGATTTAGAAAAAGAAATATCAAATATGGATAATATGCTTTCGGATACTAATCAAATAAATAAGATTGATGAGAACTTTTATCATAACTATCAAAACAAGAAAGATAATTTATCTAATTTGATGCAAGAATGGGAAGACTTATCACAAGAGTTAGATAATTAAAAACGATATAATTAGTCGTTGAAAAAATAGTTCTTTATTCCGCTGAAATAGAATAAAGAACTATTTTTTTATTATTTTTTAAACAATTTCCGCTACTGTATAGGTAGAACCTCCAACAAAGACAAGTCCTTTTGTTGATAAGGCATCATTTTGTGCTGCTTCTAATGCGTGCTTAACAGAAGGATAAGTTTTATAATCTAATTTATGTTTATGAAATTTATTTGCAAGAACATTAACGTCTAATCCACGAGGTATATCTGCTTTGCAAAGATAATATGTTGCATCTATTGGTAGCATAGATATTTCTTTATCAACATCTTTGTCATTAACAACTCCAAAAACAAAATGAAGATGAGAATATTTTATTTTTTTTAATTGATTAATTACAAAAGTTAAACCATCTTCATTGTGTCCAGTGTCGCAAATAGTTAATGGTGATGTTGAAAGAGTTTGCCAACGTCCATTAAGTGGAAAATTCTTTTGTACATTTTTTATTCCATTAATAATAGATGCCATTCCTATATAATATTTATGGTTGTTCAAAACTTCTGTTGCTGCGATAACTCCAAGAATATTTTTTAATTGATAGTCGCCACAAAGAGGTGAGATAAGGTCTTTTATAAAAATATCATCATTTTTGTAGATATCAATAATAAGATTGTTTTTATCATATCTTACGTTTTGACAAGAAAACATTGTGTCAGCAAAAATTATCTTACTATTTGTTTGCTTGGCTTTTTTAATGAAAACATCTTTAACTTCTTTTTGTGTTTGAGATATAACAACAGGAGTATTTTCTTTTATTATTCCTGCTTTTTCTTTGGCAATAAGTGGAAGAGTGGAGCCAAGAAATTGCATATGGTCATAACTTATATTTGTTATTATTGATAAAAGTGGTGATATAACATTAGTTGAATCAAGTCTTCCGCCCATACCAACTTCAATAACAGCAATATCTGCATTTTTTATGGCAAAATAATTAAAAGCCATTGCTACCATAAGTTCAAAAAAAGAAGGTTTAATTTGTTCTATTTCTTGTTTGTATTTATTAAGAAAATCAATGATATAAATCTTTCCGCACATTTTGCCATTAAGCATTATTCTTTCGCGAATATCTTTTAGATGAGGGGAAGTATGCAAACCAACAATTGATCCATTTTCTTTTAAAATAGATGCTAAAAAAGAAGATGTAGAACCTTTTCCATTAGTGCCAGCAACGTGAATAGTCTTAAATTTTTTTTCTGGATTATCTAACATTTCCATAAGGGCGAGAGTGTTGCCTAGATCTGCTTTATATGCTGGGGCACCAACTCTTTGAAAGATTGGTAATGCATTATATAAATACTCTGTTGCTTCTTGATATTTCATTTGTGTTTTTTTAGTTTTGTTTACTTTGCAAAAGTAGTAAAATAATTTAGTATATTTGCAAATTAAAATAAAAGAAAAAAGAAATAAAAGAAAAAGATATTATGGCAGACAGAACAGAGTTATCAGAACTTGGAGAATTTGGTTTGATAGATAAATTAAATGAAAACACAACGATAAAAAACACTTCTACAATCTTTGGAATAGGAGATGATTGTGCAGCATTAGATTATAAAGATAAAGTTGTTTTGGTTTCAACAGATGCTTTGGTGGAAGGAGTTCATTTTGATATGACATATACTCCACTAAAACATTTAGGATATAAAGCATGTGTAGTTAATTTTTCAGATGTTTATGCAATGAATGGCACACCAAAACAAATAACTATTACACTTTCTGTTTCTAATCGTTATTCAGTTGAAGCATTAGAGGAATTGTATAGTGGCATTCATCTTGCTTGTGAAAAATATGGTGTAGATATTGTTGGTGGAGATACAACAAGCAGTACAAGTGGAATGTTTATTTCAATAACAGTTATTGGAGAAGTAGAAAAAGATAAGATGGTCAGAAGAAATGGGGCAAAAGAGCATGATTTAATTTGTGTTACTGGTGATTTAGGTGGAGCCTATGCTGGACTTTTAGTACTTCAAAGAGAGAAGGCAACGTTTATTGCTAATCCAAAGTATCAACCAGATCTTGCAACTTATGAATATGTGATAGAAAGACAACTTAAACCAGAAGCAGGTAAGAAAACAATAGAGTGGTTTAAAGAAAATGATATTGTTCCAACAGCAATGATTGATATTTCAGACGGATTAGCTTCGGAAGTTCTTCATATATGTAAAGAAAGTGATGTTGGGTGTGAATTATATATAGAAAAACTACCAATAGATTATCAAGCAGCAAGAACACTTGAAGAATTTAAAATACTTCCAGAAACAGGCGTACTTAACGGAGGAGAAGATTATGAATTGTTATTTACTATCAATCAAAAGGATTATGACAAAATAAAAACAAAAGAAAACATACATATAATAGGATATATAAATGATAAGAATATGGGCTGTAAGCTTGTAACTCCACAAAATACAACGATGGATATTAAAGCACAGGGTTTTGACCATTATAGAAAAAATCAAGAGAATAAAGATATAAAAGAGAAATAAGAGATGATAAAAAATTTGTTATTAGATATGGGTGGAGTAATTCTTGGGGTTGATTACACAAGAGTTGTTAGTGCATTTAAAGAATGTGGTATTAAGGATTTTGAAACAATATATACTCAAAGCAAGCAATTACCTTTGATAGATGATTTTGAAAAAGGAAATATAACAATAGCAGAATTTCATAACGGTGTAAGAGATTTAGTTAAAAAAGATTTAACAGATAGTCAGATAGATAAAGCATGGAATAGTATGATATTAGATGTTAAGAAAGATGTAATTGCTATTATTGGAGAATTGAAGATGAAGTATGAGGGAATATATTTGTTTTCTAATACAAATGAGATACATATAAATTACGTTAAAAAAGATTTTCAAGAAAAGATAGGGTTTGATGTGTTTTCTTGTCTTTTTAATAAGTCTTATTTCTCAAATGAGATACATCAAAGAAAACCAGATAAAGAAAGTTTTCAATATGTTGTTGATGATAGTAAGATAAAGAAGGAAGAAACGTTATTTATTGATGACACTATTCAAAATATTGAGGGAGCAAAAGCGTTTGGAATGAATGCTTATTGGCTAACTAATGGAGAAACATTGATTGATTTGCATAATAAAAGTATAATATAATGAAAAAGATAAATATTGATGGTAAGAAAGTACTTAATTTCATAAAGAATAAGTATGTAATAATAGGTGCTATTTTCATTGTCTTGATGTTGTTTTCAAGAAATAGCAGTATTATATATTTTTTCAAACTTAATAGTCAAAGACGAGAGTTAGAAAAAAGAAAAGAATATTATATGGACGAAATAAAGAACGACAGCATAAATACTATCAATATACAAAAGAATCTTGATGCGGTAGAGAAGTTTGGAAGGGAAAAATATATGATGAAAAAAGATAGTGAGGATATTTTCATTATTAAGAGTAATTTATCTGAGCAAGATTCAGAATAAAAGATATAGAAAAGCGTTGTTATATAAACAATAAAAGAATAAAAAAAAGACATAATAAAAAATGAGAACATATAAACAAAGAGTGGATATAGGGATTGGAAAGAAGAATCTTATGTTTAAGGATTCAATAGACCAATATATAGAGTTAAGACTTGCTGCCTTGGGTGTGCCAATACTAAAAGAAGCAGATACATCTCATGATAAGTTTATGGGAATAGTAAAAGACTTATTATCTAATTATAGAGAAAGAGAGTTGTTGGCTTCTGTTAATTATTGTCCGTCGGATCAAAGAATACAAAAGTTTTTGAATGATTATTTCTCTTCTGTTACAGATGTTAAGGATATTGTTTTACCTATGAGAACATTTACTTTGGATAGTTATGGAGTCGCAAGAGGACTATCACTCCCAAAAGGAGAAGATAAATATGTTAGTGAATATGTTAATTCATATAGAGTAAAACAAGGAATATTAAATAATCCAAAGAACGATAGAAGAACAACAAAAGGTGTTTTTCATATTGCCCAGGGCGGACTTCCAATACCAGATGATAAGAAAGCAGTGCCAATAAAGACTGCTAAATATTTATTTCAAAAAGCATTTAGTGAGAGTGGTGATATAATGGAAATACCATACACTTCTAAATTTGAAGAGAATATAAAGCTTTATGTTTCTCTTCTTCTTCGTCCTATTGTTTGTCCAGAGGTTGATGGTATAATGAAAGAGAAGAGTATGGAGATAAGGTTTTTTGCTCCTGGTTCTTTGGTAAGTAATCTTGATTTTGTTGAAAGTATATTTGGGAATGCAGGCTCTCCTTATCATATCAATAACGATCCAGCACTTGATATAGAACATTTTTCAGGACAGACAGGTTGTATCGTTCTTGCTCCACAACTAACAAAACTAACCAAGAAAGAATGTCTTTTACCACCTTATGAAATGGCAACACCGCGCCAAAGAAGAGATGGTATGTGTTATAAAGATGAAAAAGAACTTTATAATGATGGACAAAGTTTTAAATTAACAATAAGAGACGATAAAGGATTCATTGCAACTGTTATAGCAGATAATTATTTTGGTTATTCAAAGAAAGAAGTTAAATCTATGATTTCTTATGCAAGTAATTTGTTTGGAAATACAGAAGAAGAACATGCAGGAGGTGCATTAATCTTTCCGGGATATAATCAAGGCGATGCTTATTTCTCTGATGTGAAAAAGATAAAGAATACTTTTGATGATGTTAAAGTATGTGGTAAAGAATTTATAACGTTCTTTGATGAAGGATACGGACAAGATAAGAACTATAAAAATATTTATTATTTGCCAGAGAACACTGATTTTAATGTTCCTCATCAAGATATTTCATGGAAGAATGTTAGCGGAGAGCATCATCTTAAACTTCTTCCAAACAATCTTTATATTCTTCCTAATGGCAGTAAGTTCCGTATGGAGAAATATTCTGGTGCAGCAAACTATCGCTTAGTAGAAACGGTTGGTGATGGATTGTTTTGTCATAAACCATGTACTGTAAGCGGTGGAGGAAAGAGTGAGATAAGTAAAAGTATTTCTGATGCAATCTTTGGCGGTTCATTTTTTGTAAGTGATTTTAATGAAGACTTCAAAAAAGTTGAACAGATAATGAATCACGACTATTCAGACCGTTTTAAATCTATTGATAAACCAATACCATTTAGCAGAAACTTTTTAAGTAATAGGCGTTCTATGGGTTCTGTTATCAAACTATTGACACCTTCCAATGAATTTACCGACAAATATAATGCTTGGCTTGATAGTATTCCTCAATATATTAAAGGTATAGCGTTTATCGTTAAAAGATTTTATAAAGAAGAGTGGGGAAATGATTGGAAAAGTCATTTTAGTGTAGATATACTTAATGGCTCATTAGGTAATGAACTTAAATTTGAGAATAAAAAAATATACGCTCGTTATCTTCGTGTTGGCTTTGCAGAAAATGGCACTTGGAGAACATTTAAACTAAGACAAGATTTTGTTCATGCAGACAAAGTACAAGTAGAAGATGATATAACAGCATCTATCGTTGTTCCAACAAAAAATTTATCTCATCTTGGTAAAGCAAAAGACAATTATAGTGTTAAGTTTGTAGAGAACTGTGAGTATCGTTTGTTTCAAAGACCAGATGATGCAGTTATACGTGGTTATGATAAGAAAGCAGAACAAGACCTTTCAACGCCAAATACATTCATATCTAATTATGAACCTTTAACACAAGAAGATGCAAAGAATATGGTTGAAGATGTGATAAACTTTGATAAATTCACTCAACCAATGCGTGATATGATAAAAGACGTTGCACAAAAAGGAGATTGTTCATATTTTGTTTCTTCTGCTCATCCACGTTTAGTTGATGGCAAACCGTCAAAGAATGTACGTTATTTACAAACACGTAATGATATTGTTTGTCCAGAAGAAAGATATGTTGCAAATGTTGGAATAATATTGTCAAGAAAGATTAAGCCAGAAGACAAATTGTATATTCCAATAAATTCTGTTTTACCTGGAAGAAGAAATAATCCAAAAGCAGAAGGTATTCGTCCATTGGCAGTATATAATCCTATTCATTATCAAGAATTGCCAGAATTGTTTATGGATTTCATTTGTTCTCTTACAGGAAAAAGTCCATCAACAACAGGTGCTGGTAGTGAAGGAGCATTAACAAAAGGACCATTCAACGCTCTTTGCACAATAACAGATTTAAACAATGCTCTTCTTTCATTTATTCTTACAGGTTACGATGGCTTTACTACTCCTGCTGGATATATAGGAAGAAAATATCGTATAGACCACGATCTTTCTTTTCTTGTTCCAGAACTTTGGGCAAGATTATCTAACGAAGAACGTAGTCCTAAGTTTTTGATAAAGAATGATTATTTTGAAAAACTTAATGATTTTACATATAAAGACCAATTAGTAAGAGCATCTATTCTTGGCTATCGTGTTACAGATAAGTTTGTTCATCACTATTTTGGAAGAGTATTTGAAAACCCTAATGTTGTATTTACTAATGAGATGCTTAAACCAGAAGAGCAAAGTATGGAAGATTTTGTTGATGGAATAAATAATATAACAGAGAACTATACTCGTGTTGCTCAGATGTATTTTAACGATGGAAGCGTAGAGGCAGCAATAGAACCATTGAAAGCCTTACTTAATATAATGGTTAAAGGCTCTTATAACGGTATGACAATAGAGAGTAAAGAGTTTAGAGATATGTTCACAAGAGATTATGTACTTGAAAGTAATTGGTATAAGAACCGTTTGAAGAATAAACAAAATCAAGACATACTTCTTTGGGAGAAACATAAACAATATCTTATAGACTTTTTGAATATAGCAACATCATTGCAAGAAGATAGAAAAGAACATTATAAGAATAAGATAAAGTTGGCAGATAAGACTCTTGATTATCTTCGTAAAGATGATTATTATAATTCTCTTGTTGGCACAATAGGCAAAGATAATCTTTATAAATAAAATTTTTGAATTTTCTTCTGCTTTATTTTTTAATAATGAAATAATATAAAGTAATATTGTTATGATTTGTGGTTTATAAATCTTGCAAATTACAATTTATTTAAAAAATATCCTGATAGTTGAAGGTAACATCTTAAATCATCTTCAGAATCTTGTGGAGTCCACCAATGAGCTAAAGATAATCTAATTAAACTCCCTATGGGGATTATATTAATGGGATTAGCTTCTAATCCAACAAATGGAATATTAAAGCCCCATTTAAGAGTCCCATCATTATAATTATATCGTATTTTATTGTTATAATCTTTACGTACTATATTTCTATCACATATCCAAAAACATGTACTATGATTAGGTATCATTTGCTTGTCAATATAACATGTACCATTTATAGTATTCTTCAACATTCCACCAAATGTCATAAGAAGAGAGCATTTATAAAGATGAACGCTTGTATTATCGCGAATTAATTGAATGAGGCTATCTGTATTTGAATTGAATGTTTCTCTTAATTTTCGCTTTACAACAGTAACATCTTCATAGCAGTGTGGCTCCCCTCGATCAGATAATATATTATAAGTAATATCCCATACCTCTTTGATATTATATGGACAATTAACGGATAATTCATGAGGATTTAATCGTACAGAACGGTTGTTTGTAATATCTATGCCACCTACACAAGTTTTACCTTGTGCCATTTTTGTCTTTGATAAAATTAAAACTTTCCCTTCCATCATTATCTATAAATTAATCACCTCGTAACCATATCGTTTATGAATTTCTTCAGCAACAAGGGAACGATGACATGCTTCAGCCCTTTGCTCAACGCATAAAAACACTACATTACTTGCGCCACAATTGTCTAATTGCTCAATTAATTTATCAAAATCAAAACGTGAAAGAATTTGGCTTTTATATTCATCAGTAAAAACTTTACCTAATTTATTCCTATCTCTTTTATTATCTCCTAATCGTGCATCTTCAATTTTTTGCTTTTCTCTAATTTCAGTTGTTGGTGCAAGAGCAATAATATGCCCATATTTTATATCCATGTCTACCAATTTTTGTTGAAGATAGTTACTATTTGCAAATGTATATTCACTACCACGGACTCCTCGTCGCTGACGTATATCACATAACGTATCAATATTATTATCTGTCAATTTTTTGAAAAATTGGCTTTCCGTTGATTTATAAACTCCTATTGTAAAAATTTTCATTATATGTATGCTTTTCTTGATATTAATACTTCTTCTCCAAATAGATTATTTAAGCCGTTTCCTTTTGTTATAGCATTGATAATATCTGTTTGTGTCTTATATTTATTTACAGCTATAATATGTTTCATTTGAATTCCTTTTTTACTTAGTTCTTCGCCTATTAATTTGCTCCTATGACACATTGTTGGATCAGACTCGCTACACATTACTGCTAACTTAATTCCTTTTTTATTTGCAATAATAAGTCTATTTAAACCATCTATAAAAGATTGTTTTTCTCCCATTTTTTTATAATCAATATGACCATCAGTGTAACATGACATATCGTTAGGTATGCCACCAATTACATCACCCATATATACATATATTATTTTCCTTTTAGATGACAAATATTTTAGGATATCTTGATTAAAATTAGGATTCCACTTTGAATATGGTTTACTTCTAACATCAACAAGATATGTAATATTGAATGAATTTAGTTCATTGCAAAATTCATCTATTGTTTTAGTTCCGTGCCCAATTGAATATAATGTTGATTTCATATTATTCATATATAATATGCAAAATTATATTATTTTTCTTTATTAACCAAATTTTTTTATTTTTTTTATTTATTGTCAATAATCTTGTAGAGACGGTGCGTGCACCGTCTGTTAACACACCAAATATATTATTTATTTATAAGACGGTGCACGCACCGTCTCTACATTATTATAATATCAAAGAATATATTTATTATTAATTATCAATAAATTAAATCTTATTACTGCATCAAAAAAATAATATAGTGTAGTAATGTCTGTCGGTCTGTCTTATATATAAATAAATATTTATATATCTTTAATACACAAAGAGAAGTACTTTGATGTATTAAATGATATATTAAATTATATATCAATATAATAAAATACTTATTTTTGATAATATCAATATAATAATAATTATCTCTTTGATACTATTAATATATATTATTGATAAATAGTGTATTATATCAATTACTATACCATATATACCAATATGGTATAGTAATGACATACATATTTATATTTATATATAATACGGACGTACGTCATTAATACATCAAATTATTGATATTAGGTATTAACTATAACTATATTATTGATATTCACGTTGTTTATAATGTTTTTATTGCCTTATATAAAATCATAAAATTACTTCTTTGTTTCATAAAATTAGTTCTTTGATTTGCTGAAATAGATTAAAGAAGTATTTTGATGAATCTTTAATCTATTTTAATGAAATAAGTTGTATATTTGCAAAACGAATAAGAACAAAAAAAAGAAAGAATATTATGGAGGTAAAGATAGAAGAGAGTTGGAAGAAAGAGTTACAAGAAGAATTTGACAAACCTTATTTTGCTTCTCTTGTAGAGTTTGTTAGGAATGAATATCACACAAAAACTATTTATCCAAAGGCAAAAAACATTTTTAATGCTTTTAATCTATGTCCATTTAATAAAGTTAAGGTTGTTATAATAGGGCAAGACCCATATCACGAAGAAGGACAAGCACAAGGATTATGTTTCTCTGTTCCAAACACAATAGCAATGCCTCCATCGTTAATAAATATCTATAAAGAGATTCAACAAGATTTAGGTATAGCACCAACACAAGCAGGCGACCTTTCTCGTTGGGCAAAGCAAGGAGTACTTCTTCTTAATGCTACTCTTACTGTGGAACAACATAAGGCAGGTTCTCATCAAGGCAAAGGTTGGGAAGAATTTACGGACAGCGTAATAAAGATAATCAATCAAAAAAAAGAAAATGTTGTCTTTTTACTTTGGGGCTCTTATGCGATAAAGAAAGGCGAGTTGATAAACAAAGACAAACATCTTGTGCTTACTTCTGCTCATCCATCGCCACTATCTGCATATAGAGGTTTCTTTGGTAATCATCATTTTTCAAAAACAAATATCTATCTCCAATCTCACGGCAAGATGCCTATCAATTGGTAAAAGAATTAATCTTTTTTTATTTTCCTATTTGTTCTTTGTAGGTCTTTATTATAGCGTTGAGCATCTTCTCTGTTTTGGAAGCAGTTTCTCCAAGAATAAATCCTATCTGTTGAACTTCTGTAAGGTTGGCTTTTATTACTTCATTAACACGATGAATAATCTCTTGTGGACGCTCTTGTTCTGTGTAAAGATTTCTAAATATTAAGCCTGTCTTTTTGTTAGCAATAAGAGTGAAAACAGAAATATTAATAAATTTTCCTCCAAGGTCAATATCTTTATTTAAAATATCTTCGCCCGATTTATTAACATATTCAATTTGAGATAAAATATCTTTGGGAAGAAGTGTTTGAACGTTTGCTCCAATAAGTCCAGGAATAATTTCATCAATCTCTTTGGCATCATCACCAAGAATATCAATAAAAGCAGTATTGGATTCAAGTATTTTGTAGTTGTTGTCAATGATAGCAATAGCAGGATAAAGATGACTGATTAGAGAAGATAAGGTATTTTTTAGTTCAATATCTGTTTGTTTAGCAATATTAAAATCTTCATTTAGAGTAGAGAAACGTTTTTGAAGTTCAACAAGGTTTTCTGTTGTTACTTTTAATTGTTTAGAATAGTCTTTGTTATCTTTTTTTGCCAAAGAAAAACACATATCGTTTGTTGCAATACCTTGTGCTATTGCTATTGCAAGTTCTGTGCAAGAATCGTATCCGCAAGAGCGACAATTAGTATTTCTTGCTTCATCTTTTTTGCCAAGAGAAACAAAAGCATCTTCTATCTGCTGTTTTGTTGGTTGAGGTAATGTTTGATTATTAGGAGTGTAGAAGTTTATTATTTCGGCTTTGTTAGAGTATGTCTCAACATTATCTTGCCATTTTTTGCAATCCAAAGAGTTTATACGTTTTAAAGCATATTGTTTTACGAAGTTGTTTCTAATAAACTTGTTGCCTTTTGTGCAACCAGGAGCCATAAAACAACCTTTACAAAAATAAACATTAATATTAGATTGTAGCATATTACTTTTACTTGCAAATTGATTAACAAGGTCAATGCTGTCTGTTTTGCCTTCTGCTGTTATGAAATTGCCTTCAAGAATAGATTCTTTTTCTTTGCATGCCTCAACAAAGCCATTAGGTATAGGATATAAAGAACCAAGATTACCAAAAGGTTCATCAAAGTCAGAGTATTCAACATTTTCTTCTTTTATGTTGTTCTTAGCAAATAATTGTCGCAATTCCTTGAAAGAAAGAAAAGCATCAACTCTATTTAGTCCTTTGTAGTTAATATTTATCTTTTTTGCACCAAGACAAGGAGTAATATTTACAACTTTAATATCTTCTCCGTATAATCTTCTAACAACAGCAGCAGTGGCAGCAAAAGGTGGAATGATAGGAGATAGATTATCGGTAAGAGATGGTTGAAAACGCTCAATATACATATTCATTACTGGACAATGAGATGTTATATAGTTCTTACCTTTATGTGTTTTTAGTAGATTAACTTGTTTTTCTGCAACAATATCAACACCAAAAGACACTTCATTAACATAAGAGAATCCAAGCTTACGAATCATCATAACAAATTTTCTATAATCCGTTATATCATCAAATTCTCCTGCAATAGAAGGGTCGCAAATAGCAGCAGTTTTGTTTGAAGATAAGATTTCTTCTACTTTTTCTATGTTTGAAATAGGCGTTATTGCATCATAAGAACAAGCCATTATACAACTACCACAACCAATACAACGTTTCTCATTTATTTGTGGAGTAAGAGAGTCTTTGCTTAAATATATTGCTTTAACAGGGCAGGTCTTTATACAAGCATAACAAGCCGTGCATTTATTGGGATTAAGTTCTATTATCTTTTCCATCGTAATTATCTCTATTATTTTTTTAATTTCAGTTTTCAAAACTACAATATTTTATTGGGATAGAAGCCATAAGTTGAAAAAAAATTGCAAATTTTCTTGGTTTCTATTAAAAAAGACTATATCTTTGCAAACAAATAATGAGGGGTGTTAAATAAAATGACAAGAAGTTACAAATCAATAGCAATAATTTTATCGTTGATTGTATGTATGTTCTACACACAGTCAAAGGTAAATATGAATTTGCCAATGGATTTGAGCCTCAATACAAAAGTAGTATTTAGTCATTCTCAAAAATCAGATAACAATATTAGTGTAACTACAAAAACTCCAATAAACAATAGAGCTTTTGAGTTGGTTTTCAATGAAAGTAGAACAAGTAGTGTAGATAATAACAATAATTTTGAATTATTATTAAGTAAAACAGAAGATGTTTATTATCGTAAAACACTTTCTTCATATATCCAAAGAATGAATAAAGAGAGGGTGGTTCATAAATCGCTCTCGCAACTGAATATCCTTATCATATAATTAAGTTATCTTTTAAAAATTCTTTTGTTTAACAAAAACAGAGTTTATCAATCTTAAATCCTTTGTTTTAACTAAAAAAATTATAGAAGATTGATAACTCAAAAGATGGGACTAAAAAATAACTTTTTTCAGATAAAGATTTATAATTCTTTTGAAATAGAAAATTATAATAATATAATAAAAGAAGCCTTAAACTAAAATGTTTGAGGCTTTTTTGTTTTTATTAAATAAAAAGTATTATCTTTGCCAAGCAATTAAAAAAACGCAAAACAAAATGAGTAATAATATAGAATTAAACCAAAACCCATTAGTAAAATTCTTACAAAAACAACCAAAAGATTTTACTAAACAAGATATCATTAAGTATATCAAAGAGAATGAGATTAAGATGATTAATTTCCGTTATTCAGCAGGAGATGGAAGATTGAAGACATTAAACTTCGTTATCACTAATCTTGACTATTTAAATCAAATACTAACATTAGGAGAAAGAGTTGATGGCTCATCATTATTTACTTTTATGAAAGCAAATAGTAGCGACCTTTATGTGTTGCCAAGATTTTCAACAGCATTCGTTGACCCATTCGCTCAAATACCAACATTGAGTTTCCTTTGTTATTATTTTGATAAAGATGGAAATCTTTTAGAATCATCACCTGAGTATATATTAAAGAAAGCAGAAGATGAATTTAAACAAATAAGTGGTGGAATGGAATTTTGGGCAATGGGAGAGTTGGAATATTATGTTGTAGGAGACAAAGAAGATAATTTTGAAACAGCAAATCAAAGAGGTTATCAAGAATCTTCTCCTTTCAGCAAATATGAATCTTTTCGTAGTGAGGCTATGTATTATATGGCACAATGTGGTTGTATAATTAAATACGCACATTCAGAAGTTGGAAACTTTACTTTGGAAGATAAGAACTATGAACAAAATGAGATAGAGTTTCTTCCAGTACCTGTTCAAGATGCAGCAGACCAACTTATGATAGGCAAATGGATTCTTCGTACGCTTGCAAGAGAGTATGGATTAGATGTTACTTTTGCCCCAAAAATAACTGTTGGTAAGGCAGGAAGTGGAATGCATATTCATACACGTGTAGTTAAGGATAACAAAAATATGTACATTGAAAATGGAGAACTATCAGATATTGCAAAGAAAGTTATTGCAGGGATAATGTCTTTATCTTCTTCATTGACGGCTTTTGCTAATGCTAATCCAACATCATATTTTCGTTTAGTACCAAATCAAGAAGCACCTACAACAATATGTTGGGGAGATAGAAATCGTTCTGCACTTGTTCGTGTTCCACTTGGCTGGACAGCAAACAAGAATATGTGCAAATCAGCAAATCCATTAGAAAATGATGAAACAATTACTTCAATGAATAAACAAACAGTTGAGTTCCGTTGTCCAGATGGAAGTGCTAATGTTTATCTTTTGTTAGCAGGGCTTGTCGTTGCTGCAAGATATGGGTTTGAGATGGATAATTACAAAGAAGTTGTTGAACATACGTATATTTCTTCTGATATAAATAGTGAAGATAATAAAGAAAAGAAAGCCTCTTTGGAACAATTGCCAGATTCTTGTCAAGATAGTAGTGAGAAATTGGAGAAACAAAGAAGTATTTATGAACAATATGGAGTATTTAACAAGGATTTAATTGATGGAATAATTGCAGAGTTGAGAGGTTTTAATGATAAGAACATTAGAAAAGAAGTGGAAAATCGTCCAGATATGATTAAAAAATTAGTTAATGACTATTTCTATTGTGGATAAAATGAGTCGTGAAAATGGATTGCTATTCTAATAAAATAGAATCAAAAGACAAAAAAATAGTTCTTTAATCCGTTGAAATAGTTCTTTATTCTATTTTATTAGAATAAGGAACTATTTTTTTATTGTCTTCTTTTAAATTCTGAAACAACGATAGCAGTTGCGATAGATGCGTTAAGTGATTCAACATCTTTGCTTGATGAAAAAGTAGGAATTGTTAAAGGGTGATCAATGAATGGTTTTACTTCATCACGTATGCCATGAGATTCATTACCAATAATTATTATACCATCACAAGAAAGATTTTCTTCATATATATTCTTACCACCTTTTAATACAGTGCCATAAATATTTTTCTTTTTGTTCTTTTCCAAAAACGATATAATATCACAATACATAACGTTTGCGTGAAAAATTGCCCCCATGCTTGCTTGCAAAGTCTTAGGATTGAAAACATCAACAGTATTATTTGAACAAACAATGTCTTTTATTCCAAACCATACAGCAATTCTTATTATTGTACCAAGATTACCAGGATTGTTAATATCATCAAGCATAAGAATAAGATTATTGTTTGGTATTATTTCTGTGATATTTTTTTGTTTTAAAACAGCAAGAACATTGTTTGGCGTGGTTAAAGAACTTATTCTCTTCAATTCATCTTCGCTAACTTCAATAAGATTATATTGATTGATAGAATTAAAATCTTGATTATCTATCCATTGTTTGGTAGCACAAATATTAATAATATCATAATTGCTACTCATTGCCTGACTAACCATTTTTTCACCTTCAACAACAAATACATTATCAACATTGCGGTATTTGTTAATCTTATAGGAAGAGATTTGTTTTATTTGTGCTTTTGTTATCATAATGATTTAATAAAAAAGACAGATAAGATTTTTTCCTATCTGTCTATTAAATAATATATTAAAAGTCTTAATCAATTATTCTTCAACAACATCAAAAGAAAGTTCTGCTTTAATATCTTTATAAACATTTATTGCAGCTTTGTAAGAACCTAATTCTTTAATATTTTCTCCTTTAATGTTAATTTTCTTTCTATCTACGTCTAAATTGAATTGATTTTTGATTGCGTCTGAAATTTGGATAGTATTAATAGAACCATAAATTTTACCATTCTCTCCAGCTTTTGTAGCAATCTTTAATCCTGTCATAGCATTAAGTTTGTCTGCCATTTCTGTTGCTTCTTTTCTTATCTTATCTTCTTTAAAAGCTCTTTGTTTAAGATTTTCAGCCAACATCTTTCTTGCAGATTCTGTTGCTATAATAGCGAATCCTTTTGGTAAAAGAAAATTATTTGCATAACCATCTTTAACCTTTACTATCTCATCTTTGTAACCTAATTTAGCTACATCTTGTTTTAATATTACTTCCATTTCCCTTATTCTCCTTAAATTATTTTAATAAATCTGCTACATAAGGCATAAGAGCTAAATGTCTTGCTCTTTTTATTGCTTGTGCAACTTTCTTTTGATATTTATTAGATGTTCCAGTTATTCTTCTTGGAAGTATTTTTCCTTGTTCATTAACGAATTTTAAAAGGAAATCTGCATCTTTATAATCAATGTATTTTATTCCACTCTTTTTGAAACGACAATATTTTTTTCTTTGTGTTTCTACTTTTATTGGTGTTAAATATTTTATTTCTGTATCGTTTGCCATGATTTATTCGTTTTTAGTGTTTTCTTCTTTTTTCTTGTCTTTGTTTTGACTTACTTCTTGAGCTGCTAATTGTTGGCTCTTTAAACCACCATTTCTTTTCTTTTCATTATATGCTATTGCATGTTTGTCTAATGAAACAGTTAAGAAACGAAGTAATCTCTCATCTCTTTTGTAAGTTGTTTCAAGTTTTGCGATTAAATCACCTTCTGCTCTGAATTCTATTAAATAATAATAACCAGATGATTTCTTTTGGATTGGATATGCAAGTTTTCTCATACCCCAATTGTTCTCATCAACAATCTCTGCTTTGTTTTCTTTTAAAAGAGATTGGTATTTCCCTACTGTTTCCTTTATCTGTTCATCAGATAAAACGGGAGTCATAATGAAAACAGTTTCATATTGTTTTACCATAACTTTGTAATTTTTTGTGTTTTATTACTGTTTTTTAATTTTAGTTTGCAAAATTACTAAGATTTTTTCATACAGCCAAAAAAGAAGAGATTTTTTTTGTGATAACTCTTCATTTTAATGAATTATATTCAAAAGATAATAAAATATTTCGCTGTTTTATTTTAATCAATTAAATAAAGAAAATACTTTGTCTTGTGAAAATGTTTATTTATTTTTGCACAATCAAATTAAAATAACATAAAACTAAAAAATAATGAAAAGATATTACTTTCTATTTGTTTGTATGTTTTTGTCAATGAATGTTTTTTGTCAAAACAATGAAAGAAAAATAACTCTTGATGAACAACTAGCAGATACTTCTTCTATAATTAAAAACAAAATAAGTCAATGGCAAGACCTTAAATTTGGATTTCTTATACATTGGGGAATATATTCTCAATGGGGAGTAGTAGAAAGTTGGAGTATTTGTAATGAAAGTTGGATAGATAGAAAAAATCAACCATATGAACCATACAAACAAAAATATTTTGCTTTAAATAAGACATTTAATCCAAAGAATTTTAAACCTCAATTGTGGGCAAAAATAGCAAAAGATGCTGGAATGAAGTATGTGATTTTCACAACTAAACATCATGATGGTTTTTGTATGTTTAATACTAAGCAAACAACATATTCTTGTTGCGATTCTTCTTGCCCAAATTCAAAAAACACTAATAGCGATATAACAAAGCAAGTAGTAGATGCTTTTCGTAATGATGGCTTTTGGACAGGATTATATTTTTCTAAACCAGATTGGCACAATGAGAACTATTGGTCGCTTCTTTGGGCAACGCCTGATAGAAATGTTAATTACGATATAGACAAACACAAAGATATGTGGCAAAAATATTGTGATTATACATTTAATCAAATAAAAGAATTAACACATAATTATGGTAAGATAGATATTCTTTGGCTTGATGGCGGGTGGATAAGACCTCAATGGAGTATAAAAACAGATGAAATAAAAAGTTGGCTTGGAGCATATAAGAGAGTACAAGATGTTAATATGCCAAAGATAGCAAGTATGGCAAGAGAAAATAACAAAGATCTTATTATTGTTGATAGAAGTGTTGGTGGAAAATATGAGAACTATCAAACGCCAGAACAACAAGTGCCAGATACTCTTCTATCTTATCCTTGGGAAACATGTATGACAATGGGAGATAGTTGGTCTTATGTCCCTAATGATAACTATAAAAGTGTTAATAACCTTATTCATATTTTGGTAGATGTTGTTTGCAAAGGTGGTAATTTTCTTTTAAATGTTGGACCTGACGCAAATGGTAATCTTCCACAAGAAGCAATTAACAGAATGGAAGCAATAGGAAAATGGTTGAAAGTTAATGGGGAGGCAATATACAATACTCGTCCAATATATCCATACAAAGATAATGGCGTTTGTTTTACTAAAAATAATAATGGTAAAGAATATGCTATCATACTTATAGATACAACAAACAAATTGAAAAATGATTATGTTTTTTCTTTTTCAGATAAACTTAAATCTGGCAACAAAAAAGTTTTAGGACAGAAAGATAAAGCACAACTAATAAAACAAGGAGATAAATATTCATTGAAATTCTCAGACGCTTTTGTTAGAAACAATCAAAACAAAGATGCGATAGTTGTAGCATTATAATTGAATAAACAATAAATTAAAGAATTTGTTTATCAATCAAAGCGTAAGTTCTTGATAGGATTTATTTTGCTTATGCTTTTTGCTGGAATGATTAAACAAATAAGACAAAGCACAAAAGCTCCAATATCAACAAGAACAATAGAAAAAATATTAATCTCTATTGGTACTGATTTTAAATAATAACTTGTTTTATCAAGTGAAATGATTTTAAATTGTTTTTGTAGAATTTCTAATATAATAGCGAATATGTTTCCATATACAAGTCCTTTTAGAATAACATAGCCCACTCTATAAAGAAATATTTTTATTATTGTTTTGTTTGTTGAGCCAAAACTTTTCAAAACACCAATCATTGTCTTTTTTTCAAAAATCATTATAAGGATTACAGAAGAAAGGGTAACGATAGAGACTAACATCATAATCACAATAATCATCACGACGTTGCTATCTAAAAGGTTTAACCAAGAAAAAAGATTTGGTTCCATTTCTGTTATTGTGCTAACGGTCTTATCTTGTGCTATTGTATTGTATATTTGTTCGGAAGATTGTTTTATTAAAGAAAAGTCATTCAAGGTTATTTCATAACTATTATAATCAGTATTTCTCCATGAATATATTTCTTGCAAAGGTTTCATATCACAAATAATAAACTTGTCATCATAATCGCCAAGTCCAGTATCATAAATGCCAACGACAGTAAAGTTCTTTGCTCTGTAATTGTTGTCAAGATAGAAATAAACTTTGAAGCGACTACCTATTTTAAGATAAAGTTTATCTGCAATACTTTTGGATATTAATGCTTCTTGATGTGATTGTTTGTTAGTTAATATGTTTCTTCCTAAAACAAGATTGTTATGAAAGAAAGTTGTGTCATAATTTGAATTTATTCCTTTCAACATCACTCCTTGAAAATCATTGTCTGTTATTATGGCAGCAGATTTTGTAACAATAGGAGATATATGTTTTATGTTTTTAATATCTCGTATGGATTGTATCTCTTGGTTAGATAGTGTTATTGGATTATCTTGATAGTCGTTGCCAACTTTGTATGGTATAACTTGAACGTGAGAACCAAAGCCAACAATCTTTTCTTTTATTTCATTTTTAAATCCTTGCAAAACTGAAAGAGAAATAAGCATAACAGCAACAGAAACCATAATACTTATTGTGGCAATCTTAATTATAGGTCTTGAATAAGTTTTTTCTTTTTGTTTAATAAGTCTTTTGGCTATGAAATATTCAAAATTCATTGTTATTTTATTTGCTTATTAAATAATAATATGGAATAAAAAAGAGAATAAAACATCATACTTGATAATAGTCTTATGCTACTAACAGAAAACATATTGCTTAGCACGATTACAAAGAAAGCAATGAAGTAAGGATTGTTCCACATGTTCATTTTGAATGGTGGATAAAAAAGAGATGTTAATAAAACTAATAAACCAAATAAACCATACCCAGTCATAATATAAAGAAATGAATTATGAGGGTCTTGATTAAAACTACATAATTCCTTAAAAGTAACCTTTAATTCATTATTCAGTTCATTAGTTATATCTCCTGTTCCAACGCCAAAAAATAAGTTTTTCCCTATTACCTGTATTGCATTTTTATTTAAAGCATACCTTTGAATTATAGACATATTTTTTACAGAACCTGAATGAGAAAAGCGTTCAAATTCATAGAAGATAGTATATAGTCTTGGTTTTAAACTAAAACGTTCAGTATAAACAACATTAGCAATACCGTGTTTTATGTTATTTATATCTTCATTAGAAAGTTGGCTCATTCCCACGGAGTCTTTTCTAAGTCCTTTTGAATTAAGATAACGATAGACAAGAAAAGAATAAGTGTATTTAACTCCATTATCATTACAACTATCATCAATACTACAACCTGCTTTTTTTTGCCAAACAGAATTAACTTCTTGATGACAAACATATTTATTAACTAAATAACCATTCTCAATAAATTTATCGTTTATATTAATATATGCGTTGCCTTGTTTTGTTTTTTGATTTAGATTAACATTAAATGCTTCTTTGGGGTGGAAATAATTATAATATTCTTTACCTATCCAAACGCCTAATATTAAAACAGGACAAATAATTAATAATGAAAAAAGAATAGAATGTTTTGTGTTTTTCTTTCTTAATAGAGAAAACACACACACAATAGCCATAATGAAAAGAATAGCAAAACTTGTAACCATTTGCGCTATTGAAATAAAGAATAATAACCAAATAAGAAAACAAAGGGCAATAATACTTTTCTTTTCTTTTTTGTGTCTAAAAATGAATATGGAAAGTATAGCAAAAGCAAAACAGATATTTATTCCAAAACTAATGTGTCCAGCAAATGGAATTATCTGTCTTGGATCTGGATATTCAGATGAAAAATAATTTATTGTTCCATATAAAGTGCCTATAAATATAGTAGTTAAATAAACAATAACCCCCATCTTTATAATATCTTTATCAATAGGAGATATTATGCATATATATATAGGTATGATTAAAAATGATATTTGATGAACAATTGAACCTAATCCATTATTTAAATCTTTTGTCCATAAAAGTCCTATGATTTCTATTAAGAATAAACTTGTTAAAACAATAAGTAATAATAAATTATTTTTAATTTTGTTTATTTTACTTTGTATGTCTCCAAAAACTAATATACGCAAAACACAAAGACTTAAAGCGATTGTATTTATGAAAGGAGAAAAAAGCATACCTACAATACAAAAACTTAATGTAATAAAATCAAACCATTTTAAGAATAATGTTTTTTTTAGTACTTCCATATTTTTATAAATTAATGTAGGGAGCAAAAATAAATGTTAATATCACTAAAAGAATATAAGCTCCCTTTTATATATACTTTTATATTATTTATATTTTGCAAATATACAAATAATATTTATTCTATAATAAAATTTATTATTATCCAATGAATAAAACTTTAAGAAAATGAGTAAAAAAAATTATTTGTTGATATAATAAAAAGATTTTTTATATCTTTGCAACTTATTTTTTATATTAAACTAAGTATTTATGAAAAAATTAGCAGTAATTGCATTAGGAGGTAACGCATTAATTCGTTCAAATGAAAAAGGTACATATCAAGAACAAATTAATAATGTATTAAGAACGTGTGATTCTATTGCAAATCTTTTAGAAGAAGATTACAATCTTGTTATTGGTCATGGAAATGGACCACAAGTAGGAAATATATTATTACAAAACGAAGCAGGAGAAAAGAAATATAAGGTAGAAAAGATGCCGTTGGACTATTGTGTGGCTCAAACACAAGGTTCTATTGGCTATCTTATTGACCAATGCCTTTCTAACACAATGGTAAGAAGGAATATAAATAGAAAAATCGTAACTCTTCTTACACAAGTTGTTGTTGATAAAGACGATAAGGGCTTTATCAATCCTACAAAACCAATAGGACCATACTATAAGAAAGAAGAAGCAGAGAATTATATTAAAGAGACAGGTGCTAAGTTCAAAGAAGATCCAAAAGGTAATGGTTGGAGAAAAGTTGTTGCTTCACCAAAGCCAAATGAGATAGAAAATATAGAACTTGTTAAAACTTTGGCAAATGAAGGTTATGTTGTTGTAACAGCAGGTGGCGGTGGAATACCAGTAACAAATGATAATGGTTATTTAAAAGGCGTTGAGGCAGTAATAGACAAAGACCTTGCATCAGCACTTACAGCAGTAAAGATAGAAGCAGATGAATTCTATATCTTAACTGATGTGCCAAAGGTTTATATTAACTTCCACAAAGACGGCGAACTCGCATTAGATACTCTTACTGTTAAACAAGCAGAAGAATACCTTGAACAAGGACAATTTGCAGAAGGAAGCATGGCTCCAAAGATTAGAGCAGCACTTTTCTTTGTTAAAAACGGTGGCAAAGAGTGCATAATAACAGAAGCAGGACAACTTGGAAATAAAGATTGTGGCACTCGTATAATACGTTAAGTTATAACTATGGCATCAATGCAGTAATAACTGACAAGAAAAGAGCTTTGACCAAAGTGTAAGTTAATCATATTATAAAAATATTAAATAAAAAAACAATAAGTGGTGGAAAAGATAATCTACCACTTTTTTATTGTTAATCTATATCCTTTCAAGACGGTTAAGAAATTTGAAAATAAATTGTTTGTTTTTAATAACAATAAATTCTTATAAAGAAAGAATGTTACAATAATGCCATTATTGTTGATTAATAATGCCATTATTGAACGACAATAATACGGTTATTGAAACGCAATAATGCCATTATTGTAAGGTTAAATCAAACAAACAATAATGTGAGTTATTAATTCATAATAGCGTTGTTAGTTTTCGTATATATGGATTTAGAATAATAGAACATATATCACGTTAATTGAAAATAAATTACTATCTTTGCGAATATAAAGTTAAAGATTATAAATTAGTGGTAATAAAATAATAAAATGAAACAAAACATAATACTAATTATTCTTTTAATAGGTTTTTCTTCTTATGGTTTTACTCAAACAAATAAAGGCAAGAAGAAAGATTATATTGATTTTAACAAGAACAATAAAAAAGATATTTACGAGGATAAAACACAACCGACAGCAAAACGAGTAGAAGACCTCCTTTCTCAGATGACTTTCACAGAAAAACAAGGACAACTATTAATGGATCTTGGTTGGAATATGTATAAAAGAAAGAATGACAAGATAATTCTTACAGAAGACTTTAAAAATGTGATGAAAGAAAAGAGTCTTGGAGCGTTATGGGGCTTTTTCCGTGCAGACCCTTGGAGCAACAAGACAGAAAAGACAGCCATAAACCCTCTTTTAGCAAAACAAGGTGTTAATTTATTACAAAAGTATATGATAGATTCCTCACGTCTTGGCATTCCAATGTTTATTGCCGAAGAATGTATGCACGGAATTATGGAAGTAGGAACGAAGACTTTCCCAACAGGACTTTTGCAAGCCTCTACATTTAACGATTCTCTTATCTTCCTTATGGCAAAAGAGATAAACCATGAAGCAAAAAAGCAAGGAATAAATATTTGTTTCTCTCCACTGCTTGATATTGCAAGAGATGCACGTTGGAGTAGAGTAGAAGAGACTTATGGTGAAGATACATATTTGACAAGCGTTATGGGCAAAGCGTTTGTTAAAGGTTTGGTAAATGATGATAAAGATTCAACAAGACATATACTTGCCACACTAAAACATTTTGCTGCTTATGGCATAAGTGAAGGCGGACATAATGGAGGGAGTGCTCATATTGGAGTAAGAGAACTTAATAGCGAACTTCTGCCTCCTTTCTTTGTTGCGATAAATTCTGGTGCTGCTCTTGTTATGACTTCTTACAACGAGATAGATGGCACACCTTGCACAATGAATCCTTATCTTTTGAAACACGTTTTAAGAGATAAATGGAAATTTAATGGTATTGTTATATCTGATTTGCATTCTATTAGTGGTCTTACTTCGCATCAAACAGCCAAAGACTTAAAACAGGCAGCTGAGAAAAGTATAATGGCAGGCGTTGATATGGATTTATCGGCAACGGACTTCTATAACAATATCTCTAACGTTGATACAAACCGTTTGAATGAAGCAGTAAAAAGAGTTTTGACTAAGAAATTTGAGTGTGGTTTGTTTGATAATCCTTATATTGCAGATAAATGGCAAGAAAATAAAGAAAACGATTCTCTTGTTTATGATGTAGCCAAAGAAGGTATAATATTATTAGAAAACAAAGAAAGTTTCTTACCACTAAACAAAGAGAAAAAGCAGACAATTGCAGTTATAGGACCAAATGCGAACAATGTATATAATCTTCTTGGCGATTATACTGCACCACAACCACAAGGTAAGGTAACAACTATTTATAATGGAATGAAGACTTATGAAAACAAAGATATAAAGATAAGTTATTCTTATGGTTGTGGCATAAAAGATACTTCAAGTGCTGGATTTAATGATGCAATACAAAAAGCAAAAGAAAGCGATGTTGTTGTCCTTTGTCTTGGAGGTAGTTCTTCACGTTACGAAAACATAGAATACCAACAGACAGGTGCAGCAAAAGTAGAGAATAATACTATTAGTGATATTTCTTGTGGTGAAGGATTTGACAGAAATTCTTTGTCGTTTCTTGGCAATCAAGAAAAACTGTACCATGAGATTAAAAAATTAAATAAACCTATTATCTTGGTGCTTGTTAATGGCCGACCACTAATATTAAACAAAGAGATGAAAAACTCTAATGCTGTTTTAGAATGTTTTTATATGGGAGAAAAGGGAGGACAAGCTCTTGCAGATATTATCTTTGGCAAAGTTAATCCATCAGGCAAACTTCCTATATCCATACCTCGCACAATAGGACAACTACCTATTTATTATAACAGCAAGATTGTAGCAAACCGCTCGCCGTATCTTGAAGATAGTTGTCTTGCTCTTTATCCTTTTGGTTACGGACTTTCTTATAGTAAGTTTGCTTATAGTAATCTTTATGCAAAAGCAATAAACAATGGCACGGATTCTGTTTGTTGTCAAATTAATCTTAATGTTGAGAATATAAGTGATAAGGACGGCAAACAGGTTGTTGAGGTTTATATACAAAAACCAATATCAAATTTTACTCATTCATCAAAAGAATTGAAAGCATTCAAAAAAGTGTTTATTAAATCAAAACAAACAACAAACGTAAGAATACAAATAGATAACAGTGCGTTTAAGGAGTTTGATTTTAATGGAGAAAATGAAAATATATTGAAAGGAGAATATGAGATAATGATAGGGGAAAATAGCCAAAACATTGTCTTAAAAACCAAAATAGATATTCTTTAAAATCAAATAGTTATAAGACTGAAAATAATTCTTTATTCTAATAAAATAAAATCAAAAGATATTTAAATAAAATCAAGAAATATTTTATTAGAATAGCGATTTATTTTAATAGAATAAAAAGTTATTAAAATGAAAAGAAATATTAAAAATACACCTCTATTTTCTTTGTAAATGTTTTGTTGTTTATTTTTCCACGTAACAAATAGACACCTTTTTTTAATGAAGAAAGATTTATTTGTTTTGGCAACGTTGTCCATCTCATTATCTTTTGGCCAACGGAATTAATTAGAACAGCATCACTTATTGTCATTTCATTAGAGTTGATGTTTATTATACCTTTTGTTGGATTAGGATAAAGAGAAACCAAAGCAGAAATATCATTAATATTAATTAAAGAACTTTGTCCAATGGTTACTGTGTCAATGTTGGTGTAGTTAGAAGTATCTCCGGGAGCACATATTGAACGAACTCTTACGCAATAAACATCTCCTATATCAAGATTACGTATTGCAAAAGTTGGAGTAATCATAACAATAACATTTTTCCAATTGATAGCATAAATATTTTTGTATTCAACTTGCCAAATATTAACATTATTAGGACTTTCCCAATTACATAAAAGAGTTTCGTCGCCTTTGGTTTGAAACCATTTTGTGATAAAGTTGCTTGGTGCTTGACAATTATTTTCGTTGTGTCCTGTTGTAGTGAAATATGCAATTGTGCTGTCTTGTCCTTGGTTGTTATTACAATAAGAATAAATAACAAGAATATATGTTGATGCAGAGTCTAATGAAGAAAAATCATAATGAGTGTTTGTTGTTGTATAGGAATTTAAAAGAATGTTGTTCTCATCTTTAAGTTTCAAAAGCCAAGAAGAATTGTTGGTGCCAGAAGTCCATGATATTCTTGCAAAATTGTTTGTTATGCTGTCAATATCTACGTTTTGAGCAACAGAACAACCACTAAGTATTTCAAAATTCTTTAAAGAAAATGTTGAAACAGAATCATTATGAAATGGAATAACAGAAAAATATACTCTAAAATTAGTATCTAAGATGTAGTTTGTTAAATCAATAGTTGTTGATAAGAAAGAGTTAGTGCTTGGTAATGATTGCAAAGAAGAATAAGTCTGTCCTGAGTTGTTGGAAACTAATATGTTTAATGAAGAGTTACAAGTATAATCAAAACGCATCAATGCCGAAGAAAGACTATTTAAGTTAATTGCAGGAGAAATGAGATTATTACTATTAGTATCCCAACAAGAAACAAGATTGTTGAAGCCATCGTTTGAGTTGTAGTTTATTGTGGAAGAAACAAGATAAGGAAAATCATTTATTGGAGAACAAAGCGTTTTAATTAATAATTCACTTGTCCAAAGACTTGAATCATTAATAGAATTGATCGCTTTGATTTTTACAAGATATTCTGTATTTGCATTAAGATTATTAATTGTTAGAGAGTTAGTAAAACTTGTATCATAATTCCATAAAGAAGAGTTGTCGTTCTTTTTGAAGGCAACAATCCATTTATTAATGTTTGTTTGATTATCCCAATTGAGATTAATATTAGAATAATTCACAGAATAAGTTATATTTGTTGGTACAGAAACTATTATATTTGTTTTGAAAGAGTCTATTGTTGAATAAAAACTTTGTTCATCATTACAGTTGGATTGTACTCTAAATTGATAATAAGTGCCAGGAGAAAGATTGTAAAGAAGATAGTTGTTTTCTACATCATTTATTGTTGTCCATAGAGAATCACTTGTTTTTTTGTATTCAATATTAAAAGATGTTTGATTGTTAGCCATATTCCATGAAACAATAGCAGATGTTGAACTTATGTTTGTTGCTTTTAAAGAATCTGCAATAGGACAATATCTTGCTGTAAGATAAATATCATCAATAGCAATAGAAGAAGAACTATTAATAGAAGAAGCATTATTTGTCCAAACAAAAACTATTCGTCTTGTGCTACCAGTGTATGCTGATGGTAATTCAATATGTTCTTGTTTCCAAAGATTGTTAGTATTATTGTAAAGAATACTTCCTACTTGATACATATCATTAGGTAATGAATTAAGAGAAAGACTACTACCATTGCTTGTTAAATAAACTTTCACACCATCACTATTGCTAATAAGAGATGATTTATATTTAAAGTCAATATAAAAACTTACTGCATCTTGAGGAACATTAAAATCAATATAAGCATAAGATATTGTGGAGTCGGTGTTGTTAAATGAATTAGATATGCCATTATCATTGCTAACATACAAAGAATGTCCCGGAAGATTGTTATCTCCATTATAATTATTACCTATTGCCCAAGCGTTTTTTGGACTACTTATTAAACCAACATTACTATTAGAAGCACTATCTTCAAAATCAATCAATATTGGTAATTCTCTTATGCTGTTATCGTTTAAATATTTTGCATAAATATAACTCCAATTGCTTAAAGAAGAAGAGCAATGCTTACGGACAGATAATTGATAAATATTACCATTAGTTAAATTGTTTAAGACGTATTCTTGATTAGAAGTGAAATATCTAAGTCCAGTATTATTAGGATTTGTTCCTATTTCATCATATACAACTTCATAAGAGGCGTCAGTGTTAAGAGATTGCCATTGTAATCGTAATCCATTATTACTCATATCTCCAATAATAAGATTGCTTACATTTGAACAAGATGAAGAGAAACCTAATGTGAAGAAACTGTGAATTATACTCCATTGCGATGTATCGTTGTTGTTATCAATCATACATACTTTCCAATTATATTGGGTTCCGGAAACAAGATTAAGTATCTGCAGACTATTTGTTGTAGTGTATTCTTGAATAACTTCGCTCGAAAAAGAAACATTGTAAGATACAATCCAACCAATAGCAGAAGAATTGTTATTCCATGATAATGTGGCAGAAATATCATCTATGTTGTTCTCGCTTAATCCAGTAGGAATAGGCAAAGAAGAACTTTGAGCAAAGGTAGTTATTACAGAGAATATGGTGATAATTATTATAAAAAGAGTTTTCTTCATGTGCTATTAAATGTTTTTGTGATTAATTTGGCAAAAATAAGAAAATTTTATTAAAAACAAAGTTAAAAAATCATGAAAAATAGTTATTTCTAAAAATTTTTGTACATTTGCAAGTTATGATGGAAAATGAAGAAAATAAGAATATCAAATATACAGAAGACAATGTTATTACATTAAAGTGGAATGAGCATATAAGACTTCGTCCAGGAATGTATATAGGAAAACTTGGGACAGGGGCTTCGTATGATGATGGTATTTATGTTTTGATAAAAGAGATAATAGACAACTCTATTGATGAATTCGCCATGGGAAATGGTAACACAATAGAAGTTAATATTGATTTTGAGAGTAAGAAAGTACGAGTTAGAGATTATGGAAGAGGCATACCTCTTGGTAAGACAGTAGATTGCGTTGCTAAGATGAATACAGGAGCAAAATATGATTCAAACACTTTCAAGAAATCAGTAGGAATGAATGGTGTTGGAACAAAAGCCGTAAATGCTTTAAGTGAATATTTTCGTGTTCAATCAATAGTTGATGGCAAAACAAAAATAGCCGAATTTAGTAAAGGCGAATTAATAAAAGAATATGATATTGCTCCAATAGAGAGTAAGAATGGAACAATAATAGAGTTTATACCAGATAAATCGCTTTTTGATAACTATTCATTTATTGATGAATATGTAGTTAAAATGATTTGGAATTATGCTTATCTTAATAAAGGACTTTCTTTAATATATAATGGTAATAAGATAAAGAGCCAAAATGGATTATTGGATTTATTGAATAATAATATGGATAGTGAGGGCTTATACCCAATAATACATATTAAAGAAGGTGATTTTGAATATGCATTCACTCATTCTGATAAAGTATTAACAGAAGAACATTATGCTTTTGTTAATGGACAACATACAACACAAGGAGGAACACATCTTGTTGCTTTTCGTGAGGCAATAGTAAGGTCATTAAAAGATTTTTATAAAAAAGATTATGAGCCAAGTGATATTCGTAATGGTTTAGTATCGGCAATAAGTCTTAGGATAAAAGAGCCTGTTTTTGAAAGTCAAACAAAGACTAAACTTGGTTCTATGAATATGGATAAAGATAAAGGACCAACAGTAAGAAATTATATTAATGATATAGTAAAACGTACTCTTGATGATTTCTTGCATATTCATAGTGACATAGCAGACCTTATCTTACAAAAAATCATTCAAAATGAGAAAGAAAGAAAAGGAATGCAAAATGTTAAGAAGCTTGCCAAAGAAAGTGCAAAGAAAGTAAGTCTTACAAATAAAAAACTTAGAGATTGCAGAATACATTATAATAGTAAAGATGAAAGACGTTTAGAAACTACACTTTTTATTACAGAGGGAGATTCAGCAAGTGGTTCAATAACAAAGAGTCGTGATGTTAAAACACAAGCAGTCTTTTCGCTTAGAGGTAAGCCACTTAATACTTTTGGAAAGAGTAAGTCGGTAGTTTATGAGAATGAAGAGTTTAATCTTTTACATAATGCTTTGAATATAGATGAAGATATGGACAATCTTCGTTATAATAATATCGTTATAGCAACCGATGCTGATGTTGATGGAATGCACATAAGAATGTTGATGATGACTTTCTTTTTGCAGTTCTATCCTGATTTGGTTAAAAGCGGGCATATATATATTTTGCAGACTCCTCTTTTTAGAGTAAGAAATAAGAAAGAGACGAAGTATTGTTATTCAGAAGATGAGAAAACAGATGCTATAAAGAAATTAAAGACACAAGTAGAAATAACAAGATTCAAAGGACTTGGAGAGATTTCGCCAGATGAGTTTGTTCATTTTATTGGAAAAGATATGCGACTTGACCCTGTAATACTTAATAAAGAGTCAGGAATAAGTGATGTGTTGGAATACTTTATGGGCAAAAACACAATGGAAAGACAAAACTATATTATAGATAATCTTAGATATGAAGAAATACAATAAAAACACAAAAAATATGAGAAGGAACATTTTTTTGATAATATTGATTATGGTAGCAACAATAAATGTTGTTAAGGCACAAGAAGAGGTAAATATAAAACCTTGGACAGATGTTATAATAGATAATCGTGAGCCAAAAGATTGGAAATGGAATAAAACATCAGCTACAAGATTTTCTATTCGTGGAGATTTTGATGGCGATGGATTTGAAGAAAATCTTTACGAGACAGATACTGCAATAGTTTCAGATAATAAAGAACTTACACCACTTCATCTTGATGGCGACCTTGGAGTATATTTTCTTATCAATGAAGGAGATTTAGATGGAGATGGAGGCGATGAAATATCTCTTATGACTGTTTATAGAGACTACTCTAATGTTAATTTCTTCCGTGTTTTTTCATATACAGGAAACTCTTGGACAGAACTATTTAATGTTAAAGCACACGAATATGATTGTCCTAACTATCGTCCAACAAAACCAGAAGAGATGTTTACTTATACATGGAAAAGAAAAAATCATTATGATATGAATAAAGTTATCTTAAAGAAAGAAGATGGTGTTGTTGATGTTATAGGTACTCATCCATGCGGAAGATACGCTGTTGAGCATATAAAGATAGTAAATAAGAGATCAGCTAAAAGAGAATGGGGCGAAATAATTGAGCCTCGCACAGATTTATAATAATTTACATGTATGTAATATTAATAATAGTAGGTCTTATATCTGGATTTTTTTCAGGCTCTGTTGGATTTGGTGGCGGAATGATTATCTTGCCAGTAATAACATATTTTTATGGCGTAGAGATTGCAGTTCCTATTTCAACTATTGCTCAAATGTTAAGTAATCTTTCTCGTTCTGCTTTTGGATTCAAAGATATTCAATGGAAGAAGGTATTTCAATTTCTTATCTTTGCCGCACCCCTTACTGCAATAGGCTCTTATGGATTTGCCGTTGTTCCAAAACAATTAATGACAAGAATATTATGTGTGTTTCTTATAATTTTTGCTATTATGAAAGTCACAGGCAAAATAAAATTACCTCAAACAAAGACAACAGTAGTAGTAGGTGGAGGTTTAACAGGATTAATTAATGGATTGTTAGGTATATCAGGGCCACTAAGTAGTGCCGTCTTTCTTACTTTTGGATTGTCAAATGTGGCTTATATTGCAAGTGAATCAACAGCAGCATTCTTTATGCATCTAATAAAAGCAATAACTTATAATAAGTTAAATTTAATGAATAGTCATATATTGTTTAATGGACTTTTTATTGGAATAGCAATGATGGTTGGCAATTATTTGGCTATTCGTTTAATAAAAAATATTAATAAAAAACTATATCAAAAGATTGTTGCTATTACAATGATACTTGTTTCTTTGTGGCTAATAATCTCTGTTTAAAGATGCCGAAAATGGATTAAAGAACTATTTTACTGTCTTTTGATTCCATTTTAATAGAATCAAGAACTATTTTAATAGAATAGCAATCCATTTTTAATAGAATCAAGAACTATTTGAATATAATCAAGAAAAAGTTTTTGTTTGTTTTGATTTTAGTATTTGAAATAAAAGCAGTACTTTTGCAAAAATTTTAATCAAAAAAACAACTTAATTTTATGACACAAAAAGAAAAGATTTTTTCAAAACAATGGTTTATTTCCTATGGACTTGTAATCTTTGGAAGTTTTTTATTTGCTGTTGGCGATGTGATGTTTGCCAATCCATATCGTTTAGCCCCGGGAGGAACATATGGTCTTGCAAACGTATTCAACACTCTTTGGAGTTGGAAGATTAGTTATTATGCAATCTGTATGGATATACCACTTTTGCTTATTGGAACATGGATTCTTGGTCCTAAGTTTGGAATAAAGACAATTGTTTCTACTATTTGTATATTTGTCTTTGTTTGGCTTTTGGAGAGCGTTTGGGGATATGATCCACTAATTCATGGCAAGATGCTAACAAATGTGCCAAAAGGTGCCTTGAATTTTGAACCTGATTACATTCTTAATACTATTGTCGCAGGACTTATTTATGGAGTTGCAATAGGGCTTATTTTTCGTTCTGGTGCAACATCAGGAGGTAGTGATATTATTTCAATGATAATAAACAAATACACACATGCTTCTTTGGGAACATTAGTCGTTATTGTTGATTCTTGTATAACTCTTACAACACTAATTGCTTTCAAAGATGTAAGGCTACCTATTTATTCGCTTATCTTAATATTCATTGAGGGAAAAGTGATAGACCTTGTTATTGATGGATTTAAAACAAATAAGACAATATTTATTATAACAGATAAGTATGAAGAGGTAAGACATATCATCGTTAATGAATTAGATAGAAGTGGAACATGTTTTACTGGTGTAGGTCTTTATAAAGGAACAGAGAGGAAGATGATTTATACAACTGTAAGTAGGAGCGAATTTGTTAAGATAAAACTTGCAATACGAAAAATAGACCCACGTTGTTTTATTAACGTAGTAGATAGTGCAGAAACACTTGGTGAGGGATTTAAATCATTACCAGAAGCATAAAAAAAGAAAGAAATAATTTTATTTTATATTTATTGAATGGCACTATTAATTATAACGATAGTGCCATTTTTTGTTACTATTCCATCTTGTATCGTGAGAAAACATTAGAAGAATCAATAGGAAAAGAATTGTTTTTGAACCAAGAGTTGAACTGATTCCATTCATTTTTGTGAGAATTTATCCAAGAAGAGGCTTCTTTGTTGTTTCCATAACCAAATAACCAATAGTTATAAGCATCAAAATAACCAAGTTCTATTAGTTTCTTTTGATATTGAAAAATAATATTATCAAATGTTTTTTCTGATTGATAGAACTTTCTTATGAAGTTTTTGCGAATATCAATAAGAGTAGCGATATTAAGATAGTTCTTGCCACGACACGATTCTGTCATAATTTTATTAAACATCTTAGGAAACAGATTAGGTCTTTCAAAACTATTTGAATAAACGATTGTGTTGTTGTTGAAATCTACATTAACAGAGCTTCTATCAAGGTTGATGCAATTGAAGTATGTGTCAAATAAATCTTTACTAAAACTTTTACTTCTTTCACTTCCTTTTTCAAGATTCATAAATATTTCACCATACATAACGCCCCAAACTTCTTCTGTGCTTTTAAAGAATACCAATGAAGCACGATAATAGTTTGAAGCGAACTTTGGGTTAATCTCAATGCCTTTCTCATAGTAGTAAAGAGCATCTTGATATTCGCCATCTTCATATTTTAAGTTGCCAAGTTCAAGATAAAGATTACCAGCAAAAGGATATTTTTCTAAACCTTCATTATATATTGTTGCTGCTTTGCTTTTATCTTGTATTTCATCATAAGCGTTGCCAAGAAGTTGATATATGTCAGCAGAGGATGAGTATTTAGTTAAAGGAGTTAAGATATTTATTGTTCTCTTGTATTCTTTCATAAGATAATATGTCCATGCAAGTTCATAATTATATTTTAAATTCATACTATCTTGTGAAACTATTTGTTTTAAAAGACTTTCTGCTTTAAAATATTCATTATTATCTATTGCTTTTATAGCATAAGAAAATATTGAATCATTGTTGTTTTTTGGAGTATTAATGATTTTGTTTTTCTTTTGTGCGAAAGTACTACAAGCAAATAAAGAAATGGTTGCTAATATTAATATTATCTTTTTCATTTTCGTTTCAATTTAATGGCAAAGATAATAAAGAAATTTTAAAAATCTTGTTATTTTCTTAATAAAACAAGAAATTATTGTAATTTTGCTAATAAAAACTGAAAAAATATGATGATGTGTAATGACGCAATACTTGAAAAAATGATATTGCATAAAGTAGGAAATAAAGCCAATGGTGAGTTATTAACTCTTAGTCAAGACCAATTTATATTAAACAATGATATTGCACATATACTTCTTCAATACTTTGTTCAATCGTTTAAAAGTCCGCAATATTATGTCTTTTCAAACGATAAAGGGTTAGATTTTAATACGATGTATGCAAGTGTTAGTAAGATATTTGATAATCCTAAGGACGAATTATATTCACAAAGTGTTAATATTGCTCAGCATCTTTATGATGTTTCTTTGCATCCCAACATTAAAGCAGGAGAATTGTATATTACTTACATAACTAATTGCTATCTTGATGGCGAAATAGTAGATGCTATTGGTATTTTTAAAAGTGAAACCAAAGAAACATATTTAAAAGTTTTTTCTCAGGGAGATAATTTTAATATTGAGAGTGATAAAGGTATTAATATAAACAAATTAGATAAAGGTTGTCTTATATTTAATAAGGAAAAAGAAAAAGGATATGTTATTTCTGTTGTAGATAATACTAGTAAAGGTAATGAGGCTGTGTATTGGATAGATGATTTTCTTTCTCTTAGTCAAAGGCAAGACTCATTTTATAATACAGAGAATATGATTAATGTTTGCAAAACGTTTGTTACAGATTATCTTCCTAAGGAATATGAGATGAATAAGGCAGACCAAGCAGCAATACTTAATAAAACATCTGAATATTTTAAAGAGAATAAAAATTTTGATACAGAGTCTTATGCAGATAAAGTTATTGAAGATAATGAACTTAAAGATAAATTTAAGGAATATAAAGGAATGTATGAGAATGAGTATGATATGGATTTAGAAGATAACTTTATATTAAGCGAGCAAGCATTAAAGAAAGCCTCACGTTATCTTAGAAGTGTGATAAAACTAGATAAGAACTTCACAATATATATTCACGGAAAAAGAGAAAGAGTAGAAACAGGGGAGGATAAAGAAAAAGGATTACATTATTATAAGTTTTATTACGAAAAAGAACAATAAAAATAGATTTGTAACTATCTGATTATTATAACTAATTATAAGCACAAAATAAAATCAAGAGATATTTGAAAAAAATCAAGAATTATTTAAATATCTTTTGATTTTATTTTATTATCTCTTAATTCCATTTTCACAGTATAATGTTTCATTAAAATAAAGTAAAAATAAATTGTTTCTTATTAAGATTTTTTTATTATCTTTGTAGCCTTTAAAAAATCTAAAACTAAAAAACAAAACAAATAAAGATGTCTCAAATAATTGGAATTCACGCAAGACAGATTTTGGATTCAAGAGGAAATCCAACAGTAGAAGTAGAAGTATACACAGAAGCAGGAGCAGTTGGTAGAGCTGCTGTGCCAAGTGGAGCAAGTACAGGTATTCACGAAGCAGTAGAGCTAAGAGATGGCGACAAAAGTATGTTTATGGGCAAAGGAGTACTAAGAGCTGTTCAAAATGTTAATAAGACAATAGCAGAAGAGTTGAAAGGTATGATGGTCAGCGAACAAATACTTATAGATAAGCGTATGATAGAACTTGACGGTACAGAAAACAAAGGACGTCTTGGAGCAAATGCTATTCTTGGAGTAAGTTTGGCATGTGCAAAAGCAGCAGCAATAGAGAGTGGTCAAGAACTTTATCGTTATTTTGGTGGTGCTAATTGTTATACTCTTCCTATTCCTATGATGAATATTCTTAATGGAGGAAGCCATGCAGATAATAGTATAGATTTTCAAGAGTTTATGGCAATGCCTGTTGGAGCAGAGAGTTTTAGTGATGGACTTAGAATGGTAAGTGAAGTATTTCATAATTTAAAGTCAGTACTTAAAGCAAAAGGTTATTCAACAAATGTAGGTGATGAAGGAGGTTTTGCACCAAATCTTAAATCTAATGAAGAAGCAATAGAAGTTATTTTGCAAGCAATAGAAAAAGCAGGCTATAAACCAGGAGAAGATATATATATTGCTCTTGACCCAGCATCAAGTGAATATTATATTCCAGAAGAAAAAGTATATCATTTACATAAATCAACAGGAGATAAATTAACATCAAGCCAAATGGTCGATTATTGGAAAGATTGGGCAAACAAATACCCTATCATTTCATTAGAAGATGGTATGGCAGAAGACGATTGGGAAGGATGGAAACTTTTAACAGATACATTAGGAAATAAAATACAACTTGTAGGCGATGATTTGTTTGTTACAAATATTAAACGTTTGCAAATGGGAATAGATAAGAAAGTTGCCAATTCAATACTTATCAAACTTAATCAAATAGGCAGTGTAACAGAAACAATAAACGCTGTTCGTCTTGCAAACAATAATGGATACACAGCAGTAATATCTCATCGTAGTGGAGAAACAGAAGACACAACAATAGCAGACCTTTCTGTTGCATTGAATACAGGACAAATAAAGAGTGGAAGTGCTTGTCGTACGGATAGAATATGCAAATACAACCAATTGCTTCGTATTGAAGAAGAACTTGGAGAACAAGCATATTATATGGGAAAGAACTTCCGTTTTGCTAAGAAATAGTATTGCAAAGATTAAATAAAGAATATTATACATTAGACGCTGTATCACTTGCTCAAAAACTTATAGGCAAATTGCTTTGTCGTAAGATAGATGATAAGGTAATAAAGAAACGAATAACAGAAACAGAAGCTTATCTTGGAGAAAGTGATACAGCTTGTCATGCACATAAAGGTAAGACAAAAAGGAATGCAGTGATGTATGAAAAAGGAGGTGTTACTTATATTTATCTTTGTTATGGAATGTACAATATGTTAAATGTTGTTAGTGGAGAAAAAGATTCGGCAGAAGCAGTTCTTATTCGTGGCATTGAAGGTTATGATGGACCAGGTAAATTAACAAAGTTTTTGAATATAACAAGAGAATTGAATAATGTTGATTTAACTTCAAGCAATGATATTTGGATTGAAGATGATAATGTTTGTTTAAAATACGAAAAAACGCCAAGGATAGGTATTGATTATGCAGAGAAAGAAGATAGAGAAAAGTTGTGGCGATTTATAGTTAGACAGATAAAACCAAAAAGGGAAAATAGTTGAAAGCGAATAAAAACAAAGGAAAAAATCAATAAAACAAAGAAAAAATGAAAAAAGTCTTTGTTTTTTTTGGCAGAGAAAATAAAAAGTTATAATTTTGCAACCTCAAAAAGAGAAAGAGTAAGAATATTTAAGAATAAATAAAATAAAGAGATAATAAGATGTCAAGAATTTGTGAAATAACAGGAAAGAAAGCATTGAATGGTAACCACGTATCACATTCAAACATTAAAAATAAGAGAAAATTTTATCCAAATTTACAATTAAAGAAATTCTATATTCCAGAAGAAGATACTTGGATAACGTTGAAAGTTAGTGCAAAAGGAATGAGAACAATAAATAAGAAAGGTATTATTGCTTGTTTGAATAACTCAATAGAAAAAGGATACATTAAATATTAATATTATATATTTACAATAAAAAGGCTGTTAGTAAGTTATCTTATTGACAGCTTTTTTTATTTGCAAAAAGATATTAGAGAAAACTGAGAAATATAACATATATTAATTAAAAATAAACAAATATCTTATGAAATATACTTATGATTTTCCATATAGGATAAAGTATTACGAAACAGATAAAATGGGATTTGTTCATAATAGTAACTATTTTCGTTATTTTGAGATAGCTCGTGTTGAGACAATGCGTAGTATGGGTTTGCCTTACGATGATATTGAAAAAAAAGGTGTTATTATGCCACTTGTAGAACAATATGCTCGTTATCATAAACCTACATATTATGATGAGGTCGTAATACTTCGTACAACAATAAGCGAAGTACCTTTATCAAGAATTAGTTTTGAATATCAAATATTAAGAAAAGAAGAAGACGGAAAAGAGACTTTGCTTTGTGAAGGAAGAAATTCTATTTGTTTTACTGATGGACAAACAAGAAGGGCTATTCGTTGCCCACAGTGGATACAAGAAAAAGTACAAAAAGTTTTGTCAGACAAATAAAAAGTTGTACTTTTGCACCACAAAAAATTAAATATAGTTTTTAACTTAAAAAAAGAAAGAGGTATTAATTATGATTATTGTCCCAATAAAAGAAGGCGAGAACATTGAAAGAGCATTAAAGAAACTTAAACGTAAGTTTGAAAAAACAGGCGTTGTAAAAGAACTTCGTAATCGTCAAAAGTTCACAAAACCTTCAGTTGTAGCAAGAGATAGAAGATTGAAAGCAATCTATATTCAACAGCTTAGACAAGAAGAAATGGATAAATAATTCATAAATTTTTCAAAAAAAAGCTTACAAATTGTTTTTGTAAGCTTTTTTTTTGTACCTTAGCACTATGAAAACTAAGGAATTTTTGGAGTATTTGAAAAAAGAAAGGAACTATTCTGATTATACGATTACTTCTTATTCTATTGATTTGAAACAGTTTGAAGATTTTTTAAATAAAATATATGAGAACGAACAGAATAAGGAGATTAATGCTAAGATAATTAGAGTTTGGCTTATGAATCTTAATGAGAATGGTCTGTCTAATAGAAGTATAGATAGAAAGATTGCTTCATTGAGAGCGTATTTCAAATATATAGAAAAAGATGATAAGGATTTTATTAATCCTATGCTTAAAATCATTGCTCCAAAACCTTCTAAACGCAAACCTGTCTTTATTTTTGAAGATGATATTCAGCAATTACTTAACAACAAACCTAATGAAGATGATTTTGTTTCTGTGAGAAATTATCTTATTGTAGAAATATTTTATGCAACAGGAATGCGTAGAGGCGAACTTTTGCCATTAAAACACAGTGATATAAGTTTTATTCATAATGAGATAAAGGTTTTTGGAAAGGGAAGAAAGGAGAGAATTATTCCAATAGGCGAAGAATTAGTTAAGGATATAATAAAATATATTGACTTTAAGAAACGTTTGACTTTAAGAAACGATGTGTTCTTGGTTAATAAAGATAATACAAAAATGAGTATGGGACAATTGTATTGTGTTGTTAAAAAGATGTTGGAATGTATTAATATACAGAAGAGAAGTCCGCATGTTTTTCGTCATACATGTGCAACGCATCTATTGAACGAAGGAGCAGATATAAACAACGTTAAAAATCTTCTTGGGCATACATCTTTGGCAGCAACAGAAGTTTATACTCATACAACAATAGAAGAATTGAAAAAAGAATATAAACGTTCTTTTCCAAAAAAATAATAGAAACAAGAAAAGAAACTATAATAAACATTAAAAAATAAACAATAAAAAAAGGAGGATATTATGAACATTACAATTAATGCAGTAAAATTCAAAATTGATGAGAAATTACAAGAATTTATCAATGAAAAAGTTTCAAAACTTGACCGTCAATCATCTTCTTTACTTGGAGCAGAAGTAACACTTAGAGTAGATAAACCAGAAACAGATAAAAATAAGATAGTAGATATTAGACTTGTAATCAAAGGAAATGATTTGTATGCTTCAAAACAAGCAGATACTTTTGAGGAAGCAGTAATGCTAACAATTGATGCGTTAAAAACTCAAATATCTCGTAACAAAGAAAAGAAATAGAATCATCAACATAAAATATTAAGAGAAGAAAAAGCAACCATATTTTAGTGGTTGCTTTTTTTATTAAATAATATTTATAGTGTTTTTTTTATTTCGTTTTTCTATCTTTTTAATCCATTAAAATAAAACGAAGAAATATTTTTTTATCTTTTGATTATATTTGAATAAAATAGCGATTTATTTTAATAGAATAAAGAACTATTTTATTACTTATAAATTGCTATTTTTTTAGTGTAAGATTTGTTATCTTTTAATTGTTATTTTTATTGGCACATCAACAAAAGATGCAGTATTTTTATCTAATCTATCTTTGGCAGGAGTCCATTTTTGCATTTTAGATAAGCAGTTCTTGATATAATTTGAAAAGTGATAACCTTCATCGTTTTCAACCTCAGTACGATAAACAACGCCCGTCTCATCTATAAAGAAACGTACTTTTAGTGTTTGACCATTATATTCTTGCAATACTTCTTTTGGAAAATTAGTCATAACAATGTTGTTTATTGCTTTTTCTCCACCAGGATATGTTGCCTTAACTACGGCTTGTGGCATATTATTTTCTTCATTAGATTCATTAAAACTTTGACAGAAAGCATTATTTGATGTTATAAACATAAGACAGCAAATAATTAATGATGTTAAAATAAAATGTTTTTTCATAATTGTAATGATTTTTTTTAATTTTTTTTAATTCCTATTTATTATATAAACGGCAAAATTAAGAAAAAGTAACAAAAAAAGTAAGAAAAATGCAGTAAAAAATGTAAATTTGCAAAAAAATAAAGATATGGAACAAGGATTATACCCCTTAAAGTTTATGCCATTGTTTAAGGATAAGATATGGGGGGGCAATAAAGTAAGAGATTTAGTAGGAATAGATTATTCACCTCTTAATCGTTTGGGAGAGTTGTGGGTTTTGAGTAATATAGAAGGTGAAGAGACGGTTGTTGAGAATGGTTTTCTTAGAGAGACTACCCTTAGTGAGGTGATAGAGATGTATAATGATGAACTTCTTGGAGAAGATAATTTTGAAAGATTTGGTAATGATTTTCCTTTATTAATAAAAATCATAGATGCACACGATAATCTTTCAGTACAAGTTCATCCAGATGATAGTTATGCTCACAAACATAATATGGCAAATGGAAAGACAGAGATGTGGTATGTTCTCCAAGCAGATCAAGGAGCAAAGATATATGATGGATTTACACAAAAAGAAACAAAATCAGATATAATTAATCGTTTGAATAATCATACTTTGACAGATGTTCTTCATAGTGATGATGCAGAAAAAGGCGATTTATATTTTCTTCCAGCAGGGCAAGTGCATGCAATCGGCAAAGGAGTTCTTTTAGCAGAGATTCAACAGAGTTCTGATAGTACTTTTCGTATTTATGATTGGGATAGAGTTGATGATAAAGGCAATCCACGACAATTGCATCTTGAACAAGGCTTATCTGTAATGAATTTTAATAAACAAATAGGTAGTAGTAAGGTAGATTATCATTATCATCTTAATAAGACAACAAATCTTGTTAAATGTCCATATTTCACAACAAATATTATTCCTTTAACATCTCCATTGAAGAAAGATTATACATTATACGATACTTTCTTTCTTTATTTTTGCGTTGCAGGCAAGGGAATGATAAACTGCTTAAATCAAAGAATACCATTGAAAGCAGGAGAGATAATGATGATACCAGCAATAAGTGAAGAGGTTATCATAGAGCCAAACAATATGATGGAAATACTTGAAATAACAATTATATAATATTATGCCTAAGGATTCTCAAACACCAATGATGAAGCAATATAACGAGATAAAAGCAAAATATCCCGATACAATATTGTTATATAGAATAGGTGATTTTTATGAAACTTTTGGAGAAGATGCTGTTGTTACTTCAAAGATTCTTGGTATTGTTTTAACAAAACGTAGTGGTGGAGAAAAAGATTCTTTGGCAGGCTTTCCTTATCATGCTTTGGATACATATTTGCCAAAATTTCTTAAAGCAGGAAAGCGAGTAGCAATTTGTGAGCAGGTAGAAGACCCAAAACTTGCAAAAGGAATAGTAAAAAGAGAAATAACAGAAGTTGTTACACCAAGTATATCTTATAATGATAATGCAATAGATGGTAGTCAAAACAATTATCTTGTTGCTATTCATAAAGATAAAGAAGAATATGGAGTGGCATTTATTGATATAACAACAGGAGAGTTTCTTGTTAGTCAAGGTAAAAGAGATGATGTAGATAAACTTATTCAAAATTTTGCACCAAAAGAAGCAGTTATTCAAAGAAAATATGAAAGAGATTTTGAGAATGTATATAAAGATGAGATACTAATAAAGACTTATGATGATTGGGTTTTCACTTCTTCTTTTGCTAATGATACCTTAAATAGTGTGTTTAATGTTAATTCATTGAAAGGTTTTGGTATAGAAGATTATAGTTTAGCAATCATAGCAGCAGGAGCAGCAATATATTACATACAAGAAACAAATCATACAGAACTTTCACATATCTGTAATATTTCAAGAATAGATAATAGTAAATATGTTTGGTTAGATAAATTTACAATACGTAATCTTGAACTTATATCATCGGTTAATGGAAAAGAGACAACATTGTATAATGTTATTAATAAGACTCAATCTAATATGGGAGCGAGAATGCTTCAAAGATGGATACTTTTACCGTTGAAAAATAAAGAGGAAATAGAAAAAAGACAAAATATTGTTACTATTCTTTTGTATAATGATGAAGTAAGTGAGAGCATAAAAGGGCATATAAAAGAGATAGGAGATATGGAGAGAGTTATTTCAAAACTTTCTTTTCGCCGTATTCAGCCTAATGAGTTGTTTAATATAATTAACATACTCAAACAAGTAAAAAGTCTTAAACAAGATATACTTAAATTAAAGAATAATACAAGTTGTTTTCCAATATTAGATAGTTGTGATGAGTTAGTTGAGTTTTTAAGTAATACAATAAATGAAGATGCTCCCAATAATATAAGTAAAGGTAATGCGATAAAACAAGGATACGATGAGCAATTGGACTATTATAGAAATCTTGCATATAATAGTCAAAGCATATTAGATGATATTCAAAAGAATGAAACAGAAAAAACAGGTATATCATCATTAAAGATAGGTTTTAATAATGTGTTTGGTTATTATCTTGAAGTAACAAACACGCATAAAGATAAAGTTCCAGAGAGTTGGACAAGAAAACAAACGCTTGCTAATGCAGAAAGATATATAACTCCTGAATTAAAAGAAATTGAAACAAGGATACTTTCTTCGCAAGAGAAAATATCAGAGATAGAGACGAAGATATATCAGCAAGTAATAGAAAATTCATTACCATTTATTCAAAGATTGCAAACCACTGCCAATTCAATAGCAGAGATTGATTGTTTATTGTCTTTTGCTATTGATGCTAATGATAATAATTATACTAAACCAACAATACTAACAACAGATATTCTTCATATAAATAAAGGACGGCACCCAGTAATAGAAAAGATGTTGCCAATAGGAGAAGAATATATAGCTAATGATGTTTATCTTGACACAACGACTCAGCAGATAATGATAATAACAGGGCCAAATATGAGTGGAAAGAGTGCATATCTAAGACAGACAGCTCTTATTGTCATTCTTGCACAAATAGGTTCTTATGTTCCAGCAAAGACTGCCGAGATAGGAATAGTAGATAAGATTTTCACAAGAGTAGGGGCAAGTGATAATATATCATCTGGTGAGAGTACTTTTATGGTAGAGATGAATGAAACAGCAAGTATTCTTAATAATCTTTCATCACATTCTCTTATTCTTCTTGATGAGATAGGTAGAGGGACATCAACATACGACGGAGTATCAATAGCGTGGGCAATAGCTGCATTCTTGCATGATAATAAATACAAAGCAAAGGTTCTTTTTGCAACACATTATCATGAACTTATTTCAATGGAGAAGCAGTTTGATAGAATAAAAAATTATCATATAACAGTAAAAGAGATAGGTAGTAAAATAATCTTTTTGCGTATTATAGCAAAAGGAGGAAGTAGTCAAAGTTTTGGAATACATGTAGCACGTCTTGCAGGAGTACCAAAAGAAGTACTTCGTATTGCAGATAAAATTTTAGATAATTTAGAAAGTAGTCATTCAAAAAATAATCAATTAAGTCTTATTGAAGAAGAAAATGGAGATAAAAAAGCGAATAAAACAATAAAAGAAAGACAAAAAGAGGAGAAACAAGTAATCCAAACAAGTTTTATTCAATTAAATGATCCAATATTATTACAGATAAAAGATGATATATTAAAAATTGATATTGAGAATATTACTCCTGTTGAGGCATTAAATAAACTTAACAATATTAAAAAATTAGTTGAAAATATTTAAAAAAAATTTGCCAGAATAAATAAAAGTTGTATTTTTGCATTCACAAAAAACAAATGCGGAAGTAGCTCAGTTGGTAGAGCACAACCTTGCCAAGGTTGGGGTCGCGAGTCCGAGTCTCGTTTTCCGCTCATTTAAAGAAAGCTCTTGCATTTATTAGATAAGAAATAAGCGGGAGTAGCTCAGTTTGGTAGAGCATAACCTTCCCAAGGTTGGGGTCGCGAGTTCGAATCTCGTTTTCCGCTCTTCAAGAAAAGATAGAGTTGCTCTGGTGGTGGAATTGGTAGACACGCAGGACTTAAAATCCTGTGAGCATTGCGCTTGTATGGGTTCAAGTCCCATCCGGAGTACTTTGAAAGAAAGCTAACTATTTACTTAGTTAGCTTTTGTTGTTTTTAGAGCATAATTAATTAAAAAAACAAAAGGATAATGGACAGCACAACAAAAAACAAAATAAATATATCAGAACTTTTTGATAATATATCGCCAAAATATGATTTGCTTAATCATCTTCTAACACTCAATATTGATAAGATATGGCGAAAAAAAACTGTTTCCATGATTTCTAATAAAAAACCGTTATTGCTTGATGTTGCAACAGGAACATGCGATTTGGCAATAAAAATAATAAAAGAAGATAAAGCACAATTAATCTATGGAGTGGATATTTCTCCTAAGATGTTATCTATTGGAAAAGAAAAAGTAATAAAAGAAAAGATGAATGATAGGATTAGTTTGTTTGAAGGCGACTCTTGCAAACTTGATTTTAAAGACAACACTTTTGATTGCGTTACGGTGGCTTTTGGTGTTAGAAATTTTAGTGATTTTAATCAGGGTCTAAATGAAATATATCGTGTGCTTAAACAAGATGGCGAATTCATTGTGTTGGAGTTCTCTTTACCGAAAAACAAATTAATTAAAAATATTTATATGATTTATTTTAATCAAATCTTACCTGTTGTCGGTAGAATGATAAGCAAGGACAATAAAGCATACACATATCTTCCTAAAAGCGTTGAAAGATTCATCTATGGAGAAAAATTCAAGAATAAATTGATAGAAAAAGGATTCTCTGATGTTGAAATAAAAACATTATCTTGCGGAATAGCAACGATATATAAAGCAAAAAAATAATAGAAAAGATGAAAAGTATTATTAAATGGTTAAAAATCATTCGTCCAGGAACGCTTTTTGCGAGTGTTTCGCCTGTTGTGATAGGTCTTTTGGTAGCAAATAAGGTTGTAGATATTAATTGCTTGGTTGCAGTTATCACAATAGTTTGTGCGTTATCTATTCAAATATTGTCTAACTTCATTAACGACTATTTTGACTTCAAAAGAGGTTTGGATAAAAAGGATAGACTGGGACCAAAAAGAGCATTGGCAGAAGGAACAATAGATGAAAAGACGATGAAAAAAGCAATTGGCATAGATTTAGCAATAACTCTTTTGTCGGGAGCATACCTTATATATGTTGGAGGCTTACCTATTTTATTGATAGGTGTTTTCTCAATAATCTTTGCTTGGTTATACACAGCCACATCGCATTCTCTATCATACCTTGGAATAGCGGACATCTTCGTTTTTGTTTTCTTTGGTTTATTAGCAACAACGGGTACAACATTTTTGCAAACTCACACATTCATTCTTCAAAGTTTTCTTTTGGGTGCAGTATGTGGGAGCGTATCTACTTGTGTGCTTGTTGTCAATAACATTCGTGATATAGCAAGTGATAAAGAAAATAATAAGAAAAGTTTTGTTGTCCGTTTTGGGAAGAAGAGTGGTTATGGTGAATATTTGTTTTTTGTTCTTTTGACCTTTGTTTTCTCGTTTCTTGCTTGCGGATTGTCAATAACTAATCTTGTGTCATTGTTTGGATTAGCCGTTTTCTTTATGGTTATTAAAGCAAAAGGCAGACAATATAATAAGTGCTTAGTTTTCACTGGGCTTTTGAATGTTGTTTTTGTTGTTTTGTTCGCAATAGATTCTTGTTTAAGATAATTGTAATCAAATAATTACAAATTCTTTCTTTACTTTATAAGTATCATAATGCCATTTTGTTGATAACATAATGCCATTCTATCAAAACATAATGCCATTCTGTTGCAACATAATGCCATTATATTACTAACATAATGCCATTTTGTTGAAATAGAATCAAAAAAGAATTTATTAGAATCAAAAAAGAATTTAATGGATTAAGAAAAGAATTGATTAAAATAAGAAAACAAACTGATGCGAAATCATATTTTTAAACGGAAATTAGGTTATGAACCAAAAAATTGCTATATCTTTGCAAAAGATTTAAGTATCATATAAACAATATTGATGAGAAATCTAATTATAACATCTTACTGTTGAGATGGATAAGGAGAAAATAATGAAGAAAACATATATCATAATTCTAAGTTCAATATTTACACTTCTATCTTTTAGTGCAAATAGTCAAAAAGCTTCACAGTTTAGAGCCAAAGCAGAAAAGGGCGACCCAATTGCTCAAATGTATCTTGGTTTGTGCTACAATGAAGGCAAGGGAACGATAAAAAGCAGTGAGAAAGCGTTTTATTGGTATCATCGTTCCGCTCAAAGGGGATTGGCAGAAGCACAAGTGTTGGTGGCAAACGCTTATAGAGAAGGCAAAGGTGTTGAAAAAGATAGCACGTTAGCCTATCACTGGTATGAAAGAGCATCAGAAAGTATGTTTTCTCCTGCATTAGATGCTATGGGTGATTGTTTTAATTATGGTATTGGAGTAAAGGTTGATAAGCAAAAGGCGATAGAATGGTATGAAAAAGCAATAAAGAAACACTATTTGAAATCAAAACCAAAACTAAACGCAATAAAATCCAGTCAAAACTAAAATACACTAAAATTTAACAAGCATATTATCTAAGTACTTCAATAGAGATAGTATGATTATTGCTTTATAATTATTTTTATGTTGAAAATAAGGACAGAAAGTGAAAGATTATTCTTCTGTCGTTGTTTGTTGGATAGTATTTTTGAAGAAAGTGAAATTTACTTTTCCGTAATTCCTATGCTCAACAAAGAAAGGATTGTTTTCATACGAATGTTCGCGAGAATGTTCTAAGATAAATAATCCATTAGGTGATAAGAAACTTTTAAGGACAAGCTCTGGAACCAAATCAAAGTTGTTCATATCATAAGGAGGGTCAGCAAAGATAACATCATATTTCATCTTACTTCTGCCAAGAAATACAAAAACATCGCTACGAAGAGTAAAAAGATTATTTACTTTAAATTCTTCTTTTGTTTTATTGATAAAATCCAAGCATTTTACGTTACTATCAACAGAAGTTATTTGCCGAATACCTCTTGAAACGAATTCAAAACTTATGCTTCCTGTTCCGCAAAACAAATCCAAAGCATTGCAATCTTCAAAGTCTATTCTATTGCGAAGAATATTGAAAAGACTTTCTTTTGCAAAGTCTGTTGTTGGACGGACAGGCAGATTTGTTGGTGGCTTTAATCGCCTACCTCTTAAACTTCCAGCTACTATTCTCATTCGTTATTATTTGATAAAGATGGCACACAATTATGCCAAAACAAGAAAATATTTCTGTAAATCAATACCGTCAAACTCAACGCCAATGTTTATGTTCTCACTACAATTAGCATAAGTTACGTTCTTAACATATTTTCTCAATACAAGAAGTTCTTCATCAGAATATTTTTCACCTGAAAGAAGCAAACAAACTTCTTCATTTGATATTCCAAGTTCTTGCATTGTGAATAAGATAAAATATATTAAATCGTTAGGTGTTTTATAATCAAAACTATTACTTAACGTGAAAGTATTGCCTTTATAGATAACAAAATTGCAAGTATTACCTTTTTTGTGAATAATAAAAGTGTTTTTCATAAAAGAAGATACCTCAAAAGCATATTCTGCTAAGATTTGATTTTGTGAAACATATTTTGCTTTTGGCATCAACACCTTAACTCCACTATATATATGCAACGGATAAGCAAATATATTAACTGCATCAATCTTTTCTACAATATTGCTCAAAACAGTATCGCTTGCATAGATTGTGTTAGTCTTTGAAAGATATTCTTTGTCTTTTGTTTTATCGTAAAGTTTATAAGGAATCCATGTGTTTCTTAATGTTTGGCAAACAATCCTTATATTGTTGAAATTAAAAATATGCATTCCAATAGAAGAAAAGCAAGTTTTGATGTTCATCATTACTTGTGATATTCCTCCATTTAAATCAACCTTGAATTCTCCCACACATTTTAAATAGAAGTTCTTGTCTATAAGAGCAAAAATAAATCCATCCTCATTTAAACATAAGGATAGATTTGTTTCATTTGCATTTATATTACCTTCTACTTGTGTAAGATGTTCTAATTTAAAAGTATCCATCTAATATATTTTTAAGATAACTCTTTTTATTATTATTCCCAGTTACCGTTTGTTACAGCTTGATTCATATCTCCAACTTTCCAACCAGCATAACCATTATCTTTTGCATTCAAATCAGCTTTTTTGTTAGTTGTTGTTTGTTCGTCCATACCATAAGTATATGTCTCAATAGGAGCAGTTGCTTCAAAAACGCTTACTTCAACACCACTCTTGTTGATTTTGCCAGCTTGCATTGTGAATACTTCCTTATTGTCTTTTGAATATGGTATATATTTTAACTCATTGATTTTACTTTTTGGAGTTAGCATTTTTCCTTCTTCATAAAGTTTTTCAAGAGGATTTACAATCACTGTATCTCTTTTTACAATACCTGCTTTTATTGCTTGTGCTTCTGTTAGACTATCAGGTACAACACCATACTTTTTAACTAATATTGCTTTGCCGTTTTCAGCAAAAGCTAACAATGAATCAATACTTGAGCAATAACGTCCATTGGTATTTTTGAATTGCTCTTGAAGGGTACGAATGTCTTTCAATTTTGCTATAACTTCACTTGAACGACGATTGTATTCGTTGTCATATTTAACTGGTCGCATTATGCTTGCGTATAAAACATAAGCAAGTATTACTACTACTACTGCTAAAACTATTGTTAAAATGTTTCTTGTCTTCATAATTATAACTAATTATTATATTCTGTTATTTGTTTTTATAATTTTTAAAATTTATTTTGCAAATTTACTTTATTTAGTTGAATATTCAATAATTTATTTACTTTTTTTTTGAATATTTTGTTCTATATGATTTACAACTATATTTAAATCAGTATTTTGAGATAAAATTTCTGCTAATTTTTCGCAACAATAAACGCTTCTGTGTCTTCCCCCAGTACAACCAAAATAGACACTTAAATCAGTAAAGTTCCTTTTGACATAATTTTCACAACTTTGTTCAACAATATTCTTTACATTTTTCATAAAATATTCTACCTCAGGTTTGCTTTCAAGATATTCAATAACTTCACTATCCATTCCTGTCATTGTTTTATATTTTTCTATTCTTCCAGGGTTTGGCAAAGCACGACAATCAAATATAAAACCTCCGCCATTTCCTGAAATATCCATTGGAATACCTTTCTTATATGAAAAACTTTTTATTGTTACAGTTAGTTTTTTCTTGCTGTCATTTAAGTTTCTTAACTTTTCACTACTTATTATACTTCTAAAAACTTGATGTAGTGTTGGCATATCAAGAGGCAGACTTATATTGTTCTCTAAATATTCAAGATTATTTAAAGCATAAGGAATACTTTTTAAGAAAGAAGTCTTCTTTTCAAAATAGCCTCTATATCCATAACTTCCCATTGCTTGCATTATTCTTATATATACATAAGCGAAATAATGTTCAGTAAAATCTTTTTTGTCAATAGATATATATTTTTCTAATTCTTTTAAATAATCATTTAATAGAATTTCTCTTGTTTGAGGACAAATATCTGCTTTGGCATCATATAATAACGAAGCAATATCATATTGTAAGGCACCTTTTCTTCCGCCTTGAAAATCTATAAAATATGGTTTTAAATCATTATCAACCAACATAATATTTCTTGATTGAAAATCTCTAAAAAGAAAATAAGAAGTGTTGCAACTCAAAAGGTATTTAACAAGAACTTGAAAATCATTCTCTAAATCTTCTTCATTGAAAGCAATGCCAGCAAGTTTTAAGAAATAATATTTAAAATAATTTAAGTCCCATTGAATACTTTGTTCATCAAATGCTTTTCTTGGAAAGGCGTTGGTATATGAAAAATCTTTACCGGCAACGATTTGTATCTTTGGTAATTCTTTTATGACCTTATTATAAACATTCAAAACTTCATCTCTGTTGTGTGATTGAAGATATTGATAAAGATTAGTGTCGCCAAGGTCTTGTTGAAGATAAACATTATTGTCTATATTCTCTGCATAAATCTTTGGAACAGGAATACCTTTGTTAAATAATTGCTTTGCATAATCAAGAAAAGCAACATTCTCCTTTCTATCTTCATTATACACTCCAATACAAGTACCTTTATTATAAAAACATCTAAAATATTTTCTATTGCTTCCGTCTGCTGATATAGGTTTAATTTCTATTGGTTCGCAATTAAAAGTCTTTACAAATAGTTCTCTTATTTTATTTATCATCTTCTTGCTCTTTTATTACTTTGGCTATTTCTAAATCTATTGGAAGAGTAATCTTTATGTTCTCTTTTCTACCTTTAATTATATTTATTCTTTCATTTAAATCCTCTACATAAGATGCATCGTCAGTAAAAACAGGATTGAATGGTTGATTGTATGCTTGTTTGATTAATGATAAACGAAAACATTGAGGAGTTTGAATAAGAATAACTTTATTTCTATCTAACATAGAATTGTTTTTGTCTTCATCTATTTTACGAACAGAATCACTGCAAATAATGCCACAAACAGCATTGCCTTTTTCTTCTGCTACGGAAAAACAATCATTCATCATCTGCTTATTAATAAAAGGTCTTACGCCATCATGAATTGCAACTAAACTATTATCACAATCATTAATACTATTTATGGCATTTTTTACTGAATGATATCTTTCGTCTCCTCCAAAAACAATGTTTAATGGAATAGAAAAAGAATATTTTTGTGTTAATTGTTGCCAATAAGATACATCTTCTTTGTTTAGTACTAATATTATCTTGTAGTCTTTATTAATCTTATGAATGTTCTTTATTGTTGTAATAACTATTGGTTCATTATTAAGTAAAAGAAATTGCTTTGGAATGTCCTTTCCCATTCTTTTTCCTCTACCACAAGCTAAAACAATAACATATTTATTATATGATGAGCATTGCATCTCCATAAGTTAAGAATTTGTATTTCTTATCTATTGCTTCTTTGTATGCTTTCATAATTAAATCATATCCTCCAAAGGCCGCTGTCATAATAAGCATTGAAGATAAAGGTTTATGAAAATTAGTTATCATAGCATCTGCAACTTGAAAATTGTAATCACCAAAAATAAATTTGTTAGTCCAACCATTATATGTCTTTACTTTACCGCCAATAGTTGCTGCACTTTCAACGGCTTTCATTGTAGTTGTTCCAACAATACATACTTTATTCTTATTTAATTTAGCATTATTTATTTTATCTGCATTTTCTTGGTCAATAATCATTTCTTCTGAATCCATCTTATGCTTTGTTAAATCCTCAACTTCTATTGGGCGGAAATTGCCAAGGCCACTATGAAGAGTAACAAAAGCAGTGTTAATACCTTTTATCTCCATTCTTTTCATTAATTCTCTACTAAAATGGAATCCTGCTGTAGGAGCAACAACAGCTCCTTCATTCTTTGCGTATATTGTTTGGTATCTTTCACTATCTGATGGAGTAACATCTCTTAGTTTTAAAATATCTTCTGGTAAAGGCGTTGTCCCAAGATGTTTTAATACATTATGAAATTCTTCATTGCTACCATCATAAAGAAAACGTAATGTTCTACCTCTACTTGTTGTGTTGTCAATAACCTCTGCAACTAACTCATTGTTATCACCAAAGTATAATTTATTACCTATTCTTATCTTTCTTGCAGGTTCAACAAGAATATCCCAAAGCCTTGTGTTGTCATTTATTTCTCTTAAAAGGAAGACTTCAATTCTTGCATTGGTTTTTTCTTTTGTGCCAACAATACGAGCAGGAAAAACTTTTGTATCATTCATAACAAAAAGGTCTTTTTCATCAAAATAATTTATTACATCTTTGAATGTTTTGTGTTCAATAGTTTTTTCTTTACGGTTAATAACCATTAACTTTGCTTCATCTCTTTCTTTTGAAGGAAACTCTGCAATTAATTCTTTTGGCAAATTGTATTTGAATTGGGATAATTTCATAATGTTTGTGTGATATATTATATATGCTAATTATTTAAAAACTTACAAAGATACAAAATAAAGGAAGGCTTGTCAAGGCTTTTTTTAATTAAAATTCTTTTTGTACTGATAATATTTTGATAATCAGAAATAAAAAATATTGTTACGGATAAATGTTCAAATTCCTCTAATAATGTTCTTTATCCTATTTTGCTATCTCTTTAATCCATTTTAGCGGAATAAATAACTATTTTAGTGAAATAAGAAGATAGTTAAAAAATGTTTGTTGTATGTTTTTTATTATCTTTGCACAAAATTTTTGACTAATAGACTATGGAGATATATGTAGAAAAATTTGGTGGAGCATCAGTTAATAGTGCATCTGCCGTAAAGAATGTTTTTTCTATTTTGCAAAAGACAAACAATAAGCGAGTTGTTGTTATTTCTGCAATGGGAAAGACAACAAATAAATTAGAAAATATTGTTAATCTTTGGTATAAAGAAAAATCTTTTAATGAAGAACAATTCAAAGATTTATATGATTATCATAAGGGAATAATTAAGGAGTTGTTTTATGAAAATTCAGATATTTATTTGCGACATATAGATGGCTTGTTTATTGATTTAAGGAATAAGATAAATAGCATAGATAATGACAATTATGATTTTCTTTATGATAGTGTTGTTTCTTATGGTGAAAGGATTTCTACATACATTGTCTCATCATTTCTTAATTATGCTGGATTGAAAAACAAACTTGTTCAATCATCATCTTTTGTTAAGACAGATAACAATTATCGTAGCGCTAATGTTTTATGGGAAGAGACAAAGAAGAAAACCAATGAAAATATTTTACCACTATTTGACCAAACATCAATTATTATAACGCAAGGCTTTGTTGGAGGCACAATAGAAAACCTTGCAACTACGCTTGGTAGAGAAGGTTCAGATTATTCAGCATCAATAATAGCATATTGTTTGAATGCAAGGCAGATGACTATATGGAAGGATGTTGAAGGGTTATTAAATTGCGACCCAAAAAGAATGCCAAACTCAACAAAAATACTTCAAATACCATATTCTGAAGCAATAGAGTTGTCTTATTATGGAGCAAGTATTATTCATCCAAAAACAATAAAACCTTTAGAGAATGCCAATATACCTTTATATATTAAATCTTTTCTCAATCCAGACAATGAAGGCTCTCTTATTTGTAAGGATAAAGCGATAAAACCAATTGTTGCTAACTTTATTTTTAAAGATAATCAAACATTGTTAAGTATAAGTCCTAAGGATATGTCTTTTATTGATGAAAAAAATCTATCATTAATTTATTCAATATTATTTAAGCATAAGATAAAAGTTAATATAATGCAAAATTCAGCCATATCATTTTCTTTGTGTTTTGATAGGAATGACAATATATTTAAGGAATTGATGCAAGACTTACAGAATGAGTTTATGGTAAGGTATAATAATGGATTGCAGTTAATAACGATAAGACATTATACTCAGCAAGCAATAAAAGAAGTTGTGGGGAAAAGAAAAATAATTATAGAACAAAAGAGTCGTATAACGGCACAATATCTTATTAATGAAAAATAAGATATAATTCTTTTATAAAACTAAAAGCAAAAATAATGACAGAAAAAAGCAAAGGACATATAGCCATATTGGCAACCAATCTTATCTTTGGACTAAATAATCCATTAACAAAATCATTGTTAAGTGAAGACCATATAGATGCTTATGCTCTTACTTATTTTAGATTTATAGGTTCTTGTGCTGTCTTTTGGTTGGCGTCATTGATATTTAAAACACCAAAAGCAAGCAAGAAAGATGTTCTTTTGTTGTGCTTGGCATCTATCTTTGGCGTTATATGTAATCAAATGCTTTTTGTTGTAGGGCTAAATAGTACAACACCTGTTAATGCTTCCATTATAGTATCTTTAACACCAGTATTAACAATGATTTTTGCTTCAATATTTATCAAAGAGCCAATAACATTTAAGAAGTTTATAGGTGTATGTTTTGGTCTTGGCGGAGCGTTGTTGTTAATCCTCACTTCATCATCTTCTTCAATAAAAACAAATAATGCATCTGCTATTGGTATCATATTTTGTTTTGTTAGTGGAATATCATATGCTTTGTATTTGACAATGTTCCAAAAACTCATAAAGCGCAATCACCCAATAACAATAATGAAATGGATGTTTTTGATAGGCACAATAGCAGTTCTTCCAATAACATATTCTCACGTTAAGGCTGTTCCATACGACACTCTTTCAACAATGACTTATCTAAAAATTCTTTATGTCGTTTTAGTTGCTACTTTTCTTACGTATCTTTTAATACCAATAGGGCAGAACCGTTTAAGACCGACAACACTTTCAATGTATAATTATATTCAACCTATTGTTACAACAACAGTAGCAATAATTATTGGAATGGATATTTTTACAATATATAAGTTAATTGCCTGTCTTTCTGTCTTTCTTGGAGTTTATATTGTTAATAAGAGTAAGAGTAAGGCTCAAATAATAGACCAACACAAGGCAAAAGAAACTTTAAAACAAATAATAAAGAAATAATATTATCTTTTTCTGACAAAATGTCATAATGATGTTTTTGGTATAAAAATTGATTATACGTTAGTGTCTTAATTGAACAAAACAATTTGGATAATAAAAATAACTTAGTAATTAATAATAAAAAAACATAAAACTATGGGAAAGATAATAGGAATAGATTTAGGTACAACGAATAGTTGTGTTGCTGTAATGGAAGGTAATGAAACAGTAGTAATACCTAATAGTGAAGGAAACAGAACAACACCATCTGTTGTTGGATTTGTAAAAGATGGAGAACGTAAAGTTGGAAATCCTGCAAAAAGACAAGCAATAACAAATCCAAAGAATACTGTTTATTCAATAAAGAGATTTATGGGCAACAGTTATGATTCAATTCAAAACGAATTAGTTCATATGCCTTATAAGGTTGTTCGCGGAGATAATAACACACCAAGAGTAGATATTGATGGAAGACTTTATACTCCACAAGAAATATCTGCTATCATTCTTCAAAAGATGAAAAAGACAGCAGAAGATTATCTTGGGCAAATAGTAAGTGAGGCAGTAATAACAGTACCTGCATATTTTAATGATTCTCAACGTCAAAGTACAAAAGAAGCAGGTGAAATAGCAGGATTGAAAGTAAGAAGAATAATCAATGAACCAACAGCAGCTGCTCTTGCTTATGGTTTGGATAAAAAGAATAGTGATTCTCATATTGCAGTATTTGACCTTGGAGGTGGAACGTTTGATATATCTATTTTGGAACTTGGAGATGGAGTTTTTGAAGTAAAATCTACTAATGGAGATACTCATTTAGGAGGAGATGATTTTGATAGAAGAATAATAGATTGGTTGGCAGAAGAATTTATGAAAGATTTTTCAAACGTAGATTTAAGAAAAGACCCAATGGCACTTCAACGTTTGAAAGAGGCAGCCGAGAAAGCAAAGATAGAACTTTCTTCTTCTACTCAAACAGAAATAAATCTACCATACATTATGCCAATTGATGGTGTGCCACAACATCTTGTTAGAACATTGACAAGAAGCAAGTTTGAACAACTTTGTGATGATTTAATTAAAAGATGCTTAGAGCCATGTAAGAAAGCATTGGCAGACGCAAATTATGATAAGAGTAAGATAGATGAAGTAATCCTTGTCGGAGGAAGTACAAGAATACCAGCAGTTCAACAACTTGTTCAAGATTTCTTTGGTAAGACTCCAAACAGAAGCGTTAATCCAGATGAGGTTGTAGCAATAGGTGCAGCAATTCAAGGAGGTGTACTAACAGGAGAAGTAAAAGATGTACTTTTGCTTGATGTTACTCCACTTTCATTAGGAATAGAAACATTGGGTGGCGTTATGACAAAACTTATAGATGCCAACACTACAATACCAACAAAGAAGAGTCAAATATTCTCAACAGCACAAGATAATCAACCAAGTGTGGAGATAAACGTTCTTCAAGGTGAAAGACCAATGGCAAAAGATAATAAGAGTATAGGAAGATTCAATTTGGATAATATACCACCAGCAAGAAGAGGTGTGCCACAAATTGAGGTTACATTTGATATTGATGCAAATGGTATATTGAATGTTTCTGCTCAGGATAAAGCAACTGGCAAACAACAAAGCATTCGTATTGAGGCATCATCAGGTTTGACAGAAGAAGAGATAAAGAAGATGAAGGCAGAAGCAGAAGCAAATGCAGATGCTGACAAGAAGATGAAAGAAGAAACAGATAAGATAAATGCTGCTGATACTTTAATCTTCCAAACAGAGACAGCCTTGAAAGAAAATGGCGACAAATTGCCACAAGATAAAAAAGGTGAGATTGAAAGTGCTTTGAAAGATTTGAAAGATGCGCATGCAAAGAAAGATATCGCAGGTATTGATAGAGCAAGTGAAAAACTAAACACAGTTTTCCAAGCAGCAAGTCAAGATATGTATAAGAATGCAGGAGCAAACAATGCAGGACAAGAAACAAATCAAGCAAACAATAATAATACTTCATCAAATAGCAACTCTAACTCTAACGACAAGAAAGATGATGGAGAAGTTACAGATGCAGATTTTGAAGAAGTAAAATAAAGATTGTTGATTAATAATTAATCAATTAAACAAAATAGAGGCGAGAATAAATAATTGCCTCTATTTTTTTTATGAATAATTTCTTAGAAAATGATTATTTATATATAATTTTCAAACGTATAAGTATTTGTTAATGTGTGGATTTATATATATAATTTTTGTTTTTTTATTATAAAAACATTTTGTTATTCCAGATGTTTTTAATACCTTTGCTAAAATTAAACATAATAACATTAAATAAAAAATAGTATGAAAAAAATTAAAAGATTAATTGTTTTAATTTGTGCTATAACAATAACACCAACAATATTTGCACAAAATACTTATGAAATAATGAATAAAGTTATAGAAAATATTGAAAAAAATTATTCATTTTATGATAAGTATCAAAAACAAAATGTTATTATTGCGTATTCATCTAAAGATAATGGAGTTGAAAGATTAATTGACAATAATGTTGTTTGGAAATATCCATCAAATGTTAGCAAAAAAATTAAATGTTATAGTTATTCAGGTAATAATTATAAAACAAAATCAAGAGTAAAATATCCTGTGGGTTTTGATATAGTATGGAATATATATAGTTTTTATAAAACAAAATGTAAAGGAAATTATGATAGTTTCTATAAACAACTTCCATATAAGTTGGTATCGCAAGATAATAACCAATATATTATAGAAGATACTAGTAATGCAGAAATTGAAAAAATAACATTATATATAAATAAAAAAGATTATGCTATTGAAAGATATTTGGACGTCAGATTAAAACCACAAGAAGTTCCTAATACAAAAAATAAAATTATTCCAAAATATAGAGTACTTGATTATTATTCAGATACTCGTTATGTTAAAGAAAATGATACTTATCATTTATTGACAGTCAATTCAAATATGATTTATGAAAAATATTCAAATAATTTTCTTAGAAAAACGGAGACAGTGAGAATAAGTAGAACGTGTGAAGGTGTATCAACAAACAAACCGGAAAAATTATCAAATAAAGTAACAAAAAACTTAACACGACAAGATGCAGAAGAAAAATTAAATAAAATAAACACATATAAATATTAACGATAATGTAATATTTTAATATAATTTATTGTTTACGTGCTTCTTTATATATGAAATTAATATTAAGGGATGATATTATTTTCTAATAACAACAAAATGAATCGCTATTCTTATAGCTGAAAGTTATCCTGTGTCCAAATTAGGCAACAACCGTAGTATAGTAATTTAATCTTGAATAGGATTATGACAACCCCCATTTGTGATAAATACAGTACTGTCAATATCACTGTCGATAACAAGACTTTCAAACCAAAATAAGAGATAATGGTATAATTCAAAGCAAAAGCGAAGCCGATCAAGAAGACAGTATCTATGCCGATGGCGTGCACAAACTTCGCCAATGTGAATATGATAATTTCGATTTGTATAGCGATACCGAAGCCGAGTAAAACTAGTGTTTGTAATGCGATTTTATAGAATACTTCAAGAAAATAGCCACAGAACGTCACCGCAACAGTTAGCAATCAATCATTGATAATTGGAATAGAGTATATGGATTGCTTAAACTTTTCATAAATGGCAAAACCATAACATTCACTCAAATCAACGGTAGACTTGCTGAGGTTTTTCGCCGATACTTGCTTACTTACCAATTGTGGCGGAAACAAATTCGGCATAGTGACACAAAAACAGCCGCACCTATTTCAGTATATTCAAAGCAGGTTCCAAACAAGCCTTTATTGACGGTTATTTGATGATTGATATTTCCGCCAAAATCAAAGGTATTCAGGAATAAGAAAGTCGCCACGAACAATTAACTGTTGAAGAACTTAACTACCTTTTCACCACTCTGATGAAACGTGCTGTCCTATTTTAGTCCTAACAGGATTACTCCATTGTGTCATTCAAAAAATCAAATGGTAGGGAGTGCAGAAAGACGGTGAACAAATCAATCCCAACTTTACGCAACAGAAAACCAAAGGCGTTGAATATATACCAATTAGCAAATAATCATACCAACCTTGTAGTGAACCTCACAAATTCGAACAACTTGTTTTTGGATATTTGCCAGCCCCTTCGTTGTTTTCTATACTTCTGAAACGTTGGATACAATTCGCAGACATAACCTACAAATTACATTCCATTGTTTTCGTCACACCTATGTCAAATTACAGTTATTGAGTGGCACGGATATTTACATGGTTAGCACAATGTTGGGACGCACTAACTAATTGAAATTAATTTGTAAATAAGTTCGATTGTATCACTAAAAAATAGTAACTTTGTAGCGTGAAAATTTTACAAAGAATATGACAAAACAAGAGGCAGAAATAAAATTAAAATCAGTATTTGCTATTGAACATTTCTATGACGAACAATGGCAGGCAATTGACAAAATCCTTAACGGAAAACGAATTCTGATGATACAAAGAACCGGCTTTGGGAAATCTCTATGTTATCAATTTCCAGCAACACAGTTTTCTGGTGTTACCGTTATATTTTCTCCATTAATTGCCTTAATGCGGGATCAAGTTAAAAATCTGTTATCGAAAGGAATTTCTGCCGCATTTATTAATTCGGAACAAACTAATGAGATTAATTCTCAAACCATTCAAAATGCGATTGATGGAAAAATCAAAATTTTATACATTGCACCAGAACGTCAAGAAAACCAAGAATGGATTGATGCGACTCGTAAAATGAATTTATCTATGGTTGTTATAGATGAAGCACATACTATTTCTACATGGGGACATGATTTTCGTCCAGCTTTTCGACGAATTATTAACTTAGTACGTCTATTGCCACAACATTTCCCAATATTAGCGACGACCGCAACAGCAACAAAACGTGTTCAAGAAGATATTGAAAAGCAAATTGGAGGAAATCTCATCACAATTCGAGGAAATCTGACAAGAAGAAATTTTAACTTATATGTAATAAAAGTAAATTCCGAAGACGAGAAAATGTTGTGGTTAGCTAAGAATTTGAATAACATTAATGGGACAGGATTAATTTACGCAGGAACACGAGTTGATACTGAAGTTTACGCAAAATGGTTAGATTTTGTAGGGGTTAATGCTGTTGGATACAATGCCGGATTTGATGTTGAGACACGAAAAGATATTGAAAACGGATTAATGCAAAACCGTTGGAAATGTGTTGTTTCCACAAATGCGTTAGGAATGGGAATTGACAAAGCCGATATTCGTTTTATTATACACACACAAATTCCCGCATCTCCAATTCATTATTATCAGGAAATAGGACGTGCTGGTCGTGATGGAAAACCAACTGACATTATCTTATTCTTTAACGAAAGTAAAGATAATGATGGAGTGTATGAGGATTATAAACTTCCAAAATCATTTATTGATGGAGGCCGACCTGACGTAAAGAAATACCAAAAGGTAATTAATGAAGTAAAACAAGAACCATTAGGCGAAAGAGATATAATGAAACGTGCAAATTTGAAACAAACACAAATTCGTGTTATCAAAGCCGATTTAATAGATCAAGGAATCATAAAGGAAGTTTTTTATGGAAAGAGTAAAAAATACGAATATCAGTTTGGAGCAAAGGAACTTAATACGGAAGTATTTGAGAAATTACGACAAGCAAAATTGAAAGATTTAGATGCAATGGTTGATTATATTTATACAATAAAACCAAGGATGCAGTATTTATGCAAGTTTTTAGATGACGAAACGACCGAAGTGTATACAAATTGCGACAATACTAATCTAACATCATATAAAATATCAATCAATGAAACATTACAAGATAAGCTACGAGAATTTAGAGAATCATATTTCCCAATCTTGGAGGTCCAATTAGGAAATATGGCAAATGGGGTAGCTGCATCATATTATGGACAATCAACTATTGGAGCGACATTACATCGTTGTAAATATGAGAATGGCGGTGATTTCCCTGATTATCTTCTAAAACTCACACTGAAAGCCTATTACAAAACATTCAAAAATAAGCGTTTTGATTTAATCTTATATGTACCACCTACACATTCAGGTGATCTTGTAAGAAACTTTGCTGAAAAAATATCGTCAGTAATTAAAGTGCCTATTTCTCACAGTCTTTGCAAAACAAGAGAGACTACAGAACAAAAAATATTTCAAAATGCTTATAGCAAAAGAGATAATATAGTGAATGCATTTAATATTGATTCTAAAATTGTTGCAAACAAAAAAGTCATTCTTGTTGATGATATTTTTGATAGCGGAGCAACAATTAAAGAAATCGGAAAATTATTAACATCAAAAGGTGCTATAATAATTGCACCTCTCGTTATAGCCAAAACAATAGGAGGAGAATTATCATGAATCAGCAAGAATTAACTTATTGGGTAACGTTGTCATTAATGCCAAAGATATGGACAAAACGCAAAAATGAATTATTCGTAAATTGTTTCAATCGAAATCATAACATCATAGATTTATTTGAAAATGAAAATCTTTGGAATGAGTTGATATTAACACAAGACGAATTGTCGCTTTTTAAAGAAACAAAAGCTCAATTGTCGCAAAATGCTTTTTTGGTAGAAGATTTATTGAACCAAGGATATGAAATTATTCCAATTATCTCAAAAGATTACTCCCTAACTTTGAAAATCAATCTTAAATATAATGCACCAATTGTGCTGTTTATCAAAGGTAATAAACAACTATTGCAAGAAAAGTCTATAGCCATTGTCGGTTCTCGCAAAGCGGAAGATAGTTCATTGAGGTTTACAGATGATGTGGCAAAAAAATGTTCAAAAGAATTTAAAGTAGTTGTAAGTGGATTTGCAAAAGGTATTGATAAACAGGCGTTAGATTCAACTTTAGCGGTAAAAGGACAGAGTATAATAGTCCTTCCTCAGGGCATTAATACGTTTTCAAGTGGAATGAAGCAGTATTATAGACAAATCAACCAAGGAGATGTACTTATCTTAAGTACATTTCATCCAAGATCTCCTTGGAGTGTAAAATTGGCTATGGCAAGAAATTCTATAATTTATGGTTTGGCAAAAGAGATATATGTGGCACAATCTGATAATAAAGGAGGAACATGGTCCGGTGTACTTGCTGGATTAAGTAAGGGTAGAACTATCTATGTACGAAATCCAAATGTTGGAGAAAAAAACGCAAATAACCTTCTGATAGAAAAGGGAGCAAAGCCTGTAGATATGAATGGTAATTTAATTATAGAATCAGAACTCACATCGTTAGTGTCAGAACCTATGACTGAGGGGGATAATATTGAAAATAGAATTATAAAGTTATTGAAAGAAGGTTTTTACTCCACAAAAGAAATAATTAGTAAACTAAATTTGTCAATTACAGAGGCAAAATTAAGGAGTCAATTACGAAAGAGAGATGATATAGAAGAGATAAAAGGGAGACCAATAAAATTTAAAATTAATAATGCTAAAAATGAGCCTACTCTATTTTAATAACATTTTATTCTATGTACCAAGGATAGACTTATTGATTAAAGGATATAAATACGAAGAATACAACTACAAACAAGCTGAATATGTCGTAAATAATAAAAATCCAGGTGTTAGCCGTTGCAATAACTATCTCTGAAAACTCTGTTCATACCAGCCAACAGCACTGCAACTGGAGTTTACCAAGTTCTTGACTATAACCAAGGCGTTGGCTTGATGTTTGAACCGGAGGCGACACGCTTGCCAACACGTTCAAATCCGACCATGGTAATTTTTTGGACTGTTTTCCGCAAGGTATTTTACCACGAAACAATCTCATACAATCGTCGCAAAGACAGTGAATTTGTATAGTTGGAAAAACCTCATTTTCTGGCTCTTTTGTCGGGTACACCTTGCCAAATTCAAAGTATCATCCCTGATGCTGAAAACGGTCTGTTTATCCGCTTTATTTTCTACTATATGAATGTGCACTTGGAGTAGCTCGATGTCTTTGCCGACAGTGAAAGCGGAACGCTTGACTATCATTTTCAACATTACGGCAATCAGTTTCACGAACTTTACAAAATGCTGCAAGGCTCTGAACCTATTAAATTTAGTTTTACAAGCCAGCAACAATCCGAGTTCAACGCCTATTTCGATGAAGCTCAAAGACAATATACCGCTCTGTTAGGGCTTGATATTGTCGCCTCTGTCCGCTGTTTGGGCTGATATAATTATAATGTAATATTTTACAAGAAACAGCATAGAAACAGATTTATATTTTTATGCTGTTTTATTTTAATATAATCTATTGTTTACTTGCTTCTTTATATATGAAATTAATATTAAGGGATGATATTATTTTCTAATAACAACAAAATGAATCGCTATTCTAAAAAAATAGTTCTTGATTCTATTTTATTATCTTTTGATTCTATTTTAGTAGAATCAAGAACTATTTTACTATATCTTCATTCCATAAAAATAGTCCTTAATAGTTACTTAAACAAACATAATTAATGCAAATCTTTTTAGTAAGATAAGTTTTAAAAAAAATATCTTTTTTCACATTCGTTTAATAAATATTTTATACCTTTGCAAGTTAATAATATAGTGTATGAATTTTATTGATTTTTTAAGAAATGGAAAAAGATAATATAAAACAAAATAAGAGAAGACTTTGGACTGCTAATTTTTCAACAATATTGAGTATTAGTTTGGTATTATTTATGGTAGCCTTTATTGTTTTATTCTCTTTTCATGCTTATTATCTTTCAAATCAAATAAAAGAAGAAGTATCATTTACGGTTTATATGACAAATGAGGCAACACCACAAGATGCTGCTCTTTTACAAACAGATATTAATAATAATCCAATAGTTAAGTCTTCAAGATATATATCTTCGGATATGGCAGCACAAATGATGGATAAGGTTATGGGGGCAAGTCATCTTGATGTTTTAGATGGTTATAATCCATATCAAGCATCGATAGAAGTGCATTTGAAAGGGGAAAGTCTTAATGTTAGGCAGATAAAAGGATTTATTAATACAATGGAAAGCAAACCAACAGTTGATTTTGTGGATTATAGAGACGACCTTATTAATGATATTAATGGAGAAATATATGATGTGAGTGCATTTGTTTTAGTTTTTCTTCTTTGTCTGTTATTCATCTCAATGACATTAATAAATCATACAATAAGTCTTACAATATCATCAAAGAAATTATTAATAAGGAGTATGCTTCTTGTTGGAGCAAATCCTTCATATATAAGAAGACCATTCTTGCAAAAGGGTTTATTTTTAGGATTGTTTGGAGGAATACTTGCAGATGTGTTTGTAGCAGGAGTTATGTTTTGGATATACACACTTTTGAGAGGATTAGATTTTTCTCCATTCTATGATTTTTATGTAATCTTAGCTTTGGGGATAATTGTTTTAGGAATAGTCCTTTCGTTTGTCTTCTCATATATAGCAGTTATAAGAAATATGAATTTAAAAAATTATAAATTATATAATTAAAAACGAATAAAAGAAATGCAAACACAAAAAAAAGCAACTAAACCATTTTCTAATAAAGGGTCAATAATAGAAAAAAAACCACAATTTCAATTTGCTTTTGAAAAAGAGAATTATTTGTGGATGATAATAGGAGTTGTAGTTTTAGCAATAGGATATATATTATTAATAGGTGGAGGAAGTGATAACCCAAATGAATTTAATTATAGTTTGTTTGATACAAGAAGATTAGTTATTGCACCAATTTTAATAGTGGCAGGACTTATTATAGAGGTTTATGCTATTATGAAGAAAGCAAAAAAAGATAAAACAAACAAAGAATAATAATATTTTATGAATTTAATTCAAACGATAATAATATCTATTGTTGAAGGCCTAACAGAGTTTTTACCAGTTTCTTCAACAGGACATATGATATTGGCACAAGGAATAATGGGAATAAAGAGTGATGAATTTGTAAAGATGTTCACTGTTTGTATTCAATTTGGTGCTATTCTTTCAGTAATAGTTATTTATTGGAAAAGATTTCTTCAATCATGGAGTTTTTATTGGAAACTATTGACGGCATTCATTCCAGCAGCAGTGATAGGATTTCTTTGTAGTGATTACATAGATGCTTTATTGGAAAGCCCACTTGTTGTTGCTATTATGCTTGTTATAGGAGGAGTGTTTATGTTGTTTGTAGATAAGATATTCAATAAACCTGCTGATGACCAAACAATAACATATAAGAAAAGTTTTATTATAGGCTTTTGTCAATGTATTGCAATGATACCAGGAGTTAGTCGTAGTATGGCAACGATAGTTGGAGGTATGAGTCAAAAACTTAATCGTAAAACAGCAGCAGAGTTTTCTTTCTTCCTTGCAGTACCAACAATGGCAGCCGCAAGTGGATATAAATTACTAAAAATATTTATGGATAATAAAACTCTTTTAACGGATAATATCAATACCCTTATTCTTGGTAATGTTGTAGCATTTGTTGTTGCAATATTAGCAATAAAATTCTTCATAGCATTTCTTACTAAATATGGATTTAAGGCTTTTGGATATTATAGAATAGTTGCAGGAGCAGTTATTATTATTCTTATGCTTTGTGGTGTTAGTCTTTCTATTTCATAAACAATAGTAATTTATGATAGATTTAAAAGAAGGTTGTTTTCTTTTGATAGATAAGCCTTATACTTGGACATCTTTCCAAGTAGTAAACAAAATAAAATATAAGATAAGAAACTTAACGAAAGAAAAGAAGTTTAAGATAGGACATGCAGGGACGTTGGACCCTCTTGCTACGGGGCTTCTTATTATTTGTATAGGACATTACACTAAAAAAATACAAGAGTTTCAAGATTTTGATAAAGAATATATAGGTTCATTCTGTCTTGGAGCAACAACAAAGAGTTTTGATAAGGAACATGAAGTTGATAACACTTATCCAACAAATCATATTACGGAAGATTTGATTTATAAGACAGCTTCTTCTTTTGTTGGCATACAAGAACAAGTTCCACCAGTTTATTCTGCAATAAAAATAGATGGCAAACGTGCTTATGAATATGCAAGAGAAGAAAATGAAGTAGAGATTAAAAAGAAAACAATAGAAATAAAAGAATTTGAGATAACAGAAATAACTATGCCGGAAGTAAAGTTTAGAGTAGTTTGTAGTAAAGGAACATATATACGTTCATTGGCAAGAGATTTTGGACTAAGACTAAATAGTGGGGCATATCTTTCTTCTCTTCGTAGAACAAGAATAGGCGACTTTCATATAGAACAAGCAAAACAAATAGACGATTTAGATAAAGAGATAATAGAATAAAATATTGTAAAGATATGGGGATAAAGAAGTTTTTCCAAACAAAACCTATGAGAATAATAAGAAAGGTTTTTATTTATGGATTTGCCATTTTTGGGTTTGGAGTATTTTCAGCATGGGCAATATATAGTTTAGGATTAACAAACAATAGGGGATTAGTTGATAAAAACAATAGATACTTGGCTTCTGTTTCAAGTATAAAACAAGTAAAGAATACAAAAGAAGAAAATCATTTTGTTATAGATAATTATTTGAAACTAATAACGCTAAGCAAGTTGTATCCAAAAAATGCAGACCTTATTCTTAGTGGTTTGCATAATTCAAAAGATGATAGATTGCTTACACAAATGATAGCGGCATGTGAACTTTATATGAAAGATAACCAAGAATATACTTCATTATATAATAAAGGTAAAGAGATATTTGGTAATAGTAATGCAAGTAATAACAATAAAAATGCAATTGTTTGGATGAATGCACCAGAGTGGGAAGCGTTGAAACAAGCAATACTAAAAGATAGAGCCTTAATAGATAGTGCAGCAAAGATAACAGGAGTTGAGCCACGACTTATTGTTGGTTGCTTGGTGGGAGAGCAGATAAGATTATTTAATAGTAAAAGAGAGATGTATAAGAAATATCTTGGACCAGTTAAAGTGCTTAGTGTTCAAAGTCAGTTCTCTTTTGGTGTTAATGGAATAAAAGATTTTACTGCACAAGCAGTTGAACAAAATCTTAAAAACACATCTTCACCATTTTATATGGGAGATAAATATGCTCATATTCTTGATTATAGAAGTGGAGGTGGAGATTCATCAAGAATAAAAAGATTGGTAGATTATCATAATCATCTTTATTCATACATATATACTGGTTGCATAATTCATCAAACAAGAAACCAATGGAAAAGAAGCGGTTATGATATATCCAATCGTCCAGAAATTCTTTTCACTCTTTTTAATGTTGGTTTTTCGCAAAGCCACCCAAGTGCAAATCCAGAATGTGGAGGTTCTCATATAACAGTTGCTGATAAGGTTTATACTTTTGGTGCAATAGGATTTGACTTTTATTATTCAGGAGAAATGGCAGATGCGTTTCCTTATTGGAAAAATCATTTTATAGACTAATAAGACTATGAAAATACATGGAAGAATACTGATGTTTTTTATTTTAATGGCAATAGTGCCTTTAATGATAGTAAATGCACTAAATGTCCATAGTGTATCTCATACTTTTGTGCCAGCAGATAGCAGACCAATAACAATACAACAACCAAATGGTAAAATGCTTACTTTTATTCTTAGAGGTGATGAAAGAATATCGTGGGGCGAAACGCTTGATGGTTATACCTTATTATATAATGAGAATGGTTTTTTTGAGTTTGCTTGTGTTGATGATAATAAAAATCTTGTGCCAAGTGGAATTTTGGCATGCAATGAAAACGAAAGAGATGAGCAAGAAAAAAACTTTTTGGAAACAATTAAGCCAAAACTATTCTTTTCTAAAAAACAGATAGAACAAAGAAATAACAGATTTTACCAAAAAAATAACTTGCAAAAATAGAATAAAGAACTATTTTATTATCTTTTGATTCTATTTCAATAAAATGAAGAATTATTTTATTATTTCTTGAATATATTTCAATAAAATAAAAAACTATTTTAGTAGGTTTTCTTTAAATTATGATAAATTTCTTTTTTATTGGTATATTCCTCTTTTTTAGCAAAATAAATTATAAAAATGGTGATAAAAAATAAAAAAATATATGATTATTAAGTTAAAAACACTTATTTTTGCAAAATATATGATAAACAAAATGAACTTGATTTTCATTTTATTATATTAAGGAAGAAGAGAAAGATAGAAATAAAACCCAAAAAACTATTTTTGTTTCAAAAGTTTTATGTATCTTTGCTCGTTTTTTAGATGTGAATAGATATGGAGTTGAAAATAAAAATATATTTAATATTAATATTATCATTTATTGGCGTAAGTGCTTATTCTCAAAACACTACAATAAAAGGTAGTATTATAGATGCTAAGACGGGAGAGAAGATGCCTTATGTTAATATTACAACAAATAGTCGTTCTTCTTCATTCTTGGGAACAATTTCTGATGATAAAGGAGTATATTCATTAACGAGTCCTCAACATTTTGACACAATAATATTTCAATTTGTTGGATATAAAACAGTTAAAAAGAAAGTTAAACAGCATACTACACAAATAATTAATGTTGAATTAAAGCAAGAAGCAGTAACACTTCAAGAAGCAAATGTTGTTGCTAAGAAAGAAAAATATCATAGGAAAAACAATCCTGCTGTTGAACTTATGATGAAGGTTCAAGATAAGAAAGATTTTAATAATATAACGAATAATGATTATTATCAATACCGTAAGCATGAAAAGATAGAACTTTCTTTGCTTGATGTTAATGATAGTTTGAAAAATAAGCCAGCGTATAAAAGATTTGGTTTTCTTTTTGATAATATTCAAGTATCAGAATTGAATGGAAGAAAGTATTTGCCTGTATATTTTATGGAGAAACTTTATGAAAACCATTATCGTAAGGCACCTGAATGCAATAAAACTATGCTTGTTGCACAAAAAGATATAGAGATAAGCAAATTCATAGAGCCACAAACAATGGATTTTATGATGAAAGATATTTTTGGTGAAATAAATATTTATGATAATTCAATACGAGTACTTTCTAATGATGTTGTTTCTCCTCTTGCACCATTTGCAACACGATTCTATCAGTTCTTTTTAACAGATACCGTAAAATATAAAGAAGATAGTTGTATTGTTCTTTCATTTAATCCAGCAAATTTGCAAGATATTGGATTTAGTGGTAAGATATGGGTAAGTAAAGATACGAATTATGCAGTAAGAAAAATATATATGACATTTCCAAAGAAAGTTAATATTAATTTTGTTAAGGATTTTGCTGCATATCAAGAGTTTGATTATATAAATGGCAAACTTTGTTTAACGGAAGATAAGATATTGGCAGATTGTAGTATGTATGGAGCAAAGATGCATGGTAAAAAAGTCTCTGCTTATGCTGGTTATGAATTTAATAAACCGTTAAGTAATGATTTTTATAATAATAATGATATAACGGAGATGGTTTCTGGGTACAATAAGCGAACAAATACTTATTGGGAAGAAAATCGTATTGAACCACTTACTGAAAGTGAAAAGAAAACATATAACATAACAACATCATTAAATAGTTTAACGACATATAAAATATTAATGAATACTCTTATGGCTTTTGTTTCAGGATATGTAGAGATGGGAAAGATTGATTATGGCCCACTTGAAAACACAGTATCTTGGAATAATGTTGAAGGAGTACGTTTAAGAGTTGGTGGAAAAACTAATGTGAAATTCAATAAGCATCTTTTCTTAAATGGTTTTGTTGCTTATGGAACAAAAGATGAAAGATGGAAATATCAAACAGAAATAATGTATAGTTTTGCTGATAAACTTTATCATCAATGGGAGTTTCCAATGAATCTTTTAACTGTTGGATATGAAAAGAATACAGATATACCAGGGCAAAAACTTGAAATGGGAACTTATGATAGATTTTTTCTTTCCTTCAATAGAGGTAATCTTGATATGATGACAATGAATCGCAAGATTTATGCGGAGTATCAATATGAAACAATGAGTCAGATAGGTTTTAAAGTAAGAGTAGAACATTTACAAGAAGAACCTTTGGCAAATCTAACCTTTAAGTCTTGGGACGGTAATCATATTTATAATCCACTTACAGCAGCAACGATTAATTTAGAGTTGCGTTATGCAAAGAATGAACAGTTTTTTCAAACACAAAAATATCGTCTTACTATGAATAGTACTTCACCAATCTTTACTGTTGATTATACTTATTGTCCAAAGATACTTTCTTCTGATTTTGAGTTTCAAAAGATTAAGGCTTCTTTGTATAAACGTTGGTTTGTGCTTTCATTTGGTTATGCAGATATAAATTTAGAGGGAGGTAAAGTATTTGGAAAAACAGCATATCCATTGCTTTTTGTTCATCAAGCCAACCAAAACTGGGCATATCAAGATGAGGCATTTAACCTTATGAATTATTTTGAATTTGTTAGTGATTATTATGCACAAGCAGTGTTTAATTATAACTTTAATGGATATATATTTAATAGAATACCACTTATAAAGAAATTAAAACTTAGAGAAGTGTTTGCAGTTAAAGCAATATGGGGAGGAGTATCAAAAGATAATTTACCATCAAAAGATAATCCAAATCTTATGGCATTTATTGAAAACAAAACATATCATTTAGAAAAAGACCCATATTTGGAAGCAAATGTTGGAATAGATAATATATTTAAGGTTTTAAGAGTTGATTATGTGAGGAGATTTACGTATTTAGACCATCCAAATATAGCAAAATGGGGAATAAGAGTAAGGTTTAGATTTACATTTTAAAAAATAAGGAGAAAAAAAAGGAAAGAGAAAAAGTATGAATTATGCAATTATAGCAGCAGGAGAAGGAAGTAGGTTGAAAGAAGAAGGTTTTAAAAGTGTTAAACCTTTGGTTAGAGTGAATGATGAATATTTAATAGAGAGATTAATAAGAATCTTTAAGGATAACTATGCACAAAACATAACAATAATAATTAATCAGCAATCACAAGAATTGCAAAATCTATTAAATAGTAAGGATTATGGAGTAAAGATTAATCTTATAGTCAAATCCACGCCATCATCTTTGCATAGTTTTTATGAAATAGTTTCTCATAGTTCATTTGATGAATGTTGTTTAACAACAGTGGATACAATATTTAATGAAAGAGAATTTTCTGAATATATATCTTATTTTAAAAATCATAAAAATGTTGATGCTCTTATGGGGACAACAGAATTTGTTGATGATGAAAAACCTTTATATATTGAAGTAAAAGAAGGATTGAGAATAACTAATTTTTCTGATATTAAGACACCAACAACAGATAGAGTTTCTTCTGGAATATATTGTTTTAGAAAAAATAGTATTAGTCTTGTAGAAAAAGCAATACAAGAAAACATTTCAAGAATGAGAAACTATCAAAGAATGTTAGTAGAAAATCATCTTAATGTTTATGCATATTCTTTTGGAAAAGTTATTGATATAGATCATATTGATGATATCAAAAAAGCAGAGTCTTTGATAAAAAACAATAATAAACATATATTAGCAATAACACGTTTTGCGGAATATTCTCCAAATAGTGAGAATAAAGATTTTATGATAATAAAAGATGTTGTTGATTTGTTGAAAAAAGATGGATATGATGTTAGGATAAAGAATGAAAAAGATATAGATTTTGAAAAGGGCTATTGCCCATATGTTATTTCAATGGCAAGAAATCCAAGAGTTATTGAGTGTTTGGAAAAATGGGAGAAAGAAGGTTGTATTGTAATAAATTCAACAAAAAGTTGCAGAAATTGTTATAGAGAGATACAAACAAAGTTGCTTCAAAAAAACGATGTAAAAATTCCTCAAAGTGAAGTAATAATTGCAAAAAACGAAGATTTCTTTGATAAAACATCAACTCTTTTTCAAGATGCTTTTTGGTTGAAAAGAGCCGACTTTCAAACGATAGAAGAAATTGATGTTGTTAAGGTGAATGATTTAAACAAAGCAAAGCAAGTAATAAAAAATTATAGTCTTAGAGGTATAGACAAAGCAATAATAAGTAAGAATATTGAGGGTGATGTTATTAAGTTTTATGGAGTAAGAGGTGAAGATTTCTTTTATTATTATTATCCAACAGAAGATAAGTTTCATAACAAAGTAAATGTTGGAACGAATAGGAATAAATTAGATGAAAAACGACTAAGACAACAAACAATAAAGGCAGCGCAAGTGTTGGATTTAGATATATATGGAGGAGATGTTATTGTAGATGATAAAGGGGATACGTATATAATAGATATGAATGATTTTCCTTCATTTAGTTTGTGTAGAAAACAAGCATCAATGGCAATAAAACAACAATTTATAAAAAAATGTAATTTATAATTATGCAAGAAGAACAAAAGATAGAGAATAATACAGAGAAAGAGAATACAAAAACATTTGCTTCTTCTTTAAAATCAATGGATACGGAAGAATGGCTTGATATACATTTTACACGTAAGGTAGGGTATAGAATAGCAAAGATAGCAATGTTTTTAAGAATAACTCCTAATATGATAACAATAGCAAGTATCTTTATAGGTACATTCGCAGGAATATTGTTTTATTCAGAGAGAATAAAGATTAATATATTAGGAATGTTGTTACTTATTCTTGCTAATACATTTGATAGTGCAGACGGACAATTGGCAAGAATGACTAATAATAAAACGAGATTAGGGAGAATACTTGATGGATTAGCAGGAGATATATGGTTTATCACAATTTATCTTGTTTTAACGTTGAGAGTTATGCATAATGGACAAGTATCAGTTATTGGTATTTGGGCTATTGCTTTTTTTGCAGGATTAAGCCATATACTTGCAGCATCAATGGCGGACTATTATCGTAATGTTCATTTGTTTTTTGTTAATGGTGTTGTTGGAAGTGAGCATGATAATAGCAAATCATTGACAAAAGATTTAAAAGAGATGTCTTTTTGGAAATCACCTTTCAAATATACATGTATGTGGTTTTATCGTAACTATACAAAAACACAAGAAGCATGTTCGCCAAACCTACAAAAGTTTTTTAAAACATTGATATCTACTTTTGGAATGAAGATACCATATGATTTGCGTATGGATATAAGAGAAAAAAATAGAAAATATATGCCATTAACAAATATACTTCAATTTAATATACGAATAATTGCATTATTTATTAGTTTGTTTTTGCATAAGGTTTGGTTGTATTTTGTTTTTGATATAGTTGTAATGAATCAAATACTTGCATGGTTGATAGTTTTTGAAGAAAGACTATTTATGAAGTTTGAGAAAAAGATTAAAAATGGAGAGTATTCAGAATAAACATTAATTGATGAAAAAGAGACAATTTGAAATATTATTTTTTGTTTTAGGTGTTATCATAATAGGAGTTATGCTATACAATCTTGGTTGGCATGATTTAGTTATGAATTTAAGAAAAGTTGGTTGGGCGATACTTCTTGTTATTGGAACACGTTTAATTGTTTATCCACTAAATACTCTATCATGGAGAAGCATAACCTTTTATTCAAAACAAGAAAGGAAGCAAGTGTCTTTTCTTCGTATGTTTAGAATAACAATAAGTGGTTATGCAATAAATTATATTACTCCTGTTATGGCATTGGGAGGAGAGCCTTATAGAATACTTGCATTAAAAAAAGATTTAGGTGTAAAGAAAGCAACATCATCTGTTTTAACTTACGCAATGATGCATATTCTTTCTCATTTCATTTTTTGGATAATAGGCTTTTTATTATTCATAATTTTCTTCTATAACAAAGCTCCACACTTCATATATTGGACAAGTGTTGTATTTATATTCATAAGTATGATTGCGATATCTTTTATTATTAAAGGATATAAGAATGGAATAGTTGTAGGATTCTTTAAGTTTCTTGAAAAAATACCATATTTAAGAAATTATGTTAAAAAGAAAATGACAGAAGAATTTAAGCATAATATTGTTGAGATAGATACTCAAATGACAGAGCTTTTTAACAATCATAGGTCTTCATTTTTCTTAGGACTTTTTTATGAAACTTTGAGTAGAATTGTGTCATGTTTAGAAATTTTAGTAATTTTGTATTCAATAGGAGTAGGTATAGATATTTTGGATTCTATAATTATTAATGCAGAAACAACACTTTTAGCAAATATTATGTTTGTTTTTCCGATGCAAGTAGGTATTAGGGAAGGTGGTTTAACGTTTGCTTTGATGAGTTTAGGATTAAATAAAAATTTAGGAGTATTTACTGGTATAGTATTAAGGATTAGTGAACTTGCATGGATAATAATAGGAATAGGAATGATAAAGGTAAAAAGATTTGGAAAGCATGAATAATGATAATATAAAAGATAATAAAGATAGAGCAATAATATTTGATTATGGTGCAACATTAGACACTAATGGAACACATTGGTATCATATTTTTGCAAAGGAACATTTGAAGTATAACGACTTTCTTAAAGACGAAGATTTAAGAAATGCTTATATATATGGCGAAAGAACTATTGCAACAACAAAGACGATAGATTCAATGCACAATTTTAAAGATACGCTTTTAATAAAGGTTGATTTTCAATATAAATATCTTGTAGATAATAAGATATTAGAGCAAAGTCAAGCAAATCATACAGAGCAAATTGCTCAGAGTTGTTATTTGTTGGCAAAGAAAAATACTAATGATACTAAACCATTATTAGACTATTATGCAAAAACATATAAATTAGGATTAGTTAGCAATTTTTATGGCAACTTAAATGAGGTGTTAAAAGACTTTGAGATTAAAGATTATTTTGATTTAATAGTTGAGAGTGCAGAAGTAGGAATAAGTAAGCCAGATAAAAGACTTTTAATGTATGCTTTTGATAAGATGAATATATCACCTTATGATAGCGTTGTTGTTGGCGATAGTTACAAGAAAGATATTATACCAGCAAAACAAATAGGTTGTTCAACAATATGGCTAAAAGGTAATGGGTGGAAAGATAATCCAATAGCAACACCTTTTGCTGATGATATAATAACAGATATACAACAGATAAGAAAAATAATAAAATAAATAAAAACAATATATATAAAAAAGGTATAGAAATGGAAAAAATCAAAATTGCAATTGCAGGTATTGGAAACTGCGCATCATCACTTATTCAAGGGTTAGAATATTATGGTAATCCAAAGAATCAAAACACACCAGACGGTATGATGGCACCCAATATTGGTGGCTATACAGCACAAGATATAGAAGTTGTTGCTGCTTTTGATGTAGATAAAAGAAAAGTAGGACAAACACTTGATAAAGCAATATACGCTAAACCAAACTGTACAATCAATATTGTAGAACCAAATAAGTTCCCAAAAAGTAAAGTAGTTGTTCAAAAAGGTCATATACTTGACGGAATATCAGAACATATGCTAAACTACGATAAATATCCAGAAGATACAACATTTGTTGTTGATAGAGAAACTCCTGAGGTTGATGTAGTTAAAGTATTAAAAGAAAGTAAGGCAGATATATTTATTGACTATATGCCAGTAGGTAGCGAAGAGGCAGTTAAGTTTTATGCTCAATGTGCGATAGATGCACACGTACCATTCCTTAATTGCATCCCTGTTTTCATCGCTTCTGACCCAAAATGGGAGCAAAAATTTATTGACGCTGGCCTTCCTCTTATTGGAGATGATATGAAGAGCCAATTTGGAGCAAGTATTCTTTCTCAAATGCTACAAGAGTTAGCATTCGCAAGAGGACACAAAGTAAAATGTCATATACAACAAAACGTTGGAGGCAACACTGACTTCTTGAATATGATGAACCAAAACCGTTTGAAATCAAAGAAGATAAGTAAAGAAAACGTTATCCGTTGCCAAAACGATATTCGCCATATACCAACAGATGATACATTCTTGTTTGCTGGTCCAAGTGATTATATCCGTTATTACAAAGACAACAAAATAGCAACATTCCACTTAGAACTTGAAGGATTTGGTGGTTCTCCTGTTAGTTTTGATGCAAGACTTTCAGTAATAGATTCACCAAATAGTGCAGGTGTTGTAATAGATGCTATTCGTTACTTAAAGGTTGCTCATGAATTAGGAATAACAGGTTCTTTGCATGGAGCAAGTGCTTTCACTCAAAAAACACCGCCTTTCCCAATGACATTTGAAGATGCAGAATTTGAATGCCGTGAGCTTGCTGCAAGACGTTTAACAAAACTCACAGAACCACAAGCACATAGAAATAAAAAGAAATAATAAATAATCTTTTTATAATAAATAAAACAAAGGCCTTGAAGATGATTTACTAATCTTTGAGGCCTTTTTATTTAAACATCTTTTCAATCCATAAAAATATCTTTTGAAGAGAATAAAACAAAATGGCATTATGTTAGTGATAGAATGGCATTTTGTTGCAACAGAATGCCATTATGATTTAATAGAATGGCATTATATTACTCATAGAATGGTATTATGTTTTATTATTTCTTTAAAACATTTTTCTCTTATTTGAAATAAATTTATTAAAACAATAACAGAACTTTATGAAAATGAAGTAAGAGAATGGTCTTGCTATCTTAAATTTTAACAAAATATAAGGAATATGAAAATTTTACGTTATCTTTGCAAAAAATTTAACGATATTAAAACAATGGATATTAAAATAAATACAATAGAAGAAGGAATAGAAGAATTCAAAAAAGGTAATTTTCTTATATGTGTAGATGACGAAGATAGAGAAAATGAAGGCGATTTCATAACTCCTGCTCAAACAATTACAGCAGAAAAAGTTAATTTTATGATTACTAATGGTAGGGGGTTGATGTGCAGTCCTATCACAGGAGAAAGAGCAGATGAATTGGGATTAGATATGATGGTTGCTCACAATACAGCACTTTTGGAAACACCTTTTACAATATCAGTAGATAAAGTGGGAGATGGTTGCACAACAGGAATATCTGCAAGTGATAGAGCAAAAACTATTGAAGCACTTTCTAATCCAAAAACAATGCCAACAGACCTTGGACGACCAGGACATATCTTTCCTTTAAGAGCACAAAAAGAAGGTGTTTTGAAAAGAGCAGGGCATACAGAAGCATGCGTAGATATGACACGTTTAGCAGGATTAAATCCAGTGGCAGCACTTGTAGAAATACTTAATCCTGATGGCACTATGGCAAGACTTCCTCAACTTATGGAGATGAGCAAGAAATATGGCATAAAAATCATAACAATAAAAGACCTTATCGCTTATCGCTTACAACATGAAACGCTAATAAAGAAAGAAGAAGAAGTATTTTTGCCAACCAAATGGGGAAATTTTAAACTTATAGCTTACTCTCAAAACGGTACAGACTTAACTCATATGGTTTTAAAGAAGGGAGAATGGACAGAAGATGAAGAAATATTGGTAAGAGTTCATTCATGCTGTGCAACAGGAGATATATTTGGTTCATTGAAATGTGATTGTGGGGAGCAATTGCATAGAGCGATGGAGACGATAAATGAACAAGGCAAAGGAATGATAGTTTATATGAATCAAGAAGGAAGAGGCATTGGGTTGATTAATAAACTACACGCATATCATCTTCAAGAACAAGGAATGGATACTGTTGATGCTAATTTAGCATTAGGATTTAAGGCAGATGAAAGAGATTATGGAATAGGAGCACAAATAATAAGAGATATGGGAGCAAGAAAAATACGATTAATGACAAATAATCCAATGAAAAGAATAGGTTTGGAAGGATTTGGTATTAAGATAGTTGAAACTGTTCCTCTTGTTATTGAGCCAACAAAATACGACAAAGATTATCTTAAAACAAAGAAAGAAAAAATGGGACATAAACTTCCATTAAAATAAAAAAAATATATAAAATTTGTTTTGTTTAAAAATAAAACATTATATTTGCAAACGATAAAACATAAATAATTGATGGAAAGTGCTAATAAAATTTTATCAGAGATAGAT
>JAKVOZ010000003.1 GCA_022482545.1 Bacteroidales bacterium
TTAAGTAATCCTTATATGGGAAGAATAGATGTAAGAACATTATGTGAGACTGGTTTGACTAATGAACAAGGAGAAGGTACAGTTTATATTTATAATCCTGACAAAAATCGTTGGGAAACACCAATAGAAATATATCCTTCACAAGGTTTTATGGTAGCAAGCGCCTCTTCTACTGGTGATATAACTCTTACTGGTACTTTATCAAAAAGTCAATTGCTTGGTTCTTTTAATGGGAAAAAAACAACAACACAAACAACTCCTTATTCTTATATAACATTCGCTTCACAAGCAAACAATACAACAAAAGAAGCCTTTGCAAGAATAACAGATGATGCAAGTAATGGTTTTGACCAAAGAGATGCTTATGTAATGCTTTCATCAAACAATCAAGACCTTGTTGAACCTTATTTCTTAGTAGATAATCACTCTATAATGAAGAACATCTTTAAAACAATGCCTTACTATTGTCCTATCAACTTCCACGCAAGTAAGATAAGTGATGTTAGTTTCGTTGTTAGCAACATACCAGATAATGTAAAAGTTTCAATAATTAACGTAAGTGATAGCACTGAAACTGCTTTAACTAATGGCTCTGTCTTTAACTTTATTGCTAATCAAGGAGAAAACAATGGAAGATTTGTTATTAAGTTTGGTCAAAATAGTTCTTCAATAACAGATAATATTCAAAGTAATAACAATCTATCTATTTGGAACAACAACAATGAAATAAACATTAATGGATACAATCTTAAAAAAGTAGAAGTTGTTAATATGATTGGACAAACAGTTTATGCAAAAGAAATAAGCGGAGAAAACTTTAAATTCAATTTGAATGTTAATCCAGGTGCTTATGTTGTAAAAGTTAAATCTCACAACAACATAAATCAACAAAAGATTATAATCAAATAAAAAATACTATAAAACTAATAAAGAGCATAGTCTATAAGGCTATGCTCTTTTTTTATTTGCAAAAATATTAATAAAAACTTTGATATTTAATCTAAACATACTGTTTTTTTAATGTGAAAAACATATAAACAAAAAACAAACATCAAATGAAAACATTATTTTCTTTAATATTTATTATTAGTTTTTGGATTATTTATATCAACAAAAGTTATTACCAAATAATTATAGATAGTGTTGATTGTGGAGCTGTTTCAACAAAAAGTGTAACAATCAATTATGATAGCGTTGAACAATGTCATATGATAACAAATGTTGATGGACTTCGTGTGTTAAGCAAATATGTTATGAACGGAAACAATTGTGCTAATATGACTTTCAAACTTATGGAAGATATTGTTTTTAGTAAGATTGACACAATATATTCTGATAATATTTGGTAATCAAGTAATTTCATTCCAATAGGTGGTTGGTCTTATAAAACAAAGAATAATTGCAATGTGGATTTTTCTAAAATAAATGGCAGAAAATGTGTTGGTGGTGTTTGTGGATTAAATAATAAATATATCACTTATCATTCTTCTTCATTAAATTCTATTATTGGTACAGGAAGATATATAGGTGGATTATGCGGATACAATTCTATGGTATCAGATAAAATAGGTTATTCTTTTTCTCATAGAGATACTATAAGTGGTCTTTATTTTATTGGAGGATTCATAGGATACAACAACAAAGGTTCTATCAAAAAAATAGTAATAAAATAAAATAGAATTTTCAATTAAACAAACAGTCTTTTCTTACTAAGAATAACCAACTCAAAATAAAGAGATTATAAATTATTTCTTCGCAAGAGAAGTATTATAATGCCATTTTATAAGAAACATAATGCCATTCTATCAAAACATAATGCCATTCTGTTGCAACATAATGCCATTCTATCACTAACATAATGCCATTTTGTTGGAATAGAATAAAGAAATAATTTACTCAAATAAGAAAAGAATTTACTATTATTTGAAAACAAACTAAGATTTACAAAAAAAAGTAAGATTTTATTTTTGCCATATTATTAAAAAGATGTATTTTTGCACGAAAATATAATGTTAAGAAAAATGTTTTCAGAATCAAACAAGATTATAGGCGAAGGATTAACATACGATGATGTCCTTTTAGTTCCTGCTTATTCAGAAGTAATTCCACGAGAAGTACAAATCAACAGTCGTTTTAGTAGACATATTGCCATTAATATTCCTATTGTTTCAGCAGCAATGGATACTGTTACAGAGGCTAATATGGCTATCGCCATGGCACAAGAAGGTGGTATTGGCGTTTTGCATAAAAATATGACGATAGAGCAACAAGCTGGTGAAGTATTGAAAGTTAAGCGTAGTGAAAATGGAATGATAAATAATCCTATCACTCTTAGTAAGGATGCTGTTGTTAAAGACGCATTGAAAATGATGAAAGAGTTCTCAATTGGTGGTATTCCAATTGTAGATAAAGATAATCGCTTGATTGGAATCGTTACTAACAGAGATTTAAGATTTGAAAGAAACATTAAACGTCCTCTTCAAGAAATAATGACAAAAGAAGTTATAACTGCCCCTTTGCATACTAATTTTGACAAAGCAGCAGATATTCTTCAACAACATAGAATAGAAAAACTACCTGTTATTGATAAGAATGGCAAACTTGTAGGACTTATAACATATAGAGATATTATTAAATTGAAAGAAAGACCTAATGCTTGCAAGGATAGTATGGGAAGATTGAGAGTAGCAGCAGGAATAGGTTTCACAAAAGATATGTTTGACAGAATTGATGCTGTTATTTCGGCAGGAGTAGATGCTTTGGTGCTTGACTCTGCCCATGGACACAGTCGCAATGTTATTCATGCTTTACAAGAAATAAAGAAAAAATATAAAGATGTTGATGTTGTTTGTGGAAACATCGCAACAGCAGATGCAGCAATAGCCTTGAAAGATGCAGGAGCAGATGCAGTAAAAGTAGGAATAGGACCTGGAAGTATTTGTACAACAAGAATAATTGCAGGAATAGGAATGCCACAACTTACAGCAGTGCTTAATGTTTGCCAAGCCTTGAAAGACACAGATATACCTGTTATTGCAGATGGAGGAATACGTTATTCAGGAGATATTTCCAAAGCATTAGCAGCAGGAGCAAGTAGTATTATGGCAGGCTCTCTTCTTGCTGGAAGTGAGGAATCTCCAGGCGATACAATAATCTTTGAAGGCAGAAAGTTTAAATCATATCGAGGAATGGGCTCTTTGGACGCAATGCAACACGGAAGCAAAGACCGTTATTTTCAAGATATGGAAGACGATATTAAGAAACTTGTACCAGAAGGTATTGTTGGAAGAGTACCATATAAAGGTAATGTAACAGAAGTTTTACATCAACTTGTTGGTGGACTTAAAGCTGGTATGGGGTATACAGGAGCAACAAACTTAGATGAACTTAAAAAAGCAAAATTTGTTAAGATAACAAACGCTGGTTTTCTTGAAGGACATCCTCACGATATTACAATAACAAAAGAAGCACCTAATTATTCAAGATAAAAAAATGAAAAGAACAATAATAACAACGCTATTACTATTTTTGGGAATAAGCGTTTATGCTCAAATAAGCGATACAAGTACTATAATAAACATAGATGGAGAAAAGGTAAGCAAGGCTGAATTTTTGAATATGTATCAAAAAAATAGTGCAAGCAATCAATCAAAAATAGATAGGAATGATTTAAGAGAGTATTTGGATTTATTCATTAATTATAAACTTAAACTTAAAGAAGCAAAAAGACTTGGATTAGATACTACAAAAACTTTTCTTGAAGAAACTAATAAATACAGACAACAATTAGCCGAGCCTTATATTAATGATAGAACGATAACAGATGAACTAATACAAGAAGCTTATGATAGAGAGAAAGAATTTGTTAGAGCTTCTCATATACTTATTACAGTGCCTAACAACGCAACGCCAAATGATACTTTGATTGCTTATAAGAAGGCAATGATGATAAGAGATAAAGCAATAAAAGGTGAAGACTTTTCTAAATTAGCTATTGAATATTCTGACGATCCTTCTGCAAAAGGCAAACAATCAAGCGATGGCAAAACGACTTCAAGAGGTAATGGCGGAGATTTAGGGTTTTTCTCTTCAATGACAATGATTTATCCTTTTGAGAATGCTTGCTACAATATGAAAAAAGGAGATATTTCAATGCCAATAAGAACAAACTTTGGTTATCATATCATTAAACTTACAGATAGAATAAATGCTCCTTTCTACTCTTTTGATATAAAACATATTTGGATAAATAATGAGAATCATTCAGAACAAGAATGTAAGAGTTTGATTGATGAGGCTTATAGCAAGATTAATACATTGGGATTTGATAGCGTTGCAAAAGCATATTCTGATGATAAGTATTCGGCTAATAATAGTGGGTGGTTACAAAATCAAAGACCTCACCAAGTTCCAGCAGAATACATATCTATGCTTGTTACTATGAAAGAAAAAGATTTGAGCAAACCTTTTCAAACTCGCTTTGGCTGGCATATCATTAAAGCAATCAACTTCTACTATTTACCATCATTGGAAAATCAAAAGATAGAAATAGAAAATCGTATATCAAAAGATATGCGTAGTTATAAAACAATAGAAAGTTTTGCTGAAAAAAGTAAGAAAGAATATGGTTTTAAAGAAGATAAAACAAAGTTAGAACCAATAATTAAGGTAGTAACAGATTCTATTTTCTCGGGGACATGGCAGAAACCTAAGAACTTTAATGGAACCAAAGAACTATTCCGTATTGGCGATGAAAGTTTTACACAAAATGATTTTATTGAAGAACTTTATACTTCTCAAAGAAAACAAACACCTGAATATCTTCCAACATTCCTTGATAAATTCTATAATAGTTTAGTTTTAGGAAAAGTTGTTGAATATGCTAATAATAAACTTGAAGATAAGTATCCAGAATTAAAAGCAAATATTGATGAATTTAGAAATGGTGTCTTAATCTTTGCTATAACAGACAAAATGGTTTGGACTAAAAGTTTGATTGATAGCGTTGGGCTTGAATCATTCTACAATAAGAACAAAGAGAACTATATGTGGCAAAAACGAGCTGATGCTACTGTTTGGTCTATTGATAGTACGATGGATTTAAAGAAAGTTTTCAAAATAATTGCAAAATGTAATAAGAAGGGCTTAACTAATGATCAAACAAAAGATAAACTTATTAAGAAATTCAATGTTACAAAAGATAATGAGAGAAAGACTTTCAATTATATATGGAGAAAATTTGAAAAAGGCGACAACAAGAATGTTGATAATGTTATCTTTAACAACAACGATATTGTGCTTAATGATAACAGCAAGAACATAATTGAGATTGACAAAAATAAATCATTTAGAAATTATATTGTAGTTTTTAATCAATTCATTGCGCCTCAAATAAAGACGCTTGATGAATGTAAAGGTATTGCAACATCTGACTATCAAAACTATTTAGAAAGTCAATGGATTAAAGATTTAAGAGCAAAATATCCTTACAATGTTGATTATAATGTCTTTGATTCTATACGATAATAAAACATAACAATAAAATAATAAAAAGGCTATATAATTAGTTATTAAAAAGTAAATTAAGATATTAAAGAAATAAAAGATGAAAAGATTAGGTTTAGTAGTTGTTGTGGCTTTAACATTATTTTGTTGCTCAAATGCTTTTTCTCAAACAATTGTTGATGAAGTTATTGCTATTGTTGGAAAGAATATGATAAAATATTCTGAACTTGAAACAACATATCTTCAAGCAAAAGAAAAAGGTGGAGATTTAAAAGAACAAAGTCGTTGTGATATATTTGAGAATATGCTTTTAAATAAACTTATGCTTCATCAAGCTGATGTGGATTCATTAACAGTTACTGATGCAGAAGTTGATAATGAGTTAAATAGTAGAGTTAAGTATATGATTCAAGTTTATGGAAGTCAAGAATCATTAGAAAGACAAATGAAAAAAAGTTTATCTCAAATAAAAGAAGAATATAAAGATGTTATTAAAGAAAACCTTTTAATCCAACAAGAACAAAACAAACTTATTGGAGATGTTAAACTAACACCACAAGAAGTTGCTGACTATTATAAAAATATTCCAAAAGATTCTCTTCCAACAATAGATGAAGAATATGAACTTACTCAAATAGTAAAACTACCAAAGATAACAGACCAAGAAAAACAATCAGTAAAAGAACGTTTAAATAGTTATAGAGATAGAATACTCTCTGGCAGTAAGTTTTCTACTTTGGCTGCTCTTTATTCAGATGATGCTGTTTCTGCTAAAAAAGGTGGTGAGCTTGGTTTCTTTTCTCGTGGAGATATGGTTAGTGAATTTGAAACTGTTGCCTTTTCTTTGCAACCAGGTGAAATATCCCCAGTATTTGAAACAAAATATGGCTTTCATATTATTCAAATGATTGAAAGACGTGGCGATATGGTAAATTGCAGACATATTCTTCTTCAACCAAAAGTATCTGACATTCAACTTAGACAAGCAAAGCAAGAACTTGATAGTATTAAAAATCTTATTGATGAAAAAAAGATAAGTTTTGAAGATGCAATAGTTAAGTTCTCTGACGATAATTCTAAAATAAATGGAGGAATAATTGTAAATAAGAACTATTCAACTTCTATATTATCAAAAGATGCAATAAACGAAACAATTGATAATGTTGATAAAGTAGATTTCAACTCAATGAAACAAGGTGAAATAACAGAGCCTATTCTTTTTAAATCAGATTTTTCTAATGCTTATAGATTAATAAAAATAAAGAAAAAAACTCCAAAACATACTGTATCTTTATCAGAAGATTTTGACAAAATACAAAACCTTGCTATTGCTAAAAAGAAAAATGAGATGATTAAATCATGGGCTTCTAAACAAATACCTAAAACATATATTAAGATTGATTCTAAATATACTAATTGCAAGTTCTCTCTTAATTGGGTAAATAAACAATAACTACAATGGAAGAAAAAACAGAAGTTCAGGAATTAAACAACTTAATAGATAAATGCAATCTTTTAAAAAAAGAGATTGCTAAGGTTATTATTGGACAAGAAGATATTATTAATAATGTTTTAATTTCAATGTTTTCAAGTGGGCATTGCCTTTTAGTAGGTGTTCCTGGCTTGGCTAAAACTCTTCTTGTTAATACAATAGCAAAAGCATTAGGTTTAACTTATAATAGAATTCAATTTACTCCAGACTTAATGCCTTCCGATATTGTTGGTAACGAAATATTGGATTCAAACAGAGAGTTTAAGTTTATTAAAGGTCCTTTGTTTTCAAACATTATCCTTGCCGATGAAATAAACCGTACTTCTCCTAAAACACAGTCTGCTCTTTTGGAATCAATGCAAGAACATTCTGTTACTGTTAGTGGAAAGACATATAAACTTAATGAACCATTTTTTGTTCTTGCCACACAAAATCCTATTGAACAAGAAGGAACTTATCCTTTGCCAGAAGCTCAATTAGATAGGTTTATGTTTATGTTATGGTTAGATTATCCTTCTTTTGATGAAGAAGTTGAGATACTAAAATCTACAACAACTAACAAATCTGTTGAAATAAACAAAATTCTTTCAATAGAAGAAATCATATCTCTTCAAAACTTAATAAAGAAACTTCCTGTAAGTGATAATGTTTATCAATACGTTGTTTCCTTAGTAGAAAAAACAAGAGTAACAAAAAATCCAGAAGATTTAGCAACAAAATATTTATCATGGGGAGCAGGACCAAGAGCATCACAATATTTAATTATGGGTGCAAAATGTAGTGCTGCCTTAAAAGGTAAATATTCTCCAGACATAGAAGATGTAAATAGTGTAGCAATACCTGTTTTGCGTCATAGAATAGTTTTAAATTACGCCTCTCAAGCAGAAGGTTATTCAACAGAAGATATAATTAAAAAATTAATACAATAATATAATATGAATATGAAAAAACTTATTATTTTGTTTTTATTGGTATTTACAAATTTTGCTTTCTCTCAAAGCACTAAAAACATAACAACTAACAAGAAAACCACTAAAACAAATTCGGATTCAATACCAATGGTGGCTAATAAGATAGATGGCTGTAATGTTATACTTATGCCAAAACAATCAAAAAAGAATAACAGAAACTCAAATAAAAAACTTTCATTAGAACAAGCCTTTCCATCAAGAGTAGAAGCATATATATGTTTTGATAATGGCAGTACTTATTACACAAAAGGTGGCCTTAACACTCTTGATAGCATATATCTTTTAACATTTAATAATAAAAACCCACGATTTTATAAAATGACTATTGTTGGTTATGATGATGGCCAAGCAATAAATGAACAAAACTCTTCCTTAGCAAGAGAAAGAGCAGTTATGGTGTTTAAATATTTCGCTTCAAGAGAAGAAACAGAATATATAATAAAACGTACTCCAAGTTCTTACACACAATCTTGTGTTGGAAACGTACCTTACTACATTAAATATAAGATGCCGTTTGATTTTAAATGGATTAATCTTTACCAAAAAACAGAAGAAGAAAGAATGGAAAACGGAATATCTCTTGCAAGTAAAGTGCATATAATAATAGAAGATGATCCAGAAGGTTGTCTTGGTGAATATTACGACTACGATTACCCTTCTCAAGACACTACTCTTTCAGGAAATAGTGCTAGTGTTTTAATTCCAAAAGGTTCATTAGAATATATACATCACACAAAAGATACTATATCTTATTCTTGCGATATAAACTACAAAGAGGTTATGTCTTTTGAAGACCTTACTTCTAATTACAGCCTTGTCCCTCACAAAAAACAATATATTGTTAATGGAGGCTATATCGTTGTTAAAGCATCTCATCAACCAGATTATGGTAAATGCGAAACAAAAGAAGAATTTCTACCAGTAATTAAAATAGATGTTCCAATAGAAATGCAACAAAATGCTGCAAGATTAAAATTCTACGCAAAAAGTTACAAACCTGATGGAAGTTTTATTTATAAGCCAGTAGCAACAAAAGCAATAAAAGATAAAGATACTAAACAACAAACACTTGAATGTTTTATTGATGCTTTCCAATTAGATACTATTTATTTAGGTAAAAAGATTGAAGAAGGTGAAATGAGTGATTATTTCTTCCCTGCCAAAGAAGGCGAACCTGGTGCATTTGAAGCAGTTGGTGGCTGGTTGAAACCATACAAGTTAAGCAAAAAAGGTACTTATGTTTTAAAGAAAAATATGAAGGCAGTATTAAGAAAACCAAATGGAGATATAATTGAAGAATAGATAAAAACGAAGGCGTAGAAAATAGCGCTATCTTTTAATAAAGAAAACGAAGTAATTTTGAATTATCTTAAAGATTTAATCAAAAATTACTTCGTTTTTTTTGTGCTATATATTTATTATATTTTTTTATTATAAGAACATAATAAATTCTTTTGCTAACTTATCATTACTATAATGGCATTATTGAATTAACATAATGGCATTATGATTAAACTATAATGGCATTATGATTGAGTTATAATGCCATTATGTTAATCATAACTCTTCGTTTAAATAGATAGAGTTAGCCCTCCAATTAACCAAAACTTAGGTTGTGCAACATTTCCTAAATCAAAATATTCCTCATTGAAGATATTATTAAGATTAAGATAAAGTTTCATTTTCTTATAATTATAATTAAATGTTACGTCTGTTGTTGTAAAGAAAGGATAATCTTTTTTCGTTGTTGGCTTATTTGAAACATATTCAAGATATTGACCCATTCTTTTTTGCATACGAAAGTTTATTGAACACGAAAACTTATCTTTATATAATGGAGTAAATAATCTTGCTGTAAATTTGTGTTTAAGATAATTTAGAGCATAGTTTGATATGTAGCCATCATCAACTTTCTCTTGATACATATAACTATAATTCAATGAAATATTACTTTCAAATGGCATAAAGGCAATCAATTCATGCATAAAAAACTTCCCATTAAACTCTACGCCATATTTGTTTAATGAAGTGATATTCATACTCTCCCACTTATCATCAACATTCTTTTTTACCCAATCTATCATATTTTTTCCTTTCATATAATACACTGAAACATATGATACAACATATCTATTCTTGTTTTTTATTCCCATCTCAATACAAGAAGACTCCTCTTGTTTAAGATTAGTGTTTGAGATATGCGTTTTTGTTGTATAATATAAGTCTGTAAATGTTGGCAATCGCGATGAATTGTTGTAAGAAAGGTATAAATCCGAATTATTTGCAAAATTATAATTAACATTTATCGCAGGATATAAATGAAAATCTTGTTTTATTGCAGAGTTCTCAAACGTTAGCAATCCAACAGAAAAGAAGAACCTTTTATAACTATAATTTTGTTGAACAAATGCAGAATAGTTCATACGATTATCTTGTTTAGTAAATTTATCGTGAGTTTGTGCCATAGGTTTGCCTAACACACTACTTTCTATTGCTTCATATCTTGCTTGGAAACCAAAATTTGTTGTCCCCAAAATAGAAGAATACTGAAAATTTATATCACTTCCAATTACATTACTTTGATGATAATTGTCATATTTGCTATTATCTTTATCTAATTGAAACTTATCATCATGCCTATTCCAATAGATGGTAGGCAAAAACTTAAACTTGCTACCAAAACTACCTTTTATTGAAGCAAGATAAGAAGCGACGCTATCGTGTTGATTAGGATATGCTGCAGAATAAAAAGTATTTGCTCCATAAGATTTATTATTGTAGCCAAGTTGAATATCTAATTTATTATTTTTCATATTAATACGACTTTGATATAAGATGTTCATCATATCATAATCGCTATTTTTCATATAACCTTCTGTCGTTTTATAACCTAACGAAAGGTAATTCTCAACATTTTTTATCTTGTATGCACCACTTATTTGCGATGAGAACAATTGATGTTGTCCTGCTTCAAGATTAATGTTAAGATTTTTATCTACACCTTTTTTTGTTATAATATTTATTCCTCCAGAGAATGCGGAAGAACCATAAATGATTGCTGAAGGACCATTAATTATTTCTATTCTTTCAATATCAGAAAGATTTATTGGTATATCAAATGAATAATGACCTGTTTGTGGATTGGAGATATTAACACCATTAAGAAGAATTGCTGTTTGATCAAATGTACCTCCACGAATTGAAATATCGGATTGAACTCCATGAGAACCTCTTGTTTGAACATCTACTGAGGCAACGTAAGTTAAAAGATCTTGAATACTTTGTGGCTGTAATCGTTCAATTTCTTTTTGTGTTATTGTGGTAACTATTCTTGCCACTTGATTAATTGGCGTTTGCAAAGACGAATCTTTTATTTCCACTTGTTCTAATTGATGTTCTTTAATAGAAGTAAATTGATTTGAATCAATACTTTGCGCTGATATTTTGCTAACGTTGGAGATTGAAACTGTCAATAAAGACAACACTCCTATTGTTACCGCTTTGTGCATACTGTTAAACGCACTGTAACTTTTCCTCTCAAATCTTTTGAAACGAAAAGACTTTTGTTTGAATTTTTGTTTTTTCTTCATGTTTTTTTAATTTTGTTAATTTATTTGATTAATAATAAAATAAAAACAAGCCAATTGTTTAGAATTGACTTGTTTTATTATTGATAATTGGTTTTATCTCATATTAGTTTATTTGTATTGTTGGCATTTTGTTTCTCCACGAAGATACATAGTGGCATTCATTGCCATTGATTCCATCTCATCTTCTCCTGGATAAACTTTTATTGGAGCGATAAACTTTATTCTTTCGCTCAATTCTGAAACAAAAGGTTTGCCATAAGCTATTCCACCAGTAAGAAGTATCGCATCAACTTTACCATTAAGTACTGTTGCTGCTGCTCCTACTTCTTTTGCTACTTGATATGCCATCGCAGATTGATAGAAAGCATATTTTTTATCTCCTTCTTTTGCTTTATTTTCAACAGTAAGAGCATCGTTTGTTCCAAGATAACCAACAAATCCGCCTTCTCCTACTATCATTTTATGTACTTGTTCTTTTGTATATTTACCAGAAAAACATATATTGATTAATTGATTTACTGGAACCGAGCCACTTCTTTCTGGAGAAAAAGCACCTTCTCCATCAAGTGCTTGATTAACATCTATAACATTTCCTTTATAATGTGTTCCAACACTTACGCCTCCACCAAGATGAACAACAATAAGTGATAAATCTTCATATTGTTTTCCTTCTTCTTTAGCATATTTTCTTGCTATTGCTTTTTGATTTAAGCAATGGAAAATACTTTGTCTTGGCATTAATGGGCTACCACTTACTCTTGCTAAGTCGTGCATTTCATCTACCATTACAGGATCTGCGATGATTGCTTTAACTCCTATTTCTTTTGCTATCTCATTTGCTATTAAGCCTCCAAGATTACATGCGTGTTCTCCTGAATATCCTATTTTAAGGTCGTGAACCATCTCTTCATTGACTTCCCAAACACCACCAGTTATTGGTTTAATCAAACCACCTCTTCCAATAACAACCTTAAGCTCCTTAATATCAAATCCTGCTTCCTTTATTTCCTTCAAACATAAATCTTTTCTAAACTCATATTGGTCTGCTATGTGTTTAAATTTGGATAGTTCCTCTACTTGATGTTTTATGTTTTTCACAAATAGTTTCTCTTCCCCATCATATATTGCTACTTTTGTTGAAGTACTGCCAGGATTTATGGCTAAAATTAACTCCTTCTTGTTCATGTCTATTAAAATTATTTAATTTGTTTTGCAAAGATATTAATAATTTTCAGAAAAATAAACATCTTTTTCAATGAAAAGAAAAATTATTGTATTTTTGCACAGTTTAACTATAAAAAAATATAAAAAGATTATGGCAATAGAATTAAAAGATGCTACTTTTGAAGAAGTAGTAATGAAAGAGACAAAATTAGTTGTTATTGATTGTGGAGCAACATGGTGCGGACCTTGTCAACACATAGCACCAATTATTGAAGAATTAGCAAATGAATATGAAGGTAAGGCTGTCATTTGCAAATGCGATGTTGATGAAAACAGCGAAATACCAAGCAAATTTATGATAAGAAACGTTCCTACTGTTTTGTTTATCAAAGATGGTAAAGTTCTTGACAAACTTGTAGGTAGTCAATCTAAAAGTACTTTTGTTGAAAAAATTGAAAAATATTTATAATTCATTAATATAATAGAAGAATGTCCGAAGATTTAGAAAAAATTAATGGATATTCTTCTATTGAATTAATATCCAATCAAGTTGTTGAAGGCTTTCTAACCGGTCTTCATAAAAGTCCTTTCCATGGATTCTCTGTTGAGTTCGCTGATTTTAGAGCATACAATACAGGTGAATCTACTCGCCATATTGATTGGAAACTTTTTGCTCGTACAGACAAACTTTTTATTAAGAAATATGAAGAAGAAACCAATCTTAGATGCCTTTTAGTAATTGATAACTCTTCTTCAATGTGCTTCCCTCTTGACAAAAAAGGAGATTTTAAAAATCCAAATAAATTAAGTTTTGCTATTTATGCCTCAGGAGCAATAATTTCTATGCTATACAAGCAAAGAGATGCTTTCGGTATTTCACTTATATCAGATAAGATTGATTACATTTCTGAAATAAAATCAAACTTTGCCCACAAACGTTATATCTACACTCTTTTGGAACAACTTCTGGATAAAAAACACAAGTCTTTTCCCAATAAAACACATATTGACACCATCTTACATCAACTTTCCGAACAAATACATAGACGTTCACTTGTAATCATTTTTTCAGATTTATTATCAAATGAAACAACTGATGAAGACTTTATTCATTCTCTTCAACATTTGAAACATAATAAACACGAAGTTATTGTTTTTCATACAATAGACTCAATGAAAGAAGAAAATCTTGACTTTAAAAATCGTCCCTATAAGTTCGTTGATATTGAAACAAATGAACAAATCAAACTCAATCCTATTCAAATAAGAGAAGAGTATAGCAAGTTTATGGAACAAAAATTCAAAAAAATTCATAATGCTTGCAATCAATTAAAAATAGACTTCGTTGAATGTGATATAAACAAGGATTTTTCACAAGTGCTTCTTCCTTATTTTCTAAAAAGAACAAGGCTTAAATAAAAATCATAAATAACTGTTTTTCTATATATTAAAACTGACAAAAAAAATCTTCGTTTTTTGCAATTTTTACGTCGTTTTTTGCAATTTTTACGCTGTTTTAATAGTGAAAAAATAACGTTTTTTTGAAAAGTATCTTTTTATTTATATTTTTATGCTATTGAATTTAGAAAAAAATTTAGAAATTATGCCTTTATTTCAATTTTTTATGTTATTTTTGCCAAATATTTGAATAGTAAAAAAATTTAATTAAATAAAATAAACAAAAAAAGACCAAAATGAAAAGATTAGTTTTAGGTACATTATTAATAAGTTGTGTGCTTATGATTGCAGGTTGTGGTAGTTTAAAAACCATGCAAAAAAAGCATAATACTGTCCGTTATCAAATATCTCCTAATCCAATGGAGACTACTGGTGATAAAGTTATTGTAACTATCAATGGAAATATTCCAAAAAATTATTTTCAAAAAAATGCTGTTGTTTATCTTCAACCAGTCTTAACTTGGGAAACAGGAGAAGTTACATTATCTCCAATGAATCTTAAAGGACAAAAAGTTGATGGTAATGGTAAGACAATAGAAAAGAGTGCTGGTGGAAGATTTATGTATAAAGACACTGTTGCTTATCGTCAAGGAATGGAATGTGCTGTTTTAACGTTAAATCCAGTTGCTTACAAATCAAAGAAAGTTAATGAAGCAAACGCAACAAGAAGTGAAGCATTAGAAAATCAAGGAGCTCTTGAACTTGGTAATGTTAAAATTGCACAAGGAGTTAATTCCACTTCTAATAGAGTTGATTTAAAAGGTGATTTATCTATCGCTTCTTCAAATTATAACACAAAAAGTGATGAGATTATGAAGAGTGATATTTATTTTACAGTTAATATGTCTAATCTTAATTGGAATAACACATTAAATAAGAAACTTGAAACTCAAAGAAGTATTAACAATATGAAATCTTATATTGTAAATAATCAAGTACCTCGTCAAATCTATGTTAATGCATGGGCTTCACCAGAAGGAGAAGAAAGTTTTAATATAGGACTTTCTAAACAAAGAGCAGAAACGACAATGAAGGTTGTAGATAATATGCTTACTGATGCTTTAACTGAAAGAGCAAAAGCAGAAAACGTTAAGAAAAGTGATATTGATAAATATGTTCAAGATGCAAAGAAAGATGTTGTAATAACATCTAACGCAAAAGGTGAAGACTGGGATAATTTTATCAAACTTGTTGAAGGTAGTTCTTTAAAAGAGAAAAACACTGTAATCAATGTTGTTAAATCTCAACCAGACAAAGTTAGAAGAGAACAAGAAATAAGAAATATGTCTGTTGTTTTTCATCAAATAGAAGAAGATATATTACCTACACTTCGTAGAGGTGAGATAGCATTTAATTTCTCTGGTGTTCAAAAAACAGATCAAGAACTTGCAAAGATGGCTCTTACTAATCCAGATAATTTAACTTATGATGAACTTATGTACGCTGCATCTCTTTCTCACAACTATGCAGTAAAACTTCAAATATATAATTCAGTAACAGAACGTTTTCCTTCTCAATGGGAAGGTTGGAATAATGCAGGAGCTGTAGCATTATATTTAAATCAATTAGATGATTCTAAAAAATATCTTGAAACAGCAGATAAACTTTCACCTAATAATGGAACAATAGAAAATAATCTTGGTTTGCTTTCTTTGGCTTTAAGAGACAATGATGCAGCAAGCAATTATATTAATAAATCAATAGAGAATGGTAACGAACAAGCAAAAGCAAATTCTGCCATTGTTTCTATCAAACAAGGTGATTACGAAAAAGCATCAGAACAACTTCAAGAAAGAAAATGCACTTATAATTTAGCTTTAATTCAATTATTAACTGGCAACACAGGCAACGCTATTCGTACATTAGATTGTTGTGTTGATCAAACAGCAGAAGTGAATTATTTGAGAGCTGTTTGTTATGCAAGACTTGATGATGTTCCTGGTCTTGTAAAGAATCTTCGTGCTGCTTGTGAAATGGAACCTGCTTATAAATATCAAGCAAAAAACGATGTTGAATTCAAACGTTATCAATCTGAAATAGATTTTCAAAATATTATTAACAATTAATTTTAATTATATTTAATATTACAATAAAGGCTATCTTTAATCGGATAGCCTTATTTGTCAAAAATAAGAAACACTTAAAAAAATGGAAAGAAAAGTAAGAGTAAGATTTGCACCATCTCCAACAGGTCCTCTTCATATTGGAGGAGTTCGTACAGCACTTTATAATTATCTTTTTGCAAAACAAAATAATGGAGATTTTCTTCTTAGAATAGAAGATACAGATAGAACACGTTTTGTTGAAGGAGCAGAAGAATATATAATAGAATCTTTTAAATGGTTAGGAATAAAGTTTGATGAAGGTGTTGGAATTGGTGGAGAGTATGGTCCATACAAACAAAGTGAAAGAAAAGATTTGTATAAGGATTATGCGATGAAACTTATTGAAAATGGTAATGCTTATTATGCCTTTGATACAGCAGAGGAATTAGATAAGATTCGTAAAGAATTTGAACAAAACAAGAAGAACTTCCAATATGACTGCAACACAAGACAATCTTTACGCAATTCTCTAACTTTAAGCAAACAAGAAACAGAAGACCTTTTGAAGAATGGTAGTCATTATGTTATTCGTTTTCTTTTTCCAAAAGACACTACGATAGAATTTGATGATATGATAAGAGGGCATATATCAATGGAATCTAATTTACTTGATGATAAAGTCCTTTACAAAAGTGATGGTATGCCTACTTATCACTTGGCTAACATTGTTGATGACCATTTGATGAAGATTTCGCATGTTATTCGTGGAGAAGAATGGTTACCTTCTTGTCCTTTACACGTTTGTCTTTATAAAGCTTTCGGTTGGCAAGACTCTATGCCACAATTTGCTCATCTTCCACTTCTTTTAAAACCAGATGGTAAAGGAAAACTTAGCAAAAGAGATGGAGATCGTCTTGGTTTTCCTGTTTTTCCATTGCAATGGACAGACCCAAAAACAAAAGAAGTTTCTTCCGGATATAGAGAAAGCGGATATTTGCCAGAAGCTGTAATAAATATGTTGGCACTTCTTGGTTGGAACGATGGAACAGAACAAGAGATTTTTACTCTTGATGAACTTATAGAAAAGTTTTCAATAGAAAGAATTTCAAAACATGGAGCTAAGTTTGATTTAGAAAAAGCTAAATGGTTCAATCATCAATACCTACAACACATTCCTTCAAAAGATTTAGCAACTCTTTTCTTGGAAGAATTGAAACAAAGAGATAGCGAAATAGATTTTGATTCCAGTAAAATAGATCTTCAATCCATTACAGCCATTGTTGATTTGGTTAAAGAGAGATGTAGTTTTGAAAAAGACTTATGGGAACAATCGTATTTCTTTTTTACTCGTCCAAAAACCTATGAAGAAAAAGCTGTGAAAAAACGTTGGAAAGAAGGTATGACTGAAAGAATGAGCGATATCTTTTCTAAATTAAACGCAATTGAAGACAACTCTTGGGCAGAAAAAGCAGAGGAATTTCTTATGGATTACATACAAAAGAATGAATTAAATATGGGGCAAGTGATGAATTGCATTCGCTTGGCTGTGGTAGGTGATACAAAAGGACCAAATATGGTTGATATAATGAGACTTCTTGGCAAGAATGAAATTCTTAAACGTATAAAAACAGCAATAAATAATATACATCTGTAAATATTTCTTATGGAAACTACAATAAAAACTATTACTATAATAGGGAAAGGCAATGTATCTTTTCATTACAACAAGATAATGAAAGAAAAGGGCTTTGATGTAAAAGTAGTTTCTTCTCGTTTGCCATTTAAAAAAGAAGACATAGAAAGAGATTTAGTTGTTATTGCAGTAAAAGATGAAGCAATAGAAGAAGTAAGTGAAAAGATAAACCATACAAATGCTATCCTTGTTCATACTTCTGGCTTTATGGAGACAAGTTTTCTTAAAAAAGTGGCAGAGAATTATGGAAGTCTTTATCCTCTTCAAAGTCTAAAAAAAGAGAAAGATATTGATTTTAATACTGTTCCTCTTTGTACTTTTGGTAATAACAAACAAACAGAAGAAAAACTAAATATCTTTGCAAAAAAACTTTCTTCCATTCATTACAATCTTACAGATGAGCAAAGGAAGTGTTTGCATTTGGCAGCAGTGTTTTGCAATAATTTTCCTAATCATTTGTTCGGTATTGCTAAACGAATACTTGATGAAAATAATATTCCTTTTTCCACTCTTTTCCCTTTGATTGACACAACTATTGAAAGAGCAAAACAAGGCGACCCTTTCTCTTTTCAAACAGGACCTGCAATTAGAGGAGAAAAAACTATAATGAATGAGCATAAAGCAAGGCTTAACGTTAGAGAAAAAGAGATTTATGATGTTTTGAGTAATGACATTATGAAAGAACATAATATAAATATAGAATAAAAACATAAAAAGCAAAATGAAAAAAATAGTAGTACTTACAGGAGCAGGCATAAGCCAAGAGAGCGGTATTAGTACATTTAGAGATAGTGATGGTTTGTGGGAAAATTATCCAGTAAGTGAAATAGCAAACTATGATTCATGGGAAAGAAATGAAGAACAGACACGTGGATTCTATAATATGCTATTAAAAAAACTTATAAAGGCTCAACCTAATGAAGGACATAAACAACTTGTTCGTTTAGAAGAAAGATACGATGTTACTATTATAACTCAAAATATTGATGACCTTCACGAAAGAGCTGGAAGCAAAAAAATCATTCATCTTCATGGAGAATTAAAAAAAGCTTGTAGCGTAACAGATAATAGTGAAGTGTATCCAATTAAAGGAGATGAATTGAAAAAGAGTGATGTTGATAAAAACGGAAAGCCTCTTAGACCATTTATTGTTTGGTTTGGAGAAGCTGTTCCTATGATTGAACCAGCGATAAAAGAATGTGAGAAAGCAGATATTTTCATTGTTGTTGGCACGTCTTTGGTTGTTTATCCAGCAGCAGGACTTTTGAATTATGCAAAGCCAGGTTGCAAGAAATATCTTGTTGATCCAAAACGCCCTAATGCAGATTTGTCTGGCATAACCTTTATTGAAGAGAAAGCATCAACAGGAGTAAAAAAAGTTGTTGATGAACTATTAAAAATAAATTAAAGAAATAAAACATTAAAACTTCGTTTTATCTTACTAAAATGAAGAAATAAAAAAATAAAACGAAGAAATAATTTAAGCGATTAAATTGATTTATAACTAACTTATTATCAAGCAAATGAAAAAGGTCTTTATTGAAACTTATGGTTGTCAAATGAACCAAGCAGATAGTGGTATTGTCGGCAAAATACTTTCAACGAGTAACTATTCTATTACTATGGATGAAAATGAAGCAGATATTATTCTTATAAACACTTGTGCCGTAAGAGATAATGCAGAAAAACGAATACATAACCGTCTTCACGATTTAAATGCTTTACGTAAAAAGAAATCTTATCTTAAAGTTGGCATAATAGGTTGTATGGCTGAAAGATTAAAAGATAGTTTGATTAATGAAGATAGAGTAGATATTGTTGCAGGACCTGATAGTTATAGAAAATTACCGGAACTTATAAAAAAAAGTGAAAAAAATAATGCAAGTATTGATGTTAATCTTTCTGAAGATGAGACTTATCAAGACATCATTCCTATGGAAATTAATTCAAACAACATAACTGCATTTATTTCTATTATGAGAGGCTGTGAAAATTTTTGTTCATATTGTGTTGTTCCCTACACTCGTGGCAAAGAAAGAAGCAGAGACCCAAAGACAATAGTAGAACAAGCAAAAAATCTTTTTGATAAAGGTTATAGAGATATTACTCTTTTAGGACAAAACGTTAATTCATATATTTATAACAAAGGCGAAGGTGAAAAAGAAGTTAATTTTGCACGCCTTATGGCAATGGTTGCACAGATTAATCCTCTTCTTAGAGTTAGATTTGCAACATCTCATCCAAAAGATATTTCAAGAGAGTTAATAGATACAATAGCAAAATATGATAATATTTGTAAATATATTCATCTTCCTGTCCAATCTGGCAGCAATAATATGCTTAAAAAAATGAATAGGAAATATACTATTGATGAATATAAAGAAAAAATATCATGGATAAGGCAAGCAATACCAGAATGTAGTATAAGTACTGATATTATTGCAGGCTTTTGTTCAGAAACTATTGAAGACCACAAACAAACTATTGAAATAATGAAATGGGTTGGATATGATTCTGCATATATGTTTAAATATTCTCAACGACCAGGTACTCTTGCAGCAAAAAAATATGAAGATGATATAACAGAGCAAGAAAAAACAAGACGTTTAGAAGAAATTATTGACGTACAAAGAGAGTTATCGCTTAAAAGTAATCAAAAAGATATAGGAAAAACATTTGAAATTTTAATTGAAGGAGAAAGCAAACGTGATAACACTAAACTTTTTGGAAGAAATTCTCAAAACAAAGTAATAATTGTAGATAAAGGCAATCACAAATTGGGAGAATATTTAAACGTAAAAGTAAATAATTGTACTTCTGCAACACTTTTTGGTGAAGAAATTTAAAAAAAATGCAATTTAACTTGCTTAATATAAATTTTAACAATAATTTTGCAAATTAATTTTATTCAATAATAATATGAAAAAAATAAAATTTCAGCATCTTTTAAGTATCCTAGGCTTAATAGTAATCGTTTTGTCTTCTTGTACTTCACAGAAGAACTTAGTTTATTTTCAAAATAAAGAGCTTGACTCAAAAATTCCAGATGCACAAACATATAAATATCAAAAAGATTCAAGTAATTATTCTCCTAATTATACTTTAAAAGAGAATGATATGCTTTATGTTCAGATTTATTCTTCAGTAGATGAAGAGACTTCTAAACTTTTTTCAGGAACAAGTTCAAATAGTTATGCTTCCCAAGCAGAAACAAGTATATTCCTTAATAGTTATCAAGTAAATTCTAATGGAGAAATTAATTTACCTGTCATTGGCAATATTTTTGTTAAAGGTATGACGATAGAACAAGCACAAAACAAAATAAAAGAAAAAGCAGAAGAATATAGTAAAGGCATAGTTGTTACATGTAAAATGGTAACGTTCAAAATTAATGTTGTAGGAGAAGTTAATCACCCTGGCACATTTACTTTTTATCAACCATCAGTAAATATATTTGATGTTATTTCTGCTGCTGGCGACCTTACTTATTATGCCAATAGACAGAAAGTAAGAATAGTCCGTAAGACACAGACAGAAGATAGAATTTACACCTTAGACCTTCGTAAAAGTGATATTTTACAAGATTCTAAATACTATCTACAACCAGGAGATATTGTTTATGTAGAACCTAATAAGAATACTAATAGTCTTAAAGCAGCAAGCATACCTCTTTCAACAGTATCTTCTGCCGTTTCTATTTTAGCATCTATTCTATCAGTATTAACATTAATTGTAGCCTTAAATAAAAAATAAAAATCTATGGAAAACACCAATCAAAACATACAACAAAATAATATAGAACAAGGGCAACAACAATCACAAATCAATATGGCTGAATTGTGGTTTAAGATGTTAGACAAATGGTATCTTTTTGCAATAGCAATAATATTATCATTAATCCTTGCATTTGTAATTACTCGTTATTCTACTCCTAAGTATGAAGCAACAACAACTCTTCTTATCAAGACTAACAATGATATGTTAAACAATCTTGATATGAATAAGATGATGTTTAATAATGGTATGCAACAAACAGATTTTCAAAATGCTATTGGAACTATTCAATCATTTACTATTGTTAAAAGAACTCTTAAAGCAATGGGGCTTTATACTGATTACTATCAAAGATTAAACTTCAAGTACATAGATTTATATAAAGATTCTCCTTTTGAAGTTATTCTTGATATGAACGCTCCTCAATCAACAGGCATAATGATTAATGTGAAGATGATTAATAGTCAGAAATGTGAAATTTCATATAGACAAAAAAATAATGTACCACGATATGATTATGTTGAAGATGATATACTTAAAGATAGAATAAATGTAAAAGATAGAAAAATTATTGTAAGATATGATAATTGGTATACTTCTGATGGTATGCGTTTTAAAATAAAACTAAAAGATGCTGTTAAATGGAATGATAATCTTTCAAAACTTGATTATTATTTTATGATTAATGATCTTAATGATTTAGCAACAAGATTTAATTCAACAAAAATAGATCTTATCAATAAAGAGTCTTCAATAGTAAGTATTAAGTTTAGACATCAAAATCCTCAAAAATCTGTTGATTTTGTTAATATGCTTTGTAAGATTTTTATTGATATGACCTTTGAAGAGAAGAACTACTTAAATGTTAGCACAATAAATTTTGTTAATAGTCAAATATCTAATATTTCAGATTCTCTTTCTGTTGCAGAAGCTAAGAAAGAAGCATTTCAAGAGAGCCACAATACTTTAAATCTTACTAATGATGCTTCATATATATATGATAAGACAAACGATTTGCAAACAAAAAGAGCTGAAGAATATACAAGACAACAATATTTTAATTATCTTTCTAATTATATAGAGACAGCAGATATTGATGCGGGAGTTTCATCTCCTGCTGCAATGGGTGTTACTGACCCCGTTTTAAATGGACTTGTAGAATCTCTTTCAAAAGCTATACTTGAACATAAGACAGCTATTAATAAAAGGACTGAAAAGAATCCAAGAACAAAAGAATTACAAATAACTATAACAACTCTTAGAAAACAAATAGGTGAAAGTCTTAAAAACATTAAGACTGCATCAAACATAACTCAAAGAGAACTTCAAAGACAACAAAATCAACTTCAAGTAGAAATAGATAAACTTCCTTCTACTCAAAGAAATATGATTAATATTGAACGTCAATTTAAGTTTAATGACGAGATATACAACTTCTTGTATCAAAAACGTGCTGATGCTGAAATAGCAAAGAATGCTGCTCTTCCAGACCATAAAGTTATTGATAAATCAATAACCGCTATTAAAGTATATCCTAAAACTGCAATGAATTTCTTGATAGCTTTCCTTCTTGGACTTCTTATTCCAGGACTATATGTTTTTGTTAAATATATTACAAAAGATACTGTTGATAGCAAAGATGATTTAAGTAAGATTTCTGATAACCCTATCTTAGGATATATCCCAGAATTTCCAAAAGACTATAATCCTATGATTGTTTTTGATAAGCCTAAATCTCAAATAACAGAATCTTTCCGTTCTATAAGAACAAACATAAAATATGTTCTTGGAGATAAAGAAAAACAAGAAGGTGGTAAAGTTATTCTTGTTACTTCTTCAATGCCAAGTGAAGGAAAAAGTTTGATGAGTTTTAATTTGGCATCTGTTTTTTCAATCACAAACAATAGAACACTACTCGTTGAATATGATTTAAGAAAACCTCGTTTGTATAAAACATTAGGATTAAATGCAAGCGTTGGTATTACTACTTATTACATAGGACAATCAAGTATTGATGAAATCATTCAACATACAGAATTTGAAAATTTAGATACTGTTTGTGTTGGACCTATACCTCCAAATCCTTCTGAGATTATAGATTCAGAGAAAAATAAGAACTTAATTAAAGAATTTAGAAAACGTTATGATTATATCATCTTAGATACTCCGCCAGTTAATCTTATTGCAGATGCTCAAACACTTGCCAAAGAAACTGATATTAACTTATTTGTTGTCCGTCTTGGAATAACAAGCCGTAGCATATTAAATATTGCAATGACAGAACTTGAACAAAGAAGTAATGTTAAAATCAACTTTATTCTTAATTGTGTTCAAACGGCAATGCAGAAATATGGTTATGGATATGGTAAAGGCTACGGTGGATATGGCTATGGTTATGGATACGGTTACGGAAAAGGTTATGGCTATGGTTATGGTGGCAGAAGTTACGGCTATGGTCAAGGTTATGGCTATGGATACTTTGATGATGAAGATGGAGAATTGAAACATAGAAAGAAAAAATAATTATTCTTAATCATTACGAAAAGACATTATAACATACCTATATTTATACCTCAACTTGCGTGTAATCATCGTTGCATTTATTGTAATCAACGTTATATTAGTGGTCAGTTGTCCATTCCTACGCTTGATGAAGTTAAACAAACAATAGAAACATATTTATCTACCGTCAAAGAAAACTCTTATGTTGAAGTGGCTTTCTTTGGTGGTAGTTTCACAGGACTTGATATTCAAACTCAAAAAGAATATCTTAATGTTGTTCAACCATATATTAAAGAAGGCAAAGTAAATAGTATTCGTCTTTCAACTCGTCCTGATTATATCTCACAAGAAATACTTGATAATTTAAAAGCATATAATGTTCAAGACATAGAACTTGGGGCTCAAAGTCTTGATGATCAAGTATTAAGTTTTGTTGAAAGAGGTCATAGTTTTAAAGATGTTGAGAACGCATCAAAGATGATAAACTCTTATGGTTTTTCTCTTGGATTGCAGATGATGATAGGCTTACCATTAGACACTATTGAAAAAAGTATTAAAACGGCAAACAAGATTGTTGAACTTAAAGCAAAGACAACTCGTATATATCCTACTCTTGTAATTGAGAATACGCCACTTGCAACATTATTTAGAGAGAAAAAATATATCCCTCTTTCAATAGATGAAGCCGTTGTTTGGACAAAAGAAATATATAAAATCTTTATTGAAAACAATATTACTATTCTTCGGGTAGGACTTCATCCTTCCAAAGATATTCTTTCAGGTAAAGGTTTCATTGCTGGTCCTTTTCATGTATCCTTTCGTGAGAAAGTAATAACTGCTTTATGGCGAGATAAGTTTAAATCACTAACGACTAACACTTCAAAAATCATTGTTAATCCAAAAGATATAAATTATGTTATTGGTTACAATTCAGATAATAAGCATTTCATTGAAAGTATTAATCCAAAGATAATTTTTGTTCAAGATAACAAAATACCAATAAATACTTTTCAATTAATTCAACAATAAAAGTATTTGATTGATTATTGTTTATAATATCCTCACTATCTCTTTATTACACTTTCTCTAATACAAGAAGACAATGATTTTATTTTGATTTAATGACAAGAATATGCTATAATATCTAGTACAACTATTTTATTGTTATCGTGTATTATCAGTACAACAAAATTTTTTAGCGATGTACTGTCAGTACATTAGCAATGTATTATCAGTACAATAGCAATGTATTATCAGTACAACAGCGATGTACTGCCAGTACATTAGCAATGTATTAAAATAGTTCTTTAATCCATTTTAACGGAATAGCAATTCATTTTAATAAAATAAAGACGCCCTACTTTTTATTAAAGTAAGGCGTCTTATTTTTTTAAATATTATTTTATGTTTAAATGAATTTAGCAAGAAGTTCTGCAAGGTCGCAAACACGATTGCTATATCCGTTTTCATTATCGTACCAAGAAACAACTTTAACCATATTTCCATTAGTTACCATTGTAAGTTTTGAATCAAAGATTGAAGAATGAGGATTACCAACTATATCTATTGAAACAAGGTCTTCTTCACTATATTCAAGAACACCTTTCATTGGTCCTTCTGCTGCTTCTTTGATTGCTGCATTTACTTGTTCTTTTGTAACATCACAATTAAGTTCTGCTACCAAATCAACAACACTACCATCAGGAGTTGGAACACGCATACTAATACCGTCAAGTTTGCCAGCCAATTCTGGAATAACTAAACCTACTGCTTTTGCTGCGCCTGTACTTGTTGGTATTATTGAAACGGCTGCTGCTCTTGCTCTTCTCAAATCTTTATGTGGAAGGTCAAGAATACGTTGGTCGTTAGTATAAGAGTGAACTGTTGTCATAAGACCTCTCTTTATGCCAAACTTATCATTCAATACTTTTGCAACAGGAGCCAAACAGTTTGTAGTACAAGAAGCATTTGAAATACATGTCATATCTTTTGTAATAACTTTATCATTTACTCCAAGAACAACTGTTGCATCAACATCGTCTGCTTTACCTGCTGGAACAGTAAGAATAACTTTCTTTGCACCTGCTTTTATATGTTTTGTCATCAAAGGTTTTGTTTTAAATAAACCTGTTGATTCTATAACGATGTCTATTCCTAACTCTTTCCAAGGAAGATTTTCTGGATCTTTTTCAGCATAAACTCTTATCTTTTTGCCATTGACAATAAGATATTCGCCTTCTGCTTTGATTTCGTCTTGACAGATTCCGTGAACACTGTCATATTTTAATAAATGAGCAAGAGTTGCTGCATCTGTTAAATCATTTATTGCTACAACCTCTACGTTCTTTTTTCTTTGTATGTTTCTGAATGAGATTCTTCCAATACGTCCGAATCCGTTAATTGCTACTTTAACCATTTTATATTTGTTTTTTATATTGTTAATTAAACAATGTTATTATAATTTTTTGCAAAAATATAATATTTATTTCGTCTTTCAAAATATTTATTAGAAAAGATTTTTTTCTATCTCTTTCCAAACTGCATTATAAAGCAAATCTCCTTCTATCTGATAACCTTTGGCAGTTAGATGTACTTTATCTTTTTGCATTAATTTATTTCTCACCATCTTATTTGCAGAATTTTCTCCTCCCATAATATTATATAAATCCAAAACTGCACAAGATGTTTGTTTTGCAACATTGTGTATTATCTCATTAGTTATTGTTTGACGAGGATTTATTTTCCTTTTATGCCACCAACATTCAGTCGGAGTTGTAAGAAGTATTGGCATAGTTGGATATGTCCTATGAATATTTTCAACAAGCGAAGTAAGATGTGAAGAAAACGTATTTTCACCACCTTCTTCATAAGTATCATTAGTACCAAGAGAAACAATAATCATATCAAAATCTATGGTTGCCAATTGTTTAAGAAACAAATCTGCATCAAGATAACTCTTTGCTGTAACTCCATTTGTTCCTGTAACATTATAAACTACTCCTGCATCAGAATTATTAAAATAGAATCCATAAACATAAAACGTCCCTTGGCTTTGTTTTGAAATATTTACCTTAACTTCTTTGACATAATCAGATAAATTAAACTCTGTATAGCCTTTTTCTTTATTATATGTTTTTTGATATGCCACATTTATATCTTCAAGAATAATGTTATCATCATCAGTTAAATCACTATGATATATACGAAAAGAATTAAAATCATATTTTATTGGATTCTTACCATTAACATTTATTTCTATCTTTTCATCAGAGTTGTTAGTATATGCTGTTGTTCCCCAAAGTCCATTGTTTTTTGATTGGTTTGTATTCAAAAGATTAAAAGAGTTCCAACCACTTGAAAATTTTATTCTATAACTATCTGGTCCGCCATTAAGATATGGAGTTATCATTCCACGAGAGCCTTCCAAACCAATAAACATTTGTTGAAAATCTTTTCTTGCTTGCCCTGTAAATAAATCTGCTTGAAGATGCGAATCGCCTATATGAAGAATATTTATTTGTTGTTTGCCTGAAATAATCATTGAACGAAACTTCTTATATAAAGGCAAGAAATCTTGTTTGCTATGCCCATAATAAGTAATGCTATCATTCTCTTGATTCATAAATTTATAACTATCCGTTTCTACCGTTTGCCCAAATGAAAACAAAGGTAAAAAGACTATTAAGAAAAGTATTATATATTTTTTATTTTTTAGCATTATTCAATAGTTATCTTTCTAAATATGGTTTCCAAACTTTGTCCTTTTGCAAGATGTTCAATAGAATCATCAGCAACAAGGCGACCATTATTTATTATTATCACTCTTTTACATACAGCCTCAACTTCTTGCATAATATGTGTTGAAAGTAATACTGTTTTTTCTTGTCCAAGTTGTTTAACAAGTTCTCTTATTTCAACTAATTGATTAGGGTCTAAACCTGTTGTTGGCTCATCAAGAATTAATACTTTTGGATTATGAATCATTGCTTGGGCTATGCCAACTCTTTGACGATATCCCTTAGAAAGCATTCCAATTTTCTTATTAACTTCTTTTGTTAAGCCAACTTTTTCTATCATCATATCAACTCTTTCTTTCTTCACTTTATTATCTATGTTATGTATTCCAGCAACAAAAGTAAGAAACTCTCTAACATACATTTCTAAATATAAAGGGTTTTGTTCTGGAAGATAACCTATTGAAGAACGTACCTTCATTGGCTCATTAAATATATCATAACCACAAACTTTTACCTCACCTTGTGTTGGTGGAATAAAGCAAGTAATTATTTTCATCATAGTACTTTTTCCTGCACCATTTGGACCAAGCAAACCTACTATTTCTCCTTCTCCTATTGAAAGAGAAACATTATCTAAGGCTTTTTGCTCTCCATATATCTTTGTTAAATTCTTTATTTCTATTGTCATTTTTTTAAATATCTTTCAAATAACCTGCGAAATTACTCAAAATTCCTTAATTTTGCAAAATATTTCTAATATTTATATGAAAATTCAAGTTAAACAGACTACAAACTTACTTGCTTTTGCTTTGGAATGTTTTCCACAAGTATCTGTAAGTAAGGCAAAAAAAATGATACTTTATAATTGTTTCTCTTTAAATGGAGCAAGCATTAAAAGTTTTGAGTTTATTCTTCACAAAGGAGATATTATTGACTATCAAAGATACTCTGGCGGACGACATATCGCAAAAGAAAGACGAGATGTTGCTATATTATATGAAGATGAAGATGTTCTTGTTGTGAATAAATCTTTTGGTACTCCTATCTTTAACAAAGGTAACAACAAAGAAAGAGCATTATCTACTATGATTAGAAGTTATTTGAAAAGAAAATATAGAGATGATTTTGAACTTCACCTCGTTTTTTCTCCTCTAATAGATGAAAGTGGATTGTGTTTATTCGCAAAAAATCAGTTTGCACTAAAAAAACTAAAAGATAATTATGAAAATATGATTTTCAATATTGATGCCATTGTAACTAATCCAATAAAACACAAAAACGATAAAATAAAATTTTACGTAACTAAACAAAAAGATAGATTAAATGTTGTTGATAGTTCTATTGAAGGAGCAAAAGAATTAATACTTCAATACAAAACTATTGAAACTATTGAAAAAGATGGTGAAACATTTTATCATCTATCTGTAACTCAAACAACAAATATTAGTTATCAAACACGTTTTCTTTTGAAACAAATAAATAATCCTGTTTTAGGAGATTATCGTTTTGACCGTACGCAGAAAAATAAAAACATTTTAAAACTTTTCTATTCTTCTATGACTTTTTTCAAGCCTAAAACTGGCAAAAAAATTCAAATAGATTGTCTTTTACCAAATAATTTTAATGTTTTCAACTCTCCTGTTCATAATTTAAATGCTCAAAAAGAAGAAAATATATAAGTTTTTTAAAAAATCTTTATTTAGAATACAATAAAAATAAAGATTTTTTATAATTTTACACTTTAATTTTACGTAACAATAATAAGTGATTAAAAAGATGAATGCTAAACAACAACAATTAAAGGACAAAGCCAGCAAATTTCTTATGGCAATAGATACTATTTGTAATAGTAGTAAGGTTTCTGCTATTGATAAAGAAGTATTAATGGATAGAATAAAAGATATTTATGATTTTCTTCTTACAAACGATTTCAATGAAGAAAACATTACTGAAAAAATTGAAAAACCAATTGAAAAACATGAAAAGCCAGTTCAATTAATAGAAAAATTGGTTGGAAATATTGTTAAAAAAGAACCAAAAGTTGAGCCTAAAATAGAAGAGCCACAAGAAAAAAAACTTGAAGAAAAAGAGCCTATAAAACCAATTGAAGAGCCAGTTGAAAAAAACGAAGAGTTATCAAAAGATTATCAAGAAATAATTGCAAAAAACGAAGAAATAATTCAACCAGTTAAACAAGAAGAAAAACAAGAGGAGAAACCGACAAATAATCAAGAAAAAATTGAACAAGAAATAAGGCAAACAGAAGAGAAAATTAAAGAACTTCATTCTCAAATATCAGATAATAAAGAGAATATATTTAATCCTACTGCTTCAAATTCTAATAGTAATGAAACATCTTCTGTTCTTGAATATTTGCATCAAAAAGTTATAAAAGATATTCCTCAAAAAGAAGAAGAAGAAACTCCAAAACAACAAGCTGATTTATTTTCAGATAATAGGCCAACATCTATTGCCGACCGTTTTGAAGAACAAAATAAAAGTGATTTAAGGACGGCTGTTGGCGTTAGTGAAAAGTTTATGTTTATCAATGACTTGTTTTCAGGTAATATAAAAGAATATGCAGATTTTATTAATAAACTAAATGACGCAAAAGACGTATTAGAATCTCAACAAATCATTGAGCAAACAAAACAGAGACATAAATGGGCAACAGGTTCTCTTGCTTATACTACTCTTAGTAACTTAATTGAAAAACGTTTTAGCAAATAATGATACAAGCAATCATCATTTCAGCACCTTCTGGCACAGGAAAAACCACAATACTTAAAGAAATATTTAAACTTTTTCCTAATTGTTTTAGTTTTTCTATTTCTGCCACAACACGATTTCCAAGAGAAGGAGAAATAAATGGTAAAGATTATTATTTTCTTTCATTAGATGAATTTGAGAAGAAAAAAGAAAATGATGAATTTTTAGAATTTGAGCAAGTTTATCAAGGACTTTTTTACGGGACATTGAAAAGTGAGATAGATAGAATAAATAAGGAGAAAAAGATTGCGGTGTTTGATGTTGATGTAAAAGGAGGTGTAAATATTAAGAATAAATTAAAAGATAAAGCATTATCTATTTTTATTATGCCACCTTCTATTCCAGAATTAAAAGAAAGATTAACAAAAAGAGGTAGTGAAACAAAAGAAAGTTTAAACAAAAGAATAGAAAGAGCAGAGATGGAGATAGATTTTGCAAAAGATTTTGATAGAGTTATAATTAATGACAATTTGCAAAAAGCAGTAGAAGAGTTTTCTAATATTTTAAAAGAACATTTATCATAAAGTTATTCTATTATGAGCACATCATCATATTACATAGAAGCCTCTCACAATCAAAGAAATCATATAGGAGAATATATATGTGGTGATGTTTTTTTATCAAAGAGAATAAAAGGACAAAATAGAGTATTGAGTGTGTTATCTGACGGAATGGGACATGGAGTAAAAGCAAACATACTTGCAACACTTACTTCAACAATGGCATTAAATTTTTGCGAAGAGCACAGAGATGCACAGACTATTGCTCAAATAATTATGGACACACTTCCTATTTGTAGCGAAAGACATACTTCTTATTCTACATTCACTATAATAGATATTGACAATGGGCATGCAAATATTCTTGAATACGACAATCCTCGTTGTTTAATTATGCGTGGAGGTAATGTATATGAGCCTGATTGGACATGTTTGCTTTTGGATAATGTTGATAAAGAAGGTAGAAGTCAAGAGATAAAGACTTGCAGTTTCGTTCCAATGAAAGAGGATAGAATAATTTATATTTCAGATGGAATAACTCAGTCTGGTATGGGCAGTGATAAGTTTCCTTTTGGTTGGCAAAGAGAGAATTATGTTAAATTTGTTCAAGACACAATATTAAATGAGAGATATATTTCTGCAACTAAACTTTCTCAAAGAGTTGTTGATATGGCTCATTCTAATGACAATTATTGTTCAAAAGATGATACATCGTGCGGAGTGATATATTTTCGTAATCCAAGAAAATTAATAATCGCAACAGGACCTCCTATTGATATAAGTCAAGATAAAGAATATGTTGATAAAGTAAGAAATTTTAATGGCTATAAAATAATATCTGGTGCAACAACAGCAGAAATATTTTCAAGGGAGATGAATCAAGAAATTATTGATGATTATGACAATATAGACCCTTCTCTTCCGCCATCATCAACAATGAAAGGCGTTGATTTGGTAACAGAAGGCGTTTTAACATTAAACAAAGTTGAAATAATGCTGAATAATAATAATGATTTTTCTAAGAATCTTAACAATGGACCTGCTGATAAAATCATTTCTATGCTAATGGATAGCGATGAAATACATATTCTTGTTGGCACTAAGATAAATCAAGCACATCTTGACCCAACAATGCCAATTGAAATAGAAATAAGAAGAACGATTGTTAAGAAAATTGCTGACCTTTTAGAAAAAAAATTTATGAAAGAAGTAATTATTGAATATTTATAAAAAGACATATCAGATATTTTTTATATCTTTGTTGTTTGAAATGAAAAAAGTGAAAAGTAATGATAAACTATAATAAAAAAATGAAAGACATAATAAGAAAAGTAGCTTGCTTCTCTATATCTTTATTATGTTTTACAAATGTTTTTTCTCAAACATTTGTTCGTGAAGCAGAAGATGGTAATGTTGAGGCTCAATACAAACTTGGCAAAATGTTTGAGACAAGTGATCGTATGCCAAGAAATATTACCAAAGCTATTTATTGGTATAAGAAAGCTGCTGAAAAAGACAACAAAGATGCTTTATTAGCTCTTGGTAACTTATATTATTATGGTATAGATGTTAAACAAAATTCTCATCTTGCTTTCACATATTTCAAAAGAGCAGACAAATTAAATATGTATGAAGCAACATATTGTTTAGGTGAGATGTATTATCAAGGTGTTGGCGTAGCAAAACATCTTCCAACTGCGTTTAATTACTTTAAGAAAGCAGCAGACAAAGGAGGTTTAGCAAAAGCAATGTTTAAAACAGGTACAATGTTATATAATGGTGAAGGCTGTTCAAAAAATATAGCACAAGGAATAAATTATATTAAGTTGGCTTTTAATGAAGGCTATCCAACAGCATTAGAATATTGGAATGAAAATCAATTATGGCAATATGAAGACTAACAAACAAAAAAAAATAATAACAATAAGTTTATTTCTACTTTTTACAATATTAGGTAGCAATAATGTTTTTTCACAAGGCTTAGAACTAAAAGCAAAAAGTGGTAATGTTTATGCGATGTATGAATTAGCAGAACAATACTATAAAGGTATTGGAATGATTCAAAACTATTCATCAGCATTTATTTGGTATAAACAAGCAGCAGAAAAGAACCATTTGGAATCTTGCTATTGCACAGCAAAGATGTTTGAAGAGGGTAAAGGCTGTTCAATGAATAAAAGAATGGCTTTTGATTATTACCTAAAAGCAGCAGAAAGAGGACACGAACAATCTCAACTAAAAGTTGCAACAATGTTTGATGATGGCATTGGAACAATGGAAAGCAAACAAAGAGCATATCTTTGGTATAGAGTTTGTGCAGAAAGAGGCGAAGTATTAGCATTAAGACGAATGGGAGATTTTTATTTAAATGGCATCGTTGTTAATCAAGATTACAAAGAGGCTAAATATTGGTATGAGAAAGCAGTAGAAAAAAATGATACAATTTCAATGGCTTATCTTGCCTATATCCTTACTGCTAACAAATCAATAGCACCTGACTATGAAAGAGCAAATGCTTTATTAAAGATTCCATTAAAAGCCAACAACGATATGGCTCAATATGTTTATGCTAATATGTTAAACAATGGCTATGGCGTAAATCAAGACAAAGATAAGGCTATGGAATATTTTAATCTATCTGCAAGTCAAGGCAACACAATGGCAAAAGAAGTTGTTGCAATAGATAAATACAATAAAACAAACTCTATTAAAGAACTTTTGTCTTTAAAATCATTATCTCTTGGTGATAGTTATCTCATCTTAGCAAAAGAATATAACAGAGCAGAGAAAGTAAAAAAAGATAAAAAGAAATCATTGGAATATTATAAAAAAGCAGCATCGTTAAACAATGCTGAGGCTCAACAATATCTTTCTTCTTTAAAAAAAACAAAGAAAATTAAGAAATAACAAAAAAATATATTAATTATGATGGAATTAGATAAGAACGCCATTATCAATAGCGATAAGTGGCTAAATAGTAGCATAGACATAACTGTAAAAAATAAGATAAAAGAACTAAAAGCAAACAACATTGAAGAATTCAATGATGCTTTCTATCAATCACTTTCTTTTGGTACCGGAGGACTAAGGGGAGTTATGGGAATAGGAACAAATCGTATGAATATCTACACTGTTTCTATGTCAACACAAGGTTTTGCTAACTATGTGAAACAACAAAATAAGGCGAAAGAATTAAAAGTTGTAATATCTTTTGATAGTCGTAATAATAGCAAAGAATTCGCTAAAATAACTGCACAAGTTTTTGCAGCAAATGGTTTCAAGGTCTTTCTTTTTGAAAACATTCACCCTACTCCTATGCTTAGTTTTGCTGTTAGAGAACTTTCTTGCGATTGTGGTGTTATGATAACTGCTTCTCATAATCCAAAAGAATATAATGGATATAAGGCTTATTGGAACGATGGTGGCCAACTTGTTTTTCCTCATGACGAGAACGTTATAAAAGAAGTAAATAAAATAACAGATATTGCCCAAGTAAAGCATCAAGAATCTATGAATAATATTACGATATTAACAGATGATTTTGATGAAATATTCTTAAATAAAATAAAATCGCTTTCTTTGGCAAGTGAAGGCTTAGACAAATACAAAGATATTAAGATTGCATACACTCCTTTGCATGGTACAGGTTACAAGATAGTACCAAAAGCATTGAAGATGTTTGGCTTTAATGACGTAAATCTTGTAAAAGAGCAAGCAATACCTGATGGCAACTTCCCTACATGCGTATCCCCTAATCCAGAAGAAAGAAGTGCTTTGGATATGGGCTTAACTCTTGCAAAAAAGATTGATGCCGACATACTCCTTGCTACCGACCCAGATGCTGATAGAGAGGCTCTTTCTATTAAAGACAATAACAATAACTGGATTCTTCTCAATGGTAACCAAACTGCTACCTTGCTTACTTACTATCTCCTTCTTCGCAAAAAAGAACTTAATCAATTGAAACCTAACGACTACATAATTAAGACCGTTGTTACTTCGGAGTTATTGAAAAAGATAGCAGACTCTTTTAATGTTAAGTGTTATGATGTGCTTACAGGCTTCAAATGGATTGCAGATAAGATTTTGGAGAAAGAAGACAAAGAAACATATCTTGGAGGTGGCGAAGAAAGTTATGGCTACCTTATTGGCTCTTATGTAAGAGATAAAGATAGTATTTCTACTTGCTGTATATTGGCTGAGATGACTGCTTGGGCTAAACAAAACGGCAAAACAGTTTATGATATTCTTCTTGATATTTATCACAAGTATGGATACTATCAAGAGAGTCTTCTTTCTATCGTTAGAACAGGTAAGAGCGGAGCACAGCAGATAAAAGATATGATGAGTGAGTTTAGAAACAACCCTCCAAAGATGATAATTGGTCAAAAGATTGTTAAAATAAACGACTTTCTTTTGCACATATCAAAAGATTTATTGACAAACGAACAAGAAGTACTCTCTCTTCCAACATCTAATGTCCTTCAATATTTTCTTGAAGACGGTAGTAAGATTTCTATCCGCCCTTCTGGTACAGAGCCAAAGATTAAGTTCTATTTTGGTGTGAAGACTTTATTTAATGCAGATGATGATTTCTCTAATCTACATAAACAATCTGAACAGAAAATAGAAGAAATAAAAAAGGTTTTGATTTAAAATTTTTGATTACTGAATACTATTGGTGCATTTTTTCTTTTTTTCCAAAATTCCAAAACCCTAGGGAGAGAGAAAATGGAAAAAAAGAAAAAAACAGTAGCTTTTTTTAATTGCAACATAACTATTGCAATGATACATCACACTTACTTGTAAAAAAACTCTCATAAGATAAAAAACAGAGAAACTTTTAAACACAACAATTATCAGTCAAATAGTTTTTTCTTTTTTTCCATTTTCTCTCTCCCTAGGGTTTTGGAATTTTGGAATTTTTTTTGCCTTTATTTTTAGTGATTAGTGAAAAATGGATTAGCAATCCGTTGAAATGGATTAAAGAACTATTTCAGTAGAATCAAAAGACATTTTACTGGATTAGCAAACCCTCACATGCGTAGCAAAAAACCCTGTCGGTGGTTACCGACTGACTTTATATCCTGCACCAATTAAGATATCTGTTACCTTATCTCTAAAATCTCCTTGAATAAGAATATAACCATCTTTTACCGTACCTCCTACTCCACACTTATTTTTAAGAACTTTGCTAAGAGTTATTAAATCTTCTTGACTTCCAACAAATCTTGTTATAAGTGTAACTTTCTTACCATTCCTTTGTTTCTTATCTAACTCTACTCTAAGTTTTTGCTGATTATTTGGTAAAGTCTCTTGTTCATAATATTGTTCAACATATTCAAAATCAGGGTCTGTTGAATAAACTATTCCTTGTTTGTTTTTATTTTTATTGGACATCTTTTGGTATGATAACGTTTAATGAATTTGGATTTACCGAGAAGTTCAAATCTTCTTCTATCTGTATTGCTTCTCCATCAAGGTTAATGTTTCTATCTTTAAAATCTATCACTTTCACTTGTTTTGCTTTGTATGAACTAACGAAGACAGACTTATTAAACTCACGAAAGAACATAAGTTGTGCCGTAAAAGGAGCCATAACTAATGGTATCTTCTTCACTATACTTATATCCATATAGCCATCGTTCAAAGAAGCCTGTGGTGCAACAACTGCATTATATCCAAATTGATTTGAATTTGAAAAACTAATAAAAAGTGCTTCTGTATCTATCTCTTTGTCATCAATAATAAGATGATAATGATGAGGAACATAGAAAGGATAATGTTGAAGAACAAGTTTAAAATATGATTGAAAGCCTCTTGTTGTTGATTTACTAAACTCTTCTGCAATATAAGCATCAAAGCCTATACCTGCAATACTCGCATAAGTAATATCATTTAACTTTATTGTATCTATTGTTACGCATCTATTATCATTAATAACTTTTATTGCTTGGTCTAAATAAAGAGGAATATGAAGATGGCGTGCTAATCCATTGCCACTACCTGCTGGTATGATAGCGAACTTAACCTTTGAACCAACTAATCCTCTAACGCAGTCATTTATGCTACCATCGCCACCAACAGCAACAACAATATTATAACCTTTTATTACTGCATTGAGAGAGATAGCCGTTGCATGATGAGCATATTTTGTGTATGCTATATCATAGTCAAACTTCTGTTTATCAAGATATTTCTCCAAACAGCCTTCCACTTTCTTCTGCTTACCTATACCTGATATGGGATTGATAATAAACAATATTTTTTCTTTATCTGCCATAATAATGATTGTTATTTATTATTTTATTGTCGTTTGGTTCATTATTAAACGATTATTATATTGTTGTATTATTGCTTTTGTTAATTGAGTATGATATGATGTTATATTAGGATATTTATTTGCAATATTATTTTCATAATCAGCATCTTTTGTTACATCAAACAATTCTGTTGGGTAACCTTCACGATATTTGCTAACATATTGTCCCACTCTCAAAAGATATTCTCCATTAGAAAAGTAGATATAATAGTGTGGAAAAGTTGAGAAAATACTCTTTCCAAAGGCAAAGATAGGCTTATTAAGATGAAGCATATCACATATTGTTGGAAAGATATCTATCTGTTGCATAAATTGATTACTAACTATGCCGTGCTTTAACATTGGACAATAGAATATGATTGGTATTCTAAATAATCCTGACTCTGTTTGAAATTCTTTTTGTCCTGTTAATGCGCTATGGTCTGCTGTTATGATAAATATTGTATTTTTATACCATGATTGTTTGGAAGCATAAGCAAAGAATCTTTTTAATGCAAAGTCTGTATATCCTACTGTTTCATGAACGATAAGTGTTCCTTTTGGAAATTGATTTTTATGTTGTGGTGGTATGGTGTAAGGGTGATGAGAAGAAAGAGTGAAAACAGTTGCAAAGAATGGTTGCTTAGTTGCTGTAAGATTTCTGCCCATATATTGCAAATAAGGTTCATCAAATATTCCCCAATTACCATCATAATCCTTGTCATTATTATATTCATTCTTACCATAATATTTTTGATAACCTACATGTTGAGCAAAAACATTAAAATTCATTGTTCCATTGTATCCACCATGAAAGAAAGCTGTCTTATATCCTTGTTCTGATAATGTTGAAGCAATAGAAGATAACTTGTTTTCGCTATAAGATGATGTTATATAACTTTCCTCATTCATAAGTGGCAAAGAAGAAACCACTGCTGGTATTCCATCAATAGAACGTTTGCCGTTAGAATATCCTTGAAAGACTATTGATTGCTTTGCCAAAGAATCTAAAAATGGAGTATATGTTTTTCCTGTCTTATTGTATGTTGAAAGATACTCGGCAGCATAACTCTCAACAATTATTAAAACAACATTGGTTTTGCCCACTTTTGGTTGCTCTTGAAATAATGTATCAGACCAAACATTGGTTGAAGGATTACATATTGGAGAATAGATAGTATTAAGTTCATTCTCTGAAAAATAATCTTTCTTTTCAAGATGTGATTTGTTTATTGTTCTATATATAGTAAAAGGAGTATTTAACACAAGAGCAGTATTTTGTGTTGAAGCATACGTACTGGCTTGAAGTAAATTGATAGGTTTGTATTGAAATCCACCTCTTTGAAAAACTACCAACACAAATAGTGTTAAAATAAATATTATGCTTTCTTTACCTATCCATTTCTTTGAATAATTCATTTCTTCCAATGAATATTTCTTAAATAAACGTCTATCAATGAAAAAGAAGACAAAATTAAGAGAAATAAATATTAAAACTATTAACCAATAATCTCTTAGAAATTGCGGAATAAGAGAATTAAAATCACCTCCTACTCCAAGGTAACGAAAGATATCAAATGTAAGTCGCTTAAATGTGAAACGAAAATAACCAGTATCAACTAAGTTACTTACCATTATAAATTCTATTCCAACAACATAAAGGAAATAAATAAAATATCTATAATATTTATTTTGTTTAAAAGTAATAGGTATAAGAGATAATATTACATATGGTCCAATGAATATTGTAAGGGTTGAAAGAGCAAATCTAATCATTCCAACAAATATTTTCATAAACTCTGAAAAAGAATTAACATTGAAAAGACTTGTATTTAACAAATAAAATATTATCTGCGTTATGATTAATATACAAAGACTTAAAAGATACCTTGAAAGTACTAATTTATGACTTGGTTTCATATTATTTTCTTATTATTTTTTAGGTTTATATTTTGAAAGTTTTAAGATTTTATAAGCATCTTTTATCTTCATCAAACTATCTATTGAAATATCTGTCTCATTCATAAATCTTGATACAATATTATATCCAATATAATTTCCTATTCTTGAAGGTGAATTTGTTATGCCTTTGCTTTCTGGTCCGTCCATCGTTAAAGAAAGATATTTTGTTCTATCCTTTTCAAATAAAAGATTATTTTGAATAATATATCCCCAAATACTTTTTTCATTCTTTTCGCACCATGAATATTGCTCATCTGTATATCTTAATATTTGACTATCAGAATATTTTGGTAACAAAGTCTTAACAACATAAGAATATTTACCATCTTCAATGATTGCATCTAAAAAAGAACAATCTGGATTCATTTCAACCAAAGGTACTCTTGAAAAAGTTATTTGACGAAGATATTGTCTTATAAAATCAGGTGCAATATAATTTCTGTTAAGAGTAGGTATCATATATTGCGGTATTTGTTTGTAATATTGGCTTTTTCTCAATTTATCCATAGAATACATATCTAATGATATTGCACAAAAATCTTCACTTACCACTATTCTATTAGCATAAGAATATGAAAAATCTGCTGGTCCAAAAAGAAGAGAGAAAACATTTTTAGGTAGTTTGGTATTAGGATAGATTTGTTTTAAACGAGCAAAAGCAGATGTTAAATCTTCTTGCAAAAAATTCAAATCCGGATATTCTCTTTCAACTATTGATTGAACATTTTGCATCTCATTATCAAGAACAAACTGTTCTATAATAGAAAGATATTCTTTATTATCCAGTGATGTCTGAAACATTTGTGGATATTGTTTTTGAAGATTTTTTAAGAATACCTCTAAATTTGGAAGAGGTTTATCAAAAAGAGCCTTATCAAAACGTTTTATTTGAATTTTCTCTTCTTGCCCTTGTTCGTTGATAAACTTTATATTATCTTTTTTCTTACTGCATGAACATACAATTAGAGTTAAAGAAAATATTATCAATAAAAAAAACTTTATCTTTTTCATTTTATATTTATTTCTCCTAATTCTTCCTTATTGTAATTAACATATTTCTCCCACTTATCAATAAGAGCTTTCATATCTTGTGGTAATTCACTTGAAAAGAAAACCTCTTTGTTTGTTGTAGGATGAATAAAGCCTAATGTAGTGGCATGAAGAGCTTGTCGTGGCATAATATCAAAACAATTCATTATGAACTGCTTATATTTAGTAAATGTTGTACCTTTAAGTATTTTATCTCCGCCATAGGTCTCATCATTAAAAAGAGGATGTCCTATACTTTTCATATGTATCCTTATTTGATGTGTTCTTCCTGTTTCCAAATGGCATTGAATAAGTGTAACATATCCAAAGCGAAACAATACTTTCCAATGTGTTATTGCTCTTTTACCATGTTCTTCATCATTAAAAGTAGCCATAATCTTTCTATCTTTTAAATCTCTTCCAACATTAACATCTATTGTTCCTTCTTCTTGCTCTATATCTCCCCAAACAAGAGCAGTGTATGTCCTTTTAACTGTATGATAAAAAAACTGTTTTGCTAAATTAGTTTGTGCTGTTTCATTTTTTGCAACGACTAATAAACCTGATGTGTTTTTATCTATTCTATGAACCATATATGGCAAAACATCTTCTCCTTGTTTGTTTTTTTGCCCTTGAAAATGAAACATAAGAGCATTCATAAGAGTTTTATCATAATTCCCATAAGCAGGATGAACAACCATTCCAGCTTGCTTATTAATTATTATAACATCTTCATCTTCATATACAACATCAAGTGAAATATTTTGTGGTATTATTTCTATCTCTCTTGGTTCTGTTGTTAAAAAAATCTGTATTATATCATTAGGTTTAACCTTATAATTAGGTTTAACAGTTTGTCCATTTACTTTTATACATTCATTCTGTGCTGCTTTTTGAATTTTATTTCTTGATACATTTTCTATTCTTGTCATCAAGAACTTATCTATTCTTAAAAGCCCTTGCCCTTTATCTACTACTATACGATAATTTTCATATAATTCTTTATCCTCTTCTTGTATAATTTGCTCTCTATCTTCCATTTTTTATTTTTGAATCACTACCTTTTGATTATAATAATTATTATTTCTATCCTTTATTCTTAATATATAAACACCTTCTTTAATCTCTTCAACATTAACCTTATTCCCTTTTTCTTTCTTAATTCTTCTACCCATAATATCATATAATTCAACATCAGGATTATTTTCTCCATATATATTAATGTATGATTTTGCTGGATTAGGAAATATTTTTATATCTTTTCTTTCCACATTATCATTTAATCCTACCGCTTTATAGCCAAAATAAGGTCTTATCATTACACTGCCTCTATTAAAACTTTTTTGCCAATAATTAGATATATTTGCAAAAGTATAATTACTCGCATCTGTATTTTGATCAAATCCTATATTCAAATAGTCTTTATTCTTTATTTGTACTGAAATAAAAAATTCTCCCTCTGGTAATATTACTGGTTCTGTTAATGTGTATCTAATGAATTTATTTAAACTATCAACAATAGGAGTAAGTTTTTCTGTCATATATAATTTCTCATTTGGCAGACTATCGCTTGTTGCATTCCAAACACAGATATAAAAAGGTTTTATGTTAGCATTTTGATATGTGTGATTAAAATAAATATCAACTGCACTTAAAGTATCCATCTCATTAAGAAAATATCCAACAGCAAGATTACTATTTTTTATTGGCTCAACTCCAAATCCATTTTCAGCCGTTCCATCATCATAAGCAAAATAGTTCTCAAACTTTTGACGAAAACGAATAGTATCATTTTCATGCCTACTATCTTGTCCTACTCCCTCACGAACAACATGAACTATATCAAAATAAGTCCATTGATTTTTATCAAAACTATATTTATAAGATACTAATGGACGAGAATGATTTAATGAAGTCTGAAAAGAATGTGTTTTTATGTATGGATAAATATTCTCAAAACCACCATTATAACTATTAACAATATTATTGTTTTTATCTATTATATCATATTTATATGTTGAATTTAAAGCATCTGAATAAAGATTTACTATTGTTATATTAATAGAATCTTTCATTTCACTTTCTCTATATTGTTTTGCTGGCATAGATTGATAAAGTTTAAGCATAGATGGGGCAGGATTAACAAAAGCAATATCTCTAAAAACAGTATCATTTTTTGAACGATTATAATTCAAGTAAATATAATCCAAGTTCCATTGATCACAATTGCTTACATAATCATAAGAAGGATTACTATCTAAACTTGCATAATTATAGAAACGAAACCTAAAATCTTTATTAAAATATTTGTTATCTGTTATTGGAATCATTACATAATGAAAATATGCACTATCCTTACTAAAAATACTATCTGTATAAGTCCCTTTCATATTCCAGACACTTGTCCAAACACTATCCGAAGAACTATAAAACTGCAAAACAATAGAATCTTTTGCAGATGGAGTTGAACCTATTCTTTGCCACATATTTCCTATTCCACCTCCTGGCTGAATGAAAAAACTTAAATAAATAGAATCTTTTGCAGAGAGTTTTTTTGCTATTGGTTCTCTTACTGAATCAAGTCTTATTGATACGGAAGACAATGTATCAGCAGTAAAAGAAAAAGTATTTGCTTGTGGATATAATTCTCCATAACGATTGATTGCATCTAATGTAACTACTCCAACTGTTGGAGGAAAAACCTGAAAACCAACATTTACTTGACAATTTTCTCCTATCCATAACTGAGGATTAACTTTACCAACATAAGAAGAGAAATCATCAAGAAATGGTAAAAATTTTTCTTGTCCAAAACTAATATTGGATACAAATATTGTCAAAAAGAATATAATAATAACATTCTTCTTAATATTTTTTTTACCACAAAGATTGATCATCTGTTTTATTATTTTCTTGATTATCTCCTGCATTAGTACTATCTTGAACCTCTACTTCTGCATTTGATTCTTTAAATTGGTCAAGTTCTTGTTTATATTTTGCTTGTGAATCATTAACAAGATTTAATGAAATAGATGTTCCTATCATAACATTTCTTGATGATGGAGAAAAAGAGACAACTCTTGTATGGCCTTGTTCTTCTTTTCCTTCATAATTTTTCTTTCCAACATTAAGTCCTGCCTTCCATAACAACACTTCTGCATCTTGTTCTGTCTTTCCTAAAATATCTGGCATTTTAACACTTGCTGTTGTAGAAGAGACTTCTACAACTAAATCTATTGCTTGTCCACTTTGAATATCTTTTCCTGCTTGTATTGTTGTACCTTTATATCTCTGCTCTACTACAATATTAGAAATTTCTCCAACTCTATACATTATTGTTCCAACTCTTAATCCTGCATCAATCAATGCTTGAACAGAACTCTTCAAACTTTTATCTTTACAATTTGGCATCTGTACTATTTCTCCTGAAAAAGATGCAATAGTTATATATATCTTTCTTCCACTTTTTACTCTTGACCCTGGTGCTGGATCTTGCGAAAGAATTGTTCCATAAGCTACTCCTTCTTTATATATTGAATCTATTACTACTATATCAAAATTATCAACATCATCAGAATTTTCTACATTTTGCAATAGTTTCCCTTCTATCTTTGGCACTATGTATTCTTGTCCGTGGCGAGTATAAACTTTTAATAATAATGATATAATAAATATTAATAATAAGAATGAAAGAATTATTAATACTAAATGTTTTACGAATGTTTTGCTTTTTACAAATTCTTTAAAAGTCATTTTATTTATTTATTCTTTAATAAATTAACGTCTATCGCCACCAACAAAGATTAAGATGTAATAGAAAAGCGTTGCTAATGAAGCCAAAGCAGCAGCAACATAAGTATAAGCAGCCAAACGAAGAGCATGTTCGGCTTTTGGTTGTGTTTCTCTGGTTGTGATATTATTATTACTTAGCCAAACCAAGGCTCTTTTTGATGCGTTTATTTCAACAGGTAATGTAACAAAACTAAACAAAGTTGTAAGAGCAAAAAGAATGATACCAAATAACATTAGTTGTGGAAAGATTTTTAGAAGAAACATTCCAGCAAGCAATACCCACATAACCCATTGTGAAGCAAAACTAACTACTGGTACTAAACGAGAACGAAACATAAGCCAAGCATATTGATGTGAGTGTTGAACTGCATGTCCGCATTCATGTGCAGCAACTGCTCCCGATGCAACACTATCTCCATAATACACTCCTCTACTAAGATTAAGCGTTTTATTTAATGGATTATAATTATCAGTCAATTGCCCTTCAATACACGTAACTTGAACATCATAAATATCATTATCATGTAACATCTTTTCTGCTATTTCTTTTCCTGTTAAATTATTAACTGTTGGTATTTTAGAATAGGCCTTAAAAGTAGATTGTAATCTATTACTAATCAACCAACTTATTAACGCAAAACCTATGAATATTATCCAATACATATCTCTTTATTTTTTTAATTACTATTTCAAAAAGCAAAATTAATACTTTTTTTAATAAAAATCGCTTAATTCAACAATAATAAAACGAATAATAATACTTTTTTGTATCTTTGCCAAAGAAAATATTTAAAAAAGTACAGTTATGAAATCTATGACCGGTTACGGAAAAGCAACACAAACTTATGATATAAAAAACATTAATGTTGAAATAAAAACACTTAATAGCAAACAAGCAGATATAAATATTAAACTGCCATCTATCTATCGTTCAAAAGAAATAGAGATAAATAATTTAATAAAACAGAAACTTGAAAGAGGCAAGATTGATTGTTTTGTAAGCATAACTATTCCTGCAAAAGATGCAAAACTTGATATTAACGAGGATTTATTTAAACAATATTATAAACAGTTAAAAGTTTTAACAGATAGCGTTAATCAATCATCTGATTATCTTACAGAATATCTACTCAACAAAGATGATATTAATCAAAAAGATGAACAAGATTTGCTCGTTCAAGAAAGTCAAGCATTATTATCTGCTGTTTCTCTTGCGATAGATGCTGTTAATAATTATCGCGAGCAAGAAGGTAAAGCATTAAAAGAAGATTTTGTTAAAAGAGTTAATCTTATTAGTTCTTACAACACTGAAATAGAACCTTTTGAAACCAATAGAGTCCCTTTGATTAAAGAAAAACTAATAAAAAGATTGAATGAATTAGAATTAAGTCAAATAGATAATAATCGTTTAGAACAAGAACTTATATATTATCTTGAAAAACTTGATGTTAGCGAAGAAAGGACAAGACTTAATCAACATATAAAATATTTCTTTGAAACAATTGAAGATAACAACTCACCACAAGGAAAAAAACTTGCTTTTATCGTTCAAGAGATGGGAAGAGAGATAAACACTCTTGGTTCAAAAAGCAATGATGCAAACATGCAAAAGATTGTTGTAAAGATGAAAGATGAGTTGGAAAAGATAAAAGAACAATTGGCTAATATTTTATAAAGAAAATGATGTCAAAAGACAATAAAATATCTCTTTATTCCAATAAAATGAATTGCTATTCTAATAAAATAGAATCAAAAGACAATAAAATATCTCTTTATTCTATTTCAGTAGTTCTGCGATTCATTTTAATAGTTGTTTTTCTTGTTTGTGCAAAATGTTCTTTTGGTCAAAACAAAACTCAAACAGACTATTTTTTGGCAGAAGAATATTTTAAAAATGGCAAGATTAATGAAGGCATAAAAATAATGGAAGATTTGATTAATAAGGACTTTAATGATACTTATTATCAGACATTGCTTAATGAATATATTGCGATAAACAACAACAAAGATGCCGAAAAACTTATTAAGAAAGCAATAAAAAAATCTCATCAACAATATAATTATATGATAGATTTAGGTAATCTTTATCTTAACAATGCTGACACAAACAAAGCAAACAAACAATTTGATAAGGTTATTGACAATCTATCCAACAATAACTCTGACATAATCAATTGTGCTAATTATTTTATGAATAAAAACAACTATGATTATGCTTTAAAAACTTTTCTTTATGGAAGAAAGATGCAAAAAAATCCCACTTCTTATACTTATGAAGTAAGTTATATTTATCAAATACAAGGCAAGAATGATAAAATAGCAGAAGAATATATTTTACTATTAGAACAAAATCCTTCCTATCTTTCTCAAATAGAAGTAAATATTAATAATCTTTTAAGTAGAGATAAAGATAATAGACTTTTGAAATCAATCAATTCTATTGTTCTAAATCAAACCAAAAAGAATCCAAACAATCAAGCAATAAATGAACTTTATCTTTGGACACTTATGCAAGATAATCAATATTCATTAGCCTTTAATCAAGCAAAAGCAATAGATAAAAGATTTAAAGAAGATAAAGGAGATATTGTTTTTTCTTTTTCTCAAATAGCGTTGAACAATAAACAATATGATATTGCATATAAAGGGTTTAAATATATTATTGATAAAGGTAAAGAAAACAATTATTATCAAAGATGCAGGATATTATCATTATCTTGTTTATATCTACCTTTTGCAGAAAAAACATCACATAGTGAGAAAGAGATAAAACAGATGAAGAATGAATATGTTAGCTTGCTTAATGAAATTGGGCAAAATCCTTCCACAGTAGAAATAATGCAACAATATGCCTCACTTCTTGCTTATCATCTTCAACAACCACAAGAAGCAGTAGATATTTTAGATAGTACAATAAATATGAGAAATGTTAGCAGTTATCTTATCGCGCAAAGCAAACTTATTAGAGCAGATATTTTTCTTTTTGAGAACGATGTTTGGCAAGCATCATTAACTTACTCCCAAGTAGAAAAAGATATGAAAGATGAAACCATTGGGCAACAGGCTAAGTTTAGTAATGCTATGCTTTCTTATTATATAGGAGATTTTCAATGGGCTTATTCTCAATTTGATGTTTTGCGTTCTTCCACAACCAAACTTATTGCAAACGATGCCATGGAGTATTCTTTGCTTATAAAAGAGAACATTGATGAGGATAGTACTTATAATGGTTTAAGATTATATGCAAAAGCAGATTTATGCTTATATCAAAACAAAACTTCTCAAGCAAAACAATATCTTGATAGCATAAATCAAAACTACCTCACTCACCCTTTGTTTGATGAAGTGTTATATAAAAGAGCAGAGATAGCAATGAAAGAAAATAATTATTTGGAGGCAGATTCTTTACTTAATGAATTAATAATTAAATATCCTTATGATATTACTGCCGATGATGCAGTGTTTATGTTAGCAAAGATTAATGAAGAAAACTTTCACAACAACAAGAAAGCAATAGAATATTATCAAAAACTAATTCTTGATTATCCTTCCTCGCTCTATGTTAATCAAGCAAGGAAGAAGTATAATGAGTTAAACAAACAACAGAACTAAGAGATGGAAGATTTTAATTTAAGTTATCCAATACAAAGAAGAAAAACTATTGAAGTAAAAGTAGGTGATGTTGGTATAGGAGGCAGTAATCCTGTAAGAGTGCAATCAATGACCAACACAGATACTATGGATACAGAAAAAACTGCAAGACAAGTGATGAATTTAGTTGATTGTGGTTGCGAAATAGTAAGAATAACAGCATCGGAAATAGATACCGCAAGAAATCTTTACAACATAAAAAACTTTCTTGTTAAACATAATTATAATGTTCCTTTGGTTGCCGACATTCATTTTAATCCAAAAGCAGCCGAACAAGCAGCAAAGATAGTAGAAAAAGTTAGAATAAATCCTGGAAACTATGTTGATAAGAAAAGTAACGAAGTAAATACAGAAGAACAATACAAAGAAATACTTGAAAAAGCAAAAGAGAATATATTTCCTTTAATAGATATTTGCAAAACTCATCACACTGCCATTCGTATTGGAGTAAATCATGGTTCATTAAGCCAAAGAATTATAAATAAATATGGTAATACTCCTTATGCGATGGCTGTTTCTGCTATGGAGTTTTTGAAAATGTTCTCTGAAATGGACTTTAATCAAATCATTGTATCAATAAAAGCCAGCGATACTAAGGTTATGAACTATTCTAATCGCCTTTTAGTAGATATGATGAACAAGGAAAATATGATGTTTCCTATCCATCTTGGAGTAACAGAAGCAGGAGGCGGACAAGACGGCAGAATAAAAAGTATTAGTGGCATTTGTTCTCTGCTTTCTCTTGGTATTGGCGACACAATTCGTGTATCTTTGACAGAAAAACCAGAAAATGAAATACCAGTAGCAAAAGATATTGTAAGAAGTTATTCTTATATCACTGACAAAGAACAACAAAAACCTATAAATTCACTAATGCCTAAAACTCTATCATTAAATTCTTCTTATAAAAAACAGTATCTTGATTGGCAAACAAAACAAGGAGAGAAAATAAATCTTAATAAGATAAAAGTTGATAATGTTTTATCTTCTTGCTTAAACGACAAACAACCATTAACTCTTACTTATGACGAAAAAGATAAGAATTTAACAAAAATAATAGGCGATAGTGCAACTCTTCTTATGGAAGGCGTAGTGAAAGAACTGGATTTCAAAGATAAAAATCTTGCTATGGATATTTTGCAGGCTGTTGGTGATAAATATTACAAAGCAGAATTTGTTGCTTGTCCTTCTTGCGGTAGAACAAAATATGATATACAGTCAGCATTGGAGAAAGTGAAAGAGAGTTGTAGCCATTTAAAAGGATTAAAGATTGCTGTAATGGGTTGTATTGTTAATGGACCAGGAGAAATAACTGATGCAGATTATGGATATATTGGTTGCGGAGGAAAAAAAGTTAATCTCTATCGTCAAAACAAACTTATCTTTAACTCCATACCAGAAGAAAACGCAATAGATTATTTAATTAAAATGATAAAAGAAGATGGTAAATGGATTGAAAAGAAATAAGAAAAACATACTAATTTTATTGGGTGTATTTTTTCTTTGTTTTATTTTATTATCTCTTGATTCTAACAACATAAAGCAAAGAAACATAACACTCAATCAATTAGAGCCTAAAAGCAATATAAATCTTACTCGGTTAAATCATAAATATTATGTTATTGGATACAACAAATCTAATTGTGAGGCAAGTTATGTTTGTTATCTTTTAACAAAAAGCATGGTCAATAGCAAAAAGTATTCTCGTGGCAAACTAACTTTTAAAAAAGACTATTTGCTTTCTTATTCTTATGCCACAAATAATGATTATAAAAAGAGTGGTTTTGATAAAGGGCATATGTGTCCGGCAAATGATATGAGTTGGAGCAGTGATGCAATGGCAGAAACATTTTATCTTAGCAACATTTGTCCACAAGACCCTAAGTTAAACCGTGGCAAATGGAAGTCTTTGGAAGAAAAGGTTCGCTATTGGGCAAATAAAAATGATAGTATTCTTATAATAACCGGTCCTATCTTCACAAAAAATGAAGGTTATATTGGCAAACATCAAATAAAAGTGCCAAACAAGTTTTACAAAATTATCATTGATATTTCGTATCCAACTTATAAGGCAATAGCCTTTGTTATGGATAATTCTTATCAAGAGAAAGATATTTCTTCTTATTCTACTTCTATTAAGCAAGTAGAAAATCTAACGCATCTTAATTTCTTTCCTGATTTTGATAAAGATGCTTTTATTCAAGGATTAGAAAAACAAAACAATATTTCTTTGTGGTAATTTAATAATAAGAAGTTATGAAATATGGATTAGAAGACAACATTATTGAGAAAATAAACAACGTCTTTGCTAAATATGAGAAAATAGATAAAGTTCTTTTGTTTGGTTCTCGCTCAAAGAATACTTTTCATAAGGATTCAGATATTGATTTAGCAATATTTGGCAAAGGGATAAATGATTTGATATTAGAAAAGATTAGAGAAAATTTAAATTCTCTTAACTTAGATTATGAGATTGATGTTAATCTGTTTGAAAATATAACAAACGAAATAGTAAAACAACATATTCTTGAAAGAAATGTTGTATTCTATATTAAACTGAAATAGAGTTGATTAAAAAAAACGTCGTTTTATTCAATTATTTCTTCGTTTTATTGAAATAAGTCTTTGTTTTATTTTTTTATTTCTTTGATTTTTTCAAATTACTCTTTCATTAAGACAAGCATCTAATGCATAAAAATCTTTATAAACAATATTTGCTGTTTCTCTACAACCACAATCACACTTGTTTACTTCATTACACATAACGCAAGTATTAGGAATATAATCTCTTTTTGCAAAACGATTCCAATAATCTTTATCTGTGATTATATCTTCATTAAAGATATGACCTATTTTCTTTGGAGAATGATTGCAAGTCCTTATTATACCACTTGGATCTACAACAAAAAAGTCTTTGGCTGCAGAACAAATAGAGCCAATGTGTAATTTCTTATATTTTTTCTTTTTATCAATTAAACAAAGTGGATATTCAGTGCCAACAGAGCCTATACGATTTGCTTTTTCAAGTACTTCTTCGGCAATATCTAAAAGACTTGTCAATTGTTTTTTGTTAAGTGATAACTCTTTTCTATAAGTTATTCCTCTACCTCCAATAAGAAAACGATTTAAAAGTAAGGTATCTGCTCCTGCTATTAAGGCATTGGCTATCGTTTCATAGAGTTCATCATAGTTTATTTTAGTTACTGTTATGTTTGCTGTTGTTGATAAGCCCATTTCTTTGGCTCTTTTGAACCAATATAATACTCCTTGTGCGTTATCTTTACCTGTATGTTGTTTAAATGTTGTTAATCCCGGCAAAGACATTGAAAGATGAACATTATATTTCTTAAAAGCCTTTAAATAATCCTCATTCATTAGAAGACCATTAGATATTAATACAATATCGCTATCAATATTAAAAACATTCTTTTCTCTTACATAAGCCAAAAGAGGAATTAGACAATCTTTCATAAGACATTCGCCACCAGAAATAGATATGTTTTCAACACCCATTAGATTTAGTTTATCCAAGACCTTTTTCCATTGAGCAAAACTTAACTCTCTTCCTTTTTCATAATGATAAAATCCTTCTTCTTTTGCTTCCCACGGACACGAACAAAACAAACATTTATGATTACATTTATATGTAAGTTCTAAAACAACAGATTTTGGTAGTATTATATTATCATTCATCTTCAATTTCATGGTTTTCATTATCTATATAATATCTTATACTATATGTATCCTCAATTTCTTTTTGTATTTCTTTATCTGTTTCCTTTTTTTCTTTAAGCCTTTTTATAAATGTTTCTTCGTTCAAATAATATTCTTTATATTTTTTTCTATCGAAATAATAATAATGTTTGTAAAGTTTCATATCTTTACCCAAACCTGTCATTTTCTTTAACACTATTAACTTATCATGCAAAGCATTAGTTTCATCATAACGTCCTATATACATATCTCTTCCTTGAAGAAAAGTTAGAAGACATACATATTCACTCTCATTATTAGAATGTACAACATAATATTCACTATTTTTTGAAAAACGTATCTTAAAAATTAAATCCATTGTATTTTCTCTATAATCATTTTCAAAATGTTGTTTCTTATTTAGTTTAAAATTTGTTTCTCCTACATTTTGGTCTTCTTTTGTATTATACTCTTTTATTGAAATAGAGTTTGTACATCCACAATCCAAATCTACATCATATCCTGCTGCTTTTATTTTATCTACAATCTTCTTTATATTGGTTAATGTACTATATCCATAATAATCTATTATTATTTCACTACCACAAATAGGACAAATATGCTCTGTTGGTAATAAAACTTCCGTGTCATAACACATTGCACCCATTGACAACTTACCTTTATAAGGCTCTTTTGCTATTTCTTTTAAACGTGTTTCAAGTTCAAGACTATCTCTCTTAATTATAGGAAAAGTTTTTTCTTTATTGATTTCTTGTTTAGAAGAATTGCTATCATCACCTTCTATTATATGAACATCTCCAACTTGTGCTTTACTGTTTGTACTTGTTAATATAGCAGAAGCAACAAGTATTGTACTGCCCACTTTCTTTATTTTGCTGTCTTTTCTTTTCATAAGAATTGTCTTTTTTACTGTTTTGCAAATATATGAAATTTATGTTAAAGACAAACAATAATACACTATCAAAATAGAATAAAGAACTAATATAACAATTTTAGAATTGAAAATAGATGAATGGTTGTATTTGTGAACTCTTTGTTTGAACGAGAATAAAGACAACAATCAAAGCAACCATTATTTTAAAAACAATATGTAGTGAATAAAAACATTCTCTTATTCCTTCTTTCCATTTTGTTGGAAGGATATGTATAATTAATGCAAAGAATATTATTGTTAATGGTTTCCAATATGCAAGAAATACTTTATCTATTATCTCAAAATGAAAATATGTAAACATTCTCTCAAACATCATTATTGCTGAATTAAAATCATCTGCCCTAAAAAATACCCATAATCCTGCAACAAAATGAAAAGTTATTATGCAAGAAAAAACTCTCCATACTTTATTTTTTATTAGTTTAGGAAAAGCATTGTTAAATATCTTATCAAACACAAGCCCTATTCCATGCAAAAATCCCCAAAAAATAAACTTCAAATTAGCACCATGCCAAAGCCCTCCAAGTAACATTGTTGTAAGAAGATTAATATATTGTCTAAACTTTCCTTTTCTATTTCCACCAAGAGAGATATAAAGATAATCTTTAAGCCATGTTGAAAGTGAAATATGCCAACGATGCCAAAAATCTGTTATATTTACTGCCTTGTATGGAGAATTGAAGTTAATAGGAAGATGAAAACCAAACAACAAAGAAACCGCAATAGCAATATCAGTATAACCAGAGAAATCGCAATAAATCTGCATCGTATAACCGTAGGCTGCTAAAAGATTTTCTATACCAGAATATGAAGAAGGTAAAGAAAACACACGGTCAACAAAATTTATTGATATGAAATCCGATACAAAGATTTTTTTTATCAATCCATTAAGTATAAAAAAGAAAGCAATATTAAAATCACGTTTTGTTAATGAGTATGGTTTATATAGTTGTGGCAAAAAATTATCTGCTCTTACTATTGGTCCTGCAACAAGTTGTGGAAAAAATGATAGATAGAATGCAAAATCACAAAATGTTGGTTGTCGTTTTATTCTATTACGATAAACATCTACCACATAACTTATTGCTTGAAAAGTATAAAAAGAAATACCTACGGGAAGTATGATTTTATCAATAGTAAAACTTGTTCCAAAACTATTATTAACAAACAATGATAAATAATTTGTTTTCTCTATGTTTGAACCAAAGTATGTGTTTAATATATCTATAAAAAAATATGTATATTTAAAATAAGCAAGAAAAGCAAGATTGATTACAACACCAAGAGTTAGCAAGATTTTTTTCTTCAATCTTGTCTTTAAAGCAAATATACCTTTGCCCACAAAAAAATCCAGAACAGTTACAATCAAAAGTAAAGAAACAAAAGTGCCGGAAGATTTGTAATAAAAGAAAAAACTAACTAAAGCAAGATAGAGATGAGATAGTTTAAGTTTGTTTTTTATGAAAGCAAAGATGATTAGGACTATTAATAAAAATATCCAAAAATATAGTTGGGTAAAAAGTAGTGGCGATTGAGACGAATAAGAAAAAAAATTCATAAAAAAACAAAAACAAATTAATAATAATAAAAAACCTTGTAAATTGTAATAATCTACAAGGTTTTCTTTTTCTTGTGGGAGTAATAGGAGTCGAACCTATGACCCTCTGCTTGTAAGGCAGATGCTCTAAACCAACTGAGCTATACTCCCTTGAAGTTTGCGTTTGCAAAAATACAACATTATTTTATTCTGACAAATTATTTTCTCACTTTTTTAAAAAAAATCTACTTTTTTACCTTTTATTTTATCATTTATTATGCCCTTTTCATAAACTTTTTCTCCATTAATAATTGTCATAAATATAGCATTATCAAATGTTTGCCCTTCTATTGGAGACCAAGAGCATTTGTATAAAATGTTTTCTTTATTTACTGTCGTTTTTTTATTAGGATTTATTACCACAAGGTCTGCAAAATAACCTTCTTTTATAAATCCTCTATCTTTTATATGAAATCTTTTTGCTGGATTTTGACACATTTTCTCAACAATAAGCGATAAGTCCCATTTTTCTTCTTTCATTATTTGCAACATCATCAAAAGCGAATGTTGTATTGAAACAATACCGGAAGGACACGAAAAATACTCTTTTTGTTTCTCTTCCAAAAGATGAGGGGCATGGTCTGTTGCAATAATATCAATAAAATTCTCTTTTAATGCTTTCCTTAATAGTTTTCTATCTTGTGATGTTTTTATAGAAGGATTGCATTTAATAAGATTACCTTTTTCTTTATAATCTTCATCACAAAACCACAGATGATTAGGACTAACTTCGCTTGTTATGTTCTTATTTTCTATTTGTTCATTACTTAAAAGTGCTATCTCTTTTGCTGTTGAAACATGAGCAAGATGAAAATTTGTATTATATTTTTTTGCCAAAGATATTGCAAAACTACTACTCTTAAAACATTCTTTATCATCACGTATCAATGAATGAATGTTGTATGGCAATATTTTCTTATCTTTAAATCGCTTTTTATTCTCTTCTATCATTTTTTCATCTTCACAATGTGCTGTAATAATAAAAGGACTTAATTGAAAAAGTCTGTCTATTGCTTTTTCGTTATCAACAAGCATATTACCAGTAGAAGAACCTAAGAAAAGTTTTAATCCACATACATCGTTCTTTGGAAGATTTATCGCATCATCAATATTATTATTAGTTAAACCAAAATAAAAACCATAATTGCAAATCATATTATCTTTTGCAATTATGGCTTTATTATTAAGTTTTTCAATATCTATTATTGGTGGATTGTTGTTTGGCATATCAAATACTGTCGTTATGCCTCCTGCAACAGATGCTCTGGATTCGCTCAACATATCTGCTTTATATTCACTTCCTGGTTGGCGAAAATGAGTATGAATATCAATAACTCCTGGAATAATAATCATATCTCTACAATCTATTATCTCAGTATTTGCTGGTAAAGTAATATCTTCTTGGCTTATTCCCTTTATTCTATCATTTTCAATAAGTATATTACTTATCTTATCTATTACTTTTCCACCTTTAAGATATTTATACATTATTATAATAATATAATATTATATTGTTTCTTTATCAACATCTTCTACTATTGATTCATCTACAAGAATTCTTCCGCAATATTCACAGACAATTATTTTCTTGTGCATCTTAATATCCATTTGTCTTTGATGTGCTATCTTATTAAAACAACCACCACAAGCATCTCTATCTACACTAACAACAGCAAGTCCATTTCTTGCATTCTTACGAATACGTTTAAAGGCTGTTAAATATCTCTCTTCTACGTGTTTTTCTTCCTCTTGTGCTTTCTTTAACAAAACTTCCTCTCTTTCTGATGTATCTTTTATGATATCATCAAGTTCAGATTTCTTTTGTTCTAAGTCTTTTTGTTTCTCAACAAGATTATTTTGACTTGCTTCTAATGTTGTCTTAAAATTATCTATGCTATGAGTTGCTTCTCTTATTCTTTTTTCACAAAGTTGTATCTCTAAATCTTGGAACTCTATTTCTTTGGCAAGAGATTCATATTCACGATTGTTTTTAACTTTGTTTTGTTGTGCTTCGTATTTTGCTATCAATTCTTTATGTTGAGCAATATCATTCTTAAATCCACTAACATCAGATTCCATTTTTTTCATTTCCTCTGTCTGCTTAGTTATTCTTGTATTTAAGCCCTCTATTGCATCTTCTAAATCTTGTATTTCCAAAGGCAACTCTCCCCTAACAATACGCAATTTATCTATCTCTGACTCTATTTTTTGCAATCTATACAATGCTGTCAATCTTCTTTCAACAACGACATCTGCATCTTGATTATGAAAAACTGGCTTTTCTTCTTCTACTTTTTTTGCTTTTCTTGGCATAATTTATATGAATTTTACTCTGTTTGTTTCTATCGTTAAATATAAGGGTGCAAAATTACTAAACTTTTTTGAAATTATTTCAATTATTCTTTGTTTTATAAATTGTTCGCTTTCAAAATGTCCTATATCTGCAATTATTATTTCATTCTCGTAAGTAAGAAAATCATGATATTTTATATCTCCTGTAAGAAAACAATCACAATTTTTCTCTATTGCTTGATTTACAAAACTTATTCCACTCCCTCCACATATTGCTATCTTTTTTATTCTTTTATTTTCATTACCAACATATCTTATTGAAGGTAAAGAAAGTTTTTGTTTAACTTGATTTAAATAATCTTTCAACGCTATCTCTTCTTGCAAATATCCTATTGCTCCTATTCCAAGATAGTTTGCGTCCTTATTTTCGCTATCTACTAATCTCTCTATGTTTATTAAACCAAGATTTTTTGCTAAAACATCATTCACTCCAACAATCGCACTATCCATATTTGTATGACAAGCATAAATAGATATATCATTTTTTATCGCAAGAGTAAGTATTTTTGTTATCTGATTATCTTCGCTTAATTTTTTTATTGAATGAAAAATAAAAGGGTGATGAGAAATAATTAGATTACAATGTTGTTCTATTGCTTTTTCAACACTTGACGAAAAAACATCAAGACAAACATAAACACCTTTGCATTCCTTATCTTTTTCTCCAACAATTAATCCACTATTATCATAACTCTCTTGCCAAGAAAGCGGTGCTATTTGCTCAATACAATCTATTATATCTTTTATTTTTACCATTATTTTCCTCTTTTCGCTATTCACTATTCACTTTTCGCTATTCACTTCTATCTTTTCACTATTTTATCACTCCACTGCCAAAACATAATCGCATATCTTTATCATAAATAACTCCAAATTGTCCTTGTGCAATGCCTTGAATCTTCTTTTCGGACTCAATATGATAGATGTCGCCGTGTTTAGTTAATATTCCACGAGTGAAATCTGGCGTATGACGTATTTTAAATGTTATTTCTTTTTCGCCATGAAAGTCTCCAAATACATCTTCTGTTATAAAATGAAAATGTTCTAAGTCCATATTAGTGCCATATTGCGCAATAGGGTCGTAACCTTGCGAAACATAAAGAACATTGTTAGGAATATCTTTCTTAACAACAAAATAAGGTCCTCCGCTAAGCCCAAGTCCTTTCCTCTGTCCTATTGTATGAAACCAGAAACCATTATGTTGTCCAAGTATTTTGCCATTTTCCATCTCCACAATGTCGCCTTTTTTCTCTCCAAGATACTTTTTAATGAAATCATTGTAATTTATCTTGCCCAAAAAACATATTCCCTGACTGTCTTTCCTCGTTGCAGAAGGAAGATTTTCTTTTGCCGCCAACTGTCTTACTTCACTCTTTGGCATATTACCTATTGGAAACATTATCTTTTGAAGTTGGTCGTAAGTTATTTGTGCTAAAAAATCTGTTTGGTCTTTAACCTTATCTTTGGCTGTTGAAAGAAAAACCTTATCATTAATATTTGTTGTTGTGCAATAATGTCCTGTCGCTATCTTATCAAAATCCTTGCCCCATTTTTCATTAAAAGCACCAAATTTTATCATCTTATTGCACATCACATCAGGGTTTGGAGTAAGTCCTTGCTCAACTTGATTGATAGTATATTTAACAACAGTTGCAAAATATTCGTCTTGCAAAGAGACAATCTCCATCTTACAACCATATTTCTTTGCTATAAAAGAAGTTATTTCAATATCCTCTTCCTTAGGACAATCACTGTCGTCCATACCTATTTTAATATAAAAAATAGTTGGATTATATCCCATTTCTTTTAGAAGATATACTATCACAGAACTATCAACGCCCCCAGAAACTAATGCTGCTATATTCATAATTTGCAAAAGTACTACTTTTTTTTATAATTTCAGTAAAATATAACTTTGTTTTGCTAATATGTAACTTTGTTTGAGCAAAATAGAATAGCGATTCATTAAATTCTTTCTTTATTCTATTTCAACATAATGCCATTCTATTAGTAACATAATGCCATTCTATAAAATCATAATGCCATTCTGTTGCAACATAATGCCATTCTATAACTAACATAATGCCATTTTGTTTTATTCTCTTCAAAAAATAATCTTCTCTATCCTTATAATAACTCACTTTTATAAGAAAATAAACTAAGGAATTCTTTTAACTTTATATTTTTATAATACGTTTAATAAATTTTCGTTACTTTTTTAAATATTTATTTTGTTTGCAAAAAAAACTATTGTAACTTTGCAAATTATAAAAGAAGAAAAGAGTTTTTTAATGAAAAGAAATCGCCTCCATATTATAAGTTTCATCGTTGTTATTGCTTTCATTTTAACAGCGGGGACAAGCTATAGCCAAACTAATAAAAGAAAAAAAGATAAGAAAACAACAACTGCTACCGAAGTGGTAAAGAATCTTTTTAAGCCGGAAAGCAACGGATTGCAAAGACCTAAGATTGCTTTTGACAAAACATTCTATGATTATGGCGAAATAAAAAGAGGCTCTGATGGAGAAGTGTTTTTTACGGTAACAAATGAAGGAAACGGTGCATTGGTTCTTTCAAATGTTAGTGCTTCTTGCGGTTGCACTGTTGTGGATTATTCAAAAGATGCTATACAACCAAAAGCAAAGAGTAAGATTAAAGTAAAATATAATACAAATATTGTTGGCGAGATAAAAAGAAGCGTTACTGTTATTTGCAATGATGTAGATAAGCCAAGGACAGTGCTTTTATTAACGGGCAATGTTGTAAAAGATGAACAAGATTAATTAAATAAGAATATAAATTATAGAACAATAAATAAAAATACTTAAAGAGATGAAAAAATTATTTTTAACAATGCTACTTGTTTTAGCAGTAGTATTTGGAGCAAGCGCTCAAGAAAAGAAAAACGGCAAAATTCAAACAAAAACACCAACACAAGCACAGATAACATTTACAGAGATGGAACATAATTATGGAAATGTTGAAAAAGGTGGCAATGGTGTTTGTGAGTTTGTTTATAAGAACACAGGCAAAGCACCACTTATGCTTACAAACGTTAGAAGTTCTTGTGGCTGTACTATACCTTCATGGAGCAGAGAACCACTTATGCCAGGAAAAACTGCATCAATCAAAGTAAAATACAACACAAACAATGTTGGTCCTATTAATAAGAGCATAACTGTTGAAAGCAATGCTGGAAATAATAGAGTCGTTTTGAAAATAAAAGGAACAGTAGTTCAAAAATCATAATAATTAAGAATAAAACAATAAATCATGCCAAAAATTTCTGAAAAAGGAACAATATTGCCAGCATCAGCAATTAGGAAATTAGTACCATTTGCAGACGCAGCAAAAGAAAGAGGAATAAAAATATATCACCTAAACATAGGTCAACCTGATATTCTAACGCCAAAAGGAGCCTTAGATACACTTAGAAAAGCAAATATGGATATAGTTGCTTACACTAATTCAGCAGGAAACTTATCTTATAGGAAAAAACTTTGCGAATATTACGAAAGATATAATATTCATTTAACTCCAGAAGATATAATCGTTACTTGTGGAGGTAGTGAAGCATTGCAAATTGCTTTTAATGTATGTTTAAATAAAGGTGATGAGATTCTTATCCCTGAACCATATTATACAAATTATAATTCATTTGCTATTCTTTCGGATTCAATAATTAAAACTATTCCTTCAAGCATTGAAGATGGTTTTGCTCTTCCTCCAATAGAAGATTTTGAGAAAGCAATAACTCCAAAGACTAAAGCCATAATGGTTTGTAATCCAAACAATCCAACAGGTTATCTTTATAGCAAAGAAGAGATAATGAAACTTGCTTCTCTTGCAAAGAAACATGATTTGTATCTTTTTGCTGACGAAGTTTATAGAGAGTTTATTTATGACGGAAAGAAACATTTTTCTGTTATGGAAGTAGAAGGCTTAGAAGATAATGTTATTTTGCTTGATTCTGTAAGCAAACGTTATTCTGCATGTGGAGCAAGAGAAGGTATGTTGATAAGTAAGAATAAAGAAGTGATGAAGTCTGCTATGAAAATGGCACAAGCACGTCTTTGTCCACCTTATTTTGGACAAATATTTTCAGAATCTGCAATAGATACTCCTGATGAATATTTTGTTGAAGTAAATCACGAATATGATAGGAGAAGAAAAGCCTTAGTTGAAGCAATAAATAAGATACCAGGATGTAAATGTCCTATGCCAACAGGTGCTTTCTACACTGTAATACAAATGCCTATTGATGATAGTGATAAGTTCTGTAAATGGTTGCTTACTGACTTTAACCTTAATGGCGAAACAGTTATGTTGGCTCCTGCAACAGGATTTTATTCTGACCCTGAAAAAGGAAGAAAACAAGCTCGTATTACTTATTGCTTAAAGATTGAAGATCTTCTTGCCGGAATAAATTGTTTGAAAGAAGCATTAAAAGTTTATCCAGGAAGAACATTATAATTAACAGTTAATAATTAATAGTTAACAATTTATAATAAAAATAAATCCCTATTATTCTTTATAATAGGGATTTTTTATTTTAATAAAATAATTGTTTTTGCTAAATAAATTTTCTTAATCTATACTACTTGCTGATAAAACGCCTGTTGAAAAGGCTATTTGAAGATTAAACCCTCCTGTATCTGCATCTAAATCTATCACTTCTCCACAAAAATAAAGATTATTCACTTTCTTGCTCTTCATTGTTTTTGAATCTATCTCTTCCAAACTTACTCCGCCTTTTGTTACTATTGCCTCGTTCCAACCCATATCACCTATTATTTCTTGTCGTCTTTGTTTCATATACCAAAGAATGTTTTTCATATCTTTCTCTGTTATGTTCTTTGCCATTGAACGTGCATTTAGTCTGCATTTATCTGCTACTTCATTAACCATATCTTTTGCAAACCATTTTCTTAATACAGAACCAATACTTTCTATTCTTCTTTCTCTTACTGTGTTTTGTATTTCAAGGTAAAGTTTTTCTTCACTAATTTTCGGTTTATAATCAATGATAAGATATAATTGTTCTTCTTTATCCAACTCTTGTGCTATCAACCTACTTAATGTTAATATTATAGGACCACTTACTCCATATTCATCAAGATATATATCACCGAACTCTTTTGCTACTATATTCCTCAATTTATCTTCTATCCTTACTTCACAATTCTTTACCTCAAAATCTTGCAATCTTCTTTCATATCCTTCTTTCGTTCGCAATCCTACAAGAATAGGTAGAGGTCTAATAATATTATGATTTGCCTGTTTTGCTAATTTATAACCATCTCCACAAGAACCTGTTGTTTGATATGTATTACCTCCTGTTGCTAAAATAACATTATTAGCAAAAATCTCTCCTTGGTTTGTTTTTACCCCAACAACACAATTATCTTTTATTATTAGTTTTTCTACTTTGCAATCTTTTTTAATCGTTACCTTATCATTGTTCTCTAAATCTTTTATAAGGCATAGAAAAACATCAAGAGCTTTTTTGCTCTCAGGATAAACTCTTTCGCCTCTTTCAACAACCATTGAAACATTGCGTTTAGAAAAAAAATCTATTAAATCTTTATTAGAAAATCTTTCAAAGGCTGGAAGAAAGAAGTCTTTATTTGATATATGTGAAAGGAAACTTTGTTTATCACAATTGTTTGTTATATTACAATGACCTTTGCCTGTTATTCTTAATTTTAATCCCATTTGAGATTTTTTTTCAAGCAAAATAACAGTCTTGCCTCTTTCAACTGCAATGTTAGCAGCAATAAGTCCAGATGCGCCTGCACCTATTATTATTACATCACTTTGTTTCGTATCCAAACTGTTTTAAATCGTTATCATTATTTCTCCAATTCTCTCTCACCTTAACAAAAAGTTCCAAATAACATCTCTTGCTCGTAAAATCTTCTATATCTTTTCTTGCTTGAATACCAACCTGCTTTATCATCTTTCCTCCCAATCCTATTATTATTCCTTTTTGACTTTCTCTCTCAACATAAATAACTGCTGATATGCTGTCTAAATCATTACCTTCTTTATATTTTTCTATCCTAACCTCAACAGAATAAGGTATTTCTTTTTTGTATAAAAGCAATATTTTTTCTCTTATTATCTCACTTGCAAAAAACCTCATACTCTTATCCGTCAATTCATCTTTTGGAAAATAAGGAGGATTGTTTGGTAAAAGACTTATTATTGTGTCAAATATTTTATCTATATTGAATTTCTCTATCGCACATGTTGGTATAATTTCTGCTCTTGGAATTATTTTTTGCCAATAATCTATCTTCTCTTGTATTTGTTCTTGACTTGCTAAATCTATCTTGTTTATTACTAATATTACAGGGACCTTACTATTTATTATCTTGTCCAATATCTCTTCATTTTTAAGACTCTCTCCGACCTCTGTTACAAGAAGAAAAATATCAGCATCACTTAATGAATTACTAACGAAGTTCATCATCTGTTGATGTAATTTATAGTGAGGATTAACTATACCAGGATTATCAGAATATATTATTTGAAAATCTTCGCCATTCACTATTCCCATAATACGATGGCGTGTTGTTTGTGCTTTATATGTTATTATTGAAAGTTTTTCTCCTACAAGGGCATTCATTAATGTACTTTTCCCTACGTTAGGATTGCCTATGATATTAACAAAACCTGATTTATGTGTCATTATTTATTTTTGTTCGGGTGCCTGGTGAGATTCGAACTCACGACCCTCAGGACCACAATCTGATATTCTAACCAACTGAACTACAGGCACCGTTTATTTTTCAGGTTGCAAAGTTACATACTTTTAAATAACTGACAAAATTTTTTCTCTTATTTTTTTTGATAAATGTAATAATAAAACTATTTTTGCAAAATAAAAATTTAATAAAACATCTATGATTAAAAAGATTATCAACACATTATTCTCTAAAACTTTTTCTGCTATTGCTGGTTTTTTAATCATCATTCTTGTTTCTCATCTTTTAGGGACTAATGGCAAAGGTAGTCAATCTATCATCGCTTTCAATATCTATGTTTTTCTACTTGTTTTCACTCTTATTGGCAACTCTACTCTTATCTACCTTGCACCACGAAAATCATTCTCCTTCCTTTTCATTCCTTCTTTTATTTGGATTATTTTTGCTTGCTTTATCTGTTTTTTCCTTGTGATTTTCATCAATAGCCTTCAATCTCCTTTTGCATTACAATCTATTGGCATTGCTTTTCTCGCATCTATATCCGAGATAAACTATTTCTACCTTATGGGCAAACAGCAAGTAATTAAAGCAAACAATCTTAAACTTATTTTCCCTATATCTAACATCCTTTTCATTCTTATTTTCTATTCTTTAAATATGTTTAACGATATTTCTTTTTATGTTCTTTCTCTTTGGCTTTCTTATTCTATTAGTTTAATTTATGGTGTATTTTTGTTACGCAAAGACTATCTTCATCTTCATTTTCTTTCAAAACAACAACTTAAACAAAGTTTCAAAATTCTTCTTTCTCTTGGTGCGTTAAAACAATTAGGCTCAATTTGTCAATCTCTTAATTATAGAGTATCTTTTTATATCATTGCTTTCTTTTGCGGTAAAGACACTTTGGGCGTTTATTCAAATAGTTGCTCTCTTTGCGAATCTGTTATGCTTTTTGGTTCTGCTTTGGCTTTGGTACAATATTCTCATTTAAGCAACAATTCCAACTCTTCTTTGGCAAAACATCTTACCATTCGTTTAACTCTTTTCAATGCTTTGTTCTCTTTTTTGGCTCTTGCACTTTTATGCCTACTTCCTCAATCTTTCTATGTTTTCTTGTTTGGTGAAGGTTTTGCTGATGTTGGCTTTTTCATTCGTATCCTTGCTATTGGCGTTCTTTTTCTTAGTTGCTCTTCTAACTTCACTCAATTCTTTGCCTCTCAGGGTAATTTTTCTATTTCTTTTTGGGCATCTTTTATTGGACTTATTGTTACTATTGTTCTCAACCTTATTCTCGTTCCTTCTTTCAACGCTACTGGCTCGGCTTTTGCTGCTCTTTGTTCTTATATCACCACTTTTGCTTTTGAAGCTTTCTTCTTCTTTAAATGGTTTAGAAATAAATGATAGCTAAACCAAATGCAATAAGTATCAATTTTGTGATGTTTTTTAATAATAATTTTATCCATCTTATTTTTATTTTAAGACGTTTAACTACCTGTAAATGTTAGGGTTTTAAATAATAAAAATAAAACGAAGAAATTTTTCATTATTTCTTCATTTTAGTAAATTATTTCTTCGTTTTTATTTCATTAAAGTAAAGAGTTATTTTTTCTTTATCTTAACTCAAAAAATGTAAATGAATATCCTATATTAAAAGTATGAAAACTATCTGCTTTTTTTGTGTTCATTAATGGTATTAAACCGTAATTCACATAAAAATTACATTTAGGAAAATGAAAAGCAAAATGCAAATCCATTTGGAACTTATTAAATATATCATCATTTTTAAATACTTCTGTATATTCTCTGTTATCTTTTGTGAAAGTATTTTGTAATTTACATGTATTATAAGAAGGCATAACGCCAGCTTCTATGGAATACTTCCTTTTTTCGCTCAAATAATACTTTAAAAACATAGGTAATCCACAACGAGTAGAATATATTTTGGAAGAAAACTTATCTACTCCACTTGGAACATCATATAAAACCATTCTTCCACCATTATTATCATCTATAATCAAGTTCTTATCCATATTTATGTAATCTACTATTATTCCAATTCCTGTTGATAATGTATAACGGTTAGTTAAATTAATGTTTAGAGACTCATAAAAAGAAACATTCCAACCAATATTTGTAGCATACATATTATTACTATTAGATTTTAAAGGAAAATTGCCTCCAAGCCCAATATTAAAATTACCATCTACTCTTTCAATACCTGGTTTTAGTGTCCATATTGTTTTCTTTTGATTAATAAGATATTTGTCGCTTAAACGCATAAAAGGCTTTCCTGCAAACATAACACTATTAAATCCTTTTTCTGACATAAAGTCAACATTCATTCCTATGCGAGTGCTTCCCTTTATTGCTTCAAAATTAGAGCTATTGTGTATATTTACTATAAAACTTTTCCTTATATACAATTCATTAAATATTACTTTTGATGTTCCAAACTCTTCTACATTAAGAGAATCAATATTTATCTGCCCATTAAAATAACAAAAAGCATCTCCTTTTGTTAATAAATTCAAAGAACTTACATCTTGCGAATAATTAACATAAGCAGTGGCGGCAGAATCTATAATAATATCTATCGGTTGTTTAGTTAAAGTAATATTTAACTCACATTTATCATTTTCTAAATCTTTATTATAATAAATTATTAAAGTATCAAATATCACTTTGCAACAACCTGCATATTTAGGATTGAAGTTATAATTGCTTCTCTCTTCTTTAAAATTATTATCTGCCGTCTTCTTCTCTACAACTTGTGATAAACTTATTTTGTTTAAAGTATCACTTGTATTAATATAAAGATTGGCTTTTGCCATTTGAGAGAACCTAACAAAATTAATTGTCTTCTCTATTGGTTGAAAGATAATACTACTTTCTTTTTGTTGAGATTTTGCTGTTAGATACATAACACTCAACATTACTGCAATGATTATAAATTTAGCTTTCATATCTTTTTGTTTTTTTTATTGGTTTATCTTTTTAATGATGCAAGATTAATTGTTATAGGTTCAAACAAAGAAGTATTAAAATAAAACTTTCTCTTTGGTTTTTCTTCACTATAAGTTATTAATTGATTAGTATAAATATAAACGGTATCAATTTCTTTCCCTTTTTCATAAGTTACAAGATAATTTACTTGAACTGCATTATCATTTTTCTTTATATCTTGTTTCTTTTCTTGTTTTATAGTATCTTTTTGTAAAGTAATAGCGTTTGAAACAACATTATCCACTATTTGTTTCTTTTCTTCCTTTCTTTTTATTATAGGTCTATTTGTTTTTATCTCACTCTTTTCATTATTAACTACACTCTTTTCACTTTTATCTTTTATATTTTCACTATCTGTTTGCTTTGCTACTTGTTTAATGTCTTGTTTATTAAAAACGAATAAAGACAAGACAACAACAAGAACAAGACATGCTGCAATAGAAGTAATTCTTATTATAAAAGGTATTATTGTTGTCTGCTTTTTTATTAAACTTTCTTTGTTAGGATAGTGAATAGACGAGTTATAAATAGCTCTTATGTTTTCGTCATATTCATTTTCCTTGGGTTTTAGTTCAGGATTTTCTTTTAAGAAAGCATCTAACTCCACTAAGTCTTCATTGCTTATATTTCCTTCTGCCTTATCCAACAAATAAGCTTCATAATTTTCTTTTGTTATCTTGGTTTTCATTTCTTATAATATGTTTTCTTTTTTTACTATCATTTCTTTCATCTTTACTCTTGCACGATAGAGATACACTTTAACTTTTTCCATACTTATATCCAACATCTGACTTATTTCTTCATAACTATATCCTTCGTTATCTTTCAAAAGTATTATTGCTTTTTGTATTTGTGGTAAAGTATCTAACGCCTTGTCAATAATTTCTTTGGCATCAGAATAATCTATCCTTGTTTCTTGTTCAATAATATTGCTTTCATTTACAAAATATTTATTTTTTCTAAAATTATCTACTATGTTATTATATGCAATTCTATAAAGATAAGTTTTTGCTTTCTGTTTATCTACCAATTCTTTTTTTTCCCATAATTTCATAAAACTATCCTGAACAATATCTTCTGCAATCCATGAATCTTTCACTTGTTTAATTACAAAGCAATAAACTCTGTCTGCTGAATTTTTTACACATTCATTGTATTCTTTTATTGTCATTATTAGTTTTTTAAGTCTTAGTTTTATTATAAGACGGTTTAAGATACAAAAATGTTACACTCTTTATTAATCTTAATGAAAAATAATAGCAAAAATAAGTCTATTTTATTCTTTACAACTAATTGATTTTCAGTATTCATTTTTGCATCAAAATAGTTCTTTAATCCAGTAAAATAGAATCAAAAGACAATAAAATATCTCTTGATTCTATTTTAACAGAATAGCGATTCATTTTACGCTTTATTAATACCACATAAAAATTAAATCTTTTTTTTAGAAATATTAAAAGAATGGTTTTTATTTTTCATATCTTTGCAAGTCGGTCGTTAAATATTAAAACAACAATGGCTGTTATTGGCAAGCATTTTTTATAGTTTATCATAAAAAGTTAAGAAATGGATAAGAATAATAAAGAAATAAAGAATAGTTTTTTTGCTCACCCTACTGCAATTATTGATGAAGGTTGTGTTATTGGTAATGGTTCTAAGATTTGGCATTTCTCTCATATTATGTCTGGTTGTAAGATAGGTGAAGATTGCAACATAGGTCAAAATGTTGTTATCTCGCCCGATGTCGTTTTAGGCAATAATTGCAAAGTTCAAAACAATGTCTCTGTTTATACTGGTGTTGTTTGCGAAGATGATGTTTTTCTTGGTCCAAGTTGTGTTTTTACAAATGTAATCAATCCTCGTAGTGCCATCGCAAGAAAGAGTGAATACAAAAAGACAATAATTAAACAAGGAGCATCAATAGGAGCAAATGCTACAATAGTATGTGGGCACACTCTTGGCAAGTATTGTTTGATTGGAGCAGGCAGTGTGATAAGAGAAGATGTAGAAGATTTTGCTTGTATGAGCGGAAATCCTGCAAAAAAGATAGGTTATGTTGGAGAGTATGGGCATCGTTTGATTTTTAATGAAAAAGGAATTGCTATTGAAAAAGAAAGTAATTTTAAATATTTCTTTGATGGTAATCAAGTAACAAAAATAGAATAGTAAATAATGAAAAATTTTGGAATAATAGGTGTTGGCGGATACATCGCACCAAGACATTTGAAAGCAATAAAAGAAACAGGAAATAATCTTGTAGTAGCGTTAGATAAAAGTGATAGCGTTGGAATAATGGATAGCTTTTTTCCACAATGTAGTTTTTATACTGAATATGAACGTTTTGATCGTTATGTTGATAAAATAAAAAGGACAAAAGACAAGTTGGATTTCATCTCTGTTTGCACTCCTAACTATCTACACGACTCTCACATAAGGTTTGGTCTTAGAAATGATTGTGATGTAATTTGCGAAAAACCTCTTGTGCTTAACCCTTGGAATATTGACTCTTTGCAAGAAATGGAGAAAGAAACAGGACATAAAGTTTATAATATACTTCAACTAAGACTTCATAAGAGTATTATAGAGTGGAAAAAGAAAATAGACAATGGGCCAAAAGATAAAGTTTATGATGTTGATTTAACTTATATTACTTCTCGTGGTCTTTGGTATTATACTTCTTGGAAAGGAGATGTAAGCAAAAGTGGAGGTGTTGCAACTAATATAGGCGTTCATTTCTATGATATGTTATCTTGGATTTTTGGTGATTTAAAAGAAAACATTGTTCATGTTTATACTCATGACCGTGCAGCAGGTTTTCTTCGTTTTGAAAGAGCAAGAGTAAGATATTTTCTTTCTATCAATTACGATACTCTTCCGCAAGAAGTTAAAGAACAAGGCAAACGTACTTATAGAAAGATTGTTTGTGATAATGATGAGATAGAATTTAGTGAAGGTTTCACTGAATTGCATACAGAGAGTTATAAAAACATTCTTAATGGCAATGGTTTTGGTTTGGAACAAGCAAGAAACTGTATTGAGATTGTTAGTCAAATACGTAATTCTACTCCAATAGGACTTAAAGGAGATTATCACCCTCTTGCTAAACTACCTTTATCTTCTCATCCTTTTAATAGAAAATAAAAGATAATGATAGAATTTCTTGATGCCAATGATTTCATAGAAAGATTTGAAAAAGTATATAACAAGAAAATCTTTCGTATTCCTTACACAAAAAAAAATGGTGAGAGAGTAACAATATTGATGTGTTATTGTGGCAGACGTTGGATTTCTCTTCCTTACTTTTCTCTTGGCGTTATAGAAAAAAAGACAACAGACAAACTCTTCATTCAAATAGATTTAACAAAACAAGATAATATTCTTAACCTTTTTTCTTCCAACATTAAGAGAAAGATCAACAAAAGCAAGAAAGATGGTGTGATAATAAAATATGGAACAAATAAAAGCCTTATAAAGCAATTTTATCAAGCCTACACCCATCGTATGAAAGAAATAAATATTGCTACTTGTGGTAAAAATACAATAGAAAAAGATGTTGCTTTTGGTGGTTGTATCGTTTTTGTTGCATATTTCAACAACAAGATTGTTGGAGGCAGTACTTTAACCAAATTTAATAATGAAAATTATGCTAATAGTTTATTTGCTACAATAAAACAATATAACAAACATTATGTTTCTTACGCACTTCATTATGCTATGATGAATTATATTAAACAAAACAATGGTAGATTTTATTCTCTCGGCAGAAGTACAAGGAATAGTTCAGTTTATAATTATAAAAGGCATTTTAAAGGAGAAGAGATAGCCTTATATTGGTCTTATTCTTTCAAGAAAAAGAACATAAGAGATAGAAAAATATTATATAGTCTTTGGAAAATATTACCATACAATCTTACAAAAATCATTGGTCCTTTAATAGCAAAACACATATATTAATAGTGAAAAATGAATAATCAAAAATGAATAGTGAAGAAAAGATAATAAAGAAAATAGAATCTTTTTCAAAACAAGAAAACATATTAACAGATAATGTTTCTCGTATAATTTATTCAACAGATTCGTCTTCATATAGAGAGAAACCTTTTGCAATATCTTTACCAAAAACAGAAGAAGAAGTTATTAAAATAATAAAGTTTTGTAATAAAGAAAAAATCAACCTCATTCCAAGAGCAGGTGGTACATCTTTAGGTGGGCAAGTTGTAGGAAAAGGTTTAATTATTGATTGTAGCAAGAACTTTAATCATATAATAAGTGTTGATGAAAAAGAAAAGACAGTAGAAGTTGAATGTGGTGTAGTAAGAGATAGTTTAAACAATTATTTGAAACAATATAATCTTTTCTTTGCCCCAGAAACATCTTCTTCTAATCGTTGTTGTATTGGTGGAATGATTGGAAACAATAGTTGCGGACTACATTCTATTGCATGGGGAACAGTAAGAGAAAACATAAAAGAGTTGCATTGTATTTTATCTGATGGAAGTATTGCTGTTTTTAAGGATTTAACCAAACAAGAGTTTATAGAAAAAACTAAACAACAAAATCTTGAAGGCAAGATATATAAATATATTTATGAAACATACAGCAAAGAAGAGGTAAAAAAAGAAATAAATGATAACTTTCCAGATAGAGATGTAATAAGAAGAAATAATGGTTTTGCGTTAGATGAACTTTTGGATTTTGATAAAATAAATCTTTGCCGACTTATTAGTGGTAGCGAAGGAACATTTTGTTTTATTGTTAAGGCAAAATTAAAACTAAGACCTTTGCCTTCTAATCATCGTGCTGTTATCTGTGTTCATTTTAATTCATTGGAAGAAAGTTTTGTTGCAAATCTTATATGCTTAAAGCAAAAGCCCATTGCAGTTGAATTGATGGACGACAACATAATAAATGCCGCAAAAAGAAACATTGGACAAAGAGATAATCTTTTCTTTGTTGAAAAAAATCCTAAGGCAATAATCGTTGATGAGATTTGCAAAGATAGTGAAGAAGAACTTAATAAAGCAATAGAACAAACAATAAAAGAATTAAAAGAAAACAATCTTGGTTATTGCTATCCTATTATAAAAGGCGATGATATTAAACGTGTTTGGAATTTAAGAAAAGCAGGACTTGGACTTTTAACTAATGTTCCTGGAAATAATAAACCTGTGTCTGTTATTGAAGATACGGCTGTCGCAGTTAAATATCTTCCTGATTATATGAGAGATTTTGGAGAATTACTAAAAAAACATAATCTTTCTTGTGTTTATCACGCACATATAGCAAGTGGAGAGTTGCATTTGCGTCCTGTTCTTAATCTTAAAAAAGAACAAGATGTTAAGATGTTTAAAACTATCAGTAAGGAAGTTGCCTTGCTCGTTAAAAAATATCACGGCTCTCTTAGCGGAGAACATGGCGATGGAAGATTAAGAGGAGAATATATTCCTTTAATGTTTGGTGATAAGGTTTATTCTCTAATGAAACAAATGAAACAAGTATGGGATAAAGACAATATATTCAATTATCAAAAGATTATTGATACGCCTGCTATGAACACTTCGCTAAGATATGATTTTCTTCACAAGGATTATGATTTTAAACACACATATTATAGTTTTGAAAAAGAAAAAGGCTTCCTTTGTGCAATAGAGCAATGCAATGGAGTGGCTGTTTGTAGGAAAAATACGGAGTTTTTGGAAACGATGTGTCCTTCTTTTAGAATACATAACAACGATGAAAGATTTTCTACAAGAGCAAGAGCAAACATTTTGAGAGAATTTTTGACTTATCCAAAGAAAAACAATCCTTTTGATAACAAAGATATTTATGATATGCTTTCTTCTTGTCTTTCTTGCAAAGGATGTAAAAAAGAATGTCCATCAAATGTTGATATGGCAAAGATTAAATCCGAGTTTTTGCAACATTATTACAAAGTTAATGGATTACCTTTGAATGTTTTTTTTATGAGTTATTTAACTGCATTTGAAAAGATTGGCAGTTTGTTTCCTATTATCTATAACTTTTTTGTCAAAAACAAGATAACATCTTATTGTATTAAATATTTTATGTCTTTCTCTCAAAAACGCTCACTTCCAACTCTTAATAAACATACTTGCAAGAAAGAATTAATAAACATTATTTCTAACTCTAATAAAACAAACCAAGATAAGAAAAAAACTATTTATGTGTTTATTGATGAATTCACTAATTTTCAAGATAGCAAGATAGGCGTTTGTGCTGTAAAACTTTTTATTGGTTTAGGTTATAATGTGAAAATAGCACCAATAAACAACAGCGGAAGAGTACTTTTTAGCAAAGGTTTAGTTAGACGAGCAAAATATTTAGCGAAACACAACATAAACAAGATGTTGCCATTAATTAATGACTCTACTCCTCTTGTTGGTATTGAACCTTCTACTATTCTTTCTTTTAGAGATGAGTATCCTTGTTTGACAGATAAGAATATTGAAACGCTTACAAAGAACTGTTTTTGTTTTGATGAGTTTATCAGTAATGAAATAGCTAATGGTAATATTTCTTCTTCACAATTCACCAGCGAAACAAAACATCTTCTTTATCATACACATTGTCAGCAGAAAGCAATAGTTGGAGAAAAATATATGCAAAAGATTCTTTCTCTTCCAACAAACTATACGGCAGAAGGAATAAAGAGTGGTTGTTGCGGAATGGCTGGTAGTTTTGGTTATGAGAAAAAACATTATAAGGAAAGTGAGGAAATAGTACATCAAATAATTATTCCTGTGATTAAGAAGGCAAGTAAAGATACTATCATTGTTGCTTCTGGAACATCTTGTAGAGAACAAATACATCATTTTGCTAACAAACAACCTCTTCACCCACTTCAATTACTTTATGATGCTTTAAATAAATAAGCAATAATAAACATAAAAAAAATAGTTCTTTATTCTATTTTACTGGAATCAAGAACTATTTTGCTATCTCTTTATTATTCTATTTCAGATTAAACAAATCAATATTATCTTATAACATTTATTACGCCTGTTCTTTTATATACTCTTGGATTGCCTTCTCGTTTGTATGTAAATTTCCATTGATAAGTACCGCTTGGAACATATTCATTCTTAAATTTGCCGTCCCAACCAAACTTTGTTATATCACTAATATCACTTGCATTCAATACTTTCTCTGAATATTTGTATAATTGCTGTCCCCACCTGTTAAATACTTCAAAATTCACATCTTCTAATTGGTTTAGCGTTTTAAAGAAGAAATAATCATTACTTCCATCACCATTTGGAGTAAAAGCATTTGGAATCCACACTGCAAACAATTCAATAGGAACTCTTACTTGTGTTGTATCTGAACAACCTAATGAATTTGAAGATATAAGAGATATTTGAACTGAATCTTTACTTAAATCATGAAAAGTATAATTAATTGTTCTTGCATTTGATGTTCCTCCATCAGAAAAAGTCCATGCAGAATAAACTCCATTAGGTGAATCATCTTTTATTGCTAATATTGGAACATCAACATCAACATAAGATGGCGAATAACTTATTGTTGCAACTGGATGTGGTTCAACTATTATTGTTATCTGTCTTTCTGCAAAACAATCATTAGAACCATAACCTTTCATAGTATATGTTGTAGTTTGTAATGGAGAAACAGTTACTGGCTCTGTTGTTTTTGTGTTTTCTGTTAAAGATGCGTCAGGCGGATTAGCAGTAAAACTATAACTTACCGCATTGCTACCTGTTAAAACAACGCTTTCTCCATCACATATTTTTGTTTTGTCTGCTTTTAATCTTGGATCAACAATATGTAACCTTACACTTTTCCATGCAACACAACCTTGTGATGTTTGAGCAATAAGATATATTGTCGTATCTTTGGTTGGTGTATAATTTAATGTTGGATTTGTTGAAGGATTTGTTATAACTGCTGGCGTTGATGGTTGAATAAACGACCATTGCATTGCCACTGTTTCGCCGGTTGCATCGTTTGCATTTATACTTGCTTGATTTCCTAAACATATTATAGTATCACCAGTTAATTTTATATCTGGAAAAGCTTGTACATATATAGTATCATTGTTTTTTCTGTAAAAGTTAGTAATAGTATCTGTAACTCTTACCTTAAATATTGTTGTTTGCGTTAAGTTTTGTGCTATATATTGCTTTCCAACAAACATAGGAGGATCTGTATAAGCCTGATTTTCACTCCACCATTCATATTTATAATTAGCAGTATCTACATTGTTTGGAGATATTGCTGTTATTGTATCATTAAAACCAAAGCATATCGTATCTCTATCAATAAAACTTAATGTAGGTCTTTCTGGAACAATAACTTCTATTGTTTTGCATTTTCTACAAGAATCACATTCTGCATCAACTGATGTTTGAGCACATCTTGTTACTTGATATGTTCCGTTATTTTGATATGTATGATATACAGTATCTACTATTGATGGATCAACTAATGAATGTTTCACTGTTGTTCTTGACGTTAATGTTGTTGAATCTATCTTCCATTTATTGTTATCAAAAGTAAATATCAAACTATCTCCATCACCAAAATCAAACTTTTGCCAACCTAAGAAATAAGCATTACCTGATGCTTGAACATCTGCAAAAACAAAACCCACTTTATTTTGAGGATCTTCTGGATCTACTGGAATATATGTGAAATTATCCAATCTTGGTCTTGCATCATTAACCTTTGCTGATATATATGCTTTACAATTAGGTCTTGTTGTCTGTGTTCTTGGAGAAACTAATTCAACAGCATAAAATTTCTGTGTTGCATTTCCCATCATTGCTTCTGTTACCACAAGAACACTATCCGTTCCAACGGGAGTATTTGTTGTTGCATAACCTTCAAGGTCTGTTTGATTACTTGTAAGTTCTGGTATTTCAAACCATTTATAACTCTCAAATCCTGTTGGTGCATGTGCAAGTGTTACTGTATCACCTTCTCCTGCACAACCTGCTACTTCAACAACTGGTGCTTCTGCTTTTGCTACAACATATCCATAAGCACCATGAGCAGTAAATGCACAATCTCCAAGACGAATACGAAGCGTTACTCTATCCCCTATAAATTTTGCAAGATTTACTTTTATCTGTTGCCATTTACACCAAACCCACGGATCATAAGTTGAGTTATCTTTAAACCATGTAATATTATCAACAGCACTTGTCGCTCCTTGTTTCTCAAAAAAAGCACAATCATCTACAAGTTGATTCAACATAAGAGAAGGATTATTTGGATCGTGTTTCATAACATCTATTTGAAACGTTGGATTTTCGTAACCTTGATGTCCTGGTGCTTCAAGAACCATAGCATAATTAAATGTAAGCAAACTATTTTGTGAATTAACCTCCATTGTATATTGAAGCTGAGAACAATTTCCATCTCCATTAGCATTATTTATTAAAGATGAATGAGTATATCCCCAATTAGCTGGAATCTTTTTAATAGGATGTGCTGATGTTCTTGGATCTGTTGCTGCAGTATCGGTATAAATCTCAAACAAACGGCCACCTCCATCTGTTGCAAGCGTTGGATCATTATACGTAGTTGACCAAGCCCATGATGGAGTTGAGGATGTACTTGCTTGATAACTACCTTCCTTCGCTGTCCAATTAGTATAATTATTAGAAGAAAAATCAAGATTTGCTCCTGTTGGCACTTGCGCTTTTAATGTTATTGTTAGTGCTAAGAAAAACAAAAACACTAACTGCATTTTATTTATATTCATAGTCCCTTTTTATATTCTTTTTTTATTAAGACGTTATCACTTTTTATTTTGTTGCAAATATAATATTTTTTTTTCAAAGAGTTAGTTACATTATTTCTTCGTTTTATGCAATTATTTCTTCGTTTTATGCAAATATCTCTTCGTTTTATTAATATAGTTTAATTATCACTTTTTTTAATAAAAAATCATAATTAATTCAACTCAACAATTGTTATACCTTCTCCTCCAAATTCTACTTTTTCTGCTCTATATGATTTAACCTCTCTATTGTTTCTTAAAAAATCTCTTATCATCGTTTTCAAAATACCATCACCTTTGCCATGAAGAATACTTATTTCTCTTTCTCCAAGAAGTCTTGCTTGGTCAATATGATAACTAACTTCCTTTATTGCATCTTCTGTCCTTTTACCTCTTAAATCTATTTGCGGATTAAAATGTATTCTAATATCATTTATTCTATCCATTATTGGATTAGATGAATATTCATTATTCTTTTTATTATCTCTAAGTTGTTTGTTATAACTTTTCTTATCTATTTTCTTAACCTTGTTCTTACTTATTATCAACCTGACTCCATTATTTTCTATCTCTAATTTATCTTTCCTAACTTTAACAACTTCAAAAACCGTTTGCTCACTACCAACAACAACCAAATCATTCTCAACAATTGGAGTAGAAAGTATTTTAAGATTAGTTTTTTTATCCTTTTCTTGTTCCTTATCCTTTTCTACCACACTATTTTCTTCTATCTCTTTCTCTATCTTTTCTATTTCTTTTTTTACTTCTATCTTAATATCCTTAACTTGTTCTTTATCTGCCTTACTTGTCCTTATTTCCTCTATTGTTTTTTCTATCTTTTTATTAGCATTTTCCAATATTTCTTTTGCTTGATTTCTTGCTTGATTTAATATCTTTGATTTATCACTAATAAGTTTATCATTCAACGCTTTATACTTATTTATTGTTTCAAAAAGAGTGTCATCATATTGTTTCATTAAAACATTCTTTTTTTCAAGCTCAATCTTTTCTACTTCTATTTGTTGGAGTTGTTGTTCAAACTTAATATTTGTTTGTCCTATCTTACTCTTTGCTTTATCTATTATGCTCTTATTTAGTCCTATCTTTTGGGCTATTTCAAAAGCAAAACTACTTCCAGGTGTTCCAATAGTAAGTGTATATAATGGTATCATCTTTTCTGTATCAAAAAGCATCGCACCATTAACTATATTATCATATTCAAGAGCAAGATGTTTAAGATTAGAATAATGAGTAGTAACAACGCCATAACAATGAATACTATTAAGATATTCCAATATACTTTCTGCTATTGCTCCTCCTATTGTTGGGTCTGTTCCTGTACCACATTCATCTATAAGAAACAAACTATCTTTATCTGCTTTTTCACAAAGATTTTTCATATTCAAAAGATGAGAAGAATATGTACTTAAATCATTTTCCAAACTCTGTTCATCTCCTATTGAAATAAATATCTCATCAAAAATACCTGTTTCACTTATTTGTTTCATTGGCACAAGCAAACCACATTGTAACATATATTGTAATAACGCAACTGTCTTCAAACACACACTTTTTCCGCCCGCATTTGGTCCTGAAATGATAAGTATTCTATCTTTTTCATTCAACTCTATTTTCAAAGGAGTTATTTGCTTACCATTTTTTTTCAAAGCTTGTTCAAGAAAAGGATGTCTTGCTTGATGCCATAAAAGTTTTGGCGTTTTATTAAATATAGGCTTATTAGCATTTATTTTTATTGCATATTCTGCTTTTGCTTTAATGAAATCAATTACACAAAGAAATGAATAACATTTTATTAAATCATCAACATTTTCTCTAATAATATCAGTGAATTCTAATAATATTCTATGTATTTCTTTTTCTTGCTTAATATCTAATTCCTTTATATCAAAATTTAACTCAACTATTTCATTTGGTTCTATGAAGAAAGTCTGTCCAGATTGCGAAGTATCGTGTAATATTCCCTTTACTTGTTTTTTGTATGTTGCCTTCACTGGTATAACAACTCTATCGTTTCTTATTGTTATATCATCTTCTTCGTTAGTATATCCATTAGCTTTACTTGATAACAGAATAGATTGTATCTTTCTTTCTATTGCTTTTTCTTTTCTATTCTTTTCTTCTCTTATTGACTGTAATAGTTTTGAGCAACTATCTTTTATATTGCCATCTACATCAATAATTCTATCACATTCTTTTAATAACTCTTCATTAAAAACAATATTTTCTGTCAAAGATTTAAGATAGGTGTATTTATCTTGCTCACTATTTGAAAAATATGAAAGAATATCTCTTATTGTTGAATAAGAAAGCAAAAATAATTTCATACTATCTTGACTAATACAAGCATTGTCTGCTCTAAGAGAAGATATTATTGCTTTTATATCAAAATAATTATCAGAAGGGAAACTTTTTAATGAAAGCAGTATATCTTTCATCTCTTCTGTTTGAGAAAGAAGTTTGTTTATTTTTGAAAAATCTGTAAGAAATCTTATTTTATTTACAAGTTCTTTTCCGCTTATTGTCTTACAATAGGAAGCTATCTCGTTTTTTAATTCACTTATTTCTATTGCTTTCTCAATATCCATTTAATTAATCTTTTAATCTATTCCTTTTGTTAGAGCTTTAATGAATTTCCATTTATTAAAAAATTCCTTGGCTATTATTCTCAAAAACGTATATACTGGTATTGCAAGAACCATTCCAACAACTCCGCCAATCTTTCCTGCCATTAATATAATTAGAAATATTTCAAGAGGTTTAGCTTTAACACTCTTTGAATAGATAAGTGGTTGCATTATAAAATCATCAATAAGTTTTACAACAATAAATACTAAAACAAACTTAATTATTATTGGTACTATATTAATATTTGGATTAACTGAAAGATAACTTGTCAAAAGCACCATCAAACCAAAACCTCCTCCAATTATTACGCCGATATATGGCAGTATTACCATAACTCCACAAATACACGCTATCAATATTGCATTATTAAACCCAAATATCATAAACCCTATTGAAAGAAAGATTATCATAAAAAGTATTTCTATTACAATACCTATGAAATATCTTGAAATAAGTTTTCTTGAATTTAAAATAATGTTATGTATTTCATCAAGATATTTATCTGGTGTTACATTATCTATAAACTTATTTACCAAATGATTATCTTTCAAAAAGAAGAAAGTAATAAATGCAACGATAAAAAAGCCCATCAATATGTTGCCACCAACAGATAATATTGTAGAAGCAAGTGTTGGTAATTTAAAACTATTCAACATAATCATTATCTTTCCACTTACATAACCTTCCAAAGACATTTGTTTAGGTAAAAGATTATATGTATAAAGGAAATTCTCTATCTTTTTTATTGGTTCTGCATAATAATTTGCTATTTGATAAATATCAATATTAGCAAAACTCATTGCCTCACTTATTATCATTGGTACAAGAAAATAAAGTATAGTAAATACAACGAAAATCTCTAATATTAATGTAATTGCAGCACAAATAGCTTTATTTAAATGAAACTTTTTATACTTAATCTTTTCTAAAAATTCCATTAATGGTCTTCCTATAAAAGAAAGTACTAATGCAATAAATATACAACCAACAATAAATCGAAAATACCAAACACAATAAAGAACAATTGAAATAACTAATATTGTTATTATCCATTTAGCTATCGTTGAAAACTTATATTTGTCGCTATCTGTTGCCATATTCGTTTTTATTTATTGTCTTCAATATTCCATTCTGCTTGTGAAGTCATCGTTTCAAAAAGAACAACTTTATAAAGTGATACATTCTTTGGAAGACATTTTTCTATCCTTTCTTTAAAATAAATAACAAGGTTCTCACATGTTGGTTGAAAATCAACAATGTTCTTTCTTGTATCAATATTTTTTATTGCCTCAATATAAGGACTATGTTTTTCTATCACAATGCTATGGTCAAAATCATCAAGTATTTGTTCTGTTACTATCTTTTTTAGTTTTGTGAAATCCATAACCATTCCATATCCACTATCATTAACATCTGTGTTGGGTGTTCCCAAAAGAGTGATAAACAATTTATAACTATGTCCATGAATGTTTTTGCATAAGCCATCATAATTATTTAAACAATGACTCATCTCAAAATGAAATTCTTTCGTTATCCTTATCTTCATTTATTTTTCTTGTTCTATTTCCTTATTCTCATCATCTATCCTATCAAGCAATGATTGAGGTATTGCTTTTGTTGTATTTGCCCCAAGAGTTTTTATCTTCTCCATTCTACCAACAATAGTATCTCCTTTCTTACTTGATTTATAAAGTTTCTTCATTGCTTCCACATATTGTTCCTTGCTAACATCAAGACTCTTACCAACATTTGTCATACTATCAATAAAGCCAACGAACTTATCATAAAGTTTTCCACTTTCTGTTGCTATCTCTATAACATTCTTTTTTTGATTCTCTTGTTTCCAAATAAAAGATACTGTTCGCATTGTGGCAAGCAATGTGGTAGTACTTACAAGAACAATATTTTTTTGAATAGCATAATCAAAAAGATTAATATCTGTTTGAAGGGCAAGTGTTAGTGCTGGTTCAAGAGCAAGATAAAGAAAAACATAATCAGGAGTATTAATATTTAATCCTTGATAATTCTTCTTACTTAATTCATCTATATGACTCTTAATACTTTTTATATGTTCATTAAGATAAGTTTGTTTCTTGTTTTCATCACTTTCATTAAAATAGTTATTATATGCAGTCAAAGAAACCTTACTATCTATTATGAAGTTCTTATTATCTGGCAAATACACAATAAAATCTGGACGAACATTATTATTATCATCATCTTTAAACGATACCTGCTTGTCGTAATGAACACCTTCTTCAAGTGCTGCCCTTTCTAATATTCTCTCAACTTGAATTTCGCCCCAATCTCCTTGTGCTTTTGTATCTCCTTTTAAGGCAAGAGTAAGTTTTTTTGCATCCTCACTCATCTGTTTATTCATCTCCCTAAGAATAGATAACTCTTGCTTCAAACTTGCTTTATCTCTTGTCTCTTTTTCATAAGTTTCTTGAACCTGCTTTTCAAAATCTTTTATCTTTTCTTTTAAAGGATTAAGAATATTACTTATGTTTTTTTCATTTAATTCAGTGAAACTTTTCCCTTTTTCTTCTAATATTTGACTCGAAAGCAACTTGAATTCCTTACTAAACTTATCTTGGACTTGCTCTATTGTCTTTTTAAGGTTATCGTTTTCATTATTCGCTACTGAAAGGTCTGATTGCAATGTTGTGATAGTATGTGTTTGAGAAAGAACTTTTTGTTTCTCTTCATCAAGAAGTTGTCTCAATGATTCGCTTCTTTCTTTTAGTGCTGCATTGTCTTGATTGATAGTATTTATTGTCTGTGTTTTTTGTTCACATTCTTTATTCTTTTCATCAAAAACCTCTTTCTTAACATAGTTTTCTTCTATCTCCTTAAAAGATATTGACTTCTTTTGTTGGACAACACAAAAATATATAATACATACAATAAGTATTATTAATAATACATACACAACAATCATAATATTAATTTATTAAAATCTAAATTTATAAGTTATCGTTCCTCTTTGTTCTTCTGGTGCGGAAGTCTTAGGAGAAAATTTAGCTCTTTTTGCTGCTTGTTCACAAAGACGCCAAAGATTATTATCCATAATTGTTGTTCCTCTAACACCACCTGTTGCACGAACAACATTACCTTCTTGATCTACATGTATCTCAACAACAATCTTCCCAGTTTCTTGCTTATTCGTTCTTGGTTGAGGCAAACTCTTGGCATTTCTTCCATTAAGAGAAAATCCAACTCCATTTCCGCTTCCACCATTACCTGTTCCATTGCCAACTCCATTGCCACTTCCATTTCCTTTTCCATTACCTACTCCACTTCCATTACCGTTTCCGCCTCCGCCTTTAACACTTCCTTTATGAAACATCGCATTATTATCTACTTTTGGTTGTGTTGGCTGATTATCTTTCGGCTTTACTTTATTAGTTGTTTTTGTTGTTGGCTTTGCTTTCAATGCAACATTCTCCGAGTTTTGAGTAACAGTGTTTTCATCTTCACTCATACTCTCATTGTTTGTTGAAGCCATTGGTTCTTCACTGCTTTCTTCTATCCCAGAACCTCCTCCTTCAATAGAGCCTGCATCAAGTTCTACTCCCATCTCTGGTGGTGGTGGAACACGATAATACAATCCAACACATAGTAGAAAAATTACTATGAGTACATGAACAATTATCGTTACTACAACACTTATTAGTTTATTTTTTTGCGGAGTTTCTAATTTCATTTATTTCTTTGCTGCCTCTGTTGCAAGGATTACTTTGTTTTTCTTGTTATATTTGTCATTGACCTTATTAACTGCATCAATAACATTAACTATATATTGAACCGGCACTGTCTTATCTGAATGCAGTTTAACCGTTCCATCATTAACATTCTTCAATAAATTTTCCAAAAAAGGCTCTAACTCTGTTTCTTTTGTTGGAATATTCTCTACAAAATAATTATAATTCGCATCAATAGATACTGTTATATTTTGTTTAGCAAGAGTTTGTCCCGAAGTGCTTTGCGGTAAAAGCAACTTAATTGCATTTGGAGAGATAAGCGTTGATGTTAGCATAAAAAATATAAGTAACAAAAACACCAAATCTGACATTGATGCAGAATTAGGAGCAAGCTCTACTTTGTTTCTACTTTTTATCATCGTCTTTTATTAATTATGCTGGTTCGTGTAATAAATCCATAAATTCCATTGTCCTTGCCTCTAAGATAAATACTATCTTATTGATTTTTCCTGCTAATATACTATAAAGAAAACTTGCTATAATACCAACAATCAAACCTCCAACAGTTGTAACCATTGCTTCATAAATACCACTTGAAAGAAGTTGAATATCTATGTTGTTTCCCGCTTGCGACATATTAAAGAAAGCTTTTACCATTCCTGTTACTGTTCCAAGAAATCCAAGAGATGGTGCAAGATTACTTATTGTTGCAATCATTGATACCCCACTTTCCAATTTTGATATTTCAAGATTTCCAACGTTTTCTACTGCTTGATTAATATCATTTAACGGTCTGCCCAAACGAGATATACCTTTACTTATCATTCTGCCTATTGGAGAGTTGTTTGATGCACAAAGGTTCTTCGCTCCTTGCAAATCGTTATTATGAATACAATTCTTTACGTTATTCATAAATGATGTATCTTCTTTCAATGCTTTGTTTAGTGCCAAAAGTCTATCAACAAATATATAAACTGCTATTATTGATAGAATACCTAAAACAATCATTATCCAGCCTCCTTTTACGGCAAGACTAAATATATTTAATTTCTCTGTTGTTGCCACTGCTTGTGGAGCCACTTCTGTTGCTGTTTGAGCAGCTGTTGCTACTTGCAAAATGATGTTTGATAACATTTTATTTTTTTATTTTTTTGTTTGGTTATTGTTTTTATTTAATAGTTGGCAAATGTACAAAAAATTCTTGAAATGCCTATTAATTTTGTTATTATTTTCTATTTTTATCTTCTTTTTTACTTTTTAACGTATAAGATTAAAACAAATTATATTCTTTCTTCATTTGATTAAATTCTTTCTTTATTTCACTAAATTCTTTCTTTAATCCAGTAAATTAGAATAAAGAACTATTTCAACATAATGGCATTCTATCACCATCATAATGGCATTTTGTTGCAACAGAATGGCATTATGTTTTAACAAAATGGCATTATGTTTTTCTCAAACAAAGAAAGAACATTACTCAAACGCTATTATAATTCTATTAATCAGCAATCTATCTCTTAATTGCTATACTCATAAACTCCAAGATTATCTTTTATTGTTAGTTTTGCTTTGTTTTCTTGCTTTGCTTTATCCACTCTACCTATTATTTTCGCCTCAACATTAAAACTATTACTTATCTTAATTATATCTTCCGCTGTTTTGCTATCAGTATATATCTCCATTCTATGCCCCATATTAAATACTTGATACATCTCTTGCCTATCTGTATGACTTTCTTTTTCTATCATCTCAAACAATGGCGGAACTGAAAAAAGATTATCTTTTATTATATGTAGATTATCAACAAAATGCAAAACTTTTGTTTGTGCCCCTCCCGTACAATGAATCATTCCATGAACATCTTGCCTATGCTCTTTCAAGATTGCTGCAATGATTGGAGCATATGTTCTTGTTGGTGAAAGAACAAGCTTACCTGCATCAAGAGGTGTTGATGTTGAGTCTTTTAATTGCTTTGTTCCACAATAAACAACATCTTCTGGCAAATTGTTATCATAACTCTCTGGATATTGTTTTGCTAATATTTTGCTAAAAACATCATGACGAGCAGAAGTTAATCCATTACTTCCCATACCTCCATTATATTGCGTTTCATAACTTGCTTGCCCATAAGAAGCTAGACCAACAATAACATCACCTTCTTTTATCTTATCTTCACTAAGAATATCTTTTTTCTTTGCTCTTGCTACAACTGTGCTATCAACAATTATCGTTCTTACCAAATCTCCAACGTCTGCTGTCTCTCCTCCTGTTGAATAAATGCCTACACCAAGTTTTCTCATATTTTCAAGAAATTCTTCTGTACCATTTATTATTGTTGAAATAACTTCGCCAGGAATAAGCAATTTGTTTCGTCCTATTGTTGAAGAAAGAAGAATGTTGTCCGTTATTCCTACACACAACAAATCATCAAGATTCATAACTACTGCATCTATTGCTATACCTTTCCAAACACTTAAATCTCCCGTTTGTTTCCAATACATATAGGCAAGAGAACTTTTTGTTCCTGCTCCATCTGCATGCATAACCATACAATAATCTTTATCCTTACTTAAACTATCTTCAACAACCTTACAAAATGCTTTTGGAAATATACCTTTATCTATATTTTTTATTGCATTATGCACATCTTCTTTTTTTGCTGATACTCCTCTTTTGTTATATTTGTTATCCATATTTATTATTATTTTATTTTTCTTCTGGAATGTTCTCTTCGTAGTGATTTGCTATATCTTTTATCCTATCTATTAAATCATCTACTTTCTTTATCTCATCTCTATAATAATCCTCTTTAAGCATCATCATCTTCTTTTGTCTATATGTAACTTCAAGATATGGCTGTATCTCATTAAAGAAACTATTAGAAAGAAAACCTCTCATCTCATCTAATCCCCATTCTTCGGTTAATATACACAAATTCATATAATATTCTATTGCTTTTTGTGCTTCTAATCTGTTTTGTGATTGATACCTTATTGTTGCATTATTATAATAATTTATAAAATACTCAAATTTTGCTATACTTTTATCCATAAGTTGTTCTGCTTGCTCTTGGTCTCCTATTGCAGAATAAACAACTGCCATATCTGCCATACTATATGGATAATAGAACTTATCTACCGAGAAAGTAGCAAGACATTTATTCATAATCGCTCTTGCTTTTTCTACTTGATTTTCTTGACAAAGTTTATAACTTAAAGCACTCATCGCTCCTATATATTCTTTTACAATATTCCTTTCTATCTCATTATAATACACATATTTCTTATCAAAATTCTTAAATGAAAAATTATGAATTATGTTTTCATACATAACATCACTATTTATCACTCCGGCTTTTTGCTGAATAACTTCTTTATATTCTTTTTTAGTACCACCTAATCTATAAGCAAACCCTTCCAAATTCATATAATCTTCTAATCCAACAAAATCATCATTGCTATAAGAAGAAAAATATATTGGGCGATTATTAATATTATTATCTATTATATCCAAAAGAACAATATCACTTCGTGTTAGTTCTGGTTTATTAATAGAAAGAAACATTGTGTCCTTATTATTTAAAAAGTAAAGTTTGTTTGCCTTCATACTTTTAACACATTCTCCAAGTTTATTATCTATTCCTTTATCATTAAAAACATCTTGCAATGCGTCTTTAACCTTTACTGTATCAAAACTTGGACTAACTTCCACAAGTTGCATCTTTCCTTGATTGTACTCATTCTTTCTTATACTTAGTTTTATTGGCTGACTTTCTCCATTAATTCTTGTTAAACTATTAATCGTTGGTTCCTCATTAAGAAGTTCTCTATTTATCACTCTAACATCTGTTCTTATATGCTCAACATTTTGACAATACCACAAAGGATAAGTATCATTATCTCCATTAACAAAAAGTATTGCATTCTTTTCACAACTATTTAGCATACTTACTGCAAAATTATATGCCGTATATTGATGTCTATGATTATGGTCATTAAAATTTTGAATAACCATCCACACTGGTACTATAAGAAATAGTGGTAAAATATATCTTGGCTTTCTTATTCTTATTATGTTTGCTATTATTTGTGAAATACCAAGTATGCCTATCCCTATCCATATACTTATTGCCATAAAAGATGGTAAGTATGAATAATCTCTTTCTCTTGGTTCATATGCTGCTTGATTAACATAAACAACAATTGCTATTGAATACATAACAAATATTGAAGCAACAACAATAAAATTCTTTGCGTCCTTAACTATATGATAAAAGATACCAATAAGACATAATATCAACGGTATCGCAAAATATCTATTATTCGCAGGATTAGATGCTGACAGTTTGGTATTACCTTCATTAACTCCAATAATCTTATCTGTATATATAAGTCCTGTCTTCCACTGCCCATTAGTAATATCTCCATAGCCTTGAACATCATTTGTTTTCCCACTAAAATTCCACAATAAATATCTAAAATACATATATCCTACTTGATATTTAAGAAAAAATCTAATGTTTTGAACAAATGTTGGTTTCTGTCTTTGCTCTCCATCAATAATAACACTATCTTCCGGAGAACCTACCCATTCTATATAACCATCTTCATAAGACGTGTTATTATAATTCCACATCCTTGGAAAGACTGTTTTTTCTGTTTTATCAAATACTGGAACAATCTTATTATTCTTAATCTTTAATTCTTGTGGAGGAAGTGCTGTGTAATATTGTCCATAAACTATTGGGGCTTTAAGATAATTATCTCTATTTATATATGACCTCAACGCAAGACATGTATTCGGTTTGCTCTCTATTACTGAAAGATTTTCATTGGCTCTTATCATTATCATAAGATATGTTGAACAACCAATAAAGAAGAATACAAACGCAAGAGTAATACTATTTAATAATGGTAAGTTTTTATAATGCGACAAAACAATAAGTCCTATTATTATAAGGAAGATTAGAGTAATGATTAGAACAGGACTAAATGATAAAAGAAGTAATAGCGTTGGAAAAGCATTCATAAAAACAAACAATATGCCAATAGATACTAATATTGTAAGAAGAATACCTTTAAGAGAAGGAACAAAATAATGGAAATAAATAACAAAAACAACTGCTGGTATTATAAGTAATGTTAGCGGATGAACACCATAAGATAATCCGAGGACAAAAACTATAAGAAAAATTATTGATGTATGTGGTTTATCGTCCCAACGTAATATTAACCAAAAAACAAGTGCCGTGAAAAAGAATGATAATGAATATACTTCTGCTTCACTGCTTGATGTCCAAAAACTATCTGTAAAAGCAAAGATAAGTGATGCTATCAGTGCAGCAACTATATTGCCAACAAACTTATCACTATATTTATTGAACAAATAAACAAATATCCAAAAAAGCAACATTATGCTTAATCCAGAAGCAATAGCCGATATGCTATTTATTAATGGTGCAATAAGTTTAACATTAGAAAATGAAAATATTGAAAATATTGCTCCAATTATTTGGTACAATGGACTTCCAGGAGCATGTCCTACTTGCAAAGATGATGCTGTTGTTATAAACTCTCCACAGTCCCAAAAAGCAACAGTAGGATACATCGTGAAAATGTAAAGTATTGTTGTTAAAAAGAATACTATCCAACCAATATATTTAACAGTCTTATTATATTTCATTATCTATCACCTCTTACCAATTCACAAAAGCTTTTGTAAAAATGTCATCTATCAATTCTTCTTTTATCTCTTTTATCAAACCTTGTTCAACAGCAGATAATGAATTTTGACTATCATAATCTTTATATCTTGAAAACGTTGTCTCAAAACTGCTTTTCCTATCTTTATGATTGATATACTTAACTTTTATCGTTATTGTCAAACGGTTCTTTGCTGCTTTATCCTCCGATGATATTGCTGTTGGAGAAACAGTATATGATGTTATTATTCCAGAAAAAGACGCATCTGCATTGCTCTCCACTTCTTTCAGTTCTGTTCCACTTCTTATCTTATTAATGAGTGCATAAGTTAGTTCCGATGATAGAATAGGCTGAACAATTGCTGCTCTATTTACAAAAGGTTCAACACTAAATGTTTTCATATCAGCATTTATACTTGCCCCAGTAAAAGAATATCCTCCCTTGCAAGATATTAAAAAACAAAGAATTAGTGCTACTAAAATAAAACGCTGAAATATTTTATTAACTCTTCGTTTTAGTGAAATATTATGAAGAAATAATTGATTAAAACTATGATTATTTTTCAAAACCTTATCTTATTATTAATTTTTGCGTTTTTGTTCTGTATTTATCCTTTATTTTTAAGAAATACAATCCCTTTTCATTCAAAGATATTTTATCTTCTGATGAATATGAATTAATATGTTTAACGTTTTGTCCTAAAACATTAAAAATATCCACCTCAACATTTTCATTTGTCTTTATCATAAAATCACCATCTTGTGAAGGATTTGGATAAACAACAAAATTGTTTTTCTCTTTATTTATTGTATTTAATCCAGAAGTATAAGAAACACTTATATCATCTATTTTTAAACTACCAAAATTTGTAGTTACTGTATCAGTGTTTAGAATTGCTGCTACAAAGATTAACTCTGTTGGTTTAGCATCTATTATTTGATCCATATCAATGTCAAATTGTTTAAAAGGAGAACTTCCTGGTAAAACAACTCTTGTGATATTTGTATCTTCTTGATACATTCCTGCCGCAACAACTAATCTCGTTGTATCATTTTCTTGTCTAATTGCTATTGCTGATAGAATATAATGATCAGATGATGAAAGTGGTTCAAAATCATAATACCCTGATATTCTTGTAGGACATTTTGTGATAGGCAATCCATTAGTAAAAACATTTCCCAAAGAACGTATATCATTAATATTAAGACTATCTGCCGTAACTAATGACATTAATCCATTTAAATCAATAATTGCATTGGTTAATACTCCTGGTATTGGCATCGGTTTAACATTAAGATAAGTGGCTATTACTTGACTCATCTGTTTTGGCTTTATATCAATAGCATAATTACCACCATGACAAACCGAACTTCGTGATATATCACAAACATTTAGTTCCATTGCTGAAAGTGTGTTCCAATTACTTGGCATTGTTGCCATAAAATTCCAAGATTCAAAGCCAGAATTTGTAAATTGTTGTGCTTTAATCTCATTACTTTTTAATAATGTAGCAAAACAGATTGTTACAAATAATAATCCAAAGATTTTGTTTAAAACTTGTTTTATGTTTTTCATAATATATGTTATTTATTATTGTCCATATTTACTTATAAAAACTAACCTCATCAATCTTACTTCTTCTTCTGTATATTCATCTTCACCGAGTTCTTTCAACACTTCTTGAATATCATCAGTTTGCATCTCTTTTAAACACTCAATTATTTCTTCTTGATGATAAGGATCAACTGCTTCATCTATATAATAGTCTATATCTATCTTTGTGCCAGAAGAAACAATACTTTCCATCTCTGTAAGTAATTCGTCCATATCAAGATTCTTTGCAACTGCAATATCTTCTAATGATAATTTCTTATCAATACTTTTTATTATATAAACTTTTAACCCACTCTTATTTATTATACTTTTTACTACAAGTTCTTCTGGTATTTCAATATCATTATCTTCAACGTACTTTTTTATCGCTTTACAAAACTCTTCGCCATATTTTCTTGCCTTTGCTTCACCTACTCCAATAATATTTTTCATTCCTTCCAAAGTTGTTGGATATTGAATTGTCATATCACTAAGACTTCTATCTTCAAAAATAATATATGGTGGAAGTTTTTCTCTTGATGCAATGCTTTTTCTAATATCTTTTAATATTGAGAACAAAATCTTATCCACTCCATTATTTTCTCCATTCATTGGAATGTTTTCAAAAGATTCCATTTTCTCTGTATTACTATAATCATGATCTTCTGGGACAAGTATATCATAAGGACGTTTTAAATATTTTTCTCCTTCACTTGTTATCTTCAATATTCCATAACTCTCAATATCTTTTTTAATAAATCCCTCAATCATACATTGTCTTATAACTGCTCGCCAATGTCCTTCTGTTTGCTCACTACCAATACCAAAATATTCTAATTTATCATGCTTGCATGTTTTTATTGCTGTATTTTTGTTTCCAACAAGAATATCTATTATGTGATTAGTTTTAAACATCTGTTTGACTTGTTTTATTAACTCTATCACAGTAACAATATCTTCTCTTGCTTCAATCTTATCTTTTGGATGAAGACAATTATCACAATTATTACAATTTGTTTCTTTATATTCTTCTCCAAAATATCTTAACAGATTAACTCTTCTACAAACAGCACTTTCAGCATAAGATATTGTTGCCTCCATAAGTTGAATAGCAACCTCTCTTTCGCTAACTGTCTTATCTATTAAAAATTTCTCTAATTTATTTATATCTTTTTCACTATAAAACGCAATACATTTACCTTCTCCTCCATCTCTTCCTGCACGTCCTGTTTCTTGATAATAACCTTCAAGACTCTTTGGCATATCATAATGAATAACATATCTAACATCAGGTTTATCTATTCCCATTCCAAAGGCTATCGTTGCAACAATAACATCAACATCTTCCATAATGAACTTATCTTGATTTTCTGCTCTTGTTACTGCATCAAGTCCGGCATGATATGGTAATGCTTTAATATTATTTAAACACAACATCTCTGCTATCTCTTCAACTTTCTTTCTGCTCAAACAATATATTATTCCACTCTTATGCTCATTCTCTCTTATAAATCTTATTATCTCTTTATTAAGTGATGTATCATCATTAGGTTTTTGGCGTACTTCATAATATAAGTTAGGACGATTAAATGAAGATATATAAACCTCAGCATCTGATATTTCAAGATTTTTTATTATATCTTGTCTTACTTTTTCTGTTGCAGTTGCTGTTAGTGCCATAATAGGAACTTGTTGCCCTATGTTATTTATTATTTCTCTTATTCTTCTATATTCTGGGCGAAAATCATGTCCCCATTCACTTATACAATGAGCTTCATCAATAGCATAAAAACTAATTTGTATTTCTTTTAAAAATGATACATTCTCTGCTTTTGTTAAACTCTCAGGAGCAACATATAATAATTTTGTTACTCCATCTTTTATATCTTTTTTTACTTCTAAGACTTCATGTTTGTTTAATGATGAATTAAGAAAATGTGCTATTCCATTAATATTTGTCATTTCTCTTATTGCATCAACTTGATTTTTCATAAGAGAGATAAGTGGGGATATAATTATTGCTGTGCCATCTTTTATCAATGCGGGTAATTGATAGCATAAACTTTTGCCACCACCCGTAGGCATTATAACTAAAACATTCTTCCCTTCTAATATATTCTTTACAACAGATTCTTGATTACCTTTAAATTTACTAAAACCAAATATCCTTTTAAGTTCTTTGTAAAGATCTATATCACAAAAATCTTTCTTATCTTCTGTCATTCTTTCTTATTTAATTCAAAATAATATTTGTAACTTTGCCAAAATTTTTACTTAAAACAAAGTGTAAAGATACAAACTTTTTCATTATTAAAAACAAAATTAATAAAAATTTTTGATATGAAGACAAATATTGAGATAAAAAATATTGCAAAAGATACAATAAGTCAAGAAATAAAAGCAATTGAGAACCTAAAAAATTTCATAAATGATGATTTTGTAAAGGTCGTTCAATTGATTTTTTCTTCAAAAGGGCGAGTAATTATTACAGGTATTGGCAAAAGTGCTAATATTGCAACGAAAATTGTTTCCACTCTAAATTCTACTGGAACGCCTTCATTATTTATGCATGCAGCAGAAGCTATTCACGGTGATTTAGGTATGGTTCAAAAAGATGATATTGTTATTTGTATTTCAAAAAGTGGCAATACTCCTGAAATAAAAGTGCTCATTCCCCTTATTAAAGCAAATAATAATACTCTTGTTGCCTTAGTTGGTGATAATAACTCTTTTCTTGCTCAAAGGGCAGACTATGTATTAAGTTGTTATGTTGATAAAGAAGCAGATCCAAACAATCTTGCTCCAACATCTTCAACAACTGCACAACTTGTTATGGGCGATGCTTTGGCTGTTTGTCTTCTTTGGTGTAGAGGATTTTCTTCAAGAGATTTTGCAAAATATCACCCTGGTGGAAGTCTCGGCAAACGTTTATATCTTAAAGTTTCTGACCTTTATGTTAATAATGAAAAACCTCAAATATCACCTGCCACTACTCTTAATCAAGCCTTAATAGAAATAAGTAGCAAACGTCTTGGTTGTTGTGCTGTAATTGACAATGATGCTATTGTTGGTATAATAACTGATGGAGATTTGCGTAGAATGCTTTCAAAACAAAACAATTCTATAACATTAGATATTCTTGCAAAAGATGTTATGAGTAAAAATCCAAAGACAATAAAAGAAGATGCTTTTGCTGTTGAAGCTTTGGAGATAATGCGAAACAATCATATAACTCAACTTCTTGTAACAGACAACAACAATAAATATCTTGGCGTTGTTCATCTTCACGACCTTATTCAAGAAGGAATAATCTAATTAATAAAAAGAATACGATTATGTTTAAAAAGATACCACATACTTATGTAATCATTTTTTCATTAATTGTTTTGGCAGCAATTGCAACTTGTGTTGTGCCAGCAGGAGAATTTCAAAGAGTAGATAAAGCAACATCTTCTGGAAAAATAATTAATCAAATTGTACCTAATACTTTTCATTATACAGACTCTTCTTTTCAAACATGGCAAATAATGTCTGCCTTCTTTAAAGGATTTCAAAAAGCTCCTGCTATCATTGCTTTCATTCTTATTCTTGGCGGTGCGTTTTGGATTCTTAACGAAACAAAGGCTATTGATATGGGAGTGCAAAGTTTCTTGAAAAAGTCCTCCTCATTAGAAAAATTTAAAATATTTAGATTGATTGGTGTTAATAATCTAATCATCATTCTAATTATGACAATGTTCTCTATCTTTGGAGCAGTGTTTGGTATGAGTGAAGAAACGATAGCTTTTGTTGCTATCTTTGTTCCTTTGTCTATATCTATGGGCTACGACAGCATAACAGGGGTTTGTATGTGTTTTCTTGCTGCTGGGCTTGGATTTGCCGGTTGTATTCTTAATCCTTTCACTCTTGGAATAGCACAAGATATTGCTGGAATAAAGATGTTCTCTGGTATTGAATATCGTTGTGTTATTTGGTTGATTATAACTTCTATTGGAATTGCTTTTGTTCTTCATTATGCTAACAAGATTAAGAAAAATCCTCAATCATCAATAATGTATGAACAAGATGAGTTTTGGAGAAAAAACAAACAATCATCAAATGACCTTAAACCAATAAAAGCATCAAAATCTTGTTGGATAACTTTCTTTATTACAACATTAATACAGATTATCTTTTCTATTTATGTGTTCAACATTTCTTCTTTTTCTCATTCTTTCCTATTGCCAATAATCACTATATTATATATTGTTGTTGGCAGTTTGATGTTAAGAAAAAGCATGCAGATGTATTCTCTAACAATATTAATATTCACTATTATTTATTTAGTCGTTGGAGTTATAGGATTTGATTGGGGCTTTGATGAGATTGCAAGTTTATTTTTCTTTATGGCAATAATAAGTGGTTGTGCTTTAAATAAGAGTGCTTCCGAGATTGCAAAACTTTTTATTGCAGGATGCAAAGATATTCTTTCTGCTGCTCTTGTGGTAGGTCTTGCAAGTGGTATAATAGTTATTCTTGAAGACGGAAAGATTATTGACACCTTACTATATTCTGTTTCTAATAGTATTCAAGGTAGCGGAAAAGTAGGAGCAATAAGTATGATGTATGGTTTTCAAACTCTATTAAATGCAATCATCACTTCTGGAACAGCAAAGGCAGCAATGCTTATGCCAATGTTTAGAGAGATAAGTAATATTGTTGGTTTATCCTTGCAAAGTACTGTAACTGCCTTTCATATTGGAGATGGATTTACTAATCTTATCACTCCAACATCAGGCGTTTTGATTGCTGTTCTTGGCGTTGCTAAAATACCTTACGCTAAATGGATAAAGTTCTCATGGAAATTTATTGTATGTATGGTTGTTCTTGGTTGGCTTTTGCTATTACCTACAATACTATTTAAATTACCTGCTTTCTAAAAACTCACAAAAGCAATTAAAGTATCGAGGGAAATAATAAAGTTATTAAAATAAAAAAATATCATTATCATGAGTTTTGAAGAAAAACAAGTAATCATTATCATAATAACATTTATAGCAATATATTTGATTTTCAAAATAATATCTTTTATTAAAGAAATGAGAAAACCAAGAAGTATATACTCTTATGTATGGAAGACTTGGACAGAAGGAACAAAGATTTCTAATATTGTTAATTGTATATCACCAGACCTTGATTATAAAGGTTGGGACAATGATGATGATTTGAGTTATTGGCTTCGTTTAGAAGATTTCTACAAAGGTTATATACCTTTAATTTATATTGATAATGTAAAATTAAATCAAGATTCTTATAGATTGTTGCCAGATGAAGAAAAGATTAAGATAATAAATAGGTTTATTGGTAATAACCATTCAAAATTAGCATTCGATACATTTTTTGATGTATATTTTGATACTCAATATGATAAAGAGCAAGCAATAAAAAGAGCAAAAGACTTAAAAACATTTATAAAAAACAATTCAAGTAATATAAAAGGTTATTGGTAATCTCTTTGTTGTGAAAAACACTTAATACAATCTTAATCCATTAAAACAGAATAAAGAAATAATAAAATACATTGCTAATGTACTGATAGTACATCGCTGTTGTACTGATAATACATCGCTAATGTACTGATAGTACATCGCAAAAAGAAAATGGTTGTACTGGATTTCGTGGTCTGTTTTCTATCATCAAATCAAAATAAAATAACAATCTTTCTTTTAAATAAAAATAAATAATTACCTTTGTGGCTAAATAAATGATTAATCACATTAATGACAAAAAAAGAAAATAATTATGAATATAAAAGATTTAATATGGGGAATAGTATCATTAATAGTAGGCGTATTATTTTTGATATGGAATATAAAGAATCCTTCTGGAGATGAAAATAGTGAGACTCCTTATCTTGATAAACAGTGGGATCTAAGGGGATATATAGGAGCATTTACTTTTATATTAGTAGGAATAATTTTAATAGTAAAAGGTTCCGGCATATTAAAAAATTAAACTTAAAAAGTATAGAATACACTACGTATTGAAAATATGTAGTGTATCTGCCAAGAAGGAATAAGAGAAAAAATAAATAATTATCAAATTAATATAAAATTATGAAAAAAAATATATTGTTGGTTATTTTAATATTTGTTAGTATTTGTGCTAAATCTCAAACGATTAATCATATTAATATAAAATACTGGTCTTTTGATGTTTTTACGCCTGTTACTATTTCAATTGAAAAATTTGATAAAATGAAATTTGATTTTATTAGATATAAAAATATATGTGAACAAGATTCTGTATTAATGTTTGTGCAAGAAATAAATAAATTAAAGTTAATAGATTCATGTTATAAAAAGAATATTGATGTAAGAGCTAAATTAGAATTATTCTATAATAATAAATGCAATATTATATATTTATCATCAAGTATAGTACTGATAGGTAATAATGTTTTTGAAAATACAGATAAATTAAAAAGACTAATTATTGATTGTAAGTAATTTTTCAGATGTGAGAAGATTGTTGCGAGGTAAATAGCACTTAAATAGTATTAAAAATAGACAAGAAATTGAAATAATTTTATAATTTTAGGTGTTATAAAAACAGAATAAAGAAATACGAAAATACATCGCGAATGTACTGGATTTTGTAGTATGTTTTCTATCATCAAATCAAAATAAAATAACAATCTTTCAATATCATTAATCACACAATATTTTTAATAGTTAAGACGTTTTGTACGTACAAATGCACGTTTAAAGCGTGCTATGTCCGTACAAACTCTGTCTATTAACTTTATTAACGAAAAGAATTTCACCAAACAAATGAGCGATAATCAAGAATATACTTATAAATATCCAAGAGCATCTTTAACTGTTGATTGCGTTATTTTTGGAATAAGTTCAAACAATGCAATAAATGTCTTACTTGTTCAACGCAAAAACCCACCTTTTCAAGATTGTTGGGCTTTTTGTGGCGGTTTTGTTGATATGAATGAAACGACAGAACAATCAGCAATAAGAGAACTTAAAGAAGAAACATCTCTTTGCAACATTAATCTTACTCAATTTCATTGTTTTTCTTCTCTTGATAGAGACCCACGAGGAAGAACAATAACTATTGCTTATTATGCTGTTGTTGATTTTGAAAAAGTAAAAGACAAAGTAAGAGCAGATGATGATGCAAAACAATGTCAATGGTTTAATATTAACTCTTTGCCAGCACTTGCTTTTGACCATGAGCAAATACTTAAAAAAGCCATTGATGTTATAAGTATGACAAGAGATAGGATAACGATAGAAAAAGGCGATATAACGAAATATGATTATGATGCGATAGTTAATGCTGCTAATTGTTCTCTTTTAGGTGGTGGAGGTGTTGATGGTGCCATACATAGAGCAGCAGGCAAAGGTCTTTATCAAGAATGCCTTACGCTTAACGGTTGCCAAACAGGACAAGCAAAGATAACAAAAGGATATAACTTGCCAAGTAAATATGTTATCCATACGCCTGGTCCTATCTATCGCAATGGCAACAACAATGAAGACGAACTTCTTGCGTCTTGTTATAGAAATTGTTTATTACTTGCTGAGCAAAACAACATAAAAACAATATGCTTTCCTTCCATTAGCACTGGTGTCTATCATTTTCCTTTGCAAAAAGCATCTCTTATTGCCATAAAAACAATAAAACAATGCTTAATAAGTATGCCAACAATAGAAAAAGTTACAATGGTATGCTTTGATGACAACACTTTAAATTATTACAAACAAGCACTTAACGAACAATAGGACACTTTGTTAGTTTAATCTTCTACAAAGAAATATTTAATAAATCATCATAAACAATAGGACAATCTATTATAGGATTAGCAATATCTTTTAGCAAAACAAATAGATTATGTCCGTCTTTGTTCTTCTTATCTGCAACAAGAAAAGGATATATTTCATTTAGATGTGGTTTTATGTCAATGATATTGTAGGTCTTTTGCAAATAATCGCATATTAACTTAGCTTTTCCGTGAGGGAAATCTTGTTTATTCTCAGATAGTTTAATAGCATAGAACATTCCATTAGCAACTGCTTCTCCGTGCAACATTTCTTGATGATGAGTTAAATACATACTCTCTATTGCATGCCCTATCGTATGTCCAAAGTTTAATATTTTTCTTTGTCCTTGTTCTGTCTTATCATCATCTACTATTTGTTGTTTATGATTAATGCAGTGTTCTATCATTTGTTTATCATATACTTCATTCTTTTGCATCTTATCCCACAAAAGTTCATCTTTAATCAATGCTATCTTTATCATCTCTGCCATTCCATTAAGTATCTGCAATGGAGCAAGTGTGTCTAAAAACTTGTAATCATAGAAAACAAGACTTGAAAAATTGAATGTACCTATTTGATTTTTATAACCATCAAGATTAATCCCTGTCTTGCCTCCAACAGAAGCATCAACCATAGCAAGCAAGGTAGTTGGTATGTTTATATTTTGAATACCACGTTTAAAGATTGAACTCACAAAACCGCCTAAATCTGTTATCACACCTCCACCTAAACTAATGATAGCACTATTTCTATCTGCACCATCTTCTATCATTGTCCTGCATAAATCTTCTACTACTTTTATTGATTTACTATCCTCCCCTGCCTTAACCTCCAAAAGACAACAACCAACAATATCTTCCACTTGCTCAACTAAAATAGGCAAACAATATTTCTCTGTATTTTCATCTACAAGCAGATATATCTTAGAAAACTTATTATTTTGTAAATATTCTCTACAATCATTTAGATATTTTATCATAACACTTTTTTATCATAAATTAGAAAGGCAAAAATAATAAAAAAATCACAAGAAAGATAATAAAACAAAAAATTATAATTCAAAATATTTCAATTACATAAGTTTTTAGTAATTTTGCAATATGGATACAAAAAGAATAGATAAGATAAACAGACTGATACAAAAAGATTTGTCTGAAATAATTAGAGAAAAAAGTAAAGATGAATTTTTTTCTGTTCTTATAACTGTTACAAAAGTAAGTATAACATCTGACCTTTCATTTGCAAGAGTTTATGTTAGCATCTTTGAGTTAAAGTATAGAAAAGAAGATATATTAAAAATATTGCAAGAGAAAAAAGATTATTTAAGAATGCTTTTAGCTCAAAGAGAGAAAAGTCAATTAAGGATTATGCCGGAATTGATGTTCTATATTGATGACAGTTTGGATTATGCTGAGAAAATAGACAAGTTATTAAAACAATGACGAACAAATCACTATCTTTTATCGTAAAACGCTTATGCTTACAGAAAAGAAATAAAGGTATTGTTCATATAATATCTATTATTAGTCTTGCAGGTATTGCTGTTGGTTGTTTTGCGTTAATTGTAGTGTTAAGTGTTTTTAATGGCTTCACCTCTATTGCTCAAACTATGCTTGAAAAAACAAATCCTCCTATTCTTATATCTGCATTAAAAGGCAAGACGATAGATTACAATGATGTTAAAAAGATTAAGCAGATAAAAACCATTAAAGCAATCATTCCTACTATTGAACAGACAGCTTTGATAACTGTTGGTAAAAATCAAAGTATTGTTAAAATGATTGGTATTGATGATAGTTATTTTAAATATAATCATTTAGATACTGCTCTTGTTAATGGTAAAGAATATTTTAGAGGCATAGATTCTGTTAATGCAATAATGGGAATAGACCTTGCTATTAGTATGGGATTAAACAAAGGTAGTGAGTTAATGAATATGCCAATAAAGATAACGGTACCAAAGAAAAATAGCGGTGATGCAATTGTGGTTGAAGATAAGTTTAATAGCGTTATAGTAAGATATTGTGGCTGTTATGCTACTCATTCTGATTTAGATCAAGGATATATCTTTGTGCCGATAAACAAAGCAAAGACCGTTTTAGATTATAATAGTAACTCAATAACTCATCTTTATATCATTCCAAAAGATAAAAATAAAATAGAATATAATATTAAAAAGATTAAGCAATTAACAAACAATAAGTATAAGGTGGCTAACATCTTACAACAACAACCAATATATTTTAAGATAGTTAAGAGTGAAAAATTAGCCGTTTATATCATTCTTTCATTAATTATTTTCATTGCAGCAATAAACATTATAAGTTCAATAATCATTCTTTTTATTCAAAAACAAAGAATGAACTATATTTTACGAGCAATGGGTATGATGAAAAAAGATATAAAGAAAATATATTTTTATTATGGATTAACTCTTAATGCAATAGGTTGTGCGATTGGATTAATAGTAGGATTGATTTTTTGTGTTTTACAACAGCAACTTGGCATAATAAAATTATCAGCAGAGAGTTATGTTGTAAATAGTTTTCCAATAGAAATAAAAACAATTGATATAATACAAGTAATAATAATCGTTTTAGTTATTGGATTTATTAGTAATAGTGCAATAGTTAGACGATTAAATATAAAATAAGATAAATAAAGAAGAATTATGATAAACAAAGAACTTAAATTATATAACACTTTAACAAATAAGAAGGAAAAGTTTGAGCCAATAAACAAAGATAGAGTAGGTATGTATGTATGTGGACCAACAGTTTATGGTGAGGCTCATCTTGGACATGCAAGAAGTGCAATAACGTTTGATATTGTTTTTAGAACATTAAAGTATCTTGGATACAATGTTCGTTATGTTAGAAACTTTACTGATGTTGGACATTTAGTTAATGATGCTGATAGTGGAGACGATAAGGTTGAAAAACAAGCATCAAAAGAGAATAAAGAGCCACAAGAAGTTGCTCAATATTATGAAGCAAAATATCTTTGGGCTATGGATAATTTAAACTGTCTTCGTCCAAGCATTCAACCTCTTGCTTCGGGGCATATAATAGAACAAATAGACCTTGTAAAAGCTTTATTAGATAAAGGGTTAGCATATATTTCAGAAGGTAGTGTTTATTTTGATGTAGAAAAATATGATAAGACTGTTAAACCTTATGGCATACTTTCTCATAGAACACTTGAAAACACAAAAGACAATAGCAGAACATTATCTGGACAAGAAGAAAAACACAATCCTTTTGACTTTGCTCTTTGGAAGAAAGCCCCAAAAGAACATATAATGAAATGGCAAAGTCCTTGGAGTGAAGGATTTCCTGGTTGGCATTTGGAATGTAGTGCAATGAGTAGAAAATATCTTGGGCAAGAATTTGATATTCATGGTGGAGGAATGGACCTTATCTTTCCTCATCACGATTGCGAGATTGCTCAAAGCGTTGGTGCTTATGGTAATATGCCAGCAAAGTATTGGCTTCATAACAATATGATAACCATTGAAGGAAGAAAGATGGGCAAAAGTTATAATAATTTCATAACAATAACAGAGATGTTTTCCGGCGAACATCACTTACTTCAAAAAGCATACAATCCAATGACAATACGTTTCTTTATGCTTATGGCACACTATCGTAGCACATTAGATTTTAGCAATGATGCTTTGATTGCAGCAGAGAAAGGTTTGAATCGTTTATTTGAAGCAAAAGACAAGATAAACTCTTTACCTGAAAGCAAAGAAAGCAGTTTTGATGCAAAGAAACTTATTGATGATACAATAAATGCTGTCTTAGATGATTTTAATACTCCAATAGCAATTGCAACTCTTTTTGAAATAGCAAAACATATTAATAGTGTTATGGATAAGAAAGAGACTATAACAAAAGAAGACAAAGATTTCTTACAAACCAACTTCAACGATATAATAGATAATATTTTAGGATTAAAAAATGATAATAAAGGTAATAATGAAGACGTTATAAAAGGACTAATGTCTTTGGTTTTAGATATGAGAAAACATGCAAGAGAAAATAAAGATTATCAAACAAGCGACCAAATACGTGATGCCTTACAAGAATTAGGCATAGAGATAAAAGATAGTAAGGATGGGGCTCAATGGAGACTAAATAAATAATAAAAAAAAAATGAAAACGAAATTATTAATAATCATTGTTTTGATAAGTTTTATTGTTGTCAGTTGTTCTAAAAAGAAAGACAATAATCAAGATGAGAGTCAAATTAATTATAAGTCAGTTAAGACTCCTGATTTTAATGCAGATAGTGCTTATATGTTTGTAAAGAATCAATGTGATTTTGGACCACGTGTCCCAGATAGCAAAGCAGCAAAAGATTGTGGCGATTATCTTATATCATATCTTAGAAGCAAGGCAGATACTGTTTATGTTCAAGAATTTAGTTCAAAGTTATGGAACGGCAAACAAGTTAAAGGAAGAAACATAATAGCATCATTCAACAAAGAAGCAACAGATAGAGTTTTGTTAGCCTCTCATTGGGATAGTAGATTGTGGGCAGATAATGATAGTGATAAAAAGAATGTAAAAAAACCAATAATAGGAGCAAATGATGGAGCAAGCGGTGTTGGAGTATTGATGGAGATTGCAAGAGTGTTGAAAGATAAAAAACTCAAACAAGGTGTTGATTTAGTTCTTTTTGATTTAGAAGATCAAGGCTCTCCTTCATGGGCAGATACAACAATAGACGACCAAAGCGATTGGTGCCTTGGTTCTCAGTATTGGGCACAAAATCTTCATCTACCTTTCTATTCTGCCACTTATGGCATATTGCTTGATATGGTTGGTTCTTCTGACTTACGTTTTTTGAAAGAACAACAAAGTATGGGTTATGCTTCAAGTATTATGAATAAAGTATGGAACATTGCAAGTGATTTAGGCTTTTCTAATAATTTTGTCAATGAAGAAAGTGGTGGAATAATGGACGACCATATTTGGGTTAATCATTATGCAAAGATTCCAATGATAGACTTAGTTCAAAATAGTGAAAACTCTAATTTCTTCCCTTATTGGCATACAACAAAAGATGATATTAACTGCATAAATAAAAACTCTTTAGCTATTGTTGGCAAAGTGTTGTTAGTATCTATTTTTGCTAATGAAAATAATTGATAAAAGAGGACAAATAAAATGAAGAAAAAAATTTTTATATTCAGCACTTATTTAATTTTTTCGCTGTTTTTTTCTTCATGTAACAACGATTTTGACCAATGGGGTTATGTTAATTTCTACATAGATCCTGAAAGCACTGAATATTATAATCTTAACTACGGAAACAGAGGGTGGGAATATTTTGAAGGAGGTAATAGAGGTGTCGTTGTTTTTAGAAAGAACTATTCTGAATTCATAGCCTTTGAACGTTCTTGTACAGCAAGCGATTGCAATGGTAGATTAGAAGTAGATTCTACAAACAATGTCCTTTTAATTTGTCCTGTTTGTAATAGTAAATTTATTTATTATGATGGCTCGCCTTTATCTGGAAGCAAAGCAAAACGTTGTCTTTATTCTTATTGTACTTATTATGATAGTCAATATCTTTATGTTAATAATTGCAATTAAACAATCATGTACTTTTTAATAACTATAATACGCAACTTCCTTTATTCTATTGGAATATTACGCTCAATAGAATTTAAAAATTTATATATCATTTGCGTTGGCAATCTTCGTGTAGGTGGAAGTGGTAAAACAACAATGGTAGAATATCTTATAAATAATCTTCAAGATGATTTTCCTTTGGCTGTTGTTTCTCTTGGATACAAAAGGAAGACAAAAGGATTAAGAGAAATAAACGATAATGATAATCAAACAACAGTTGGCGATGAACCTTGGCAGATGTATGAGAAATATAATACGGTAAAGTTTTTTGTTTGTAAAAAAAGAGAGAACGCAATAGAATACATACAAAAAAATTATCCAAAGATTAAAACAATTATTCTTGATGATGCTTTTCAATATAGAAGACTTAGAGCCTCTCATTCTATACTTTTAACTGAATATGAGAGACCTTTTTTTGAAGATTATATTATACCTTATGGACGTTTAAGAGAAAGTAGAAATCAAATGAAAAGATGCAATGATATTATTGTAACTAAATGCAATGAAAAAATAACTGAACAAAACAAATTAAATATAATAAGAAAAATAAAACCAAAAAAATATCAAAATATTTATTTCTCTTCTATCTATTACAAACAAGCATATCTTAATGATGATAAAAAACAAACAATTTCTTTGAATGGAAAAAATATTATCATCGTTGTTGGTATTGACAATCCTAAACCAATGATTGATTATATTAAAAAAGAGACTAATATTATTGATATATTACAATTTAAAGACCATCATAATTTTAATGATAATGATATAAAAAAGATAATGATGTGTTTTTCTTATCATAAAGATGAAAATGCAATCATTCTTACAACAGAGAAAGATGCAACAAGACTAAATAAACTTAATATTCCTTATTATGTACTGCCAATTGAAAACAAGATTACAACAATAAACAATAATGAAAAAGAATTTTTAATAAGAATACAAGATGGAATACGAAAAAATCAAACAAGCAAGTGATTTTATAAAGAGCAAAATAAGTGTAAAACCAACGATAGGACTAATTCTTGGTAGTGGTTTATCTGATTTAGCCAATAAAATTGAAGATAGCATAATAATAAACTACAAAGATATACCTTATTTTCCTATCTCAACAGTTCAAGGTCATAAAGGTAACTTAATTATTGGAAAAATAAATAAAACTAATGTTATCTGTATGCAAGGAAGGTTTCATTTTTATGAAGGATATGATATGAATGAGGTAACTTTTCCTATAAGAGTTATGAAACTTCTTGGTGTTGAGCAGTTAATAGTAACTAATGCTTCTGGTGGAGTAAATAGTAGTTTTAATGAAGGTGATATTATGCTAATAACAGACCATATTAATCGTATGCCAAACCCATTAATAGGAAAGAATGATGAACGTTTTGGAGTGAGATTTCCTTCCATGAACAATGCGTATGATAAAGATTTAGTTAAACTTACTATTAGTGTTGCAAACCAAAAAAATATCAATATTAGACAAGGAGTATATATAGCAACAACAGGACCAAGTTTTGAAACAAATGCAGAATATAAATATTTTCGTTTAATTGGAGCAGATGCAGTAGGAATGAGTACCGTACCAGAAGTTATTGTTGCAAATCATTGTGGAATAAAAGTTTTAGGGCTTTCTGTTATAAGCAATGTTTTTAGAGATAATCCTAATCAAGAACAATCTCACAATGAAGTTCTATCTAATGTTGAAGCAAGTAATAAGAATATGATAAAATTAATTGAAGGTATAATTAATGCAAATAATAAATAAATTTCATACTTTTGCAAAATAATTAACATTGAGATGGAAGAATACAAAATAAAAGATAGAGTTTTTTGTAAATATATTCCAAGCGATGAACTTGAAACAATAACTAATAAGATAAGTAAGCAGATAAACATTGATTATAAAGATAAAGAGATAATGTTTATTGTTGTTCTTAATGGTGCTTTTATGTTTGCATCTGATTTATTTAAAAAGATTGAAGGCAAGGCTAAGATAAGTTTTGTTAAACTTTCTTCTTATTCTGGAAATCAAACAACTGGCAAAGTTAGAGAATTAATAGGATTGAATGAAGACATTAAAGACAAAGACGTTATTATTGTAGAAGACATTATTGATACAGGAATAACAATGGAAAATCTTTTAAAAAAACTTTCTTCTTATAAACCAAAGACATTAGAGATTGCAACATTAATGTTTAAACCTCATCGTTTTATGAAAGACTATCCAATAAAATATATAGGAAAAGATATAGAAGATGAATTTATTATTGGTTATGGTTTTGATTATGATGGTTATGGTAGAAATCTTAAAGATATTTATCAAGAAAAGAAATAAAAAATATATAAAAATATGAAAAACATAATTCTATTTGGAGCCCCTGGCGCAGGAAAAGGAACTCAAAGCAAGATGCTTGTAGAAAAATATGATTTAGCATATATCTCTACTGGCGAAATACTTAGAAATGAAATAAAAAACAAAACTTCTCTTGGATTAAAAGCAAAAGAAGTAATGGATAAAGGTATGTTTGTTAGCGATGATATTATTGTTGGAATGATAACTAACTTCATTGAAAAGAATCATAACAAAGGTATTCTTCTTGACGGCTTTCCTCGTACAGTTGTTCAAGCAGAAGAATTAGATGATATTTTAAAAAATACTCATCGTGAAAATCATCTTTTGGTTCTTTCATTAAATGTTCCGAAAGAAGAACTTATGAGAAGACTTTTGAAAAGAGCAGAGATAGAAGGTAGAACAGATGATAATGAACAAACAATAAAAGAGCGTTTTAATCAATATGAAACAAAGACACTTCCTGTTGCAGAGTTTTATAAGAAAAAACAAGGAGTATATTTTGAAGTTAATGGAATAGGAACGCTTGAACAAGCATTTGTTCATTTGTGTGAGATAATAGATAAAAATTAAATAAAAAAGAAAAAAATTGACATCAAATTTTATAGATTACGTAAAGATATTCTTTCGTTCTGGTAAAGGAGGAAAAGGTTCAATGCACTTACTTCGTACCAAAGGTAATGCCAAAGGTGGTCCTGACGGAGGAGATGGAGGAAGAGGTGGACATATAATATTAAAAGGTAATAGCCAGCTTTGGACTCTTTTGCATTTAAAATATACTAAACATGTTTTTGCAGAAAATGGTGGTGATGGTGGAGAAAACCGTCTTCATGGTAAGAATGGCAAAGATATGATTGTTCAAGTACCTCTTGGAACTATATGCAAAGATCCTGAAACAGGAGAAATAGATTGTGAAGTAATAGAAGATGGACAAGAAGTTGTTGTACTTAATGGCGGAAGAGGAGGAAAAGGTAATGATTTCTTCAAAAGTTCTACTATGCGTACGCCTCGTTTTTCTCAACCTGGTGAAGATGGTATTGAGTGTTGGAAAATACTTGAACTAAAAATACTTGCCGATGTAGGTTTAGTCGGTTTTCCTAATGCTGGAAAATCTACTCTTTTGTCCGTTGTTTCGGCAGCAAAGCCAGAAATTGCCAACTATCCTTTTACTACTCTTGTACCTAATCTTGGTATAGTAAAATATAGAGATGATAAGAGTTTCGTTATGGCTGATATTCCTGGTATTATTGAAGGAGCAAGCGAAGGCAAAGGCTTAGGTTTACGTTTTCTTCGCCATATTGAAAGAAATTCTATTCTTTTGTTTATGGTCCCTGCTGAATGCGAAGATATTAAAAAAGAATATGAAATATTACTTAATGAACTTGGAAAATATAATCCTTTTCTTATGCAAAAAGACCGCTTGTTGGCAATAACTAAATGCGACCTTATTGATGAGAAAACAATGAATGATATAAAGAAAAACTTAAAATTAGATATTGATACTGTGTTTATTTCTTCTGTTTCTGGACTTGGAATAATGGAGTTGAAAGATAAAATATATAGTAAGTTAAATAATTAAACTATGTCAGATAATATCCTTTCATTAGATACCAATTTATTTTGCTTAATAAATCATTGCAGAAATTCATTCTTTGATTTTATTTTTAGTGTTTTATCTTGGCATCTTTGTATTGGTGTTATTGTTGCAATAATTACTCTTTATGTTATATATAAAAAAGAGTTTAAATTTTGGTATGTTTATATTATTCTTATTGGGCTTTGTTTCTTACTTTCAGATAGAAGCAGTGTAATATTCTTTAAAGATGTTTTTCATCGTCTTCGTCCATCTCACGCACTTAATAATGCTATAACTTTAAAGATTTCTCATTTTCATTATGTTTATGATAATAAAGGAGGTTTGTATGGTTTTGTTTCATCTCATTGTGCTAATGTTTTTTCCATCATAAGTTTGATGAGTTTGATTATGGTAAAACAAGCGAAGAATAAGATTGAAAAAAGAAAAAGTATTATTTTTGTTTCAATAATAGGTTTTTGGGGAATAATGGTTGGTTATTCAAGAATTTATTGTGGTTATCATTACCCTGGTGATGTTGTTTGCGGTTCAATTCTTGGAATACTAATTGGTTTTTTACTATATTTTCTTTACACAAAAATAATACGCTATCTTAATAGTAATAAAACGAAGAAATAATTGATTAAATTCAAAAGATAAAAAAATAAAACGAAGAAATAATTGCGATATGTATAAGATTCCAATTTTGCCATTAAAAAAAGATTTAGATACAATATCTATTTTGAAACAGTTAAATAAATCTAATCGCAAATTAGCTGAGTTAAAAGGTGTAGCATTAACTATTCCTAATGAGAATATATTAATAAATACTCTTATTTTACAAGAAGCGAAAGATAGTTCCGCAATAGAGAATATAATTACGACTAACGATGAACTTTATAAAGCAGAAGTAGATTTAAAGAACTTTGCTATATCTTCTTCAACAAAAGAAGTACTTTATTATTCTGATGCTTTAAAACATGGATTTGACTCTATTCGTAGGAACAAACTATTATCTCTATCAATAATAAAAGATATTCAAGCAACAATAGTTCATAATGATGCTGGTTTTAGGAGTGTTGCAGGCACAAATCTTCAAAACCAAAATAAAGATATTGTTTATACTCCACCACAAAGCAAAGATGAAATAGAAAAATATATGACAAATTTAGAGATTTTTATTAATGATGATTCTATTTCTGATATAGACCCTCTTATAAAAATGGCTATTATCCATCATCAATTTGAAAGTATTCATCCCTTTTATGATGGTAATGGAAGAACAGGACGTATTATAAATGTATTATACTTAGTTATGAAAAATCTTTTAGACCTTCCTATTTTATACCTAAGTAGATATATTATAGAAAATAAGTCTGAATACTATAAGTTATTACAAGATGTTCGTGATAAAGAGTCTTGGGAAGATTGGATATTATTTATTTTGAAAGCAGTTGAACAAACTGCGTCTCAAACAATAGTTTTGGTAAAAGAAATAGGGCAGATAATGCAGGAATACAAAATGAAAATGCGTCCATTAATGGGAACTAAATATAGTCATGCACTATTAAATAATCTTTTCTATCATCCATATACAAAAATAGAATTTGTAGAAAAAGAATTGAAAGTAAGTAGATTGACAGCAACTAACTATTTGAATATATTAGCAGAAAACAATTTCGTAACTAAAACAAAAATAGGGAGAAGCAACTATTACCTAAATACAGAACTAATAAATTTATTAACTAATCGCAATATAAAAGAAACAGAAGTAAAAGATACAATAGAATCTATAACAAACATTTTTTAGATGATATGTATAAAAATTTTAAATTATTATATACGTTGAGTTTGATATAATTAAAAAAGAGAAATTTCTATACATAATTAATTCTAATAAGATATAATTTATTAAAAAATAAAAAAAGAAAATGAGCGATATTAAACGTCTAGCAGGACAAACAGCAATATATGGAATACCAACAATCGTCGGTAGGTTTTTGAATTATTTTCTCGTACCTTTATATACTTACAACATTGCAACACAAGATTATGGCGTGGTAAGTGAACTTTATGCTTATGTGTCGTTTCTTATGATTATATTAACATATGGAATGGAAACTGCTTTCTTTCGTTTTTCGCAAGATAATGATAAAAGTGTGGTTTATAATACAGCTTTGCTTTCTCTCTTTACTTCTTCTTCTCTTTTTCTTATCATAACTTTCATTTGCTTAAATCCTATATGTTCTGCCTTAGAATACTCCGACCATAAAACCTATATTGTATTGTTTCTTTTGATTCTTGCCTTAGATTCTTTACGTGCAATACCGTATGCCTTACTCCGTAGAGAAAACAAACCTAAGAGATTTGCTTTTGTTAAGAGTATAGATATATTTTCTAATATCTTTCTTAATCTTTTCTTTATTGCTCTTTGCCCAACGTTATATAAAAGTGGCAATATTCTTATAACGCCATGGTTTAATCCTAACGACTTAGTACTTTATATCTTTGTATCTAATCTTATGGCGTCTTCCATTTCATTTCTTCTTTTGATGCCGGAATATATGCAGTTCAAAACCAAGTTTGATTTCAAGTTATTAAAGAAGATGCTTTCTTATGGTTTCCCTGTTATGATAGGAGGATTAGCAGGAATGGTTAATGAGACTTTTGACAGAATAGCATTAAAACATTTAGTTAGTATTCCAGAAACATTAACTACCGCAAAAGAAATATCTGCATATAAAATGAGTCAGATAGGTATTTATGGAGCATGTTATAAGTTGTCTATTGTTATATCGTTGTTCATTCAAGCGTTTAAATTTGCTGCCGAGCCTTTCTTTTTCTCTAAGATGAAACTAAAAGATGCCAAACAATCATATTCTAATATTATGACAGCGTTTGTTCTTTTTCTTTGTTTAATCTTTCTTGTAGTTATGGGCTACATAGACATCTTTAAATACTTTATGGGCAAGGCTTATAGAGTTGGAATCATTGTTGTACCTATTCTTCTTATGGCAAATATCTTCTTAGGCATTTATTATAACCTTAGTATATGGTACAAAGTAACTGACAAAACAAGATGGGGAGCATATATCTCTCTTATTGGTGCTGGATTAACGCTTATTGGTAATTATCTTTTAGTACCTCTTATTGGTTATGTTGGTGCTGCTATAACTACACTTGTTTGTTATTTTACTATTGCAGTTCTTTGCTATCTTATTGGACAACATTTCTATCCAGTAAATTACAAAATAAAGAAGATTATCTTTTATCTTGCCTTTGCATTAGTTACTTATGGGCTTATGTATTTAATAAGTCAAGTAATACCTAATAAATATATTTGTCTTGTTATTAATACTATCTTTATTGGTTTATATATCTTCATTGCTTACAAGAAAGATATTCGCAAGATGATTAAAGAAAGATAGGGACATAACACAAAAAAGAAGCAGAAGAGTATGCTTGTCTTCTGCTTCATACAAATTAAAATACACTATACTTTTTATTATGAAAAATTACTTAAAAGCCAACTGATACTCCAAAAGAGTATGGATAAAGTGCTATCTCTCTATTGTCTTTAAACATATTTGTAAGAGATTGTTTCATATAGATAGTGTAGTCCTCAAAAACAATTCCAAATTGAAGGTCAAGTTTAACTGGTTTGAAATTATTGTATTTCGTTCCAAGACTCTCTTCTATTCTCTTTCCGCTATCGTCTTTATAATCTCTTTTAAATCCTGTGTGAGAAGTACGGAAGTTTAATCCACCAATAACACCACCAAATATTGAGAAGTCTTTATATACATTAAATTGAAGTAAGAGTGGCATTGTAATATAACGAGCAACTAACTTGCATTTAGGATTATTCACTGTTTTATCTTCATTTATTCTGTACACCTCATTAGTCTTTATACAATTAACATCATTTGAAAAACGGAAGATATCAGATTCATAACCTAAACCAGTGTGAATAGCAAGCCAAGAAGTTGCATTAATCTTTACATCAAAACCTAAATTCCACCTCATTGAATGATTCATCTTTACACTATAAGTTCCTTCTGGTCCAGAAAATAAATCATCAATACTGTTTACTTCTCTACTCCAACCAAGTCTACTAACACCAACCTTTGGCTCAACTTCTACTATATCTCTATGATTATATCCTGATTTCTTTCCCTTAAAATACTTATTTAAACTTGTTTTATCTTTCCATACGCCATCATTTGTTGCATCCTCTTCTGTATTTATACTATCTATCTTAAAATTACCACTAATTGTTATATCATCATTTTTATTATTATCCAATTCTCCAACATATCCATTCATTGTTATATGGCTTGTCCCTGTTCCATGAATAGTAAGTTTCTTTATATCCACACTATCTAAATCAACAGAACAACCATCACTTAAATATAAATCTAATGAAGATAGTTTTGTAAGACCTTTTATTTGTAAATAAGAGTCGCTGCCCATTGTAACGTTTAAAGAATTTCCGTCTATCCCTTTATAGATATGTGTACCACATCCTTCTCCCATACTAATAGATTCTAATGTATCAAAAATAATTGTTGCTGCTTCTTCTGCTGCTAATGTTATACTATTTTCTTTTTTATCACTTGTTAATGATTTTAAATTCATATAATTATATTTATTCTTATTCTTATATGAATTTGTATCAACATTCTTTTTCTGTAATAAATACAATTCAGCGTCTTCTCCTACATTTACATTTGAAAGATGTGTTTCTAAAAGAGTACTATTATCTAATGGATTATAATCTCTTCTTGCTTTAACTGTTAGATTATTTAACTTCATCTTATTTGTTTTATTAAATGCAGAATCCATTGCCTTATCTATTACTTGAAGACTATCTAACATATTAGCAAATTTTAAAAGATCTCCTTCTGCCGATTGTAAAGAATCTACATCAACTTTAATATTACGGAAAATATAAATATGTTTTTGCCCATTTGTTTTTGATTGTAAAGAATCAGGATTCTCATTTAGTAAAGCAAGTAATGTTGTTTGTACTGCATTATTTATTTGTCCATCTGTATTTGGTAAATATATTGTATCTTGTGCTTGTATTTTAACAGCAAACAATGATACTACTGCTAAAAGAATTAAACTTAGTTTTTTCATTTTCTTTATATATTTTTTATAAATTATTAATTTCTACTTGCAAATAAAAGGTTCTTTGCTTTTTCTTTCAACTCTTGATACGAAGACTTTATGTTTTTGTAAGTCTGAGCTATCTCATCAACCGCACTCTTTTGAGGATTTCTTATCATAAGCAACTGATATGGTATAGAGTCTTGTTTTTGCTCTTGCTCTTGTCCCCTTGGTTGAAAAACTACTATTATATCATTTGCTGTATCCTTTGTTTTTTGTATGTTTTCTGCTAAAAGATTATCATTTTTTGTGGCAATATTTTTGTCATTTTTTACTTCAACATTTTGTGTCGCTGTGTTAGCAAAATATTTCTTCGTTTTATTTGAATAAGTCTTTGATTTAGTAAAATATTTCTTCGTTTTATTTTGATAACTCTTAATAGTGTCGTTTTCAATGGTTTGTTTTGCCATAAATTTCTCTTGTTTTTCAATAGTATCTTTAACAAAAACTCCTCTTCCAACAAAGAAAAGCAACAAGAAAACAGCAGCAATAGATACAGAATAAGTGATTGCTTTATAAATAACAATATGTGGCTTATGGTAAAGAGTATGTTTTTCTTCAAACACAAGGTCTTTTTCTGGTACAACTTTAATATCGGGGTCGTAATCTTTAAGTAAAGAAGCAAACTCTGGGTTCTTTTTCACAAAATCCATAACTTCTTTCTTCTCATCTTCATTAAGGTTGCCCTCAACAAAGTCTAAAAAATACGCCTCAATGTTATCTTTATTTATCTTGTTCATATCGTTTTTATTTTTCCTCAATTTTATTTATCATATCTTTCATCTTTGTCCTTGCACGAAAGATATTTATCTTCACATCTTCTTCTGTAATATTCATAATCTTTGCAATTTCTTTATAAGAGTAACCTTCATAATCACGAAGAAGAAGACTTTGTTTTTGTTTATCTGGCAAAAAAGCCATAAGTTTTGTTAGCATCTGATTTAAATCATAAGTAGTTGATGTGGCATAAAAAGTTGGTTTATCAAGTGTTTGTTTCAAGTTATTATATTTAAGAGTGTTTATCATAGTATTGTGAGCCGTTTGAAAAAGATAAGTCTTTGCTGTTTTATAATCCACACTTTGGCGTTTTTTCCAAAGGTTTAAGAAACTTTCTTGTAAGATATCCTTTGATAAGTCTTTATCCTGCAAGTTTTTCACAAGGTATCTAAACACATTATCAGAGTAATCTTTTACGCAAGTATTGTATTCTCTTTCATTCATCAGCCGTTTCTTTTCCTTTTTCTTTATTATAAGACAATCTAACCCTACAAAAAGTTACAAAAAAATGCAAAAAAAATTAATTTTCTTGCATTTTCTTCTTTTTTCTTTTAGTACAACCAAAACTAAATCTTCTTGTACTATCAGTACATCAGCAATGTATTATTTTTAATTAATGATATTAAATTTTGTATAAGGGACTAAACACTCTGGTACAATGATTCCGTCTTTGGTTTGATAGTTTTCAAGCAAGGCAGCAACTATTCTCGGCAATGCCAATGCACTTCCGTTTAAGGTATGGCAAAGTTGCATCTTGCCGTCTTTATCTCTATAACGTACTTTCAAACGATTAGCCTGATAAGATTCAAAATTACTTACACTACTTACTTCAAGCCAACGTTTTTGTGCAGCAGAAAAGACTTCAAAATCAAATGTTAATGCAGAAGTAAAACTAATGTCGCCTCCACAAAGCCTAACAATACGAAATGGAAGACCAAGATTTTTTAGTAAATTGCTAACATGCTCTTTCATCACTTCAAGTTGCTCATAAGAATGAGTGGGAGAATCAATGCAAACAATCTCTACTTTATCAAATTGATGCAAACGATTAAGTCCTCTAACATCTTTGCCATACGAACCTGCTTCACGGCGAAAACATTGAGAGTATGCACAACGTCTTATCGGAAATTCTTTCTCTTCTACAATAGTATCACGGAAGATATTAGTTACTGGCACTTCTGCAGTAGGAATCATATAAAATTTATCCAAAGGAATAACATACATCTGTGCTTCTTTATCTGGTAATTGACCTGTTGCCATTGCAGATTGTTCATTCACCATAAGAGGTGGTTGAACTTCCATATATCCGTCTTTGGTTGCCTCGTCCAAAAAGAAGTTTATCAATGCTCTTTGTAATTTTGCCCCTTTGTTTTTATATACTGGAAAGCCGGCACCTGTTATCTTATTGCCAAGATTGAAGTCTATAATATCATATTTTGCACAAAGTTCCCAATGAGGTAAAGCATCTTCGGGAAGATTAGGTATCTCTCCAATCATCTTCACTACTTCGTTATCTTCTTCTCCTTTTCCTCTTGCAACGCTTTGGTGAGGTATGTTTGGAATAGAAAGAAGGAGTGTTCTTATATCTTGTTCTATCTTTGCAAGGGTTTCTCCTACTTGTTTCTCTTCTTGTTTTAGTGTAGCAGTCTTTTGTTTCAACTCTTCTGCTTCACTCTTTTTACCTTCTTTAAATAAGCCTCCTATTTGTTTGGCAAGTTTATTCTCTTCTGTTTTAATATCATCAAGATTTTTTTGTGCCGATTTTCTATCATTATCCAAAGCAAGAACTTTTTCAATGTCTTCTTTGGCTGTTTTAAAGTTCTTTACTCCAAGACGTTCTATTACTAAGTCTTTGTTTTCTCTTATAAAATTAAGTTGTAACATATCTTTTATTTTTTATTTATTCTTATATATTTTTTCATTTATTTATTACTTGCGTAGCAAAACTGCCTGTCAGTGCTACTGACACCTGTCAAAGAAAGGGTTTTTATTTGTTGCACTAAGACATATTGCTAAACACTGATAGCAATCTCCTACCATACCTATTTCTTTTGCAGCATTACCAGCAGAGAACATTACTCTACTATCCACTTTTCTTTCACTTGCCACGCTACAAGCGCTCCCTAGTGCAATACCTAAATCATTACTATTAAAAAAACAAGGAGCGTTTGGAGCCTTCTCTTCTTTTTCTTTACAAGAAGCAAAGCCACAATAACCACAATCTAAACCGAAAACAATATTATGAGTAGCAAGAAGAACAATATTAGTTGCAAGAAGTATATTTTGACTATCTCTTAAAAGAAACTCTTGTTGTTTTTCTTTATAATCTTTTTCTAATTGTTTAGAAATAAGAAGAATATCTTTTTTATCACAAATCTTTATCATAAGATTATCTCTACCTTTTGCCTTAGGAGCAGTGCGAGATGCAACACACATACTCTTTGCTACCTCTAACACATATTCTTCATTAAAATCTTCTTCGTTAATCATAATTTATCTTAAAATTAAAAAATAATAGTGGAAAGTGAAAAATACAAAATAATTATTTTTTTCATTATCTACTTTCTTCTTTTAGTTATTTATTTCTTTAATAGGTATTCAATTAATTTTCTTGTTGCAATGCCACGATGAGAAATCTTGTTTTTATCTTCTTTGCTCATCTCAGCAAAAGACTCTCCATATCCTTTTGGAATAAACACTGGGTCATAACCAAATCCTTTATTACCATAACGCTCTGTTGTTATAACGCCTTCGCACTTACCTTCAAAAAACATTTCTTTACCGTCTTCAATCAAACATATCACTGTCTTAAAACATGCCTTTCTGTTTATCTTTCCTTCCATTTCGCTAAGAAGAAGATTAATATTATCATCAAAACTACACTTCTCACCAGCATATCTTGCAGAATAAACACCAGGACGTCCATCTAATGCTTCAACTTCAAGCCCTGTATCATCTGCAAAACAATCTTTCTGGAATTTCTTATATACATATTCTGCTTTTTGTTTAGCATTGTCTTTTAAAGTGTCGCCTGTTTCTGGAATATCTTTATTCAAGCCAAGACTTTTAATAGAAACTATATCTATTTTGCCTTTTACCATCTCTTGAATCTCATCTATCTTATGCTGATTATGTGTTGCAATGATTATTTGTCTCATTTTATTATGGTTTTTCTATAACTTGCAAAGATATATAAAAAAGTGAAAAGTAAGAAGTGAAAAATGAAAAATAGTTTGTATCTTTGCCAAAGAAAAAAATAAAAGAATATGAAATTAAAGATAATTAATAAAAGCAACAACGCTCTTCCTAAGTATGAAACCGAATGTTCTGCTGGTATGGATTTAAGAGCCAATATTGAACAATCTATTATTCTTCATCCTATGGAAAGAATGCTTGTGCCAACAGGATTATTTATGGAAATAGATCAAGGATATGAAGCACAAATAAGACCAAGAAGTGGAATGGCACTAAAAAACGGCATAACAGTGTTAAACTCTCCTGGCACAATTGATGCAGATTATAGAGGCGAAATAAAAGTTCTTTTAGTTAATCTTTCAAACTCTGACTTCGAAATAAACTCTGGCGATAGAATAGCACAGATGATTATTGCCAAATATGAAAAAGCAGAAATAGTTGAAGTTGATAAACTTTCAGATACTGTACGTGGTGAAGGTGGCTTTGGTCATACTGGTAAATAACAATGATTTTAAATAAATAAAATAATAGTTCTTTATTCCGCTGAAATGGATTAAAGAACTATTTTTTTATCTCTTTATTCTATTTTATTATCTTTTGATTCTATTTTAATGGAATAAAGAACTATTGCAAAGATGTCTATAAGTTATCTAGTATGTTTTACTACATTTGCATCAAGATAAAAAATAATCTCTTCTGCAATATTATTACATCTATCCCCTATTCGTTCCACCTTTTTTATTACACTATACAAACAAAGATATTCTTCTGCTTTGTTGGGATTTGTTCTTATCATATTAGCAACAACACTTTTTGATTTCAAGTTAATATCATCAACCGCATCATCTCTTTCAAAGACTTTGCCAAGGTCATTTGTTTCTTCTTCAAGAAAAGCCTTCTTATTGATATCGCACATATAATTAACATTGTTAAACATCTCTTTAAGTTTAAGTTGCTTTAAATCATTTTCATCAAGTTTATCTGTCATATCTTTTATAACAAAGCGAGATATACCTTCTGCAAAATCGCCTATTCTTTCAAGGTTACTATTTATTCTAAGTATCGCAAGAGCCAATCTTAAATCAATAGCAACAGGATTGTTTAATGCTATAAAGTTTTCACATGCAAGAGAAATCTTATTATCCATATTGTTGCATACTTTTTCTGTTAAAACAACTTCATTTGCTAATTCTTTATTGCAAGTTAAAAGACTTTCTTCTGCTTTATCTAATTGCCTACCAACAAGATTCCACATCTGCATTACTAAATCTTTCATTATGCCTAATTCTTCATCTATATGTTTTTCCATTTTTTAATATTTGTTTTAATTTTTAATTGAAATAAAATCATTTTTTATTAATATTGTATCTATAATAAGAATAAGGAATCAACCAAATCTTCCTGTGATATAGTTTTGAGTTGATTCTTTATGAGGTTTAGTAAATATTGTTCTTGTGTCATCATATTCTACTAATTCGCCAAGATAAAAGAATGCTGTTTTATCACTTACTCTTGATGCTTGTTGCATATTATGAGTTACAATTATTATAGTGTATTGTTCTTTTAATTCATAAATCAAATCTTCTATTTTACTTGTAGATATTGGGTCTAACGCACTGCAAGGCTCATCCATAAGAATTATTTTAGGTTTAACTGCCAAACATCGTGCTATGCAAAGTCTTTGTTGTTGTCCTCCTGAAAGAGAGAACGCACTTTGTTTTAATTTATCTTTAACCTCGTCCCAAAGAGCAGCACCTTTTAGAGATTCTTCAACAACTTGTTCTATGTATGATTTATCTTTTTCTCCATTAACTTTTAGCCCATAAGCAACATTCTCAAAAATACTCTTTGGAAACGGATTTGCTTTTTGAAACACCATACCTACTCTATTTCTTAAATAATCAACATCTGTCCCTTTTTGATAAATGTTTTCATGGTCTATTTCTATTGTTCCTGTCATCTTTGTATCTTCAATTAAGTCGTTCATTCTATTAAACAATCTTAAAAAAGTACTCTTTCCACAGCCAGAAGGGCCAATGAATGCTGTAACAGAATTACGCTCCATTTCAATGTTTATATCCTTTAATGCGTGAAAATCTCCATAATAGAAATCTAAATCTTTTACTTTAATTATTTTATTATCCATTTTTTTAATTCATTTTTACTTTTTTACTAAAATATCTTCTTAGTCCATTTGCTAAAAGGTTTAATATCAAAACAATCATTATCAAAACAAATGCCGTTCCATAAGCCATAGTTTGAGAAGATTGAATATCAGTACCAGAAGTTGATATTACATATAAATGATAAGGCAAAGCCATACATTGATCCATTATTGAGTGAGGAAGATGGTCAAGAAAATATGCGGCACATGTGAAAAGTATTGGTGCTGTTTCTCCACTTACTCTACCAATTGAAAGGATAAGACCTGTGATTATATTTGGTAATGCCATAGGAAGAACAACTTTTCTTATTGTTTTAAGTTTGCTTGCCCCAAGAGCATAAGAAGCATGACGAAAAGAATCATCTATTTGCTTTAATGCTTCTTCGGTTGTTGTGATAACTATTGGTAAAACAAGCAATGCCAAAGTAAGACTGCCCGCAAGAATACTATCTCCAAAAGAAAGAGTATTTACAAACAAAGACATACCAAAAATACCAAATACTATGGAAGGAATGCCTGAAAGATTATTTGTCATAAAACGTATAAATCTTACAATCTTACTACCTTTTCTTGCATATTCATTCATATATATTGCAGATAAAACACCAAGAGGAAAAGCCAAGATAATACTTCCAAGAGTTAAATATAACGTTCCAACAATTGCTGGCAATATTCCTCCTTTTGTCATACCATCTTTGGGCATAGTTGTTAAAAAATCCCATGATATTGCTTTCATTCCTTTAAATATTATAAAGAAAAGAATGATGAATAAGATAGCAACAACTAATACTGCCATAAACCTTAACACATTAAAAGCAATATTTTGTTTTATTTGTTTATGTTTTGTATTCATCATCATAATTACTTATTTTTTAATTTACCTATCATCATTTGAAAAACAACTTTTATTTTATTAAAGATATATCTTGTTCTTCTTCTTATTCTTATCCTTAATAATTTCTCTGCTTTATTTAACTCATTATCTTCATTAAATGATTGATTCATAAGTATGCTGTTATTAATTATTGTTTCCATTATGCTTTTAATTTATTTTTATTAGTTACGTAATCTACTACAAGATTGATTAAAAGAGTTATTATAAATAGTATGCCACCAAGAACAAATAATGCTTGATAATGAGCGCTACCATTTGGTACTTCTCCAAGTTCTGCTGCTATTGTTGCTGGTATTGTTCTAACTGGCTCTAAGAATGAATGAGGAATGATAGCACTGTTTCCTGTAACCATAAGCACTGCCATTGTTTCTCCTATTGCTCTTCCTATTCCAAGAACAACTGCTGCCGTTATACCAGATATAGAATAAGGTATAACAACCTTACATATTGTTTGCCATTTGTTTGCTCCCAATGCAAGAGAGGCTTCTTTCATACTCCTTGGACAAGACCTCATTGCATCTTCACTTATTGTTATTATTGTTGGCAATGCCATAATAGCAAGGACAATACTTCCTGCTAATGCTGTCTCACCAACATCTAAACTAAACATCTTTTGAATTAACGGCACAATAACAACAAGTCCAAAGAAACCATAAACAACAGAAGGTATGCCTGAAAGAAGTTCTATTGTTGGTTTAAGTATTTTGTGTATTCTCTTTGTGGCAAGTTCTGAAAGAAAGATGGCAACAGCAAGTCCAAGTGGTAAGGCAAGAAGTATTGCTCCAAAAGAAACCCAAAGCGTTCCTGTTATTATAGGTAATAATCCAAATTGTGATGCTGGCGTTGCTGTTGGCATCCAATCTTTACCTAAAAAGAAATCTTTGAAATTTATCTTTCCACAATCTACTTCCCTCATTCCTTTACACTCTTTAACATATTCTTTTGGTACAAGAGCAATCGCATCTTCTTTGTTGTCTTCATTCTCCATAAAATCATCAATAGAATGATAGACTTTTATTGGTTTATCTTTACCATTCAATGTTTTCCATGAAGTTATGTTCTCATCAAAAATATCTTTCAATTGATTAGAAGTAAATGTTTTAACATTGTTAGTTTGAGAAACTATTATTGTATATCCTTCCTCTATCTTGTTCTTATTGAATAGCCCTGCCCCTTCACTAAAAAGAAATGCTACAATCAAAAGAACTATTATTGAAGTAATACCTCCTGATGTTTTTATGATAGCCTCTATGAATTTTTCTAAAAACTTTTTCATCTCTGGTTTAAAATTTATGATTTATTCTTAAATAATATGAATAGAATCCAAAAGGTATGAAAAACAATAGCGTTGAGAGTAGTGTTGAAAGATAGAATATTGATTTTTTTATTTCTTTATTTTCCATAATATTTATTTTTTAAAAAGGGACTTTAACCTTTTGAGGGGTCAAAGTCCTGAAAAAAACTAATTAATTTTAATTATCTTATTGGTATGTATCCAACTCTTGATACTATCTCTTGTCCTTGATTACTTAGAACAAAGTTAACAAAACCTTGAACTTTTCTTTGATTGTTTGTTGCGTAATAATACATAAGCGGACGAACTATTGGGTAAGTCTTGTTTTTTGCTGTTTGAACAGAAGGCGCTACAAAATGTTTGCCATCATAACTTACGTGAATTGCTTTAACACCTTTTGTTAAGTAAGCAAGACCTACATAACCTATTGCTCCTTTTGTTTGTTTAACACTTTGAATGATTGCTCCCGTTGCTGGCATTGAAAGAACAGATGATTTATAGTTCTTATTCTTCATTACATGTTCTTTAAAAAATTCATATGTTCCAGAAGAAGTCTCTCTACTATAAACAACTATCTTCATATCTTCTCCACCTACTTGTTTCCAGTTTGTTATCTTACCTGTATAAATACCTTCCAATTGTTGGCGAGTAAGATTTGTTACTTTGTTGTTTGGATTAACTACTACCGCAATTGCATCGTGAGCAATAACTACTTCTTTTACTTGACGCCCACTTTGTTGCATTTTTTGCTTTTCTGTGAATTTCATTTTTCTTGATGCTTGTGCGATATCTGTTGTGTTACTTATCAAGGCTGCTATTCCAACTCCACTTCCTCCTCCTGTTACACTTACTTTTCCTCCTTGTTTTCCATATGCTTCTGCTTCTTTTTGTGTTAGTGGTAAGCATGTATCACTTCCTTTTACTTTCTGTGCATTTAATACTGGACTTATTGCTAAAACGGCTAATAATAATCCTAAACTTAGTTTCTTCATAATTCTTTTTCCTTTCTTTTTTTACTTTTTTCTTAACTAAAACTTATATTGTAATCTTAATGTAAATATGTTGTCATTCAAATCTTTTGAATATTTTGCTACTTCTTTTGTTGTCTCATTCTTATTTATATCATACATTGCGCTCAATCTTAATGCTGAGTTTATTCTCCAAAACATTCCAACACCATAATCTGTATTTGCTAAGTCGCCTCCATTTTTTATATCATTACCTTTTAATTCTGTATTGTTATCAAGGTAAGCATATTTCAACACAAGAGTGAGCGGTGTGTTATAAATATCTTGGATAGCGTAGAAATAACCACCAGCAAACTTACGATTATAATTGAATTTATTGCTATACGTGTTACCATCAGGAGATTTTAAATCACCACTAACACAAGGTTGCTCACCAAAGATATATTCTGCTCTAAAATTAGTTAATCCCATAACTGTTTCAAAAGCAATCTGTCCATCAAATCCTACATATTGTCTTTTGTTCTTTTTGTTCATCTCCACTTTTTCACTTTGCCAAGCGTTGTTATTTACTGTGAACCAAAGACTATCAATATTGTTTGTTGTTCCACTATAAAACGATGCCCCTATTCCATAAGAAAAATTAGAATTTGAATGATTGTATTTCAAGTGAGCAAGAAAATCCATTCTACCATCATCATCTTTCTTAATGTTGTTTCCAGAAACTAAACCAAGGTCAAGTTTTAATCCGTCCCACATTGTATTCTTCATTCCAGAAAGAGTAAGTTTTAATCCTAAATCTTTTTCGTCTGGAAATAGTTTTTGAATGATAAGACTTCTTTCCAAAGGTTCAAGGTTAGAAGAAGAATATTCTACCTCATCTCCAAACCATCTATCCATTAAACCTGCTTGAAGTGATATACATTGATCAGGTGTTATTTGTAAGTAAGCATTTTTTACTCCTATTCCACCTTCATTTATATCCATTTCAAAAACTCCTTTGGCAATACCTTCTGTGTATTGGAATTTTATTCTGCCTCGTCTTATTCCATATCTAAGAAAATTGTCGCCATTATCTCTACTATCTGAGAAAGCGTTGCTTGCTGATGTTTTTGTTTTACCATCTTTTCCTGACACTTCCATTTGTGATTGGATATAGCCACTTACTTTAAATTTTTCTAAACCTTTAATTTTTGCTTGATTGTTTTCTACTTGTTCTTGTAAGACTTGCAAACTGTCTTTTTGAATTTCATCTTGTGCATATGCTCCAAAAGTTGTTAGAGTAGTGAATGCGATAACTGTTAAAATCTTTTTTTTCATCTTTTACTTGTATTATTTTTTCTTGATGCAAAAATAGATTAGTTATGTTAAGGTTTTATTAAGGTAATGTTAAGAAATTGTTAATTAGTTTAAAGATACAATAGATTATAATGCCATTTTATAAGAAACATAATGCCATTCTATTAAATCATAATGCCATTCTGTTGCAACATAATGCCATTCTATCACTAACATAATGCCATTTTGTTGAAATAGATTCAAAAGATAATTTATTAGATTCAAAAAAGAATTTAATAAATTCAAGAAAGAAATAAATGAATACTTACTTAGACTTGCTTTGTTTATACTTTTGATACTCTAAATTCAATGCTTGATAAAACATCTCTGCAACATATTTTGCTCCAACATTATTAAAATGTGTGAAATCAGGATTAGCCAATGGTCTATCCCTCAAAACCCATGACGGCATAGAGTTTTTGCCACCCATTGCTTTAAAAAGATTCCAAAATATGCAACCATTCTCCATTGCTGCTTGCTTTTGTGCTGCCAATACCTTTTCTACATTTGGATTAGTCTCATATTTGTCGCCCACTTTGCGAGAACGGTCTGATATTCCTATAACAATGATTTGACAATTCGGCACAGCCTTTTTCAAATATGCTAATTGCTGAGAAAATTGTTTCTCAAAGAAAGCATAACTTGGAATAATCTTTGAATCATCTTGCGGTATGGCATTAACACCAAACTGCATTATGATAAGATTTACATTTAATCTTTGAGCCATTATTGAAAAAAAATCTTTATCATTACGACTCATTCCTATGGCAGAACTACCTCTTAGAGAAACATTATCAACCATTACGCCACTATTGCTACTCTCATCAATAGAATATAGTTCTGGCATACCGGTTGTTGCTATCTTAATGTAGGATGTTGGAGATGAAATAGGAATATTCATTTCCATAAGAGAATTATCAACACCTATTGTTTGCTCTGCTATTAATCCGCTATTAGAATATACTTTGATTGAAGATTCTTTAATAGGGTTGGAATAGAAAAGATGAAGGTTGTGAGTAAGTCGTTTAGAAAATTTAAGTTCTATATATGCTGATTTTAGGTATGTTGTATCGTGTGTTATTGTATCAACTTTCATCTTAACGAAAGGACGAGCGCAACTCATCATAAGCCCAAAACGATTAAAACCTTTTGATTTTTGATTAAGAATACTGAAAAAACTCCAATTGGAAGAATAACTAAATGTAACATTTCTAATAGATGATAAACTATGAAGAGGCATCTGTCCTTGCCCTACGCCAGAAAATTGCTCTTGTAATCGCAAACGGATATAAGATGTTATTCTGTCGCCTTCTATTTGAGAATCACCATAATGGATTATTCGTACTTGCTTATCATTGCTTCGTGCTTTATCCATAGATTCAAAAAAAGAATATAAAAGAGTTTGATTATTGTTTGGGTATTCAAATTCTATAATATTTTTTTTATCTATTGTTACCTTATGATTATCATTGCTACTAACAGTGTCAGAAGATGCTACTATATTATCTATATTAGCATATTTGATTTGTTTTGGTGAAAAAATATCTTCTAATGATGGAAAAGAAAGATGCAAAGAACCAATATCTACTCCTTGTTTAGGAAAAATTAGTGCTATCATTCCCAAAATAACAAGAATAATGGCAAGAATAAGAATAACTTTTTTAAGTTTCATTTATTATCTTCTTCTTTTAGATTTACTTTTGCTTGACTTCTTATTCTTATTAGATTTACTATTCTTTGAATCCTTACTATCTTTTGATATTACTATCTTTTGACCAGGGCGAATACTTTTAGCAGAACTCTTATCTAATTTGTTTGCTTTCAATAAATCTTCTTCGCTTATGCCATATTTCTTTGCTATTTGGCTTATTGTTTCTCCTGATTTAATAGAATGTGTTTCTTTATTCTTATTCTTCTTACTGCTTCTATTGTCATTATCGTCTCTGTCTTTCTTATTCTTTCTGCTCTTCTTATCTTCCTTACGCTCTTGTTTATTTGTGTTCTTTGTCTTTGTAGTTAATGTTGTTCTATTGCGTTTTGGATAAGTAACAATAGGTGTTGATTCCTCTTGATTGTCGGTATTATCTGCCGAAACAATAGTTTCTTCAAAAGGAGTCTGTTTTTCTGTATTTGTTTTTATTATTTTTTCTTTTTCAACTGCTACTCTTGTCTTAACAGCAAGCAATGTACCTCTTTGCAATCTCTTTTTCTTTATCTTCTTGTTCCAACTTCTCAAATCTTGTTGGCTTACTCCATAACGATTTGCAATAGAATACCAAGTATCATTGCGTTGTACCTTATGATATATCGTTTTATTAACATAGCACACCTCTGTCTGTTTTACACTTTGGTCTCTATCTTGCTCTTCATTCTTAAATTCTTCTTTATGATATGATGCAATAGAATCTTCTTTTTCAATAAATTCATTAATATATTTTAGTGGCAATTTTAATGAATATCTATCCTGAGTACCTGGTATCATATCCATTTTATATTGTGGATTAAGGTCTCTAAGTTCTTCAACAGATATGCCCATCACTGCTTCTATCTGAGAAAAATAAATATCTTTTTTTACTATTACTGTATCGGTAACTAAATCTAAGGGACGTGAAAGATTAACAGGAGAGATGTTGTGCTCTTTATAGAAGTTCATAACATAAGTTGCTGCTATGTATGAAGGAACATAATTTCTTGTTTCATTAGGAAGATAATTGTATATGCTCCAAAAATCTGTCTTTCCAGAACGTTTTATTGCCTTATTAACGTTTCCTGGTCCGCAATTGTATGCTGCTAAAACTAATGACCAATCATTATAGATTTTATATAAGTCTTTAAGATATTTTGCTGCTGCTATTGTTTCTTTTATTGGGTCTCTTCTATCATCAACTACTGAATTAACTCTAAGATCATATACTCTACCTGTTGCATACATAAATTGCCACAATCCTGCTGCTCCTGTCCATGAAACTGCTCTTGGATTAAAAGCAGACTCTATCACAACTAAATATTTCAATTCGCTTGGTATGCCATAAGAATCTAAAATGTTTTCAAAGATTGGGAAATAGTATTTACTTAATCCCAACATAACTCCTACTCTGTCGCCTATCCTATCTATATAATAAACAATATTGCTTCTTACTTTATCATTATATACAAGATTAACCGCAGAAGGCAAACTACGTAGTCTTCTTGCATACACACTATCTGATACATTTGCTGCTCTATATTCGTTTGATAAGTTATCTCCTTGACGATTAAACCTTTGATTTAGCGTTTTTTCATTTTGTTTCATATAGTAACTTTGAAGCAATTCATTATAATTCTTTTCAAAGTTTGAATAAATTTCAGGTTCTTTTTTAGTTTGAGCATCTACTGTAATGTTAGCTACACAGCAAATCAATAATAAAATTATAGTCTTATACTTTGTCATATCTCTTAAAAGTCAAAATAATTTGTAAAATTACAACAAAATTTTTACCTGACAAAAAAAATGCTGTAATTTCTGAATTATTTCTTCGTTTTTTGCAATTATTTTAAGGAGTTAATAAAATATTTCTTCGTTTTATTTATTACACTCCCAGCTCATTAGAAATCTTATCTGCCACATTTATTCCATCCATAGCCGATGATGTGATTCCTCCTGCATATCCTGCCCCTTCTCCACATGGATAAAGATTCTTTATTTGAATATGTTGTAATGTATTATTATTTCTTGGCAAACGAACTGCACTTGATGTTCTGCTTTCCAATCCTATAACATTTGATTCATTTGTGATAAACCCTCTCAACTTCCTGTCAAACGACTTAAAGCCCTGAACAAGATTATCATAAACAAAAGGTAATAATCTTTCTTTCATATTCTGCGAAACAAGTTGAGGCATATATGATGTTAAAGCAAGATTTTGAGATGTTTTGTTGTCAATAAAATCTGTCATTCTTTGTGCTGGACATATCTGTTTATCATAATACATCATCTGTTCTGCTTGTTCTTGAAGTTTCATAAGAGATAATGCCCCAAAACAATCAAACTCTTTGGCATCTTCTTCTTTAACCGTTACTACAACTGCACTATTTGCAAATTTTCCACTTCTATTTGAATTGCTCATACCATTAACTACCATAACACCTTCTCTATCCGAAGAAGGAACAACAATACCTCCTGGACACATACAAAAAGAAAATACTCCTCTATCATTATGATTGTATGTAAGTGAGTATGTTGCTGGCGGAAGCAAACTTGAATAATGATTATTATGATATTGACTTATGTTTATCAATTCTTGTGGATGTTCTACTCTAACTCCTATGGCAAAAGGTTTGGCTTCTATTGCCCAAGAATTATCATAAAACAATTGATATATATCTCGTGCTGAATGCCCACAACAAAGAATTGTTTTCTCTGCCATTATATCTTCACCATTATTTGTTTTAACTCCAATAATAGTATCATCTTTTACAATGAAATCAACAACCTTTGTATTAAAAATATACTCTCCTCCACAATCTTCTATTGTCTTTCTTATATTCTTAACTATTCTTGAAAGTTTATCTGTCCCTATATGTGCATGAGAAGAGAATAATATATTAGGGTCTGCTCCAAAATGAACAAACATTTGCAAAACCTCATCAATATTTCCTTTCTTTGTACTTCTTGTATATAGTTTGCCATCAGAAAATGTTCCTGCTCCTCCTTCTCCAAAACAAAAATTACTATCTTCGTTTATTTCACCATTCCTACTTATTATCGCTATATCTTTTTTTCTTTGTTCAACAGCCTTACCTCTTTCTATTATTATTGGTTTCAATCCTTTTTGAATAAGTCTTAATGCTGCCATAAGTCCGCAAGGTCCTGCCCCAATAACTATTATTGGTGCCGAATTGCTTACATTCAAAAAAGGCATAGGTTTTATTTGTGGTAAATCATTATTTGAAGATGTTAATACATTAAGATGATATACTGGCTGTTTCCTGCAATCTAAACTCTCTTTTAATATTCTATATGAAAGATATTTTGCCTCTATTTTGCTCTCTTTACTTATTTTCTTTTCTAACTCTTTAATATTTTGTAATTCATTTGGAGTTACTGTAATTTGTATTAATTTTTGCATGGCTTATTCAAAAGTTAAATTAACATAAAACACTTGCGACTTTATTTTATCTACACAATTAGTATAAGCATTATTGAACTTATGGTCTAATATATCATCTAAACCAAAACTACTCTTCAATTCAACGCCAAACTTAAAGTATTCTAAATAAAAATCAAATCCACAACCAACTGTATAAAACGTTTCGTAGTTTTCCAACTTCATCATATATTCATCTTCACTTAGTTTTTTCCTTTTTATTGAACCTAAATCATAAACATATTTTACGCCTGTTATAAGATATGGACGAAAATTATGCCAACGTTTGCTCTGAATTTTAAGTTCCAATGGTGCTTCAAGGTAAATAACTTCCAATGACCTTTCTGTTGTATGAAAATCATTCCCTTGCTGTATATCATAACTAAATACCCTATCTGTAAATGTAATCATTGGAACAAAACGTAAATGAGCAAATGACAAAAGTTTTAAATCGGAAGAAACTCCTAATTGAAACCCATTACTACTTTTTGATTTAAAACCCATTATTGTATCGTTATAAGGTAGATTATGTTTAGAAACCATATCAGAATAGAGTGAATTATAACCAAGAACAATACCAAAATGAATAGTCTTATCATCAAATTGTGGTAAGTTGGGCGGACTGCTTTGAGTGTATCCTTTTGCTAAAATTAACAAGCCAATTATATATAATATTATCTTCTTTCCCATATTATCTTTATCAAAAACTATATTATTAATGATTTTATTGTAAAAAACAACTATTTTTTTTAATTCTTATGTCGCAAAAATAAAACGAAGAAATATTTTTTTATCTCTTCGTTTTATTAAAATAGTTCTTTATTTTATTTTGGTTTTATAATGATAATAATTCTTTATATAATCTTTCCTTGTTTATTGGTGTTACTCCTACTGTTTCACAAACAAGTCCTCCTGCAAGATTACTTATCCTTGCAATATCTTCTGCTTCTAAGCCTACTGCAAGACAAAGAGTTGCAACACTTATCACTGTATCTCCTGCCCCAGAAACATCTGCTATATTTCTTAAATGAGCCGAAATCATTTTAACTTTTGCTTGTCTTTGTTTATAATCTGCAATGAATACGCCATACTCACTAAGCGTTATAAATACTTTTTCTATTCTCTGTTTATTGTTTAATAATAGTGATGCCTCTGAAAGATTATCCATCGTTGGCAAAGTAAATTCTATCTTTAAACCTTCTTTCAACTCTTTTAGATTAGGTTTAAACATAGTTACATTCTTATAATTCTTAAAATTTCTTTTCTTTGGATCTACTGTTGTTGGGATTTGTCTTTCGTTTGCTTTGCTTACTATTTGACTTATAACGTTTTCTGTTATAACTCCTTTGTCATAATCTTGAAAAATGATAGCATCAATACGCTTTTTATTCAAAATATCAAATATTGTTTTCAAAAAATCTGTCTCTTCCTCAGTGTTAAGAAAATCAATTATCTCCTTATCTACACGGAGCATCTGTGTATTGTTGCCAAGAACACGAGTTTTTATTGTTGTTGGGCGAGTTTTTGAAAGAACAATACCTTCTGTTGTCATATTGTTTTCTTTCAAAAGGTTTAAAAGTATTTCGCCATTATTATCTTGTCCAATAACCGAACAAAGTATTGGTTCTGCTCCCATAGAAGAAATATTTAATGCTACATTGCCTGCACCTCCCAAACGGTCTTCTTCTTTTGTTACACTACATATAGGAACTGGTGCTTCTGGTGATATTCTTTCTACCTTTCCCCATTGATACGCATCTATCATCACATCACCTATTATCATAATGTTTAACTTCTCTATCCTATTGAAAATACTTTTATAGTCCATATCTTTATAATATTTTATTTTGAGTATTAAATAAAAAATTAAATACTTATTTCGCCTCTTAGATTTTCTTTTAATTTTTCTATTTGTTCTTTTTTATCTTTATAGTTTCCAAGAACAAACATCATCTTTGTTAATGCTGCTTCGGTTGTTATATCTTTTCCTGAAATAACTCCAAGATTCATCAAGCCACAACTTGCTTCATAATGTCCCATCTCCACACTTCCTGCCTTACATTGAGTAACATTCATAACCGTTATGCCTTTCTTTATTGCTTTTTCAATAGAACAAAGAAAATAATCATTAGTTGGAGCGTTGCCTGAGCCATAAGTTTCAAGCACTATACCTTTAAGATTTGGTATATTGATTATTGCTGAAAGAAAACTTTCTTGTATTGTTGGGCAAACCTTTACTATTACCACATCTTGACAAAGATTATCATATACTTTCAATGATTTGTTTTGGCAAGATGATATAAGGTGTTGTTTATATGATATATTAATACCCACTTTGGCAAGAGATGGATAATTGCCTGAATAAAAAGCCTCAAAATATTCTGCATTCAATTTAGTAGTACGGTTTCCACGAAATAGTTTATTACCAAAAAATATACAAACTTCTGGTATAAGTACGCTATTATTAGATGCTATTTCAATAGATGAAATAATATTATCTCTACCATCTGTTCTTATCATTCCAAGAGGCAACTGACTGCCAGTAATTATTACAGGTTTATTAAGGTTTTCAAGTAAGAAACTAAGACAAGAGGCAGTATAAGACATAGTATCTGTTCCGTGAAGAATAACAAAACCATCATAATTGTCATATTCTTGTTTGATTTTCTTAGCCAAAGAAAGCCATACCTTAGCATTCATATCAGAAGAATCTATAATAGGGTCAAATTGAAAAGTATCTATATTGCAATCAAGTTTTCTTAATATTGGCAATACTTCATAAATCTTTTTCATATCAAAAGGACGTAAAGCACCACTTTTTGTGTCCTTTACCATTCCTATTGTTCCACCTGTATAGATTACTAATATGTTCTTCATTTCTTTACTTTAATGCTAATATCAAGTTCTTTACCTTCAATAACATCTATCTTTGTTGTAGGATTTTCTATTTTATCTTTAAGAGTAAGTTCTTTTGTAAGTGTTTCGTTGCAGATATAGTCGTGGAATTGATTTATTGCTTTTTCAAGCATCTCTTCTTTTTCTATTTCAACGACTATATTATCTGTTACTTCAAAATTACTATCTTTTCTAATGTTTTGAATACGATTGACAACCTCTCTTGCTATTGCTTCTTTCTTTAAATCGTCTGTTATTGTTATATCTAATGCAACAGTAAGACTTCCTTCATTTGCTACAAGCCAACCTTCAATATCTTTTGTTGTTATTTCAACATCGCTATTCAAAATAATAATATCTTCTCCATTAATATCTAAACGATATTCTCCTTCATTTTCTATCTTTGCAATATCATTTTGATTAAATTGAGCAATCTTATTAGCAATCTCTTTCATCATCTTACCATATTTTGGTCCTAATGTTTTGAAGTTTGCTTTAATACTCTTTTGAAGGACATTGTTTTGTAGAGAAAGGTATTTTATTTCTTTTACATTAACTTCACTAAGAATCAAATGTTTTACTCTTTCTATTTGTTCTTGTTCTTTTTCACTTGTTGGAATCATCATACTTGAAAGAGGTTGTCTTACTTTAATATTATGTTTTTTTCTAAGTGAAAGAATAAGTGAACAAATCTTTTGAGCCATCTGCATTCTTTGCTCTAAGTCTTTATCTATATGTTCATTGTTTGCTTTTGGAAAGTCAGTTAAATGAACAGAAGTAACATCGTATCTATTTGTTATAGAATTTAAGTTAGTAAATATTGCGTCCATAAATAATGGTGCAATAGGAGATGATAGTTGGCAAAGAACTTCTAAGCATTTGTAAAGAGTTTGATAAGCAGAAATCTTATCATTTGTATATTCGCCTTTCCAAAATCTTCTTCTACATAATCTCACATACCAATTACTAAGATATTCATCAACAAAGTTACTTATCATTCTTGCTGCCTTTGTTGGTTCATAATCATTGTAAGCATTATCTACATTTATTATCAAACTATTCAATTCTGATATTATCCAACGGTCTATCTCTGGTCTTTCATTGTTAGGTATATCTTTTTCTTTGTAGCAGAAACCATCTATGTTAGCATAAAGAGCAAAGAAAGAATAAGTATTATATAATGTTCCAAAGAACTTTCTACGTATTTCATCAATACCATTTGGGTCAAACTTTAAGTTGTCCCAAGGTTGAGAGTTAGAAATCATATACCAACGTGTTGCATCTGCTCCATATTTGTCCATCATCTCAAAAGGATCTACTGCATTACCAAGACGCTTACTCATCTTGTTGCCATTCTTATCCAATACCAAACCATTTGAAACAACATTCTTATATGCTACATCATTAAAGATTAAAGTAGATATTGCATGCAAAGTAAAGAACCACCCTCTTGTTTGATCAACTCCTTCTGCAATGAAATCTGCTGGATAATGTTTCTTCAATTCTTTTTCATCACAAGCAAATGGATAATGTACTTGTGCATAAGGCATTGCTCCACTATCAAACCAAACATCTATCAAATCACTCTCTCTTTTCATTGGTTCGCCATTATCAGAAACAAGTATAACATTATCTATATAAGGGCGGTGAAGGTCAAAACTATTATAATCTTTACTCTTATATTTGTTTTCCTTCATAAAGCCTGCCTTGATACTCTTCTCTATCTCATCGCTAAGTTCTTTTACAGAAGAGATACATTTTTCTTGCTTACCATCTTCTGTTCTCCAAATAGGAAGAGGAGTACCCCAAAACCTTGAACGACTAAGATTCCAATCAACAAGATTCTCTAACCAATTGCCAAAACGTCCGCTACCTGTTGCTTGTGGTTTCCAGTTTATTGTCTTATTAAGTTCAATCATTCTATCTTTGACTGCTGTTGTTTTAATAAACCAAGAATCCAATGGATAATAAAGTACAGGTTTATCAGTACGCCAACAATGAGGATAAGAGTGAGTATGTTTTTCTATCTTAAAGGCTTTGTTCTCTTGTTTTAAAAGTACACAAAGGTCTATATCTAGTGTAGTATCTTTATCTGTCAATGTATCATCATAAGCATTCTTAACATATCTACCTTCATACTTCTTATAATCTTCTTCATTGACAAACTTCTTTACAAATGTTTCATCAAGGTCGCTAAGAAGAAAGAACCTACCTCTTTTATCTACCATTGGTTGCACTTTTCCATTCTTATCTATTAAGTGCATAGGAGCAATATTAGCTATCTTTGCTATACGATTATCATCTGCACCAAACGTTGGAGCAATATGTACTATACCTGTTCCGTCTTCTGTTGTTACATAATCACCGCTAATTACACGAAAAGCATCTCCATCTGGTTTTACCCATGGCATTAATTGCTCATATTCTATATCTAAAAGGTCTTTACCTTTGCACTGTCCAACAACTCTAAATGGTATTTCTTTATCACCTTTGTTATATTCATTAAAATCTTTGTCTTCATATTCTTTTTTGAAATGAGAATAAAGAAGATTCTTTGCAAGAACAACCGTTATTGGTTTGCCTGTATATGGATTAAAACTATCCACAAAAACATAATCTATCTTTTCTCCAACAGCTAATGCAGTATTTGAAGGAAGAGTCCAAGGTGTTGTTGTCCATGCAAGGAAGTATGCTTTTGTTTTATCTTTTACATATTTATTTAATGTAGAATTTTCTTTCGTTTGATTTTCTTTTATATGGAATTGTGCTACAACTGTTGTATCTTTTACATCACGATAACAACCAGGCATATTCAATTCATGAGAAGAAAGCCCTGTTCCTGCTGCGGGAGAATATGGTTGAATAGTATATCCTTTATAAAGATAACCTTTCTTATATATCTGTCCAAGTAAATACCAAAGAGTTTCAATATATTCATTAGTAAAAGTAATATAAGGATTGTCCAAATCTACCCAATAGCCCATTTGAACAGTAAGTTTATCCCACATATCTTTGTATTGCATAACTGTCTTACGACATTCTTTGTTATAGTCTTCAACAGTTATCTTTTTGCCAATATCTTCTTTTGTTATGCCAAGAGATTTCTCTACTCCAAGTTCAACAGGCAATCCGTGAGTATCCCAGCCTGCTTTTCTTTCAACATAAAAACCTTTCAAAGACTTGTAACGACAAAAAATATCTTTAATCGTTCTTGCCATAACGTGATGTATTCCTGGTTTGCCATTAGCAGACGGTGGCCCATCAAAGAAAACAAATGATTTATGTCCTTGTCTTAACTTCACACTTTCTTCAAATGTGTTTTCTTTCTGCCATTTTGCTTGAACTTCTTTCTCAATGTCAGTTAAACTAAGTTGTTTATATTCTTTGTACTTTAAACTCATAGTATAAAATTATGAAAATTATGTAATATATAAGGTTGCAAAGATACAAAAATATATAAAAAGTGTATCTATTTTTCATCAAAAAGAAAAAAAATAGCCAAATTATTTTGTCAGTTAAAAAAAAGTTTATATTTTTGCAACCTCAATTGAAGAGAGAAATAAAAATGGCGTCGTAGCTCAGTTGGTAGAGCAGAGGACTGAAAATCCTTGTGTCACTGGTTCAACTCCCGTCGATGCCACACGAAAAAAGACTGATTTATTAATTAATAATATTTCAGTCTTTTTTTATTGTATTATTTAAAATAAAGGATTAAAGTCTTTCTTAAACTAGTATTTAGTGCAACCGTCAGGAGTACAAATTGGAATATTTTTTTATTTTATTTTTTTTAATTTGGCAAATATACAATAAAAGCATTATACGAACAAATATATTTCAATCTTTTTTTGTTTTAATGTCTTTTTGTTTAGATTCTTAAAATATTTATTATTGTTTATCAATGAATTAAATTAATTATTACATCAAAAATAATATAATGGTGCAATGAGTGCAAGACCATTATTATATATATAATAATATATATATATCATTAATACATCATATTGATATGAATGATGTATTAATTATGATTAATTAGTTATATATCAATATAATATATTTTGTTATTTGATAATATTAATATTTATTCTTGATAAGATTATTATTTGTCAAAGATAATATATCAATAAAAATAATCATTTCTTTGATACTGTATTATTATATTATTGATATAGTATATATTAAATTAATCACTGCATCATTTATATTGAAATGATATAGTAATGATAGTAAATTATTTATATATAATAAACAGTTAGTATTGTAATCACTGCATCAAAACAAATATAATGAGTGAGTGATTTGTTGTCTCTTCATTCTATTTTAGCGAAACGAAGAGATATTTTTTTATCTTTTGATTCTATTTTAATAAAACGAAGAGATATTATTGTTCTTTAAACTTATCTATCTCTCTCCTATCTTTCTTCGTTGGACGTTTGATGTGAGAATCTCTTTTTTCAAAGTACATAATATTCATCATCTCTATCTTATCATACTCTTGTTGCGGAGTAAGGTCTTGATAATACGTTGATACATCTTTTGCTCCAACACGATTATTTAGCAAAGCAATAACTTTTATTGTTTTCTTTAAAGGATTAAGATTGATAGAATATACATCTCCAACAGATATTTCTTTACTTGGTTTAACGGTTGTATTGTTTAACGTTACCTTACCAAGATTGCATGCTTCACAAGCAAGCGACCTTGTCTTGTATATTCTTATGCACCACAAATATTTATCTATTCGCATAGTTAAACTCTTTGCTTTTTTTATTTCTCTCTAAAATATATTGTTATTGGCACTCCTTTAAAATCATAATGCTCTCTTATCTGCTTTTCTACAAATCGTCTATAATCTGCTTTAACGTATTGTGGTAAATTGCAATAGAAAACAAATTGTGGATAAGGCGTTTTTAGTTGCATAACATACTTTATCTTAATACGTTTGCCTTTATATTGTGGTGGTGGGTTTTGGTCTTTAACTATTGGAAGTATTTCTTCATTAAGTTTGCTTGTTGCTATTCTTTTTTGACGGTTATTATAAACATCTCTTGCTTGCTCCAACACTTTAAAGATTCGTTGTTTATTAATAACAGAAGTAAAGATTATTGGCACATCAGAAAATGGTGCTATCTTATCTTTTATTTGTTGTTCAAAATCTCTTAATGTATTAGTTTCTTTTTCCACTAAGTCCCATTTATTAACAACAACAACAATACCTTTATTATTTCTTTGACAAAGAGAGAAAATGTTAAGGTCTTGTGCTTGAAAACCAAGCGTTGCATCAACGATAAGAACACAAACATCACTTGTTTCTATACTACGAATAGCCCTCATAACAGAATAGAACTCTATGTTTTCACTAACATTACTTTTCTTTCTCAATCCTGCTGTATCAACAATAATAAAATCAAAATTAAATAGATTATATCTTGTGTTTAGACTATCTCTTGTTGTTCCAGAAAGGTCTTTAACGATATTTCTGTCTTGTCCTATAAGAACATTAATAAACGAACTTTTACCAACATTAGGTCTGCCAACAACAGCAATCTTTGGTAGCAATGCCTCTTCATCTGTAAATTCTTCTTTATCTGTAAAATCTTTAACAACCTCATCAAGCAAATCTCCTGTTCCACTCCCATTGGCCGCAGATATAGAATAAACATCTCCAAGTCCAAGACTATAAAAATCTCCTACTTCATTTACCAACTTATAACTATCTACTTTATTTGCAACCAAAAGAACTTTCTTCTTGCATCTTCTAAGAATATCTGCAACATCTTCGTCCATAGCCGTTAAACCTTCTTTGGTATCAACTAAAAACAAGATAGTGTCTGCCTCTTCTATTGCTATCTTAACTTGGTCTTGAATCTCTTTCTCAAAAGCATCATCACTGCCAATAATATATCCTCCTGTATCAATGACAGAGAACTCCTTACCATTCCAATTGCTTTTTCCATAATGTCTATCCCTGGTTACACCTGCTGTTTCATCAATTATAGCACTCTTTTGTCCTGTTAAACGATTGAAAAGTGTGCTTTTACCTACATTAGGTCTGCCAACTATTGCTACTATATTGCCCATAAATTTAAAAATATTTCTTTATCTTTGCAAAATTACAAATAAATTCAATAACATTATGAATAAAAAGAGTTTAAAAATATTGTTTTTGTTGCTTCTTGTGTTTAATTCTTATGTTTTTTCGCAAGATACAACATATTTTAAAGGTGATTTGATAATAAATGACGCTAACAAAATGCCTATTACCTTAAAAATTATTCAACAAAAAGATACAACACTTTATTTTCTTGGCTCTCCAAGTCAAACACGAGAGTATTTTCCTGCATCAAAAGTAAAGTACTATGGCGATACTCTTTCTATTGGCATAAAACAATTAGGAGTTGTTGTTAAAGGTCTTTTTAATGAAGATAAGACTGTGTTTAACTCTACTTTCAAACAAGGACTAATGACAACAGATGTTGTTTTTACTAAAACTAAACAAGCATTCTCTTATAATCGTCCGCAAACTCCCAAGCCTCCTTTTGATTACAATATAGAAGAACTCTCTTTTAAAAACCCTTCTTGTGATTATACTTTTCACGGAACACTTACTTATCCAAAAACAAACAAGAAATACCCTCTTGTTGTTTTAGTTACCGGCAGTGGATTAGAGAACCGCGATGAAGAAGTATTTTCTCATAAACCTTTTGCGGTTATTGCAGATTATTTTGCAAAGAATGGTATTGCTACATTTAGATATGACGACCGTGGTTTTGGACAAAAAGATACTCTTTTAATGAAAGGAACAACGTTAGACTTTGCTTTGGACTGCGAAAGTGCGATAAAGATGCTAAAAACAAACAAACATATTGACAAAAAGCATATAGGCATTGTTGGGCATAGCGAAGGCGGACTAATTGCAGAAATAATAGCAAGCAGAAATAAAGATATTTCGTTTATTGTTCTTTTGGCAGGAACAGCAAGGACAGGAAAAGATATAATGCTTACTCAATCAAAGAAAATTCTTGAAAGTAATGGTGCCTCAAAACAAGAGATTGATAACACCCTTAATGAAATAAATTCAATGACTTTTAATGATAATTCAATAAATGATTTCTGGACTAAATGTTTTTATTATCTTGACCCCAAAGATTATTTAACGAAGATAAAATGTCCAACACTTGTTCTTAACGGTAGCAAAGATATGCAAGTAATACCAGAAGAAAACATACCATATATGCAGAAGTATTTAACGAATAAGCCAACTATAAAGATAATGCCAAATCTTAATCATTTGTTTCAACACTGCACAACAGGCAATCCAAATGAATACATAAATATTGAAGAGACTTTTTCTTATGAAGTATTGCTTTTGATGAAAGATTTCATTCATTCAATTAAATAAAATAAGATATTAAATTATTGTTTTGCTAAACTATGATTACAATAATGCCATTATGTTGCTTCAATAATGCCATTATTGGACGACAATAATACGGTTATTGAAACGCAATAATGCCATTATTGTAAGCACAAAACAAAGAAAGAATATCACATATGTTTATTACACAATGATAATATAAGATTATGATTTATTATTTTTTTGTAACTTTGCATCAATAAGTCAGTAACTAACAATAAAAAGAAACACTACCTAAATATGTATATGTTTGATAAGACAGATAGATATAAATACGGACAATTTTTCACTCCGTCATCTATGTGTAATAAGATTTTGAAAATGGTTGATAAGATTAACCCTATCCAAGGCGATGTTTTGGAACCTTCTTTTGGCAAAGGCAATTTCTTAAAAGCATTACAAAAATACAAGGATATTAATAGTATTACTGGCGTTGAAATAGATAAAGATTTTTTTTCTCACTTCACTAAAAGGAACAAAAACATTTGTGCTGATTTAGAAAACATTGACTTCTTAGATTTTAAAAACAAAAGACAATTTGATTTAATCATTGGCAACCCTCCTTACATTGAACTATGTTATTCTTTCTACGATAAAGACAAGATTGAACAGATAAAAAACGATTATAAAGATATGTCTAATAAAGGAAGAATGAATATTGTTCATATCTTTCTTTTGCGTAGTTTGGAAATGATTAAAGATGGTGGAATAATAGCCTTCTTATTACCAACAGCAATACTGACTAGTCCTGTTTATAATAAGATTAGAGAAAAGATTTATGATGATTTCTCTGTTAAATATGTCAATGAGCATATAGAGTTTGATGATATTACGTTGAGGATATGTTTGTTGATAATAAAGAAAGAGAAGACAAAAGATAAGAACTTCTTTTATGTTACCAACAACAACTTCTACATAACTAATAATTTTAATAAGATTAAGACGAACAAAACTCTAAAAGATTATGGTTTTGAAGTTGAGATAGGAGAAGTTGTTTGGAATAAAAGGAAGGATATTCTTACTGATGATAACCGATATAATAAACTAATATATTCATATAATATAACAAGAGGGCATCTAATTGATAAACGAAGTAAGAACGAGGAAAAGAAATCATTTATAAAAAAGACAAAGGTTCGCCATAAGAATTGTATTATTTTGCCACGAACGATATATAAAGAGTTAAGGTTTTTCTATGTTGAGAACAATAAGGATATGAATTTTGAAAATCATGTCCTTGTAATAAAGAATAAGAACAAAGCACTTTTGAAAGCGTTTTATGATAAATTGCAGGATGATGAATATGAAAAGATAATAAAAACATTCTTTAATAGCACCAATCTTACTATTCAAGAAGTATTGTCTTTACCTTATTAATCTAAAATTAAATTCATATCTTTGCATCAATTAAGAAATTAATACAAAAAATAATAAACAAAAAGATTATGACTAATAATACTCTAAGATTAATAAAAGTAAAGAAAGATATAAAATCTAACCTAAATCCCTTTCAAATGATTTATGTTGAAAATACATATAATCGTGCTTTAAATAAGAATATTCAAAAAGAATATAAATCAATAGTTGAACTAATAAATAAAGAACTTTTTCTTAATTTCTATTACAATCCTTATATTTTTAAAAAAGAAGTCAATAAAAAAATAATAAAATACAATTTCCCTTATTGTAAAAATATTAGATTAAATAAATATAAAAAATTATTAAGTAATGACTTCTTAATGGATTACTTAATAGATGTAGATAAAGATAATTTTCCTCCTTCTTTTATTGAGCATAAATGTGAGAAAGACGATTGCTACGTATATTATGCTATGGCTTTAAGTGAAAATATTAGCATAACTCAACAAATAAAAATCTTTCGTTATTTAATGAATCAATATTCAAAAAAGGAGCACCCTATATCTAACAGTTTTAATGGTATTCAGTTTTGTATTGGACCTAGCGAGCAAGAGAAGAAGGAACTAGAAGAGAAGAATAAGGAAGCCTATATCCCTCCTACCGAAGATTTTGCTGATGAACATTTTGATTCTGTTTCATTGAATTTAATGGAAGATGTACATAGAAAAATAGCACAGTTAAGAACATACGGAATTAGTGAATTAGTTATAAGAAAACTTTTTGAAAAGAAAGATAATTTAAGTAGGTTAGTTATCACAAAAAAGAATAAGATAATATTACCTGATTACAATAAACTTGAAATAGATATGCGACCAATGGATAAAAGTGTGTATTTATTGTTTCTAAGACATAAAGAAGGCATACTATTTAAAAACCTTAGTGATTATAAAGAAGAATTGATTGAAATTTATTCTCATTTAGGTAATCGCAAAAACAATGATGTTATATTGAAGAGTATTGATGATATAACCAATCCTTTAAAGAACTCAATTAATGAAAAATGTTCAAGAATAAGAGAAGCATTTGTTAAAGAGTTTAGTGATGATTTAGCAATAAACTATTATATTACAGGTAAAAAAGGAGAACCAAAGAAAATAATACTACCAGAGAATTTAATCATTTGGGAAAAATAAAACCTCTCTTAATACTCTAACAGCAGTACAATTCCGCTGACGTAGAGTATTAAAAAGAGGTGTTGTAATATGATCAATTATTTATTTTACAAAGGTACAATTTATTTTCAATAAAAGACAAAGAAAATGAATTACAAGCCTTGTAAATGATAAGAAATAAAAACTAACCGGCAGCAAAAACGCAATAAAAAAAGGTAACTGATTATTTATCAATTACCTTATTTTTGTTTGGCGGTTCGGACGAGACTCGGACTCGCGACCCCATGCGTGACAGGCATGTATTCTAACCAAACTGAACTACCGAACCGTTCATTCTTCGCTTAATTGCGTTGCAAAAATACTACTATTTTTTATTCTACCAAAACTTTTTTAATATTTTTTTCATTTTTTCTTCATTTTATTTTGTTAATACATTGATTTATTATAATTTTGCACCCTCAAATTATTTAAACATTTGGGCTTGGACTGGTTTTGACAGCAAGGTAAATGGTTAAGTAAGCACGCAGATACAGGTAACAATTATCTTAAAACTTGGTTACAACAAAATTAATTGGCGAAAATAACTACGCTCTTGCTGCTTAATCGAAGTTTAGTAGGTTAATCTTTATCGGATAAAGTTTCCGAGCAAGACATCTCTCCAAGGCTTTGTCCTATGGCTACGGGTAAAGGGGTGCATCGTTCAATAGGAATAGTCATTGTGAGGCTTCGGCATTTTGATGAAAAATTTAGAAGATAAGAAACAAGTGGGACGTCTATCTCCTTTTCTTGTTTTTGACAATCCAAGATAGAATAAGCGTGTAGAAAGCTTAGTTGTTTCTTGTTTGGACTAGGGTTCGAATCCCTACAGGTCCACTTCTTAATATAAAATAATTAAAACGAAGAAATAATTGATTATAACGAAAAGATAATCAATTATTTCTTCGTTTTATTTTTATACTGTGTTAATCAATATTATGGGTTGATTAGTAGTCTTTATGAAAAAGCACTCCACTTATTATAAATATATTATAAAAGCAAAATAGTTCTTTAATCCATTTCAACGGAATAAAGAACTATTTTGTTTTTCTTCTTGTAATAATCTAACGCCATCAATAAATAATATGCGTTAGCAAACATTCTTGTCGGTTATTGCCGACTATCTATTAATAGAAGAATGAGAAATTGTTTTTCATCTTAGCCTTAGAAATCAATACTGTGATTGGTTGTCTTAGTTGTGCAGTACGTTGATTTGATAACATATTATATTGTTGGCAAATCATTCTATAATCTTCTTTTTGAGGACGTTTGCTTATTCTATCAACTTGAACAACATAAACACCATTAAATCCTTTAATAGGTTTTTGCATTCCTATGTTGCGAACAGCAGATAAAGTACCAATAACTCTCATTTCTGCTCCTGCTTTTACAAAATATGGAGAAGAAAAATCTATTCCCATTGCAGTATCAACAACACCACCTGCTTTTAATACAAATTCATCAATTGTTTTAGCAGTCTTTAATATTGTATTAGCCTTAGCCATTAATTTCTCTGCTTTCTTTTCTATCTTAACTTGTGCTTCAATATATGGTTTTACTTGTTCTAATGGAAGGATACCTTTTTTCTTTATATCTTTTAATCCAACAACCAAGAACATATCTTGAACTTCATATATCTCTGGAGCAGCATCACCTTTACTTGTCTTTTTATTAAATGCCCAACGAATAACTTCTCTTGCATAAGGAGTACCATCTAATTGGTATGCCATTTCATTAACTGTTGATGTTAAAACATTAAGATTTTGTTTTTGTGCTTGAGATGTTAAATCTGAAAGGTTCTTAACTTTTGATAAGAAGATATTTGCTTTATCTCTTGTATCATTAATTGTTTTATCACTTGCTCTTATTCCAATAACTATTGTTGCAAGTTGAAGTTTATTTTTTGCTTGTGTTTTATCTTTAACCTTTATTATAAAGTGTCCAACACCGTTTGGTAAATTATAAACAAATATTCCATTTACAGGAGTACTACATATTTGAGAGAAAAGGTCGCCTTGTAGTTGTCCGTCCATCATCCAACCTTCATCACCAAAATTGTTTTTAGCATTAGGGTCATCAGAACATTTAGCAACATTTGCTTCAAATAATGCAGGATTAGTTTTGAACATATTAAATAAGGAATCAGTTAATTTCTTATCTTGTGCAGGCGTTCTTTTTATTTCATTGCTTGCTGTGTTATTCAATATTAATATTCTTGCAAATCTAACAGAGTCTGGTCTATCTTGAATATCTGTTATTTTTCCCATAACCCAACTTTTACCAACTTGACGAGGAGCAATAAAACTACCAGCGCCTTTGCCTGCAATTATTGAATCAGGAAAAATGTTTTTAATAGCATCTCTTGTATAATAATTACTATCATATTTTTCATCAGAAGAAATTGAAACAAAACTTGCCATTTCATTGTTTGCCGTCGTTTGCAATTGAGAGAAAACACTCGCTACTGAATCATTAATCTTTGTTATATCTGTTGGTGATGGTTGAACATCAAACTTAACAAATTCAACATCTCTTAATTCATCAGTAAGACGATACTCATTCTTATGTTCTTCATAATATTTTTTATAATCTTCTTCTGTTACTTTTATTTGGTTATCTGCAATAGAAGAGTATGGAAGACAAACATAACGAGAGTCTGTTACTTGGTCATAAGTGTCGCTCATATGCTTAGCAATAGCTTTTGGCATATAAAAACTTTTGTTAAGTAAGCGTTCATATTTTTCTTGCAAACGTTCTTTTCTTACATAATTCTCAAAGTTTTTCCAATTTGTTTGTTCTTCTTGTGGAAGTTTATCAAATTGTGCTATATATTGCTTTATAGCTTGTGCATTATATTGACCTGTTTTTGGATCAGTAAAGTTTTGACGTACTATTTGAGGAATAAATGTTCCGAAAAACATATCATTCATTTCATCCTCACCAACAATAATACCTAACTTGTCGCACTCTTGATTTAATAATTTCTCACTAACCAATTGTTGGAATGCTTGTTGTTTAGCTTGAAAACTCTGTTCTTGATTTAAAGCATTTGTTTTTGTTTGTTGCTTCATATTATTTTCAATGGTCGTTGTTGCTTCATCAAATTCATTGAAGTTAATATCAATACCATTAATTGAAGCAATTTTACTTGGACGAGAATCTCCGTTCCTCGTTAATAAATCACTGAAAATAAATGCTAAAATTGCAATCGCAACAATAGCAACCGCAATGCCTCCTCTTTTTCTTATTTTTCCTATTATAGCCATAATATAAAGTTATTTTATTTAAAATCTTAATTTTAACTTAAATTTAAGTTTGCAAAATTATGAATAAATTTGTTTAATATGAACTTTTATTAAAAAAAAATTAGAAAAATATATGATTTTCCTTCTTAATTGACTAATTTTGCCACAAATTTTATTAATAAAACACAAAATGAAAAACATTAAAAGAATAATTTCAATTATTGTATTAGCAATTATTTTACCTTTAAACATAATTGCCCAAAATGAAAATAGTAATCAAGAAGACAAAAGTTTTGAACTATCAAAGAATCTTGAAATATTTTCTGCTGTTTATAGAAACTTATATACAACTTATGTAGATGAGATAAAGCCTGGTGATTTAGTTAAGACAGCCATTGATGCTATGCTTAACAAACTTGATCCTTACACAAACTATTATCCAGAATCTGAAATGGAAGATGTAAAACTTCAATTACTTGGACAATATGGTGGTATAGGAGCATTAATTCATCAAAACAAAGATAATGTTGTTATTTCAGAACCTTATGAAGATTTGCCAGCATACATAGCAGGGCTTAAAGCAGGAGATATTATTCTTGAAGTGAATGGACAAACAGCAAAAGGGAAAAACTCTGACCAAGTAAGAGAATATCTTCGCGGTCAAGCAGGTTCAACAATAACAATAAAAGTATTAAGAGATAATCAAGAAAAAACATTCTCCTTTAAAAGAAAAGAAATATCTCTTCCAAATGTTCCTTATAGCGGTATAGTAGGCGATAATATGGGATACATTAAACTTAATGAATATACAAGAGATGCAGCCAATAATGTTCTTTATGCTTTCAATACCTTAAAAAAACAAAACATTAAAGGACTTATTGTTGATTTAAGAGGCAATGGAGGCGGACTTTTGAATGAGGCAGTTGATATTGTAAATATTTTTGTTGATAAAGGACAAAGCGTTGTTAGCACAAAAGGTAAGACAGAAGATAAAAACCAAACATTCAAAACATCTCATAAAGCAATAGATACCAATATACCTATTGTTGTTTTAGTTGATGGAAGCAGTGCATCAGCAAGTGAGATTACAGCAGGTTCTCTTCAAGATTTTGACCGTGCTGTTATTATGGGACAGAGAAGCTTTGGTAAGGGACTTGTTCAAAACATAATACCTTTAATATATAACTCTCAAATGAAGATAACTGTTTCTAAATATTATATACCAAGTGGAAGATGTATTCAAGCGATTGATTATTTTCATAGAGACAATAAAGGAAAAGCTGTTAAGGTGGCAGACTCTCTTCGTACTGCTTTCAAAACAAAAAATGGTAGAACTGTTTATGATGGATACGGAATTGAACCCGATGTTTTAATAGAACCAGAATATGCAAGCAACATCTCAATAGCAATAATCACTAAGTTTCTTGCTTTTGATTATGCTACCGAATTTGTTAAGAAACACAAGACTATTCCACCAGCAAAAGATTTTGTGATAACAGATGAAATATATGATGACTTTGTTGCTTTTGTTAAAGATAAAGATTATTCCTATAAAACAGAATCAGAAGAAGATTTGAAAGATTTGTTAGAAGATGTAAAGAAAGAAAAATATGATAGTGCAATACTTAATGAGATAAAAGATATTCAAACAAAACTTAATGATGATAAGAAGAACGACCTTTACAAATTCAAGAAAGATATTAAGGAAATACTTTTAAGTGAGATTGTAGTAAGGTATTATAATCAAAAAGGCAGAATAGAAGCAATGTTGAAGCTTGACCCAGAAGTAAAACAAGCTGTTGAACTACTAAATAATCAAGAGAAATATAAAAACATCTTGAAAATAAAATAATCATTCTTTAATTTATAAAATTCTTTTAAAGAAAGAACATTAACATAATGGCATTATTGGTCGTCAATAATGCCATTATTGATTAATAATAATACGGTTATTGAATCGCAATAATGGCATTATTGAAAAACGAAACAAAGAAAGAATTGTTTAAGTCTTCAAAAGAATTGTTTATAGTATTGTTTTATTATCTTTTTTGAGAGAATTTAAAAATTAATTTGTAATTTTGTAGCAATAAAACAAATAAAAAATTAGAAATATGAAGAAAATACTTTCATTTATTCTTTTATATACTTTGGCTTTGAGTGGTTTTGCTCAAACAAAAGACTTAAACAAACAAGAAAAACAATATCTTGATTTTTTGTATCAGTATATGCCTCTTAGCGATAGAGCAGATTATGATACAAGTTTTTTTATCTCGCAAGTAAAAACAGCAATAATGGCAAAGAATACTTTTTCTTGGGGTAAGATTGTACCAGAAGAAATTTTTAAACACTTTGTTCTTGTGTATAGAGTGAATAATGAAAACTTGGATTCGGCAAGAGAGGTTATGTTTTCTATGATGAAAGATAGGATAAAGAATATGTCTATGTATGATGCTGCGTTGGAAGTTAATCATTGGTGTCATGAATATGTTAATTATAAAGGCTCTGATGGTAGAACTTCATCTCCACTTGCTACTATGAAGACTTCTTGGGGCAGATGTGGGGAAGAGAGTACGTTTGCGGTAACTGCATTGCGTAGTGTGGGTATTCCTGCTCGTCAATGTTATACTCCTCGTTGGGCTCACACAGATGACAACCACGCATGGGTAGAAGTTTGGATTGAAGGCAAATGGTATTTTCTTGGAGCTTGTGAACCTGAACCTAAATTGAATGTTGCATGGTTTACTGCACCAGCAAAACGTGCTATGATGGTACATTCTACTGTCTTTGGCAAATATAACGGCAATGAAGAAACAAACTATTCTCAAAAACTATACTCTAAGATAAACCTTCTTAGTAATTATGCTCCAACAAAAAAACTAAACGTTAAGGTTGTTGATGAAAAAGGTAAAGCGATTAAAGATGCAAATGTGTCTTTTGGACTTTACAATTATGCAGAATATTATCCTTTGGCAACAATTAAAACAAACAGTCAAGGCGTTGCATCTCTTACAACAGGGATTGGTGATTTGATGATATGGGCAGAAAAAGATAATCTTTATAATCAGCAACAAGCCTTTGCAAAAGATAAAGACATAACAATAACTATAAAAAAGAATGCTTTAAATGAAGTAACTAATAAACATTTTACTTTAACGCCACCAATAGAACTGCCAATAGAAACAATAGATTCTGCATTAATAAAACAAAATGGAAGACGTATTGTTTATGAAGATAGTATTCGTAATAGTTATATTGCCACTTTTCCAGATAGTAACAAAATAGAAGAGTTTTGTAATAAGGTTTCGATGTATGACAAGAAGGATGTAAAAGATGTTATCTTTCGTTCATGTGGAAATTACAAAGAGATAGAGAAAGTATTGCTTAGCAAGGAACCTTTTGCTATGAATATGCTTAAAATGGTTTATGATAAAGACCTTAGAGATGTGGAAAGCAGTGTTTTGATTGACCATTTAAAAACATACAATAATAGTAATAAATCATCAAATCCTTCAGAATATATACTTAATCCAAGAATAGCATTAGAGAAGATAACACCTTGGAGAAGTTTTTTAAGAAAGAGTTTCATTAAACAAGAAAAAGATTTCACAAGAGACCCTCAAAATATAGCAAAATGGATAAATAACAACATAAAAGTAAATAATAGTGATAATTATTATGGAGTACCTATCTCGCCAAAAGGAATTTTGAAAATAAAGCAAGCAGATAAGACTTCTATTGAAATACTTTTTGTTGCCATTTGCCGAACGTTTAATATTGAATCAAGATATGAATGGGCAACAGGTAGAAGTCAATATAGATTAAATAGTCGTTCTGCTTGGCAATATGCGTTTAAAGAAAACAAATCACAAGAAACAAACAACTGTCTTTTGATTGTAAATAATGATATTAAGAACTCAATAAAGCCAGAGTATTATTCACAATTCACAATTCAAAAGTTAGAGAATAGTTATTTTAAGACATTAGATTACGAATATGACCCACATTTTCTTTCTTTTCCAGATAGTCTTTATCTTAGTCAAGGAGAATATAGAATAGTTGCAGGCAATCGTTATAGTAGTGGAAAAGTAGAAGTAAATGAAACATATTTTTCTCTAAAACCAAACACAACTAAAACAATTCAAGTAACTATTCCAGAACTTACAGAAAAGATAACAACTATTGGTAAGATTAATCTTAATCAAACAAAGCAAGTATTTAATGAAAACAAACAAGTTAATATTCAATCATTATCTAATAATAAGCCAATGGTTGTTGCAGTTATTGACCCTTACAAAGAGCCAAGTCGTCATTTGCTTGTAGATATTTCAAAGAGTAAAGATGATTTTGATAAACAAGCAACAACAATTGTTTTTGTTCTTGACAAGAGTCTTGTCAATGATGATTTTTCTTTAAACACTTTTCCGCCTCTTCCAAAGAATACTATCTTTGTGCTTGATGAAAATAAAACAATAGAGAAACAAATAATAAAAGCAACTAACCTTAACTTTTTAAATAATTATCCTATTCTTACGTTAATAAATAATGATGAAGATATAGTATATCTTAGTCAAGGATATAGGATTTCATCACAAGAAGAGATTTTAAAAACCATTAAAAGATTGAAATGAAAAAGAGTATATTTGTAATATTCATATTATTGTTTTTTTCACAAGAGGGCTTTTCTCAAATAGAGTATGGCTATGAAAGAAGTAGTAAAGAACCGTGGAAATATGGCGTTGTTGCTAATGGAACTTATGATTGGTCAACACAAAATCAAGGAGTAACAAAAAAATTTGGCTTTAAGGCTGGATTTGTTGCAGAAAAACACCTTATATATAATATATATTTTCAACCAGCATTAACATTAAGTAAGAAAGGTTTTGAATCCACAGTAACTAATGGTTATGAATCAAAGATAAATGGTTATTTCCTTTCCTTTGATGCTGCAATACAGTTAAAATTTGGAGATGAAAGATTAAATAGAGGTTTTCTTATCACTCTTGCTCCTTATTTCACTTATGGTCTTTGGGGAAATAGTTCTCAAAAAGGATTAAACCCTATTAACAAAGACTATAATCAAACAACAACATTCAATACCTTTGATATTCTTTCACATGAAGATATTGGTTTTGTTTTAGGTGCTGGCTATGATTTCAATAAACATTGGGAAGTTGTAGCAAATTATTATTTTGGATTATTAAAAATGTATAGTTACGGTAACAATCAACGTTGGCGTGGCTTTAATGTTGGATTAGAATATTATTTCTAAAAAAACATCTCTTGGTTTTTATTAACCTACTGATAGATAAACATTGATAAGAAGGAAAGAATATCTTTTTTGTTCTAAAAGTTAAAAAAAACTATCATTTTCATTGGGTTTTAGAAAAAAATAACTATCTTTGTATTCTAAAAGTTAAAAAAATGGAGATAGAGAAAGATACAGAGATTTTTAATATTAGTATTGAGAAACTCAAAGCAATAATAGCTAACTACAATTCTATTGGTGATGATTTCATTGTAAGTAATAAGATAAATGATTCAAATCTTGATAGTGAATACAAAGAGATGATTGTTAAAAATCCTTTTCGTGTTAATGCTTTGGCTATCGTTACTTGCACAAAAGGTAGTTTTACTGCTGCTATAAACTTAAAAAAATATAAGATAGAAAAGAATATGTGTATCTGCAATACTCCTTATAATATCTTTCAAATTGAAGAGATTGATAATGCAGAGATTCAAATTGTTGCAGTATCAAGCAAGTTTATTAAAGAAATTAATGTCAATGATATATCTGCCTTATATCTTAATTTGCAAAGTTCTCCTATCATTAATCTATCCAACAAAGAAGTTCTATTGTTTAACCATTATCTTGATATATTATATAATTTAAAAAAAACTCACAAGAACCTTATTGATATAACAAGTTCCTTATTATCTTCTATGATTTCTTGGTTTGAAGATATTGTTGTAAAAAATATTGAAAACAAACCTATTGATTCTTCTGTTGTTTCAACCAAAGAGGCTCAACTTTTTGAACATTTTATTGAACTTCTAACTCATAATCATACCAAAGAACGTAGTGTCGTTTTCTATGCAGACAAACTTAATCTTGCTCCAAAATATTTTTCTACAATAATTAAGAACTATTCTCATCGTTCGGCAAGCAAATGGATTAATGATTACGTAATTCTTGAAGCAAAAACATTATTAAAATATTCTGATTTAAGTATTAAACAGATTTCTACTCAACTTAATTTTCAAAACCAATCATTTTTTGGTAAATATTTTAAAAATCTTACTGGTTTATCTCCACATGAATATCAAAACAACAAAAAATAAACTATGACAACAACAAAACGATTTCTCTTAATCTTTTTATCAATATGTGTTTTCTCTGCATGCAATAAGGAACAAGGACCAAATATTGATAGTTCTAATTGTTATGTATCTAAAAAAAATCCAATAAAAAAAGATACTAAACGCATTGTATCTGTTTCACCTCAAATAACTGAACTTCTTTGTGATTTAGGCTGTTACGATAAACTTGTTGGCAGAACAGATTTTTGTAAATATCCTGAAAAAGTTAAAAACATTACCTCTATTGGTGGAATAAACAACGCTAATCTTGAAAAAATCATATCTTTGAAACCCGACCTTGTAATCACTTCTTCTATCTTCACAAAAAAAATGTTTATCATTATTGAAGATGCTCATATTCCTATCATATCATTTAAAGAGAGTAATAAGATAGAAGGAATGTATAATGTAATAAATATGCTTGGCAAAATTACAGATAAAGAGCAACAAGCAACAAAATTAATAAACGATTGCAAACAACAACTTCAACATATTCAACAACAAAGAGATAGCATTAATCAAGTTCGTCATATAAATAAGAAACCAACAGTATATTATGTTGTTGGATATGGTAGTGGTGGCGATTTCTCAGCAGGCAAAAACACTTATATTAATGAGATTATAACACTTGCTGGTGGCGACAACATTGCAAAAGATAGCAAGGTGTGGTCTTTTTCTAAGGAAACACTTTTCAAAAGACAACCAGAATTTATCTTTGTTAGACAAGAAGATTCGGCTCAATTTGTTAATACTTACCCATATACAAATCTTAATGCAGTAAAAAAACATAAGGTTTATGGCATAGAGAGTTCATTGATGGATATTCAAACTCCACGAAGTATAAAAGCTATTGAATATATTTCTCATATTCTTTCAAATAAATAGAACAAAATTAATCCTATTGCTTTTTAATAAAACGTTGAAAAATAAGCGCTAAAATATATCTTTAATCTAGTAAAATAAATCGCTATTCTAGTAAAATATAATCAAAAGATAATAAAATATTTCTTCATTCTATTTTATTAGAATAAAGAACTATTTATACAGAACATTCATAGTGAATAATTGTTTAATTGTTTCATATAAAAGATGCTAACTATACTATTAAATCTCTATGTTTGTATTACTTAATTTTATTTTGTTTGTATAGGAATTTGAATAATAGTAAGCCACTTTTCTTCATCATCTTGATTCCATACGCCATCAACATAACTAAATCTTGGATGTCCTATAATAGAATAATCATTTTCTTCTATATATTTGTATGCTTCACAATAAGATTGATATAATCTATTATAAGGGCCATAATGTTTTATACATAAAGCAACAGGAACTTCTTCTAACTTTTTAAACTTTATTATACTTGAATCTTCTCCCATTTCTTCAACTTGTTCACAATATTCTATGTCTATATCTTTTGGAGTATATTCTTTATTGTGTTCAATAGTAAAACAACAACCTGGTTCTGAACATTTGCAACCTAATCTTTGCATTTCAGGCCCAATAATATTAACACATAAAGGTCCAAGTTCTTCATAAGATTTTATAACTTCACGATGTGATGCAACTATAATTGCAGGAAGTTTTTGTTTTGTTAATTTTTCCATTTCTTCTATTTTTTTGCGAGAGTCTTTTAAATTGTGCAACATTAATAATCTTCTTTCTAATACTTTCATTTCATTTTGACAAATAGATATTTTTGATTCTAATTGTTCATATGAAGGAATATGAGTTTTGCTTTGCAATAATTCTTTTATTTCTTCAAGTGAGAACCCCATAGATTTTAATTCCAATATTGTTTTCAATGTCTGCATTTGTTCAACACTATAATAGCGATATCCCGTCCACTTATCAACCTCAATAGGTTTTAATAAGTCCATCTGCTCATAATGTCTAAGAGTTTTTATTGTTATCTGCATCATCTTGGAAAACTCTCCTATTTTTAACTTCATTTTACTCATAATCGTACGATTGTTTTGCTTAAGCATTTGCAAAGATAGTACATAACCTAAGGGACGAGTCAAGTATTTTTTTAAGAAATTTTAAAATAATTTTTTAATAATGTTCGATATATCTGTTTAACAACATATTAAAAACGCTTAATTATTGCAAATTTTAATAATTATCAAAACAAAAAGACTATCTTTTTGTTTTGTTGACGTAAAAACAAGAGATAAAAAGCATTTTTAATCCATATTTATTAATATTAAAAGAATAGAAAATATTATGATTAATTGGAAATAAAATATTAACTTTGTAGCGAAATAATTAATTAATCAAGAAAATGAAGGAGAATAAAATAAATTGGACAACAAATAATAATATTAATAAAGCAGATGATACAAATTCCATGCGACTGATAAACAAGTAATAAAAGAATTGGAGGGCAATTAAAAATGAAAAAAATAATTTTTACAATTATATTATGTATTATTAGTGTAGTGTCTTTTAGTCAAAATAAAGATTTGATAGATAGAGCTTTTAACGTTATTTTAAATAAAGAGAATATAGATTCATCAGAAATAGATATTAATGAATTTCCAATATTTATAAAAGATATTGTTTCTGGTAATAATTATGTAGATGGAGAATATTCTATTTGTAGAATATCAACTTTATCATCACCTCAGTATTATTTAATTGTGATAATAAATAATGGTAATTATAATTTTATAGATATGGATCGTATGTTAAATAAGGATATTATGAAACAAGTGATAGACTCATTTGAGCAGAGTAATATTTCTAAAAATGAAGCTTTGTTATATTTAAAGCAAATAGTAAAACTAATAGATATAAAAGATCATGATACTGTAAGAATGTAATTATGAGATTTTTACGTCATAGAAGATTTGTAATTAGCTTTTATGGTTAATAAAAAAAATTAATATCTTTGTGTAAAATAAATAATTAATTTAAAAGATGTATGATAATAAAATAGATTGGATTAATCCTAATATTAATAGTTAAAATGAAAAAATTATTTTGTATTATAGTTGTATTGATGATATGTTCTAACTTGTTATCTCAAAATATTTCATCATTGATAAGCGATGCGTTAGAAAGACATATAGAGATGGAGAATGATGGTATTAATGAAGTAAGTAAGAAAATATATGTAACACCATTTTTATTCCAAATAAATAAAAATATATTACCAAAAAAAAATAGGAAATACTAAAATAAATTGGTTGATAAGCAAGAGGCAAATATTAAAATTTATAAAAAAAAGAGAAAGGGAAAAATGCAAAGAAGATTATTATAGAAATGCGTATACTATAAATATGGATTTAGAAAATAATAATGTGGTTATTTATGTTCAATTTAGACGTCCACTGGGAGGTATTGATGGGGCTGATAGCAGAATAGAATATAAATATGATACTATTTTAAATGAATATATATTTAAAAAGATTACTTATAATAAATTTAGAGAAGAGGATAGAATTGGTTTATTAAAGCAAAATAGTATTTATAATGAACTATTTCAAAAACATTTTTCTTTATTACAAACTAAAAACAAATACAATGATACTATTGATGTAATATATTATCACGATAAATTTCCATTCATATATAACCCAGATATTCCTCAAAGTGTATTTAATATTCCAATAAGTATTATAGATTATTTTAATTTTGATTATGGATATAAAATGAGATATAATAAGAAATATGTTTTATCAATAGATATGTCTTTTAATGAAAAGGGAAACATATTAATTTATTTTAGAGATATTTATTGTGTTGGAGATATGGAATATGATTATGAAAAAATTTTCTATCCAAATAGAATGTTAAGAGAAGAGAGTTATTCTAAATTTGAATTAAAATATAATTCTGTTAAAAAAAGTTATGATATCATATCTCATACATTTTTCTAATAATAAAGTATTATATTAAAAATCATATCCTTTTTAATAATGATTGTAGTTTGTATAATTTATTTGTATAATCTAATTTCTTCAAAACCTTTTAACGTCTATAATCTTTACCATTGTTGTACTTAGTATTCCTAATACCTTTAATCACTCTGTTTTATTAAATAATAAGATGTAACTATAACTAAAAGGTATAAAAAAAGGAGTCAATCACAAGATTAACTCCTTTGTAATAACTTGGCAGTTACCTACTTTCCCACACACTTGTTGCAGTATCATCGGCGAGGTAGGGCTTAACTTCTCTGTTCGGAATGGTAAAAGGTGTTCACCTACTCTATAACCACCAAAAATATCTTTTTTGATATATTGACCGTCTCGACATACAAGAACTTCACTCTGAGTCCTTAAGTTTGATTCTTTGAATTGTACTCTTTATTTTTGGTTTTTCTCACTTTTCCTTGTGTTGTTTCTTGTTCTAAGAAGCTTTCGGGTTATTAGTATTGCTCAGCTTTGGCATCACTGCCTTTACACTTGCAACCTATCTATGTCGTAGTCTTCAACTACCCTCATGGAGATCTTATCTCGAGGCTGGTTTCGTACTTAGATGCTTTCAGCACTTATCCTTTCCAAACTTAGCTACCCAGCTATGCTTCTGGCGAAACAACTGGCTCACTAGAGGTTTGTCCAACTCGGTCCTCTCGTACTAAAGTTAGACCCTCTCAAATCTCCTACGCCCACAACAGATAGGGACCGAACTGTCTCGCGACGTTCTGAACCCAGCTCGCGTGCCACTTTAATAGGCGAACAGCCTAACCCTTGGGACCTTCTCCAGCCCCAGGATGTGACGGGCCGACATCGAGGTGCCAAACCACCCCGTCGATGTGAGCTCTTGGGGGTGATCAGCCTGTTATCCCCGGAGTACCTTTTATCCTTTGAGCGATGGCCCTTCCATGCGGTACCACCGGATCACTATATCCTAATTTCTTACCTGTTCGACTTGTCTGTCTCTCAGTCAAGCTCCCTTATGCTATTACACTCTCCGCACGGTTACCAACCGTACTGAGGAAACCTTTGAAAGCCTCCGTTACTCTTTTGGAGGCGACCACCCCAGTCAAACTACCTGCCAAACACTGTCCTTCTCTTCTGAAAAGTTAGACCCTAAACAAACAAAGGGTGGTATTTCAACATCGACTCCATACAGACTGACGCCTATACTTCATAGTCTCCCACCTATCCTACTCATCGTTTATCCAAAATCAATGTTAAGCTATAGTGAAGGTTCACGGGGTCTTTCCGTCCCGTTGCGGGTAAGCGGCATCTTCACCGCTACTACAATTTCACCGAGCTCGTGGCTGAGACAGTGCCCAGATCGTTACACCATTCGTGCAGGTCGGAACTTACCCGACAAGGAATTTCGCTACCTTAGGACCGTTATAGTTACGGCCGCCGTTTACTGGGGCTTCAATTCAATGCTTCTCTTTCGATAACATCTCCTCTTAACCTTCCAGCACCGGGCAGGTGTCAGGCCTTATACTTCATCTTTCAATTTCGCAAAGCCATGTGTTTTTGTTAAACAGTCGCCAGGGCCATTTCTCTGCGCCCACCTCCTTATCTAATATTCTTATTTAATTCAGTGGGGTCCTTTCTCCCGAAGTTACAGGACTATTTTGCCTAGTTCCTTAGCCACGACTCACTCGAGCACCTTTGGATATTCTCCTCGACCACCTGTGTCGGTTTACGGTACTGGTACCTTGTAACTATTGTTTAGAAGCTTTTCTTGGATATATCTTATCTATTTTATCTACTCTCCCTAAGGATCATAGTACTTTTAGTATTCAACTTATATATGCGGATTTGCCTGCATACCATCTCTTACCTTCAACGTACTATTCCGTCTGTACGCAATAAACTTATATACCGTCCCTCCTTCACATTACAAGCTAGTATCGGAATATTAACCGATTATCCATCACATCTCGCCTCTCGACTTATGCTTAGGCCCAGACTAACCCTGATCCGATTATCGTTGATCAGGAACCCTTGGTCTTCCGGTGTGAGAGTTTCTCTCTCTCATTATCGTTACTTATGCCTACATTTGCTTTTCTATTCGCTCCACTAAACCTCACGATCTAGCTTCTTCACTATAGAATGCTCCCCTACCGATCTATATATCTCTATATCTATCCTGCGGCTTCGGTAGTATGCTTTATGCCCGTTTATCATCCATGCTAAACACCTCGACTAGTGAGCTGTTACGCACTCTTTAAATGAATGGCTGCTTCCAAGCCAACATCCTAGCTGTCTCTGCTGTCTAACCGCGTTAGATCAACTTAGCATACATTCCGGGACCTTAGCCGACAATCTGGGTTGTTCCCCTCTCGGCTATGGATATTAGCGCCCATAGCCTTTCTCCAAGTATCCCTCTTTATAGTATTCGCAGTTTGTCTAGAATCGATAGGCTTTGACACCCTCTCATCTAATCAGTAGCTCTACCTCTATAAACTATCTACTCAGGTAGCTCCTAAAAGCTTTTCGGGGAGTACGAGCTATCTCTCAGTTTGATTGGCCTTTCACTCCTACCTTCAAGTCATCCAAAGTTTTTTCAACAACTACTAGTTCGGACCTCCATCCTATGTTACTAGGACTTCATCCTGCTCAAAGGTAGATCACTAAGTTTCGCGTCTACTCCTACTAACTATCCCGCTTTTTTCAAACTCGCTTTCGCTCCGACTCTTGATATCTTTATCATTAATCTCGCTAGTAATAGTAACTCGTAGGCTCATTATTCAATAGGCACGCCGTCATCACCTTACGTGACTCCGACCGCTCGTAAGTACATGGTTTCAGATTCTTTTTCACTCCGTTATTCACGGTCCTTTTCACCTTTCCTTCACAGTACTATTCCTCTATCAGTCTTTCAGTAGTATTTAGCCTTGCCAGATGGTGCTGGCTGCTTCAAACAGGATTCCTCCAGTCCCGTCCTACTCAGGATCCTACTAGACTCCTTATTACTCCCACTTACAGGACTTTCACCTTCTCCGATTAACCTTCCCAGATTATTCTGCTTCGTAATATTCTCGTCTTCTCGTAGTCCTTCTACCCCTAACATGCCTTGACATCTTAGGTTTGGGCTCTTACGCTTTCGCTCACCACTACTTACGCAATCTCTCTTGATTTCTTCTCCTACAGGTACTTAGATGTTTCAGTTCCCTGCGTTCGCCCCACTTATCGTGGTACCATACCTTCAGTATGGTGGGTTCCCCCATTCGGATATCTACGGATCGCTTCGCCTTTGCCAATCCCCGTAGCTTTTCGCAACTTGTTACGTCCTTCTTCGCCTCTGAAAGCTATTAGGCATCCCCCTATGTACTCTCTCTTAACTTCTTTTTTCCTTCCGTACTCTTCTTCTCCTCTCTCTCCTCTCTCCTCTTCGTGCTCTCGTTCTCGTATGTCTTCAACTTGTCAATGATCTCTCTCTTTTTCGTTAAATACTCTCTTTTCAATATTCCCTATTTACTCCATATCTAACTTTTTGCGCTATTATCTTATCTCCCTTAATAGCTACGCAGTATCTTCTCTTCTCTCACTCTCACTCACTCTTTTTCACATCTCTTACTCCCTCTTTCGTGGAGAATAACGGATTCGAACCGTTGACCCTCTGCGTGCAAGGCAGATGCTCTAGCCAGCTGAGCTAATTCCCCTCTTTGATCTGCTCTATCTTTTATTTCTTTATAAAAACCTATTTTAAGTAGCGTAACTAAAAGTAAGTTACTCTCTGTCTCTTTTTATCGTATCCTTCCTTCTCTCTCTCCTCTTTCCTTTTTTTTATTTTTTTTCTATCTCTAGAAAGGAGGTATTCCAGCCACACCTTCCGGTACGGCTACCTTGTTACGACTTAGCCCCAGTTACTAGCTTTGCCCTAAAACGCTCCTCACGGTTACGCTCTTTAAGCACCACTAACTCCCATGGCTTGACGGGCGGTGTGTACAAGGCCCGGGAACGTATTCACCGCAGCATGGCTGATCTGCGATTACTAGCGAATCCATCTTCATGAAGTCGGGTTGCAGACTCCAATCCGAACTGTGATAGACTTTTGAGATTCGCTCACTATTGCTAGCTCGCTGCCCTCTGTATCTACCATTGTAGCACGTGTGTCGCCCTAGACGTAAGGGCCGTGCTGATTTGACGTCATCCCCTCCCTCCTCTCGGCTTACGCCGGCAGTCTACTTAGAGTCCCCATCTTTACATGCTGGTAACTAAGTACAAGGGTTGCGCTCGTTATAGGACTTAACCTGACACCTCACGGCACGAGCTGACGACAACCATGCAGCACCTCGTAAGAATCTATTTCTAGCTACATAATCTCTTATATATTACTCTTACGTTCAAGTCTAGGTAAGGTTCCTCGCGTATCATCGAATTAAACCACATGCTCCTCCGCTTGTGCGGGCCCCCGTCAATTCCTTTGAGTTTCAACCTTGCGGTCGTACTCCCCAGGTGGATAACTTATCAATTTCTCTCCTACACTGACATTTTATCGCCAACATATAGTTATCATCGTTTACAGCGTGGACTACCAGGGTATCTAATCCTGTTCGATACCCACGCTTTCGTGCCTCAGCGTCAATATTATCTTGACAAGCTGCCTTCGCGACCGGTGTTCTAAATCATATCTATGAATGTCACCTCTACATGATTTATTCCGCCTGCCCCACTTATATTCTAGTCTACCGGTTTCTAAGGCTTATAAATGTTAAGCACCTATATTTCACCTTAAACCTAATAAACCGCCTACGCACCCTTTAAACCCAATAAATCCGGATAACGCTCGTATCCTCCGTATTACCGCGGCTGCTGGCACGGAGTTAGCCGATACTTATTCGTATAGTACTTTCTCTCCCTCGTTCTCGACAAGGTCATTACCCCTATACAAAAGTAGTTTACAATCCATAGGACCTCCTTCCTACACGCGACATGGCTGGTTCAGGCTTCCGCCCATTGACCAATATTCCTCACTGCTGCCTCCCGTAGGAGTTTGGACCGTTCTCAGTTCCAATGTGGGGGACCTTCCTCTCAGAACCCCTAATGATCGTCGCCTTGGTGCACCTCTACTACACCAACTAGCTAATCATACGCATGCCCATCTATAACTAGATCTCTCTTTTCTTACTAAATAGATGCCTATTCAGTACATTATGGCGGTTTACTCGTCTTTTCAAACGGCTATCCCCCTGTTATACGTAGGTTACATACGCGTTACTCACCCATCCGCCGGTCGCCATCATCTGGTATTGCTACCAAACTGCTGCCCCTCGACTTGCATGTGTTAAGCCTGCCGCTAGCGTTCATCCTGAGCCAGGATCAAACTCTCCATTGTATTAATCTCTCTCTCGGATATTCTCTTTTATTGACGAGGCTTTTTCTTTTTTGCCTCTTTCTCTTACCTTTTCTTCCGTATATTCAATATCTCTATCTCTTATACTCTTTACGCTACTTTAGGTCTTTATCTCTTTTTCAATGATCTCTTCTCTCTCTATTCTCTTCTCTCCTCACTCCTTTATCTCTTCCACCTCTTCTCTCGTTCCTCTTATCTCTCCACTCTCTCTCGCTCTATCTCTTTTTAGCATCCCTGCTCCGAAGTTTGGAGTTGCAAAATTACACACTTTTTATTTCCTACCAAAATATTTTTAGACTTTTTTTTATATTTTTTTTGATACTTCTACTCAATACTCTGTATCTGCGCTATTTATACTCCTACTATTTTTTACTATATTTACCCCTCTCTTACTTATTTTCTATTTATTCTACCCCTTTTTCCTTCCACCACTCCTTTATTCCTTATATTATTATTCTTTATTATTATTTACTTTTTTATTATACTAAATACATCGCTGTTGTACTGTCAGTACATCGCCGTTGTATTGTCAGTACATCGCCGTTGTATTTTTACAAAACTGC
>JAKVOZ010000004.1 GCA_022482545.1 Bacteroidales bacterium
GTATTCCATAAACAAAATATGATTTTCTCGCTGTATCTTTTATTTCATTGCTATTATTATCTGGCGTATATTTAAAAGTTTTATAAACAGAGTGCCAACCACCATAAACAGAAATAATATTTTCCCATTGTGGTTGAAAATTCAAACTATCCATTGCTTGCTTAAATACTATCTTTTGTGGATTATATGAAAGACCTATTCTTGGCGAAATAACATTAATACCTTTGTTGGGCTTAACTATTGCCCCGTTTGAAAAATGTGTGTATGAAACACCTGCAAAAACTTGAAAATTATCATTTAATCTATAATAACCATCAAGCCCTGCATCAATATAACAGTTGATTGGATTAGAAATAGCAACATTAAGATTATTTTCTTTTGAATATCCATTCCACCAAAATGAAAGACCAAGAGCAAGATTAGTTTTTAATGCAAAACGTTCTGTCTTTAATGGAGAAAAACCTATAAATCCGTATAAGGCAAAAGGATTATTCAAATTCTTACTATAATTAAACCTACCATAATAACCTCCAACACCATACGTGAATTCATTATATAGATGATGCCATGCTTTTGTTCCATCAACCTGCTTTGCTATCCTAAAAGATATTGAAATCATATTGTTTATTGCAGTGCTGTCTTTGTTGCCCTTTTTAACAAAATCATTTGTAGGCACAACATAGCCATCTCCCACATATAAACTATATGAAATATTATCTTCATTTTGGCTGTACAAAAACAGCGAAAAAATTGAAAAAAACGAAAAGATAGCAAATTTTTTCTTCACTTTTTTTTATTTCCTTTTTTCTATTAATTTTTCCATTATTTGAATAGCGTTTGTTGCTGCTCCTTTTCTAAGATTATCACTAACAACCCACATATTCAAACCATTATCCAATGTATCATCTCTTCTTATCCTTCCAACAAATACATCATCTTTTCCTTCACTTATTATTGGCATTGGATAAATATTATTTTTTATATCGTCCATAACTGTTATGCCAGGAGTATGTTCTAAAAGAGAATAAACTTCTTTAATATCAAATGGTTTATTAAATTCTATATTTACAGATTCACTATGTCCTCCTTTGACAGGAACTCTTGCAACTGTTGCACTAACACGTATTTCTGGTTTTGAAAGAATTTTTCTTGTTTCATTAACAAGTTTTTCTTCTTCTGTTGTGTAACCATTCTCCAAAAAATCTCCACCGTGAGGAAAAACATTATGATGTATTTGATATACGTATGCTTTTTCACATGGCAAACCTTTTTCTTCTGCCTCCAATTGTTTAACAGCCTTTATTCCTGTTCCTGTTATACTTTGATATGTTGAAACAACTATACGTTTAATGTCAAATGCTTTATCTAATGGATAAAGAGCCAACACCATTTGAATTGTAGAACAATTGGGATTAGCAATTATTCTATCACTATCTTTTACTGCATCAATATTTATTTCTGGAACAACAAGCGGACAATCTTTATCCATTCTCCAACAAGAAGAATTATCAATTACTGTTGTGTTGTGCTGTTTAAACATAGGTGCATATTGTTTTGAAACACCACTACCAGCAGAAAATATTGCATAATCACAATTACTATTTATTGCTTGTTCAACAGAAACAACTGTTAATAATCTATCTGCAAAAGGTATTTGTTTGCCAACACTCTTGCTCGATGCTGCTACAATTATCTCTTGATTTGCAAAACCTCTTTCATTTAAAACTTTCAACATCACACTACCGACCAATCCTGTAGCTCCTACAACTGCTATTTTCATTTTATATTTATATTTTTTAATTCTTTTATTTTATATTTATTCGTCAGACGATTCGCTTATATATCTTTGATAAGCCAAGAACACGTTTGCTCTTGACATACAACCAACAAATTTGCCTTTATCAACAATCATTATCGTGTATCTATCAACACCTTTAAATTTCTGTATTATTTCTTCCATTGATTCATTAATATCTGCAATGAAAAATGGAGAATAACGCATAAAACTTCTCACTAATATTTTGTCATAATATTCTTGATGAAACAAAAGTCCTCTAACATCATCAAGAACTAATACCCCTTTAAAATTATTATCATCATCAACAACAGGGAAAAAACTTCTTGAAGACACCTCTACCGCATGAACAACATCGCGTAAAGTACTATTTATTGAAAGTTTATATATATTAGTTTCTAAAAGTTTTGTTTTATCAATAAATCTCAATGCTGTCTTATCTTTATTATGCGTCATTAAATCACCTCGTTTAGCAAGAGCCTCTGCATAAATAGAATATTTGTGTATTGGTTTTACTACAAGATATGATATTGTTGAAGCAATCATAAGTGGAGTAAATAAGGCATATCCACCTGTTATTTCTGCAATAAGGAAGGTTGAAGTAAGTGGCGAATGCATTACTCCTGCCATAACAGATGCCATACCTACAAGAACAAAATTACTTTCTGCTACAACAAATAATCCACTGAGATTTACTAATCTTGCAACTAAGAAACCAACAAAACCTCCAATAAACAAAGATGGAGCAAAAACACCACCCACACCACCAGAAGAACATGTTATTGCAGTTGCAAATGCTTTTAAAATTATTATTGAACCAACAACAATAAAGATTAAATATGTTTTATTACTATTTGAGTGAAAGAAACTATTTTCTAACAATGATGACATATCATTATTCAAAAGTTTTGTTAATGCTGGATAACCTTCTCCAAATAGTGGTGGAAAAATATAAACCAAAACACCTAACAATACACCTCCTATTATTATTTTCCACACTTTTGACATCTTTCCAAAAACACTTGACACAAAACTATTGATTTTTAAGAAATACAAAGACACTATTGCTGACATTATTCCAAGGAAAAGATATGGTATAATTTTATTTAATTCAAATGGAGTATTAACAATATAAGAGAACTCTGCTTGTTGTCCTAAAAAAAAGTAGGAAATCATTGCTGCCGATAACGAAGAGATAAGCATAGGTATGATTGCGACCATTGTCATATCAAGCATAAGAACTTCAAAAGCAAACAATATGCCTGCGATAGGTGCTTTAAATACTCCCGCTATTGCTCCTGCTGCTCCACAAGCCAACAATATTATTTTTATATGCTTATCTACTCTAAAAAGATTACCTATGTTTGATGCTATTGCACTTCCCGTCAAAACAATTGGTGCCTCCAATCCAACAGAACCTCCAAAAGCAACTGTTATTGATGATGTTGCCATAGAAGACCAACAATTATGTGTTTTTATTTTACCGTCATTTCTTGACATTGCATACATAACCTTGCTTACTCCATGAGATAAATCATCTTTAACAAAAAACTTAATAACCAAAACCGTTAATGCAATACCTATCATTGGATAAAGAAGGAACAATATATTTCCTCTATCCGCAGAAAACCATGTAAATCTTGATATAATACTATATGTATATGCAACCGTATTCTTTAATAGTACTGCTGCCAAACCACAACAAATACCAACTATTAAAGAAATGATTACAAGTTTCTGCATAAGAGATAGATGCTTAACCTCCCATATCAAAAACTTCTTATAATATTTTCTTAATTTTTCGTTACTTACTATTTTTTCCCAATATTTCACATTGCAAATATATGATTTTATTGTCAAAAATTAAGAAGAAAAAAAATAAAAAATAATTTTTTTTAATCATATTCTTACTTTTATTCTTGTAATTATGTTATTTTTGCACAGTTAAAAGAAAAAGATAAAAATTTTATGAACATAATTTCCTATAATGTTAATGGCATACGTTCAGCAATGAGTAAAGGTTTTTTGCTTTGGCTTGAAAAACTTTCACCCGATGTTGTTTGTATCCAAGAAACAAAAGCACAAGAAGACCAAATACCTGCTTTGGATTTCAAAACGATAGGTTATGATTGTTATAGTTTTTCTGCTAAAAAGAAAGGTTATAGCGGTGTGGCAATAATAACTAAACTTACCCCTAAAAAAGTAACTTATGGTATGGGAATAAAAGAATATGATGATGAAGGTAGAATGATTAGATGCGATTTTGATGATGTTTCTGTTGTTAGTGTTTATCACCCCTCTGGTACAAGTGGTCAAGAAAGACAAGATTTTAAGATGAAATGGTTAAAAGATTTTCAGTCTTATGCTATTAATATCCAAAAAGAAATACCAAACATTATTTTCTGCGGAGATTATAATATTTGTCATCAAGCAATAGATATTCACGACCCAAAAGGTAATGCAAATCATTCTGGTTTTCTTCCACAAGAAAGACAATGGATAGGAGATTTTATTGATAGTGGTTTTATTGATAGTTTCCGTTTTCTAAATCCAAATAAAAAAGATTCTTATTCTTGGTGGAGTTATCGTTTCAATTCAAGAAGTAAGAACAAAGGTTGGAGAATAGATTATTGTATGGTATCCAAAATGATGAAAGATAGAATAATATCTGCTGATATTCTTTCTGATGTTTATCATTCCGACCACTGTCCTATTAGTTTAACAATAAAATAATTAAAGATATGAAAAAAACAATTGTATTATTATCAACAGTATGTTTATTATGTAGTTGTGTCTCAACAAAAAAATACAACAAGATGATGAAAGACAATGCAGATTGCAGTGAAAAACTATCTGCTTTGCAAATGAAGAACACAGAGAACGAATCAAAAATATCTTCTTTGAGCGAACAGTTGGAAAATTGCAACAAAAATCTTTCTCTTCAAACAAAAACAAACGAAAAAATAAATAACGATATAAAATCATACGTTAAACAGAACAACGAATTAAGACAACAATTATCTGTTTCTAATAGTAAGATAAATGAGATATTAAAAGATAAAAGTTCTAATCTTCAACAATTGAACAACGAACTTTATCAAAAAGAGATGGAACTTAATCAAAAAGAAAAAAATCTTGATAGTTTAAAACAAGAATATACTCAAAATCAAGAGCAGATGAAGAAGATGAATGCTCAACTTGCAAAGAAAGACAAAGAATTAAAAAACATACAAAACAAACTTAAAGATGCCTTACTTGGATTTAAGGATAAAGGACTAACAATTGAAACAAAACATGGTAAAGTTTATGTATCTATGGAAGAAAAACTTTTGTTTTCTTCTGGTTCTTGGCAAGTAAGCAAAGATGGAATAAAAGCATTGCAAGAGATTGCTGTTGTTTTGGGCAATAATCCTGATATTGACATTATGGTTGAAGGTCATACAGATAATGTTCCTCTTGTTGGCAAAAATCAAGTAAAAGATAATTGGGACCTTAGTGTTATGAGAGCAACATCAATAACAAAAACACTCCTTGACAACACAGGTATTAGTCCAACACGTATTCTTCCTTGTGGTAGAAGTGAATATATGCCCCTTGTTGATAACAAAACACCAGAACATAGAGCAAAGAACCGCCGTACTGAAATCATTCTTTCTCCAAAAGTTAGTGAATTGTTAGAAATATTGAATTAAAATAAAATATATAGTTGTTTTTATTGTAAAAAAAACACTTTCATTATGAAACACAAAAGATTTTACTTGTTAGGATTTTGTTTGTTATGTTTTAACATTCATTCAAAATCTCAACAAGTTATCACATCAGAAAATGATGTAAGAAAATATATTAGTGATAGTTGTTCTCAAATAAAAAAAAGACCATTATTAGCAGCAACGGAAGTGTTTTCTACTAATATGTTTGTTTGGGGATTTAATGATTTTATAATGAATGAAGACTTTGCAAAAATAAGTTTTAAAACAATAAAACATAATCTTTCATATTTTCCTGTGTGGGATACTGATAAGTTTTCAACAAATCTTTTAGCGCACCCCTATCATGGTAGTCTTTATTTCAATGCTGCTCGTTCTAATGGTTTATCTTTTTGGCAATCTGTTCCATATGCTTTCGGTGGTAGTTTGATGTGGGAATATTGTATGGAAAACGAATTGCCTTCAATGAATGATTTGTATGCAACAACACTTGGAGGTATTTGTTTAGGTGAAATAACTTTTAGATTATCTGATTTATTCATTGACAATACAACAAGAGGTTTTGACCGTTTTTGTAGAGAATTAATAGTTGCCTGCATCTCTCCCGTAAGAGGAATAAATAGATTGTTAAACAAAGAAAGTTTTACTATTCAACATTGCAAAGGAAGAACATTTAATTATGTACCTGTATATTTTAACGTTTTTACTGGTGGGAGATTTTTATCTGAATACGGAAAATCAAAACAAGGCGAAACAAGTCTTAATTTAGGTTTCAATATTATATATGGAGAACCTTTTAAAGAATCTTATGGTACATATTATAAACCTTATGAATGGTTTACTCTTAACTGTGATTTTGATTTATTATCTCATCAACCTCTTGTTTCTCAAATTAATGCTATGGGAATATTATGGGGAAAAAATCTTGACAATTCAGACAATGATGACTTTTCTTTAACAACAGGACTATTTCAACATTTTGATTTTTATAATTCTTCAATAAAAAATTCTAAAAATGAAACAGTTTCTCCTTACAGAATATCAGAAGCAGTAGCATATGGACCAGGAATTTTGTTTTATAAGCACTTTGATAATAAAAAAATACCATTTTCTTTACGCAGTACTCTTTATGCCAACGGTATTGTTCTTGGAGGAAACATAACAGACCACTTCTTTGAAAACGAAAGAGATTATAATCTTGGCAGTGGTTTCAGTATAAAAACTTATGGAGGAATAACATTTAATAAGAAATTAAGTTTTGATTTAAGCGTTGAAAACTATCATATTTATACATGGAAAGAAACTTCACAAAAAGGCTTTAATAGTACGCAAGGCGACAAAGGAAACTCTCGTCTTACTGTCATATCGCCATACATAACTTATCTTTCAAACAAAAGATGGAGCATAGTATTAAGAAATCGTCAATTTTTAAGACACACTCATTATGAAAACTATGATGATGTTGATTTCAAAACAACAGATTTTGTATTAACATTTAATTATACTTTATAACCATTCTGCTATATCTTCGTTTTTTTCAATTATTTCTTCATTATAATGAAATATTTCTTCATTATATTTTAATAGAATAAAGAACTATTTTTTTAAAGAATTTCTATTCCAAAGATTGTTTGTAAAGACTTTATTATGCTTTCTTTTCTGCTTTTCTTTACACTCAATTTTATTATATTATCTGATTGATATGAGTATGATGATTTATCAAAATTATTTTCTTTCAACAACTTATTAACCTGAGAAACAACATTGTACGAGAACTTAAATATTATTGTTTCTTCAATTGTTTTAGTTATTATTGTTGCGTTGTTTATTGATTCAATGGCTGCTTGACGATATGCTCTTGCCAAATTGCTCGCACCAAGAAGTGTTCCACCAAAATATCTAACAACAACAATAAGAATATTTGTTATGTTCTTACTCTCTATTGCAGAATAAATCATATCACCCGCAGTATGTGAAGGCTCTCTATCATCAAAAACTCTTTTATTTATAGTTTCTCCTTCATTTATTTTATAGGCAAAACAATGATGACGAGCATCAAAATATTTATTCTTTATATCATCTATTATTGGTTTAACCTGTTGAATATCGTTTACTGGAAAAGCAAAAGCAATAAAGCGACTACGTTTTTCTTTATATTCCGCCTTAGAAGTAGTTTCTATTGTAAGATACTCGTCCATAAATTTTACATCAACATAGATTGTGCTTTCAACAACCCTTTAATGAAAATATCCACTTCTTGCTTTGTATTATAAAAAGAGAATGAAACTCTATCTGTTCCTTCTATATGAAAATGTTGCATAACAGGTTCTGCACAATGATGTCCTGTACGAATGGCAATACCCTGCATATCCAAAAGCGTTCCAACATCAAGATGATGAATATTACCTAAAAGAAAAGAAATACAAGAACTTTTTTCTTTACTCTGCCCTATTATTCTTATGTCTTTTATCTTTTGCAATTGCTCTGTTGTGTATTCCATAAGATAGTCTTCATAAGATATTATATCTTTCATACCAATCTTATCTACATAATCCAAAGCATATTTTAATCCAATAACATCAGCCACACTTGGTGTTCCTGCTTCATATTTATATGGTAATTCATTAAAAGTGGTTTTCTCCATCGTAACTTCTTTTATCATTTCACCTCCACCTTGATATACTGCCATATTTTCAAGTAATTCTTTTTTGCCATACATAACTCCAACGCCCATTGGTGCATATATCTTATGCCCTGAAAAACAATAAAAATCACAATCAAGTTTTTGAACATCAACTTGTGTATGTGCTATGCCTTGTGCTCCATCAATAAGAACTTTAACATTCTTTTTATGACAAAAATCTATTATTTCTTTTATTGGATTGATTGTACCAAGAGTATTACTTATATGTGTTAATGCAACAAGTTTAGTATTTTCATTTATCATTGAAAAAAGTTCTTCTTGATTAAGAACTCCTTTCTCATCAAATGAAACATATTTTAATGTAAAACCAAACTCATCTCTTGCTATTTGCCATGGAACAATATTTGAATGATGCTCCATTTCTGTTATTATCACTTGATCATTCTTTGAAAGAAATGTTTTTGAGAAAGCATTTGCCACAAGATTAATACTTTCTGTTGTTCCGCGAGTAAAAATTATCTCTTGTGTTGATTGAGCGTTGATAAATTCTTTAACTTTTTGCCTGCTTTTCTCAAATTCATCAGTAGCCAAACCACTTAAATAATGAACACCACGATGAACATTACTATTTATTTCTGTATAATAATCAACAATAGAATTAATAACAGACAATGGTTTTTGAGTTGTTGCTGCATTATCAAAATATACAAGATTTTGTTTGCCTCTAACCTTTTGTTTTAGTATTGGAAAATCCTCTCTAATCTTATCAACATCAAACATATATTTATAAGTTCCTCCATTTAATATATAACACAAGAAAAAGTATTAATAGAAATAACATAAACACATAAAATATTATACTACCTGTTTTTGTTAGATAATTTTTTTTCACTTGTTTTCCTTCAACTCTTTCTTTCTTATGTTTCTTGTCTATAAAGAATGCTAAAAAAACAACTACTCCTATAATTATTAATGAAATTATTATCTTTGATATTTGCTGTTGTAGCATAAATTTTATTTTAAAGTTATTTAATATTGTTTTATTTTAACACATATTGAGGTACTTCACTCACATGATCAACATAATGGAAGTTCATACCTTCAAGATATATTTGATTTATATCTTCTATATCTCTTTTATTTTGTTCACTAAGAACGATATCTGTTATCTTAGAACGTTTAGCAGCAAGAATCTTTTCTTTTATTCCTCCAACAGGAAGCACTTTTCCTCTAAGAGTTATTTCACCTGTCATCGCAAAATTGTGTTTTACTTTTCTATTTGTAAATGCACTTAACATTGCAGTAAACATTGTTATACCAGCAGAAGGTCCATCTTTTGGTGTTGCTCCTTCTGGACAATGCACATTAAGATCATATTCATTGAATATCTTATTATCAATATTCCATTTATCGCTATTACTCTTTAAATATTCATATGCCAAAGCAGCAGATTCTTTCATTACATCTCCAAGATTACCTGTTAAATGTATATCTCCTTTACCTTTACAAGTAGAAGACTCAACAAAAAGTATTTCTCCTCCAACTTCTGTCCATGCCAATCCTGTTACAACTCCAACATAATCTTCTTCAAGTCTTAAATCATGATATGCTGTTGGAAGTCCAAGTATTGGTTGAAGTTCATTCTCATTTATTGCTTTCTTATATGTTTTTTCTTCTGCAATCTCAACAACACGATGACGAACTATTTTTGCTATAACTTTATCAAGTTGTCTTACTCCTGACTCTCTTGTATAATTATTTATAATATTGCTAATAACTTTATCAGAAAAACTTATTTGACTCCTTTTTATTCCATTATTTTTAATATTATTTGGAATCAAATGATTCTTTGCTATCATTAATTTCTCCTGCTCTATGTAACCAGAAATATCTATTATTTCCATTCTATCTATAAGTGCTGGATGAATACTTGAAAGACTATTGGCAGTTGCTACAAACATAACGTTTGATAAATCATAATCAATATCAAGATAATTATCATGAAAGGCTGTGTTTTGTTCTGGATCCAAAACTTCCAACATTGCTGCTGCTGGATCTCCATTAACACTCATTCCCATTATCTTATCTATTTCATCAAGCACAAAAACAGGATTAGATGACTTAACTTTTGAAAGAGATTTTAGTATTCTTCCTGGCATTGCTCCAATATACGTTCTACGATGCCCTCTTATCTCACTTTCATCATTTACTCCACCAAGTGCTATACGAATATATTCTCTATTCATCGCTCTTGCAATACTTTTTCCAAGTGAAGTCTTTCCAACTCCCGGAGGCCCTACCAAACATATTATTGGTGAAGACATATTCTTTTTAACTTTCAAAACAGAAAGATATTCTATTATTCTTTCCTTAACTTTTTCAAGTCCATAATGATCTTCATCTAATGCTTTCCTTGCTTTTGCTATATCATAATTATCTTCGCTGGTTTCATTCCAAGGCAAATCTAATATGAAATTAATATAATTCAACTCAACTGAATAGTCCGGACTGCTACTATGAATATTACTTAGTTTCTTTATTTCCTTATCAAAAATCTCTTGAATATTATCATTCCAATGTTTCTTCTTGGATTTCTCTTTCAATTCTTTGATTGTTTGTTCGGAAGGATTGCCTCCAAGTTCTTCTTGAATTGTTTTAAGTTGTTGATTAAGAAAATATTCTCTTTGTTGCTTATCTATATCCGTTGAAACCTTTTGTTGAATTTGAAGTTTAACTTCTTGTTCTTGTATCTCCTTACTAAGATAGCCAAGAACTTTATTCATTCTTTTTGTAAAATCATTTATCTCTAAAAGTTTCTGTTTGTCTTTTAAAGATATGTTTAATTGTGATGCAACATAATTCAATAAATAATAAGGACTCTTAATATTTTTTGGAGCAAGAAGTAGATTTGGTGGAATATTAGGTGTTATCTTCAAAAGATTCATATACATATCTTTCAAAGTAGATGCTAATATGTTAGCATTTCTTGGAAGTTTTCTACAAGAATCTGGATTTTTTTCATAAGTACCTTTCCAATAAGGTTCATTGTTTGTAAAAGACAAAAAACTAAATCTATCCAAACCTTGAAGAATAACCATCAAACTATCATCTGGCATAGTGAAAGTTTCAACAACTCTTGCAAATGTGCCAACAGTAAAAACATCTTCTGTCTTTGGTTCTTCTATATCTGTTTTTTGTGATACTATTCCAACTATAAGTTTATTCCTATAAGCATCTTTTATTAATGATATAGACTTACTTCTTCCTGCTGTAACAGGCATCAAAATTGTAGGAAAAAACACATTACCTCTTAATGGAAGTATTGGTATTTCGTCTGGTATTTTAATATCTAAATCATCTTCAGTTAATTGTGAACTATTTGATAGTATTGGAAGTATTTCAGTATCGCTTGATGCTAATAAGTTTTGTAAATTTATTCTTTTCTTATCTAAATCCATTTTCTATTTTATCTTTCTTATCTCTGCCTTTTATTCTTTAATGTTAATCTATAAACATGAAGTAAAATTCTTTTATCGTCATCTGACATTTCCATATCTCTTCTCTTCTCAACTTTTTCTGCAACTTCTATTGCTTTTTCTACTTCATAAACCTTAATACCACTATTTCCTCCCCATACAAATGAAGGTATATAATTTCTTTGATAACCATGTCCATAAATATTGCTACTAACTCCAATAACTGTACCTGTATTAAACATTGTATTTATACCACATTTTGAATGGTCTGCCATTATTGTTCCACAAAACATTGTGCCACTTGGAACGAACGTATTCTTTTCAATACTCCAAAGTCTTACCTCTTCATAAGTATTTTTTAAATTAGAAGCATTACTATCCGCACCTATATTACACCACTCACCTATAACGCAATTACCAAAAAATCCATCATGTGCTTTATTTGAATAACCAAACATAACAACATTTTCCAATTCTCCACCAACCTTACAATATGGTCCAAGTGTTGTTGCTCCATAAATCTTTGCAGAAAGTCTTACTATTGAATTATCGCACATTGCAAAAGGTCCTCTAATTGCTGCATTTTCCATTATCTCACAATCCTTACCTATATATATTGGTCCAGTAGTTGAATTTAATGTTGCACATTCTACCTTTGCTCCTTTTTCAACAAATATATCCTTACCCAACACTGTATTTGTAGAACTAAGTTTTTGACTTTTTCTTCCATTTGTCAATATTTCAAAATCTTTTCTTATCTCGCTATCGTTTAAAAGGAATATATCACAAAGGCTCTTTAATTTAACAAACTCTCCTTTATATTCAATCTTCTCACCATTATCATCTTCTTCACTCAAAAAACCTTCTTTTGTCTTATACATTGCAATAACATCATTATAGCACACAAGAGTTTGTCCTGGTGTCATTTTTTTTATAACTTTAACCATTTCTGGTACTGGACAAATAGAACCATTTATCAACATCATTGCATCTGTTAATTCTATTGGATACTTAACAGATAAATAATCCTCAGTAAAAGTAGATGTTTTTGTATTAAGGTATTTTTCCCATTTTTCTCTAATTGTCATTATACCCACTCTGATTTCACATACTGGTCTTGTATATGTTAATGGCTTCAATGTTTCTCTAACTGAGTCGTCAAATAATATATAATTCATAACTATGTTTTATTTTAAAGTTATTATTGCAATTTCTTTTTATATTTATACTCTTTTTTATTTATTTAGTTACAAAAATAAGAATTTTTTTATAAAAACACCTAATTTTATCTCACTTTTTTTTATTTTTTTATATATAATTGTTGTAAATTAAGTTGTTATACAAAAATATAAGCAAGTATTTATCCAAAATTAAATGGAAAAACACCTGCTTATATGATTGTTATTATTAAAAATAAACTCTTTTTTACTCTTTTATTAAGAATAAAAATTATTTACTTTCTATATTTCCAAGAGGTTTACGATTCTTGTATTTGTTCATATATTTATCAACTCTACCAGCTGAATCCACTAATTTTACTTTTCCTGTAAAGAATGGATGTGATGTATTTGAAATTTCCAATTTAATAAGTGGATAAGTTGTTCCATCTATATCTATTGTTTCTCTTGTGCTTGCACATGAATGTGTTAAAAAAACTTGTTCATTTGACATATCCTTAAAAGCACATAATCTATAATCCTTTGGATGAATATCTTTCTTCATTATCGTTAATTTATTTTATTCTTTTTTATTTATTTTTTACTTTGAGTTTGCAAAAATACTACTTTTTTTAGAAACAACAACAATTTTTTAATTATTTTCTGTGTTTTCTGTTGTTTTTTCTAAATTATCACTACTTTCTTGTTGCTCATTATTTGTATCTTCTGCTTTCATCTTATTGATAAAATCATTTTTCTCTTTACGCAATTTGTCTATCTTTGCTTCAAATTCTTTCTTTAATATATCTGCATTCTTACTATTTGCAAAGAAACCCAAATTGTTCTCCAACTGAATGATTTCATTATCTATTTCTTTTATTCTACGTTGAATATTCTTGCTTGCAGATTCTACTACTGTGTTAATATTTCTCTTATTATTATTAGAATTTCTGCTTGCTATCTCTTCTGCTGTTATTTGCAACTTATCTCTATTGGCATTAATAACATTATCCCATTCTTCTTGTAGTTTTTTTCTTTCAATCCTTGGAGTAAAACCTATCTCAAACCAACGTTTCTGAAAATCTTTTAATGTATTAACATTTTCTTGTTTATCTTCAGTAAATGTATGATTTTTCAATTCTTCAAGCAAATCTTCTTTCTTTTTAATATTATCAACAACTTCTTGATGTGTTTTCAAATAGCTCTCACTCTTTTGTTTGAAGAACTCATCACATGCAGCACGAAATCTTGTCCAAACTTTTTCTCCAACTGCTCTTTTAACAAATCCTGTTGTTTTCCAATCTTCTTGTAGTTGTTTAATATCTTTTGTTGCCTGGTCAAAATCTGTTCTTTTAGCAATCTCTTCTGCCTTAACACAAAGAGCAATCTTTTTATTTAGATTTTCGTCCTCTTCTTGTCTTAAACTGCTCATTGCCTCTTTTCTTGATGAGTAAAATCCATCTATCATCGTCTTAAACTTTGCCCACAAAACTTCATTGTCTTTTCTTGGTACAATCCCTATTGTTTTCCATGAATCAAACAATTGTTTAATCTCTTCTGTTGCCTTATTCCAATCTCCCATTGTTTTGAACTCATTGGCAATAACTTTACTCACTTTTTCTATTAAATCATTCTTTTGTTTAATATTTTCTTCTATCTCACCTTTCTTTTGCTCATAAAATTCTCTTCTTCTTGTATTTATTGCATCTGATGCTCTCTTAAATCTTTCCCATATCTCATCATTCTTATCACTTGGCACTGGTCCTATTTCTTTCCATTGTTTGTGATATTCTTGTAAAAGAGAAAAACTTTCATTTATATCCTCTACCAACAACAACTGCTCAACCTTTTCACATAATTCTATTTTTGATTCAAGGTTTTTCTTCATATCTAAGTCTCTCAACTCTTTGTTTATTTTAACTTTCTCATAGAACTTATCCATTAAAAAGTGATAATTTTCCCAAAGATTATTAACTTCATTGTGAGGCACATTACCTATCTCTTTCCATTTCTCTTGAATAGCATTAAACTCATCATATATCTCTTTTAATGTTTGCTCACTATCCAACAATTTTTTCAAATCTTCTAATAATGATTGTTTTTTCTTAAAATTGTTTTCTTTTTGTTCTTCTTCCTTTTGTTGATATTCTTGTCTTTTCTCCTTATATATATTGTATAGTTGTCTAAAAGATGTTTCTATTTCATCTTCTTGATTAACTTCTTCTTGTTTTGTTTGTTGTGTATCATCTTCATTATTCTCAACTTTTTCTACTTTTGGTTTTGGCAAGTTATTAAAAGCATTATTAATTAAAGGTATTCTGGATTTCATTTGCTCAAAATCTCCTTTATCCAAAAGATTCTTAATCTCTTGTAATAATTCTTCTCTTGTCTTTTGAGAATACTCAGCAATCATAACATCTAATGAAACTTTTTCTTGCTCAACTGCTTGTTCATTAATTTCTTGTTGCTCTTGATTAATAGGTTGTTCAACATTTTCTGTATTCATAATATTTTACTATTTATTAGTTTGTTATACAATAATGATTTATTAACGTTTATAGTTAAATTATATTTTCAGTTTGCAAACATATAATTTTTTTTTCAAACAATATATAACTTTTCTAATTTTTAATAATTTTAATTCTATTTTTTCTTTTATTATTTTTCAATCTTATTTTTCTAACTCATATGATTTCAAAGTTTTATATTTGTCAATTATTCTTATCTTTTACACTTTAAATTTATATTCATTTTTTGCGTTCATTCTCTATTACAATCTCTTTCTATTTTGATAAAACGAAAAACTATTTATTTATTTTGATAATATTTTATTAACTCTTTTTTTTTTCAAAAGTTTTATTGTATTTTTGCAAACGCAATAAAAAATTAGAATAAAAAAATATATGCAGATGTTTCATATTATAACTCAGGGAATACTATTTGGTTTAACTCTATCTCTTATGGTTGGACCAGCATTCTTTTCTTTGCTTCAAACAAGTATAAGCAAAGGATTTCGTTGTGGTTCTCATCTTGCTTTTGGAATATCTTTAAGTGATATATTTATGGTATTTGTTGCTTGGTATGGTTTATCTGCCGTATTTGAAACCAATCAAGCCCAAAAAATAATCTCAATCATTGGTGGTATTGTCATCATTGCTTTTGGTTTATATACCGGCACAAGAAAACATATTACTCCAACTACTCACAGTTTAGTACCTGAATCAAAAATACAAGTCAAATATATGATGAAAGGCTTTTTGTTTAACATTGCTAATCCTGGTACTTGGCTTTATTGGTTAATACCTATTGGTTTATCTAATAGTTATAGCAAACGTTCTGAACAAATAATTTTTCTTGTATCCATTCTTTTAACCAATCTTGGTATGGATATTCTTAAATGTGCTATATCAAATGAATTAAAACGTTTCCTTACCGACAATGTGATTACAATAATCAATAGAGTTGTTGGAGGTATACTGATTATTTTTGGAATATATCTTGCGGTATCGTCTTTTCTTCCAAAGAATAATAATTTTCTCAACAATATTAATATGTAATTAATCTTCATTCAAAAATAGTTCTTTCGTTTTATTTCAACAAGTCTTTTTAATTAAAAATAATTTTATATCTTTGCACTAATAAAAAATATGTACTAAGATGAAAACACTAATTAAAAACATAAAAAGCCTTGTTCAAGTAGAAGATAAGAAACGACTTGCAGTATGCGGAGAAGATATGGCAAAATTGCCTTCAATAGACAACGCATACCTACTTGTTAATGATGATAAGATAGAAGATTTTGGCACTATGAATGATTGTCCAAAAGAAAAGTTTGATAAAGAAATAGATGCCAAAAACCGTTTTGTATTACCTTCTTTTTGCGATTCTCACACACATTTGGTTTATTCTGGAAGTCGTGAAATAGAATATATTGACAAGATAAAAGGTCTTTCGTATGAAGAGATTGCAAAGCGTGGTGGAGGTATTGTTAATTCTGCTCTAAGAGTGCAAAAAGCATCGGAAGAAGAACTTTACGATGATGCTATGCAAAGACTCAACTCTATGATTAAGATGGGAACTGGTGCTGTTGAAATAAAATCTGGTTATGGATTTACAACCGAAGCCGAGTTGAAAATGCTCCGTGTAATAAAAAAACTTAAAGAAAATTCTCCATTAACAATCAAATCTACTTTTCTTGGTGCTCACGGTGTGCCATTAGAATATAGAGATAATGTAGATGGCTTTGTTGATAAAGTTATTAATGAGATGATTCCAAAGGTAGCACAAGAAAACCTTGCTGAGTTTATTGATGTCTTTTGTGATAAAGGTTTCTTCACCGTAGAACAAACAGACCGTATGCTTTTTGCTGGTATGAAATATGGACTAAAACCAAAAATACATGCTAATGAATTAGATTATTCGGGTGGTATAGAAGTTGGAGTAAAATACAATGCTCTTTCGGTTGATCATCTTGAATATACAGGAAAGAAAGAGATTGCTTGTTTGAAAGCCTCTCAAACTATGCCAACCATACTTCCAGGTGCTGCTTTCTTCTTAAATATGAAGTATTGTCCAGCAAGAGATATGATAATGGCAGGACTTCCTATTGCGATGGCATCTGATTTCAATCCAGGTTCTTCTCCAAGTGGTAATATGCAATTAATACTTACTTTTGCTTGTGTAAATTACAAACTAACTCCACAAGAAGCCTTGAATGCAACAACGATGAACTCTGCTTACGCTATGGATGTTGTTGATGAACTTGGAAGTATTTGCAAAGGCAAGAAAGCAAACTTCTATATAACAAAAGATATTCCAACGATAGAATATATGCCATATTTCTATGGTGAAAACAAAATAGATAGAGTATTTCTTAATGGTAAAGAAATAGTTTAGAAAGCATTTTTATTATAAAAATATTCAATCCTATTATCTCCTATTTGTTCTACGTTATTGTATGTATAATAAGGGATAATAGGACTTTTTGTTCCGCTATAAAACATATTATTTCCTATAATAATATTCATTTCGTCCCAAAGATTTTTTTCTATAAACTTCTCTATTGTTTTCTTGCCTCCTTCAATGATTATTGAGCCAATACCTTTTTCAAAAAGAATGTTTAGTATTTGTTCTTCTTGTTTGTTATTCTCTTCTATTTGTATATATTCATTTTCTCCAACCTGTTTATTTTCTAAATAATTGAAAACTATTGTCTTTTGAGAATTATCTAATATATTAAATGATGTGTTTTCTTTGAACGTATTATCTCTATCCATCACAACTCTAATAGGATTTTTACCAAAAGAGTATCTTATATTTAGTTTTGGATTATCATTGATTACCGTGTTCATACCAACCATAATAGCATCTTCATCACTTCTTTGCTTATGCACCCACACTTTCATCGCATCATTGCTTATCCAGTTGTCTTTGATTTTATTTTCTTTTCTATCCACGTCAATAAAACCATCAAGAGTCTTTGCATACTTAATTATTATGTATGGACGTTTTTTTTCTTGATTGCAAAAAAATCTTCTATTAACGAACCTTCCTTGTTCTTTCAACACATCTGTTACAACTTCTATATCATTATCTTTCAATATCTTCATTCCTCCTCCAAACACTTTTGGATTAGGGTCAAAATTAGATATGACACATCTTTTTATCTTACTTTCTACAAGAAGTTTTGCACATGGTGGTGTTTTTCCATAGTGGCAACAAGGTTCTAATGAAACATAAATAGTAGAGTCTTTTAATAGTGATTTGTCTTCAACCGAGTTTATCGCATTAACTTCTGCATGAGAAAAGCCATACTCTTTGTGATACCCTTCACCTATTATCTTGTCTTTATACACAACCACTGCTCCAACTCTTGGATTAGGACTAACGTTGTTTTTTCCCAAAACAGCCAAATTAAAACAACGGCTCATATATCTTTTATCGTCTTCTATCATTTCTTTTTTGTATTTTTGCAAAAGCAAATTTACATAAAAATTATGAGAGTAAAGTCAAATAAAATAAAAGATATTGTTTCTTATGCTTATGATGAGTTAAAAAACACATACACCAAAGAAGAGATAAAAAGTCTTGTTTTTATTCTATTTCAAGAGTTTGCAAACATTAACTCAGCCTATGTTTTAGCATTTGAAGACAAAACTATTAATGAATCCGAACTCCTTAATATTGTTCTTGCCATAAAAGATTTGAAGCACAACAAACCTATTCAACAAATTATTGGCAAAGTAGATTTTCTTAATATTTCATTAAACATAACCAAAGATACGCTCATTCCTCGTCCAGAAACAGAACAGATGTGTCAATTGATTATTAATGAAAACAAAGACAAGAAAGGATTAAAGATAATAGATATTTGTTGTGGAAGTGGTTGTATTGCTCTTAGTTTAAATAAAAACATAGACAGTGAGGTTTTTGCTTGTGATGTAAGCGAGCAAGCCTTAAAGATTGCCAAACAAAACAACACTAACAATAATCTTAATGTTAATTTCTTTTTATGTGATGTTTTAAATGATTGCCCAATAACAGACAAAGAGTTTGATATTATTGTTTGCAACCCTCCTTATGTTAAAGATAGCGAAAAAAGTCTTATGAAAGATAATGTTCTCAACTATGAACCGCACCTTGCTTTGTTTGTGAGTGATGAAAACCCTCTTATTTTTTATGAGAAGATAGAGTTTTTTGCAAGAGAGCATCTAAAAAAAGACGGAAAAATATATTTAGAAATAAACAATTCTCTTGCAAAAGAAACAGCGTTAATATTCAGTAAATCAATTTATCAAACCGAAACCATACAAGATATATTCAATAAAGACAGATTTATTTTTATTAAAAAAATATAATTTTTCTTTGTAGGAATAAAAAAAGTTGTATCTTTGCACTCGGAAAGTTGGCAGAGAGGTCGATTGCGACGGTCTTGAAAACCGCTGACTGTAACAGGTCCGGGGGTTCGAATCCCTCACTTTCCGCTAAACATTCATAATTTAAAATTTTTAATTGTTTATAACAACGTCTGGATTGAGTATTCGCACTCAATCCTTTTTGTTTTTTTAGTCATTGTCCTATTTTTCCTTTTATTTGATGTATTGTTCTTTTATGATACAATATTAATTCTTAATCACAATAAAAACATATTTTTTACGTAAATATTTCAGTTAATTAATTATTTAAAACAATTTGTATGCTTAATGTAGATACAGTATATCTAAAACAATTATTCTCTTTCATTACGGAAGAGCAATTAGAAATGTTTAAAGCGTTGCCAAATCTTTATAAAGAATGGAACGAAAAGATTAATGTTATTTCAAGAAAAGATATTGACAATATTTTTGTTCATCACATACTCTATTCTTTGGCTATTGCTCGCGTATGTCCATTCAACGAAAGAACAAAGATTCTTGATGTTGGTACTGGTGGTGGTTTTCCTGGCATACCGTTAAGCATATTGTTTCCAAAAGTTTCTTTTCATCTTATTGATGGTATTGGTAAAAAAATTAGAGTTGTCAAGGCTATCGCTGATGAATTGGGTCTAAAAAATGTTAATGCCGAACAATTGCGTTGCGAGGAAGATACAAATAAATATGATTTTGTTATTTCAAGAGCGGTTAGCAATCTACCAGAATTTTATAAATTAGTTAAAAGACACATATCCCTTACAAGCAATCATTATATGCGTAATGGTATTCTTTATCTTAAAGGTGGCGATATTGACCAAGAAATGCAAAGTTTCAAACATTATTATAAAATATATGATGTCAATAAACTTTTCTATGACACATATTTCGAGACAAAGAAACTCGTTTATATCCCAATGTATAAAAAATAAAAAAAACATAAAAAAAAAATGAATACACTAAAATCATTTATCTGTGTAGCAATAAGTATGTTTGCTACCTTTTCTTTATTTAGTCAAACACAAATAAATCAATACAAAGTAAGTGAAAGCAATCAATTCAATAATCCAATAATCATTGATTCCACCAACACTCTTGGCAAAAGTTTCTCTCCTGTTTCTTTTTTACACACACCTCAAATACCTAATAATTATAACTCACTAAAAACATCAACCATATCCAACGACTTTATAATAAACAACAACAGAAAAAACAATGCTTTTTCTCTTGTAACTTATTATTTCTCAATATCTGTCAGTAAATTCACAAAAGCCAAGATAGAGGTTTTTACTAATGATTATGCAAAAGTTTCGATGGACAACAATAAACAAGGCGAAAAACTAAGTAAAGAAGATTCTTTGAGCGAAACAAATATTAGTTTTGAAGTAAGTATGATTCCAGGAGAACATATCTTTGGCATACGTTTATTACAAGACAACTCATTGAAAAACCATTATTTAAAAACAATCTATTACGGTGATACATCATCAAACAACAATACAATAAACACTCAAAGTGGTTTAACATTAAACACTATGCTTTGTGGAGAAAATCCATACTCTGTTTCAATATCTAACAACGGCGACTACTACCTTGCCAAATATTACAATACAAAACAAGACGGCACCAAAGATTATCGTTATGAAGTACGTCAAGTATCTGACAACAAAATAGTTTATAAAGATGAAGACAACACTTCTATTGCTTGGTTACCAAAATCAAGTCTATTATACTATGTTGATGACAACGACCTTTATTTTCTTAATCCAAAAGATGGCTCAAATAAACTTATAGCTAAGAACATTCCTTCTGGCGATATAAGTTTTCTTAATAATGAAAAACAGTTTATCCTTTCTATTACCGAGACCAACGACAACACCAAAGACGACCTACATCGTATGTATCTTCCCGATGATAGAATACCTGCTTGGCGAGATAGGACAAATCTTTCTCTTTACAACCTTGATGACAATTCCTTAACGCCTCTTACTTATGGCTATCATTCTGTTTATCTTAACGATATCTCACAAGACAACAACAAGATTCTTGTATCCATAAAAAAAGATAGTATAACTAAACGTCCATTTGCTTTCACTTCTATTTATGAGATAGATTTAAACACAATGAAGATAGATACCATTGTTAAAGATGATGGTTATGTTATTAGTGGGCAATATCTTATAGATAATGAAAACCTTGTCATTCTTGCTTCTAATGATGCTTTCAATGGCATTGGTTTAAACATAAAAAAAGGTCAAAAAAGCAATCTTTTCAATCAATCAATTTATCTTATGAACCTTAAAACCAAACAAGTGAAGGCAATAGGAAAATATTTTAATCCAAGTGTTTCATCTGTTATTGTAAAGAAAGACAACCTTTATTTGAATTGTATTGATAAAGATTCTATTAATGAATATCGTTACAATATCAAAGACAATAAATATTATAAACTCAATCTTGGTGTTGATATTACTCACAACTTTTCTATTAGTCAAGACGAACAAACAGCCGTTTATTATGGAGAAAACTACAACAAACCCAATCGTGTTTTTCTTGCTAACAATGTTTCTAATAATATTTCATCACAAGAGGTTTATTTTCCAAAGAAAGACACCTATCAAAGAATGAATATTGGACAAATGACTAATTGGAGTTTCAAAGCAAAAGACGGTTCAATTATTGATGGCAGAATATATTATCCAGCAGATTTTGACAAAACAAAGAAATATCCTATGATTGTTTATTATTATGGAGGCACAGAACCAACAGACCGTAGTTTTGAGATGCGTTATTCGGCTTATCTTTATACCACACAAGGTTATATTGTTTATGATATTAATCCTTCTGGAACAATAGGTTGGGGACAAGAATTTGCTGCTCGCCATGTAAATGCTTGGGGCGATTACACATCTGATGAAATCATTGAAGGCGTAAAAAAACTTTGCAATACTTTTTCATATATAAACAAAGACAAAATAGGTTGTATGGGAGCAAGTTATGGCGGTTTTATGACGGACTACTTGATGACCAAAACAAATATTTTTGCTTGTGCTGTTTCTCATGCTGGCATATCAAACATAACTTCTTATTGGGGCGAAGGTTATTGGGGCTATTCATATTCTGCTGCTGCTTCTGCCGACTCATACCCTTGGAACAACAAAAGTCTATACACCGACCACTCTCCGCTTTTCTATGCCAACAAGATAACTAAACCATTATTACTTTTGCAAGGCACCTCTGACACTAATGTACCTCTTGGCGAGAGCATACAACTCTATAATGCCTTAAAGATACTTGGCAAAGAAGTGGAGTTTGTAACAGTCAAAGGAGAAAATCACGGTATTGTAGATTTCAATAAGCGTACGAAATGGCAGAACACTATCTTTGCATGGTTTAATAAACATCTCAAAGACGATTCATCTTGGTGGAACGATATGTATCCCAAACAAGATTTATAATAAAAGACTTATAAGATTAAGGTAGTTTAATCTTCTTGCTCGTAATAATATGAATAATCAACCCCCTTCATAAAAGTGTCTCTGTCGTCTATTTTGTCGGTCAAAGCATCGCGTAGCAAGTTTTTGATGAAAGTTGCATCATTCACGCTAAGAGTCATAGCATCAAGATACTTTCTCTTATCCACAAGACTCCAATCCACACATTTTGAGATATGAGTTTTAAGCATCATATCAAGCCAAATGCGTGTGCTTCGTCCATTACCCTCACGAAAAGGATGTGCCACGTTCATCTCTACGTATTTGTCAATTATTTCATCAAACGATGTTGTTGGCATTTTTTCTATATCTGCTAAGGTTGCTGGCAGATATTGAGCCATAGCAAACTGGAAGCCACCCTTTGCAATGTTTATGGTGCGAATTTGTCCAGCAAAATCATATAATCCACCAAACAGATAGGCATGTATCTGCTGCAAACCTTTGGTAGTCCCAACTTCTATGCTATTGATAAACGTGCTTTCCCATAGTGCGTACGCCTTGCTTTTGCTTTTTCCATCGATAGTTTCATCGGAATAAGTAAACCATTCTATAAAGCGGTTAACGTTTTTGTTCGGAAACTCTTTGGCAAGGGCAATCACACCATTCATATCTAGTACGTTTGTCAATCGTCGCTTACCATCAGGAGCCAATAATTTCAACTGGGTAGTGGCACTACCCAATTCATTACCTTCTCTCTTTAATTTGGCTTTTAGGTACTTCCAATAGTTACGATTTTTCTGGTAATCGTCCTGATTGTTAAGCACCGCTATCACATCAAGTACAGAAAACCACCATTTGGCATTTTCATCGTCCCAAACAGCACGCACCTCACGGTCATCAAAAAATCGTATTGATATTTTATCAGTCATGGCTTATATTGTTATTAATAGCAGATAGCAATCCTCTCCATCTATTCTCCTTTTCTATCGTTCAACGAAAGCAAATCCTATAATCACCTCACATGATTACGACCAGCAATAACATTAAACAACTTATTTTGCAAATATATAAAATATTTTTTAATCATACAAAAATGATAGAAAACAATTATACCAATTATCAAAGAATAAGTTAGTTGAGATAAAAAAGTGATAATACTATCAAGGGCGGTAATATAATCATAATACTATACACACTTATAATACTATATACACCCTTATATACTATCACAAAAAAAATTTAATAACAGAGAGTATAATCTACAATAAAATATACTTTAGTATTTATTGTAATTATACTCTTATTAATCCTTTGTCAATATATATTATATATAGGGTGTTTGACAAATTGACAATGCTCATTATCAGGTTGTTAGAGTGTCAACTTTGTCAGTAACTTCTAAATCAACGACTTATAACTAATACTTAGACTTTGATGAATACAAAACACAGAAAATCTCTATTTAAGTAATTCTGGACGTCTTTGTTTAGTACGTTCAATGGATTGCTCAATATTCCACTGCTCTATCTTTTTATCATTGCCACTGAGAAGTATTTCTGGCACTTTCCAGCCCTTATAATCTGCTGGACGGGTATAAACAGGTGGAGCGATAAGATTGTCCTGGAAAGAGTCGCTAAGAGCCGATTGCTCATCGTGCAACACTCCTGGAATAAGCCTTGCAATACTATCCACAATAACACTTGCCGCCAACTCGCCTCCACTAAGCACATAATCACCTATTGAAATCTCTTTCGTAATGAAATGCTCTCTAACTCTCTCATCTACACCTTTATAATGCCCACAAAGAATACAGATATGATTTTTTAAAGACAAATCGTTAGCCATCTTTTGATTAAATTTTTCACCATCAGGAGCAGTATAAATAACTTCATCAAAAGGATTAGTTAAATCTTGTATTTTGCTCAAACAGTTATCAATAGGTTCTATCTGCATAACCATACCAGCACCAGGACCAAAAGCATAATCATCAACATTCTTATTCTTATTCAATGAATAGTCCCTAAGATTAATAATATTGACTTTTAATATACCTTTCTCAATTGCCCTTTTAAGTATGCTCTCCGTAAATATACCGTCAAACATAGATGGAAAAAGTGTAATAATATCTACCTGCATTTTATTATGTTATTTTAGTTTTTCATTACTTAATAAAAAAAACGTGTTTTTATTGTTACTATTGTTTAAATATTTCGTATATTTGCAATATTATTTATAAATAGATTTTATGTAAATATGATGAAAAAAATAACTAAAATATCAATTTCATTTCTTGTAACAATCTTTATTTCAGGCAATTTATTTGCCCAAGTAAAGGATTACAAGAACTTACCTGATTTTAATTATAATGATTATAGTCAAAATATGTCTTTTATGGTTAAACCTTTCAATCTTAAAGGGCAAACACTTTATATTCAAAATGTTAAAGATGAATTAAAGGACTATTTCTTCGTTGGTTCTATTGCAAAACATGAAGAAGGCGACAAAACAAAAATAACATACTACAAACTTTCTCGTATGAAGATTGAAGACATCAAAAAACTTGAAGGTAATTGGTTTGTTGTTGTTGATTATGTTGCCGACCAATTTGCTTACAACAAGATATTTAAGGCAGATGAAGATAAACGTAATTTCAAAAAGATGCAATATCCTTTTATGAAACTACTTATTGGAGGCACAAATGATACGATATTTTACAACTACCAAAATTTTTATAATCAATATCATTTTCCATTCACTCCTATGTCTTATTTCAACAACAACAAGAATGAGTATCCAAACAACAAATACTCTTATGATGATTTAAATCTTATAAAATATGACACCAATGCTAATTATGCTATTGTGCCAGATGAATTGATTGGACAAAGACTTACTTTACCTGTTGTTACTGATGCCACACTTGAAAGATTATTTAATGGCACAAGATTGTATAATTATTCAGATGATAGCCGTAAATATTCTTTTACCGACTACCCTCTTGCAAAAGGAAAACAACTACAAGGTAAAACATTCTATGTTGCTGATGTTGCTTTTGATGGGGCTAATTTAACTAATGTATATCTTAAACTAACCATTCCTAATCGTTATGATACAATATATTACAAATATCCAGTAAAAGAACAAAGAGATGTCTTTCCTTTTGTTGTTGAGAGTTTTTACAACAAGATGAAAAAAGATTACAAAGATAGAGAGTTCATTGTTCGTGGTGATAAATTTCCGTTAACGGTTATTGATTTGAGGAGAAAGACACCACTTACACTACATCAAGGCGACAAATTCCGTTGTTTAGATTTTGTGGTAAGAGATGGCAAGTTTATGATGTTGATGCGTAATGAAAAAGGTAGGAAGTTTTATATGAGTGAAGATTATGAGTTGGGCGACTGGTTGAGTTTTGACAAATATCTTATCAACGACCAAGTAGAAAAATATAAAGATACTTATCCAACATTCTACAAAGCAATATGCCAAAAAGAATTAATACAAGGTATGACAATGGATATGGCTCAAATGTCTTGGTCAAAAGCAGATAGAGATGTGGCAACAAACTTTGATGGTAGCGATAGACATTGGTTCTATATGGGAAACATTTACGTTATCTTCAAAAATAATGTTTTATATCGTGTGGCAATGATTCCAAAAGAACTTAGATAATTAGTATTAATTAATTAACGGCAAGGTAGGTAACTTAATGGCAAACGAAGAGGACAAGGAAATATTAGAAGAAGTAAATAGATTTGAACGAATGCTGTCAGGTAATAAAGAATGGTTCGATGCTGATGATTACCTAAACATCATTGATTACTATTTACTTAACAATGAAGAATCTAAGGCTGAGATAGCAGTTTCGTATGCGATTAAACTTTTCCCAGATAATGAAGATATAAAACTTAGACTGGTGGCTTTCTATTCAAGGAACAGACAGTTTGATAAGGCAATAACTTTCATAGAAAATTATTTAAAAGACTTCTCTCCTAATGTTCCTACGGAGTTGTATCATATCTTAGCATCAATATATGTTGAATCTGGAACAAACTATGATAAAGCATTAGAGATTTTGCTACGTTTGGTAAATGATAAGCAATATGCTGATCAAACAACATATAATCTTTTGGGAGAGATATACATAAACAAGAATAAAGATATATTGGCAGAGAAATATCTTCGTCTTTCACTTATGAGAGATTCTGAAAATAGCGACACTATGTGTTTGTATCTTGCATGCGTTAGAGACAAAAGACTCAAAAAAAGAATAACGACCTTCCTTAAAACCTTAGTTGAACAAAATCCTTATTCATATGTTGCATGGGACAATTTAGGTACAGCCTATTTTCGCTATAATATGTATGACCAAGCATTGCAAGCATTTGATTATTCAATAGCAATAGACGATGATAGCCTATACAATCACTATATGAAAGGTATTATATTGTTCCAACAAAATAAATTTCGTCAAGCAATAGATGAGTTTTTGAAAGTAGAAAAATATCATAATAATTTAGCAGAGAATTTAGCGGAGATTTATGATTATATTGCTTGTTGCTACCGTTCGTTAAATGACTACAAACAAGCCATAAGATATTATAAGCAATGTGGAGAACAAGATAATTATACGAACACTGACACCTACTTCAATATCGCAACATGTTACAAGGAATTAGGCAAAGAAAATCTTTTTCAAGAATACTTCAACAAAGCGATGGACAATGAAAATATAGATGACCAAGAAAAGATTTATATGGCAGAATATCTATATGACAACGACTACAAACAAGAGAGTGAAGATATTTATGAAGAATTGCTTTTGAATGAAGATGATGATGTTGTTGAGCAATCATCTATATCGCTTGCAACAAAATTGGCAGACGATAATAAAATATTAAAAGCAATAAATCTATTAGACAACAGTTTATGCTCATTAACTAAACCATCAGATGATATTTATTATGCTATCATATATGTATCTTGCTTTGATGAAAAATATAGACAACATTTTTTCTCTGCCCTATCTCACGTATACAACAAAAAAAACTACACAAAACAATTAAAAAAACATTTTCCGGAATTATTAAAAAACAAAATTTATAAAAAACTTTACAAAGAATTTGCAGATGAGACAAAGGACTAAAACATTATTGACTCTTTTATTAATATCTTCATTGTTTATATTAAGCAATAAAGGGTTAAATGCACAGACAACAAACGTTCAAAACACAAATAAAAGTGCAACAAGCAAAGTTGTTTCGTGGTATATGGACAACATCAACTATGGCACAATAACTCTTTTGATGGCAGTTGAAAGTAGTTTCATTCCATTTCCATCAGAAGTTGTTATTCCACCAGCAGCATACAAGGCAGCACAAGATAATAGTGATTTAAACATTTATCTTGTTGTTCTTTTTGGAACAATAGGTGCCTTGATAGGTGCTTTTGTGAATTACTATCTTGCTTTATTTGTTGGCAGACCAATAATATATAAGTTTGCAGATAGTCGTTTGGGTAGAATGCTTCTTTTGAGTAAAGATAAAGTAGTTAAGGCAGAAGATTATTTTGTATCTCATGGCAAAGCTTCAACATTCATCGGAAGACTTGTCCCTGGCATACGACAACTAATATCCATATCTGCTGGACTTGCTAAAATGAATATTTTGACATTTATTTTATATACTATCTTAGGCTCAACGTTATGGAATATTATCCTTGCCCTTCTTGGTTATCTTGCCAAAGGACAACAAAATATGATACACAAATATAGCAATGAACTTTCTTATGCTTTGCTTGGATTAGGTATTGTTTTTGTGTTATATTTAGTATATAACGGATTCATAAAAAAGAAAAAGAAAAATGTTGAATAATAAGGTGTTTGGACTTGTTGGCTATCCACTTTCTCACTCCTATTCTAAACAATATTTTACAGACAAATTCATCGCTCTTAATCTAAGAAACTATCAATATAAAGAATTTGAGATAAAGAATATCAATGATTTAGAAAACATCTTAACCAAAGAGAGTAATCTTTGTGGATTTAATGTTACAAGTCCATACAAAGAACAAATAATACCTATGCTTAATGATATGAATATTGAAGCAAAAGATATTATGGCTGTTAATACTGTAAAAATAATAAACAATAACGACACAAAAGAACTTATTGGTTATAATACAGATTGTTATGGGTTCATTTCTTCATTAAAAGAGAATGTAGATATAAAACAGATAAAAAAAGCAGTTGTTCTTGGTAGTGGTGGTGCAGCAAAAGCAGTGTATTATTCTCTAAAAGAACAAAATATAGAAGTGAAATATGTTTCAAGAAAACAAATCACAGACGACAATCAAACGATTACTTATGAAGAACTAAATGATATGTCTTTTGATGATATAAGTCTTATTGTTAATGCAACACCATGTTCAATGAAAAAAGGCCTTCCTCCTATTGCTCCAATAAATACAAATAAGATAACAAACAAGAACATAGTTTTTGACCTAATATATAATCCATCAATAACGCCTTTGCTTTCAATAGCACAAAGACAAGGAGCAAAAACAATTAATGGTTTATCTATGTTGCATCAACAAGCAGAAAAAAGTTGGCAGATATGGAATAGTGAAAAGTAAAAAAGTGAATAATGAATAGTTGGTTTATCATACTTGTCCCTGTAATTGTTGTATCTATCATTAGATTAAAACCGATAGATATTGTTTTTCGCTCGCTCAATACTCTTATTCATGAGTTATCTCATGCTATCATTGCCCTTGTCCTTGGAGAGAAAGTTAAGCAAATAAAGATTAATGAAGATTTTTCTGGGTCATGTTTAACCAAAAGTAAAAGTAAGTTCAAGGCTTTTCTTGTTAGTCTATCTGGTTATTGCCTTTGTGCTTTGTTATCTTTTCTTATGATAAAATACATGAACTCATCTTTCAATAAATATATCTTTTATTCTTTAATCCTTTTATGTGTTATTGCTTTAATAATGTATATTAGAAATAGTTTTGGTATAATATGGACTGTCGGTTTTTTGTGTTTAAACCTCATCATTGTACTTGTTCCTATGGCAAAAAACATTTATCCTAACATTATTTACATATATGCTAACATTATTATGATTGAAAACTTTTTCTCCACATTAACATTACTACATATCAACATTCTTTCATCAAAAAAATCAGGAGATAGTTATAATCTACAAAAATCTACTCATATTCCTGCTATGTTTTGGACAATTTTCTTTATAGTTTTCTCTGCCTTTATGATTTACAAGAGTTACATACATATTAGTCAAATATTTATTTTGAGTTAATTGCATAAAAAAACTTATTTATAATAACGTATTCAAAAAATTATTCATAATTTTGCAAACTCTTTTAAAATAAAGGATAAAAATGCAAATAGAAGTTTTAAAATCAAAAATACATAGAGTCAAAGTAACACAAGCAGACCTCAATTATATTGGCAGTATTACCATAGATGAAGAATTGATGGAGAAAGCAAACATAATTGAAAACGAAAGAGTTTATATATATAACATAAATAATGGAGTGAGATTTGATACTTACGCAATCAAAGGTAAGCGAGGAAGTGGTGTTATTGGACTTAACGGAGCAGCCGCAAGACTTGCACAAATAGACGACTTAGTAATTATAGCATCTTTTGCTACAATGGATTTCAATCAAGCAAAGACTTTTAAGCCCACGGTAATCTTTCCAAAAAACAATAAAGTGGAATAGTTCTATATGAACAAAAACATAAAAAACATCTTAAAGATTATATTCTTTTTCTTGCTTGCAATAGGTTTTGTATGGTGGTTTGTCAGCAAATTATCAAAGAGCGAAATCAATCAAATGTTTCAATCTTTTAAAAATGCTAATTATTTTTGGTTCATTGTCGCTGTTTTGATTAATCTATTTTCGCACTATATTCGTGCTATTCGTTGGAAACAATTATTAAAACCCTTAGGTGTGAATGTTAATGTTAATTCAACTTTCTTTGCTGTAATTAGCGGATACCTTGTTAATCTTGCTATACCTCGCCTTGGTGAGATTGTTCGTTCTACAATGGTTAGCAGAAAAAACCACATCCCTTTTGATAAAACTATTGGTACCATAATAACTGAAAGAGCAATTGACTTAATATTATTCTTTATCATCATCATTGTTTCTTTCTTTATGGAGGCAGACATCTTTAAAGAATATATCTTTAATAACTTTAATTTTGACATCAATAAATGGAAAACAATAGGTTTATTATGCTTGGGGGTATGTGTTTTAGTTATTCTATCTTTGTTCTTATTTAGAAACAGACTAAAAAACAATAAGATATTCTTAAAAATAAAAGACTTTGTTATTGGTATTTTAGAAGGAATGAAAACTATTCTCAAATTAGATAAGCCATTGTTATTTATCTTTTATTCTCTACTTATATGGTTTATGTGGATACTTGGAACATTTGTTTTGTTTCAATGTTTAAATCAAACATGTTCGCTATCATTTAAAGTAGCAATGGTTGTAACTGTTGTTGGTGCAATAGGTCCTATGGTAACTCCTGGTGGTATAGGCATCTTCCCAACAATCTTTGCAGATACTCTTCATGTTTATTCAATATCAAAACCAATTGGATATGCTCTTGGTTGGTTGTGCTGGATTGTTTCTCAACTTGGAGTAATAATCTTAGGCCCAATTGGATTCATATCCTTTGCAAAAAACAAGAAAAACAATGAATCAAATAAATAAAATTGAAAATAAAATTCTCTCTATTGATTGTCTTCAAGAAAGATTAATTTGTTTGAGAGAAGAACATAAAAAGATTGTATTTACTAATGGTTGCTTTGATTTAATTCATCAAGGTCATATTGATTACCTTGCCAAAGCCAAAGATTTGGGTGATTGTCTTATTGTTGGACTAAATACTGATGAATCTGTTAGAAGACTCAAAGGCCAATCACGCCCTATTCAAGATGAGAAATCACGTGCGATTATTATGGCAAGTCTTTGTTTTGTTGATTATGTTGTCTTGTTTAATGAGGATACTCCATATGAACTTATTAAATCAGTTGAGCCAGATGTTCTTGTTAAAGGTGCCGACTACAAAATAGAAGACATTGTTGGATATGATATTGTTAATAACAAAGGCGGACAAGTCGTTACTATTCATTATCTTGAAGGTTTCTCAACAACAAATATCATCAACAAGATTAAAAACATTTATTAATCATTACAAATAAAATCAATAAGATAATAATATTGTTTCTAAACAAGGTCTTAAACTAACGCTAATCATTAATTATTAATGTATAGCATTGGCATATATCCCCAAATATATATCATTAAGACTATCTATATCACATGTATCATATTTTTGCAACTCATTCATATGTTTTATAAATAAATCTTTTTCTTCTTTGGTATATTTATCCTTATATTTTGTTTGGCCATATCTAATATCGTGAGCAATATAATTGTTTTGTGTAAGCGAATAATTATCGTGTATTCGTTTATCAATCAACATTGCCACCTCTTTATGATACTCATTATTTGTTAAATCAACAAAATCAAGCAAATCTTCTTTGGTTATTTGCTCACAAAAAGATATATGAACCTTACCTTTAAATTGTGTTATTCCTGTTAAAATACTATTCAAATCTTCTCCTGGTTTCTTTATGTATTTCTTATCCTGAGAAGCATATAATTCCAACACTTTCAACACATCACAAGGCTCCCATTCATAAGAGACTGCAATAGGTATAATATTTAGTTCTGCCAATGACTCTATTTTATCATCTTGTTTGCTCAAAGAAAACATCTTTATCAAACCTCTATCTGTTGCATCATTACCATCTTTTGTTCTACCATTTCTTTGTGCTATCCAAACAGACTGGTGTTTCTCTTTCAAGACATAACGTATATACTCTGACAAATGAACAGATATTTTATAGAAATCTTTTATGTTGGCACCTCTTTCCACTTTAAACATCTTGTTTGATTTGCCAATATCAATAACAAGTTGATTGCTCATAAGATTAGAACCAAATGTTATTTCTGTTGTATCGTACCCTTGTTTATATAATATATATTGAAGCAAACAAGAGTCTAACATAATATCTCTATGATTTGAAACATAAAGATATGTCTTATCTTTCTTTATTTGTTCTACGCCACTGTAAGAAAAGTTTGAAATACTTCGTTTAATAACCTGTTCATTAACACATTTCATCACCTCAAACTGAAAATCAGAAATAGTATGAAAACCACGTATCATTTCACGTACTTTTTCTATATCTTGCTTGGGATAAACATAAGACGAAAGCAAAGCAAAAGCCTCACTATCTGCTATTCTTTGCATTGCACAATGTATCTCATCTTGATAATATGGACGAATATCATCAAATTTATGGTTCTTTATTGTCATATCTTTTCTCTATTATCTATGAATTTAACTGGTTTTCTACTCTTTGCTGGAAAGTTAAGTTTGGTTATTTCATCTTTTGGTAATACCTCTATCTTTGGAGCAACTCTTATACGTGAACGAAATCTATCTTTTAGTTCTTTTACAACATCAAATGCCGGCTGATATTTTAAACCAACCTTAACAATAACATCATCTGTTCCTGCATAAGTATTTTGAACAATGACAACATAATTAGCAATATAATCTGTATTATCTAACACATCATTGATTGCAGGAGGATAAAGTGTTGTACCTTTCAATTTAACCATATTATTCTTTCTTCCTATAAGAGGAGTAAGACGATAAGAGTTTCTTCCACAACGACATTGTTCTACTATCTTTGAAGCAATATCTCCGGTGCGAAAACGAAGCAATGGCATACCTTCAACACCTAATGTTGTAACTACTATCTCTCCACTTTTGCCATCTTCAACAGGTTTATTATCCTCTCCTATTATCTCAACAATTATAAGTTCTGGGTGAACATGTCCTCCACAACCATATTCACATTCACTAAATGTTGTTGCCATCTCTGTTGAGGAATAAGTCGCAAACAAATCTACGTCCCACTTTTCTTTAATTCTTCTACCAAGTAAATTAAGATTAAAATCTTGGTCTCTAAGTCCTTCTCCTATTCCTATTATTCTTTTAACACTACTATTTCGGTAATCAATATTATGTTCTTGTGCATATTCAATAAGTTTCAATATAAAAGAAGGTACGCACATTATTGAATCTGGTTTGAACTTCTTTATTGTATCCCATTGCAATTCCGGTATTCCATTTCCCACTCTAATAATACTTGCTCCCAATTCTCTTATACCAAGAAAATATGCTAAACCTGCCATAAACCTCTTGTCTATTGTAGTCATAAGTTGAAGAATATTACCTGGTCTTAGTCCAGCACACATAAATGATTTCTTTTCATTGTATGCAAGTCTTTGCAAATCTTTCTCTGTACAACCAAACGTTACAGGGTCGCCAAGAGTACCTGATGTTGTTATATAATCAATAATCTTCTCTTTCTTACAACAACAAAAATCATCATTATATAATTGTAAATCTTTTTTCTCTGTAAATGGTAGTTTTTCTAAATCTTCTAAATGAACAATACTATTTATATCTATATTGTTCTCACTAAATATTCTTTGATAATATTTTGAATGCTCTTTAAGATATATTAAATCTTTATGAAGCAATTCTTCTTGTAATGCTTTTATTTCTTGTTTAGATTTAAATTCTATATCTGTATTTTCCATATTGTTTTATTTTACATGATTGTTTTCAACCAATCAATAAATTCTTTTTTCCATTGTATACTTTCTTTTGAAGCCTTATTATTATCTGCTCCAAAGCCATGCCCTCCTGTTTTGTATTGAACATATTTATGCTTAATGTTATTTGCCGTAAGTGCAGAATCCAAAAGAAGTGAGTTTTGATATTTAACAACTTTATCATCAACACAATTCATAAGAAACACTGGTGGAGTATTTGTTTTTATGTGTTTTTCCACCGAAAGCGAATCTCTCATAACCTTGCTATACTTTCTTGTTTCACCAAGCAATCCTCTACGAGAACGTTTATGTACATTTTGTTTGTCATCAAGCGTTACAACAGGATATATCGGCACAAGAAAATCTGGTCTTAATGATTCTTTGGTTTTTATTTCTAATGGCAACAAAAAATCTGTATCAAAAAACTCTCCTGACATCATTGCTAAATGTCCACCAGCAGAAAATCCCATAACACCAACTTTGTTTTTGTCAATATTGTATCTATCTGCGTTTTCTCTTATCAATGTTATTGAACGCTGAACATCTTCTAACATATCAGGATATTGATTACCACGAAACAGCAAACGATAATGAGAAAAGAAAGCCATAAATCCAGCATGCCTGTAATTGAGAACAAATGCAGTTATACCATTTTCATTCAACCATTTTGCCACCTCAACACCTTCTGTTTTATTACTCAACCAACAATAACTCCCACCTGGACAAACAATCACTGCAATATGTTTATTATTGTCTTGTTTGGGAAGATACTGTTCAAGCACAACTTGTTTCTTTACTTTATTTACATTCTTCCATATATTAATAGTTTCTTGCCCATGTGCAACAAAAACAATTAAAAACATCATCATCAAACATACTAATATCTTTTTGTTTTTCTTCATCTTTATCTTCAAAAAATGGATTGCTATTCCGTTAAAATAACTCTTCATTATATTTTATTATCTTTTGATTTTAATAAAATATCTCTTCGTTTTATTTTAGTATGTTTTTTACCTCTTCTTTTGTTAATTGTCTATACTTATGCGATAGGTCGGCATCAAAATTTACTTCAAAATATTCTTCATCATAAAATGAAAGTTTTGAATTTGTATTAGGATTACATTCCAAATAAACTATATCTTTTTCATTTAATCCTTTTGCCATACAAATTTGATTCATCAAGGACTTGTCTGCATAAGTAACAGATGTGCCAGGATTTTCTTGATAAAGTTCTGTTACAATAACAAATGTTTTATCATCAACCTTTCTTATCTTTAATCCACAACAAGAATCAATGTCCCATTGTCCTTTAAATTGAAATATTTCATCATAATATGATTGCGGTACTTTCATAATATTCTTTTTCTATTATTTCTTTTTTATATTTCTAACGACTGTCTTTCCAAAACTTTTATTTGCAAGGTCTTTATTTCTTGGACGATATGTTCCATCTTCCATTTCTCTCAACGTTACATTGCACAACAAACGAAACATTTTTTGTTCTTGTGATTCACTCTCATAAAAACTTTTCCAAGCATAATCATAAAGTTCTTGTAATCTATCTTCTGTCATATTCTTTGGCTTAAACACAACTTGACCTGCATTATAATGGTTCCAATCAAAATCAAATATACGACCTTGACGCAACAAATCATCATAAGCCTTAGTATGTGGAAATGGAGTTAAGACAGTAAATTCTGCCAAATCCAAATCTATTTCGCCTAAGAAATCAATCAATCTCTTAATATCATCTTCTGTTTGATTATCTAATCCAAGAAGAATAGTTCCTTCAACACCTATTCCATTATCATGGTATCTTTTTACTCTTTCTTTAATATAATCAGATGTGTCATAAACTGCTTGATAAACATACCATGCACCTGCTTTTGCTGCCAAAGAAAGTATTTCTGGATCATCTTCTATTGTATGGCTAATCCATTTCTTTTTCAAAGGAGCAATAGCCTTAAATAATTCTTTTTCCCAATCTTTGTTTTGAGCCAAAGAGTTATCAACAATAAACAAACGATTGTTATCAATAGATGCCATATCTTCAACAACCTTATCAATAGGACGAGGACGAAAATGTCTGCCACCAAGATAAGACACTGCACAAGGATAACAACTAAAACGACAACCTCTACTTGCATGAAACAAATCAACCATCTGCACACCTTTATGATTATATAAATCTCTTTTATAAAGGTCTCTTCTGCATGGTCCTACTGTTTCAATAGGTGGTTGCTGTCCCATATAGTTATATACTTTTTTCAAACAATCATTCTTCCAATCTTGAATAACTTGTTCCATTCTGCCTTCACTCTCTCCAAGAAAAACAGAATCCATATGATTAACCATTTCTTCTGCATGAAGCATTGCTGATATACCACCAGAGATAACTTTCTTTCCTCTCTTGTGATATTCTTGTGCAATATCCCACCCTCTTTTCACTTGCGTACTCAACATCATTGATATTGCAACTAAATCACATTCATCATCAAAATTAATTTGTTCAACATTCTCATCAACAAACGACACATCAACATAATCTGGTAATGTTGCAGCAAAAGCCACTGGTCCGTGAGGTGGAAGATTAAATATTGTTTGTCCTCTCAATTTCTGCCACTTTGGGTAGATTAATTTCAGTTTAATCGTTTCCATATAATTCTTTATATTTTTTATTTATTTTCTCTACTAATTTATTTTCTCCAACAATTGCTTCAACAGTATTAACTGCTGTTAATGGAACACCACATATTCCATGAAGATTAATATTTTGTCCTGTCAAAAAAAGATTATCTATTTTAGTATATATTGGTACTTGTGATAAAACAATGTTTTGACAATCTTTTCTAAAACCATACAACGCTCCTTGCTTAACATTATAATAATCTCTTATTGTTAATGGAGAACAAGCATAAACATATTTCACACAATTTCTAAAACCTTTATGTAATATCTCCATTTTATCAAGAACAAGATTTATATGTTTTTGTTTCCAATCAATATAGTCTTGTCCTCTTTTACCAACAGTTGTATTTTCCCATTGCTTAACTTGATTAAAACTCATTATGCAATTAATTATCATTGTTTGAGCATAGTTATCTTGTTCTTTTTGTGGTGGAGTAACATACATAAATCCTTTTGGCCAAGCATCTTTTTCATATTCCCCATGCTTCCATACCATACCATAATCTTCTTGATAATAGCAAGTATGATTAATATATGGAAATGTCTTATCTTTAAAAACAATAAAGACTGAAAAGGCAGAATATGAATTAGGTATTTCATTTAATCTATCTCTATATGATTTTGGAAATGCTTTTTTATCGCTAAACAGTTGTAGTAATGAGCAAGGGTGTATTGAAGATATATATTTTTTTGCCACAAATTGTTCATCATTTTGTGTTACAACATAATTAATATGTCTATCCGTTACATTTATTTGCTTAACACCACAATTACTATAAACCTCTCCTCCATTATCTTTTATTGTTTTAGAAAGATTATCTGCCAATTGTTGGCTTGAACCATTAAATCTACTTGCTCCATTAATATATAACACATTAATAAGAGCATGAACGTATGCCGGAGTATGACCTTTTACTCCTCCATACATTGGATTCATATATCCAAGCACATCTCTAAGTTTATCATCTTTTATATAATAATCAATTAATTTATCTGCCGGCCAAAGAAATTGCTCACTATGAGAGAATATATTATCACTACCTTTTCTTAAATAGAAAAAATCTACTTCTTGTGTTAAATCGTATAGTTTATTAACATAATTTATAAGATTATTTTTTTCATTTGGAAAATATGTTGATAGTGTTTTAATAAAATTATCTTTTCCCTTAGCAATCTTATATGTTTTATTATCCGAAAGATAAGTTATTGTATCAAAACATTCTTCATCTTCATCTCTAATAGATAGTTTATCCATTATATCAAGATAAGTACATATCTTATTTAGTGTTCCTCCTTTTTGAAATCCTCCTAAAACATGCATTCCTGTATCAAAAACAAAACCATTTCTTTTGAATGTTTGCAATCCGCCTCCAATGGTAGTATTTTTTTCCAACACGCAAACTTTATATCCTTGTTTTGAAAGCAATGCACCACTAAACAAACCTCCTAATCCACCTCCTATTATAACTATATCATTCATTATTTGTTTGCCTGTTTTATTTGATTATAAATATTTTCTTCACCTAATAGTGCAGAACAAGTAACTATTGTACCAACAAGCACACCAAGCATTCCATGAGAATTTATGTTTTGTCCTGTCAATAAAAGATTAGGTACTTTTGTCCTATGATGTACTCTACACGAAGAACCAAGAGAAACATCTTTAACTACGCCATACATTGAACCATCTTTTGTATTAGTATAATCTCTATAAGTTAATGGTGTTGAAGTATAAAAACTCTCTATATTATCTTTCAACACAGGAAAATCTTTTTCTACTTCACTCAAAAGTTTTTTTGCTTTGCTATTTTTAAACTCTAAATAATCCTCACCACGATTATTAACAAAAGTATTTATCCATGGTTCCATTTCTTGCATTTTCATATAAGAAAGAACAACTCCACTTTCTGCAAATGTTGGATTATTTTTATGACAAAAGTGCATATAAAGATATCCCTTAGGCCAAGTATTTTCATCATACATATCGCAATTCCATGGACTATTATTTTTAAATCCATAAAAGTTAGAATTCATATAAGGTACCTTATCTTTCTTAAACTTCAAATATACACTAAAACCGCCTATTGTGTTTGGTATATTGTTTATCCTTTGACGAAAAGCAGGACGAATCATCTTTGTATCCAACATCTTCATAACACACGTTGGGTGAATATCTGCAATAACAATATCTGCTTGATAAAACATTTCATCTTCTGTTTCTACTCCTATTGCTTTACTTTCATCACAGACAATATGTTTTACTTTTTTGTTCGTTACTATTATTCCTCCTTGATTATTAATAGATTTTGCAAGAGAAAGAGCAATACTATCACTTCCACCAACAACTCTAAATGCACTTTGATTATAAAAATCCATAATAAAAGCATGAGTAGAAAAAGGCGTCTTATCTTTCACTCCTGCATAAAGAGGCAAATTGCCAACAAGAACATCTCTAAGCAATGAATCTTGTATGATATTATCAATAACTTCATTAATCGTTTGTGTTTGATACTTAGTGTTTATTATATTATCATATTCATCATAATTAAGACTATGAAGTGATGATGCTTTGGCTATCTTTTCTATTAAATCAAAATATATTCTTAGATTATCTTTTTCTTTTGGAAAATATGATGCCATTGTTTCAATAAAGTTTTCTTTTCCATTTGCAAAACAAAATCTATCTCCATTTAGAGAAACAACATCATACGCTTTTGTATTTAATCTATTTAAATTAATATCTTTATCTATATCCAAATAATGAGTTAAATAAGATAGTGTTTGCCCTTTATCTAAACTTCCAATAAAGTGCATACCTGTTTCAAATTTAACTCCATCACGAGAGAAACATTGCAAACAACCTCCTATTTGATTATCTTGTTCCAATATCGTTACATCATATCCATTTTTCAATAAAATATAACCGCAAGACAAACCGCCAAGACCACTACCTATTATGACACATTTCTTTTTCATCACAATTCTATCAATATTGGATTATATTTAATATATTTATTTAACAACTCTTTACTTGAAATAACATAACACATATCACAAGAATCTGAAAAAATATTTATGTCCAAATCTTGTTTTAAATAACAAAAATGCAAATTCTTTGGAATATCCGAACAATTACTTGCTAAAAGATAATCTTGTTCATTATCAGCAAAAGCATATACATTAGTATTCTTATTAACTAATGCAAAAAGCCATGCAAATTCTCCTTGTCCACTATTAATTATCCAAACATTAATCGCTTCATTATATTCCTTATCTATATATTGCTTTAATATTTCTTTTTGTTTTAATATTTTTTTGCAATTATTTTCTATCTCCCTACCTTTATACATATATTTATGTTTAACATAATCAATAAAATATTCTGTCTTTTCTTCTTGTTGTGATATTTCATTGTAATGTTTTACATAATAGTTATGTATAAACTTTGTCATATCTTTAAAATCATTTACTTCTTTAATATTATTATATGATATTCGTTTTTCCACTTCAATATATATATTGCCTTGTCTTAACATAAAATCATTTTTAGGCAAAACGTGTCCTACTCCATGAATAAATATAGGAAGAATATCAATATTAAGTTGTTCAGCAAGATAAAATGCTCCTCTATGAAAACGAAGTATAGAACAATCTTCTGAACGTGTTCCTTCAGGAAAAACAACCACACTATAACCTCTATTTATCAATGATTTTAAATTTAATAAATTATTTTCTATTCCATCACTTATTGGATTAAACTCTGCATACCTTATGATTAATCCATAAAAAGGATTTTTCCAAACCCAATTATTAGTAAGTATAACAAGTTTTGGAGTAAGCATCATTAAACACATTAAATCTAAATGTGATTGATGATTGCAAATGATAACTGCTGGCTTAATAAAATCTTCATTAGTCTTATTATTAAACTTAAACTTTGTTGCTGGCACTCTCTTTATAACAAAACTAGATGCCCAACACAAAACCTTATGATATAATAATTTTTTCTTTTCTGTTTTTTTTGTAAAATTAAAATAAAGTATAGCAAACAAGGTAACAAAGACTGCTCCAAACAAAAAGACAATAAAAGCAAACAATGAATACACAAGTCTTTTGAATGTTATTGGTACTTGGCGTATTTTTCCTTTTTTTGTTGTTATCCATCTAAAAACCAATGGTGGTAAATAAAAAGCCATAAAAACAACAGTAAACATTCCTATAATAGTAACTTCTGCCAAAGAACGCATTGCTGGATGTTTTGCAAAAATAAGCGTTCCTATTCCAACAAACATCAACAAAGCAGATAAGGCAACACTGTTTTTATATGAAGATAGCATCTTTTTCTTATAGGCATATTCATACATTAAACCATCTGTAATAAATATTGTGTAATCATCTCCTTGTCCAAAGATAAACGTTGCTAAAATGATATTAACTATATTAAATTGTATGCTTGTTAATTGCATTATACCTAATATCCAAAGCCAACTTACTGCTAATGGAAGAAAAGAAATAAGACTCAATTCTATTCGTCCAAAAGATAACCACAAGAAAAAGAAAACAATAAAACTACATGTATAACCAATATAATTAAAATTGTCTGAAAGAATAGATACAAGTTGATTACCAATATCACTACTATCAAAAATATAACTATTATTTTTCTGATTATTTCTTAAATCTTGTTTAACTTTATCTTTATCTTGTTTTGGTACTTGAACAAAATTACTAACATAAATATTTTTATTATCCTTTATTATATAGTTCTTTCCAACACTTTGTATTATTGGAGAAAAAAAGTCTATGTTTTGAACAACATATTGACTCTTTATCATTGTAGTAAATTGAGCAAAAGCATTGTCAGCAAAACCTTGTCGTTTGCTTTCTTCTTGAATATCTTTAAGTATTTGTTCTCTATGTCTCTGCCAAAAAACATTCCATTTATTTATACATTGTTGTTGCTTATTTTTTGATGGAAGAAAATTTCCAACACCACTAATTTCACAATCTTTATCTTTCTTTAATTTTTCTAATTGTTTTTGAAGTTTTTCATTAGATTCAAGTGCTGTTTGAATATCGTTACCATGAGAGACAGCAAACACTGAAACCTTATTTTTTGTTTGCAAACTATTGGCAAGCATATTCATATCTTTCTTTTGTTGTGATGTCATATAATTAATATGACTTATATCATCATCAAAAGATGTCTTAAAACTAAAATAACCTAAAAGAATAGTTATGATTATCATTGGATACAAAAGCCAACGTTTCTTTTCAAACGAGAATGATGCTAAACGACCAAAAGTAAGTTTATCTTCATTGCTTGTATGTTTTCTTGCTTTTGCAAATAATGGAAGAAAGACAACAACAAAAAGAATTGTACCAATAAGAACTAATGAACCAAAAACACCCAAATCTCTCATTGCAGAAGAATCTAACCAAATTAAACTAAGAAAAGCACTAACCGTTGTTATATTACCTATTATTAATGGTGTTATCATTTCTTTTAATGCTTGTCTTTTATTGTTTTCATGTTTCAAATGGTCAAGAAAATGTAACGGATAATTCACCGCAATACCAATAATAACCGACCCTATTCCCAAAACAATTATAGAAATACTGTCATTATACAATGCCATAGCCCCTAAGGCAAACAACATCCCAAAAATTATTGAAAATCCTATCCATAACAAATCACTCACTCTACGAAAAGCAACTAACAAAAGTATAAGAATGAAGATAACAGATAATGATACTGCTAAAAAACTATCTTTCTTTATTTGCGAAGAATTTGAAACAGCAATTAGTGGTGCTCCAATTGAAGAAATATTTACATAAGTGTTCGTTTTAGTAGTTTTTTTTATCGTTTTATTTATCATATCCACCAAGGTCTTATTTTTATTGGACTCACTAACTCCAAAAGGTGAAGTAAAATAAATAATACCTTGATTTCCTGCTGAATTAAAAAGATAACCATCTACAACAGAATATTGATTACCTACTTGAAATGATTGTAATCTTGTAAGAACTGGCGTAAAAAGATGTAATGGGTCGCTACTTATGTTGGTTGTCATCATACCTGCTGTTGGCAACATCAACATCTGCTTATCATTGTTTAATTGAGTGGCAACATAATTTGGCGTTTCAAGTAATGAATCCATTCTTTTATAATCATCGTCTGTTAAAAAATATGGATAGTTCTCTTGAATAAATCCCATCATATCTAAAACAAGCGATTCATCTACTTGAACATTCATATCTTTAACAAGATTATTGGTATCTATTTGTTTCCAATTCTCACCAAAAGCATTCATTGCCTGAATAATATCATCACTATTCTTTTCTTTTTTGTTTGATGAAAAAATAACAATAACCTTATTTTGATTACCAATATGTTGATAAAGATAAGAATATTTATTGTTTAACTCATTTTTTGGCAAGAAGGCTGCAATATCTTCTTGATAATGTATTCTTAATGAAAGCACGACACATAAAATCATAAAAACTACCAACAATATTATTGCTAATAGTTTTCGTTTTCCGAGCCAATCGTATATAGATAAAAAGAACTTAACCATTATTTACCTGTCTTTTTAATATTTGTTATTAATTTTGATGGAAAACCATAAAATATTGCCATAACGCACAAGCATGTATTTAAAACACTTATTCTAAAAAAATCATAGAACGGACGAAAATGAGATACTCTTTCTTCTTTTGATGGATAAAAAACATTAACATCAACAGAACGAATCTTTGTTCCTCTCCACAAAGAAAACACTAAAAGTTCTAATTCTGCTTCATATCTTGAACTAAGACATGATAATCCTTTTGTATAATCAAGTGGATATAAACGATATCCTGTTTGTGTATCATTTAGTTTGCACCCTGTTTGAATGAAAAACCAAAAATTAGAAAACTTATTAGCAAAAGTATTTTTCTTTGGCATATTTTCTTGATTGAAATTCCTGTTTCCAACAATTATTGCATTAGGATATTTTTCATTTTCTTTAACAAAATATGGTATATCTTCCGGATAATGTTGTCCATCTGAATCTATTGTTATCGCATACTTAAATCCAAGTTTGCGTGCTGTTGTAAGTCCAGTCTTTAATGCTTTTCCTTTTCCTTTATTTGTTTGATGCCTAACAATATTTATACCTTCTGTTTTATATTTTGAAAGCAATTGCTTAGTTTTATCTCTACTGCCATCATCAACAATAATTATATCTTCACAATAATCAAATATTTTATCAACAACTTCAATAATTGTTTTTTCATTATTGTACGTTGGCACAACAACACAAATATTTCTTTCTTTAAGAACTTGTTTTATTTTATTTATTTCACAATCTTTCATAATTGTATGTTGTAGATATCTTTGCAAAACATTGTTTATCGTCAATTATTGATGTCTTAATACTAAGAGATGTTTCTCCTACATCTATTTTATTAAAACAAATCTTAACTTCTTTATCTTTTTCTGGTAAAAGAACATTAATAAACTTAATATTATTAACCTGTGAAAGATAAATACTCCTATTCATTCTTAATGATAATATTTCTTCTATCATTTGTAGCATACAAACACCAGGCGTTATTGGATTATTGGGAAAATGTGCTTTGTATATAAAATGATTTTCATTCAAACCTATCGTATAAATAGGACAACTATCAATCTCTTGTATATCTTTTATCTCAAAAAAGTCATCAATCAATTTCATCTTTTTCTTGTTCTATTTGTTCAATAAATGGTGTTAAAGTATAAATTATATCATATTTCTTATTCTTAACAACAATTGTTCCATCATCTTGTCTTGTCATCTCTCTTGTTTTGTCTTCTTTTCTATTTGAAGAAAACATAAACTCCAAATCATCTCTCAATACTTTTTTTATATACCATTTATCAATAAAAGATATAACATCTATTAATTTAAGTGATTGTTTGTCTTTTTGATAAATAAAGTCAAAAGCATTTATTCCAAACTCATTAATCACCGTACCAAGAATAGTATTGTTTGTATCTTTCAAAACAAGAACACCTGTTATCTCAGCCTTATTTGTTTGAATAGATATATTATATTGCGATAGATTACTTTTGTTGAAAAAATCTATCGTATCATTGTTTGTCTTTATTTGAGAAAACAAAACTAATGGTGTAATAATCAAACTAATCCAAAGAAAAAACGTTTTCATTTAATGGTTTATTTATTTTTGCATTCTTTAATGAAATTGTTGTTTTATCGCCTTTTTTCTCTACCATCTCAATATTTGTAACCATTGATTTATCTTCATTAAAATATATTGTAATAGTTTGAAACATCTGCTTCATTTGTTTCTTTATTGGCGTAAGTTTTGCAAGCCAAACATCTCCTTTTTCAAACATTTGTACTTTAAAATCTGCTGAATTAACAAGACATTTTCCTGTTACACTATTCATTATCATCTTTGTTATCTCTTGAAAAACACGGTTTTTATTAACATCTATCACACTTTTCTTCTTTGCAGATTTAATATAAACATTATTGCCATTCATAATAAAGATATATGTATAAGGAGAAAGATATTCCCAACGCAATAATGAACTATTTTTATAATACATCTTACCCTTTGACACCATTTTATTATTAAGCATTGGCAAAGTTTTTACTTGTATAAAATCACATTGCATTGTTTTAATTGATGATGATATTCTACTTATCTTTGTTATCATTTCTTTCTTACGTGTTTCACTCACTTGTTTCATACTTTGAGCAAAAACATTTACAAAAACAAAAGATAAAATTATTGTTACAATTATTTTCTTCATTTTTTATTATTTATTTTACTATTAAACAACATCCTGCCATAATCATAAACACTCCCAACCATCTTGTAAATGAGACTTGTTCTTTAAAAAAGATTATTGCAGCCAACATTCCAAACACATAACTCAAACTAACCATAGGATAAGCCACGCTAAAAGGAAATTTCTTTAAGATATACATCCACAACAACGATGCTATACCAAAACAAATACCACAACCAAGAAACCAAAAATTTGTAATGAAATTATAAAAGAAAGAAAAACTCCAATTAAATTTCTCCATCTTACTTAATGCAAATTTCAATAGTACTTGTCCTCCACACAAGAAAGCACTTTGAACAACAACCAAAGGTATTAATTTCCACATACAGCTTTCAAAAGTATTAGTGTATAATTTTTACCATCAAATTGATTGAAAACAAGTATGGTTTTTGCTTGTTTTTCAAATACTTGTTCTTTATTTAAGAAAAGAAATGACGGTATTTTTTTATTCTTTAAACAATGACAAACAGCATAAAAACCAAGAGCCGGTGCAGAATAATTTTCTCCAAAAATATGTTTATAATGTAGTATAGGTGTTTCTTTAAATAATCTATCAGTAACAGAATAATAATATTTATCATTTTCTTGATTTCCATTAACTCCTATCATTACTGCATCTATATCATCTTTTATAATATTACTTTCTTCTAAAACATCATCTAACTCTTTCTCTATTTTTTCTATTGTTGGTTTATACATCATTTTTATTGACAACATTTCACATAAATTTTCATTCTTCTGTTCTGTATTAAACATTATTGACACAGCACTCTCACTACAAACATTCATTCCTTTTACTCCCATATATTTTATACGTTTAAGTAATGTAAAATATGAAGGAGTAAGTTCATCGTGAGCACCAATCAAAGCATTATTTATTTTATTTAATTTAATCTGTGTCCATGCGTCCAAAACAGCACTATCAAAAGAAATACCTCTATGTGCATAAGTTATATTATAACCATGAGTTTTTGTATAGATAGCAATCATTGAACTAATAGTATTATGAGTTGATTGCATAAAATACGTTGGTTTCAAAAGATTTTCTCCATCACGGCAAAGAGCATCAAGAAACAATTCTGTATTTTCAATACAACCTAAACCTGTACCTGTTATTATGGCATCTGGGTGAGTAATATTTGATAGAGATATTGCTTTAAGCGAAGTAACTAATGCTCTTTTAAGTATTTTTCCCATTCTTCGAGCATCATTAGGAGCAATAAAATCTCTAAAATTAGGATCTATTGAACGTACATAGTCTTCCTTATATATTATTGGCTCATCTATCCAACTCTCACTCAATGGTTGTTGATTAGATATTTGTGTTGCCGTTTGAATATATACTCTCTTTTTTGTCTTCATTTCCAATCTTTTACTAACTCTTCGTTTTTTTTATTTATTTCTTCAAAATATTTTTTTATCTCTTTATTTTATCTCACTAAAAACGACGTCTTATTTTCACCTCTGTTTTTTATTCTTTTTTTATTATATTAATATGCCTTTGTTGTAATCAAAAACTTTCTTCTTAATATTTAGAAATAACAAGCGAAGAATCATTTCCTCCAAAACCAAAAGAATTGCAAAGTATATGTTTTATTGGTTTTGTTATCTTATTACTTTGTACCGGAACAAAACCTCCTTCCATAATATTTTTCCAATTAAGATTGACTGGAAGAAATTGTTGTTCTAATGAAAGCAAACAAATTATTGCCTCAATAACGCCAGAAGCACTTGTTGTATGTCCTGTAAAAGATTTTGTTGAAGAAATAGGTGGCAAATCTTTTCCAAAAACTCTTTTCAAAGCATTTGTTTCACTTTCATCATTATTTGGTGTCCCTGTCCCATGAGCATTAACATAATCAATATCTTGTGGTTGCAAATCAGATTCTTGCAATGCTTCTATCATAGAAAGATATGCTCCTTGTCCATCTGGCGAAGATGCTGTTTGATGAAAAGCATCACAATTATTACCATAACCAGACAAAACACCTATTGGAACAATTTTTCTCTTTTTTATTGACTGCTCACTCTCCAACACAACAAAACCTGCTCCTTCTCCTAAATTCAATCCTTTTCTTGTTCTATCAAATGGACGACAAGGCTCTGTATCTAAAATCATTAATGAATTAAAACCATTTAAATGAAACTTTGTTATACATTCACTTCCTCCAACAACAACAATATCTGTTTGTTTTGTTTTTATAAGATTAGCCCCAAAAATAATTGCATTAGCAGCCGAAGAACATGCTGTTGATATTGTAGTAACAAAAGAAAAATCACCAAAATAATCTGCTATCATTTCACTGCAAGCACCACTATCATGAGTAGATATGTAATCGTTATAATCATCATTAGAAAGAAAATCCAAATAATGTTGTTCGCTCATATCCATTCCACCAACTGTTGTGCCAGAAATAAAACCTATGTTTGGCAAATCTTTTAAAGATATATTCGCTTGACTTAACGCTTCTTTTAATGCTAACATTCCCATAAGTGATGTTCTTGTTGAAGGAATATCACAAGGAATATCAAGCATATTACACATCTGTTGATTAGATAATTTAACCTCTCCAACAGGAAATTCTTTATGCTCTGTTTTCAAATATTTAAGTTGTCCAATGCCAGAGATATTATTCAATAAAGAATGTTTCGTCTGAATTTTATCTAACCCAATAGCACTAACAATACCTGCTCCTGTTATGAAAATAGATTCACTCATCAATAAATGTTTAAATATCTATTTTGTACGATTTTTTTGAATATAATCTGCCATAACTGTCAAAGACTTAAATATTTCTTTGCCTTGTGCTGGGTCTTTTAGTTTAATACCATAATTCTTCTCCATTAAAACAATAAGTTCTAACGCATCAATAGAATCCAACCCTAATCCTTCTCCAAATAATGGTGCATTCTCATCAATATCTTCTGGAACTATATCTTCCAAATTTAATACTTCAATAATTTCTTTCTTTAATTTTAAAATTAATTCGTCCATAACGTTTTTTTATTTTCTTAATTTATTTATATTTTCTTTATTAAATTCAATCATATTTTCTTGTCCGTCTTTTTCTACGAGGAACAAAAGTGCTTCAAATTCATCTTTATCACTACATTCCAACCAACCACCAAGAACAACTGTTGTCATATAGTCTTGAAAAGCCATCGTTATCATTTGTTCTATTACTTCACTATTAAAATCATCTATAACCATAAATGATGTTTCTCCATAATATTTATTACGAATTGCTATTTCTCCTGTAACAATATTAGGTAATGTATAAACAAACACTGATGGACTTGGATAATAATTATCTGGCGTTTGAATAGTTTCTTGATATTGTATATCATCACACAAAGACGCACTCCTATTTAACAAAACAACAGCAATGTCTTCTCTTTCAACAAAACGATTAGTTTCATTACTTAATAAAAGTTCTGATGCCACAAAACCCACCTTGCTTAACATATCCATCTTAAAAAACTTCGGATAGTTATTACAATATTTTCTATAAATAGAAGTAATAAGATTATATCCTTGTTCTTCAAAACATAATTGTTTATCATTCAAATAAACACTCTTTGGCGTTATCTTTATATATGATTTTATCTTCATAAAGCACACCCTCTTTTAAATAACAACGCTGCATTACATCCTCCAAAACCAGAAAGCATTTTTATGAAATGTTTTTTATTTGTTGTTATGTTATTATTTGATATTAGTATATTACCAGAAACTCCTTTTTCTTTGTAACCTCTTGTTGATAAAATAATATTGTCATCTATTGCTTGCATTGATATTATTGATTCCAAAACACCAGCAGCACCTAATGTGTGTCCATAATACCCTTTCATACTATTAACGACGACATTATTTAATCCCATTCTTTCAATAGCTATTGACTCCATTTCATCATTATATAATGTTGAGGTTCCATGAGCATTAACAAAAGCTATATCTTCTATCTTTTCATTATCAAGAATATATCTCAAACATCTATAACTTCCTTCTCCTGTTCGTGATGGCCCAGAGATATGATTAGCATCGTTTCTTATTGCTCCTTTATATGCTACCCAATCATTTTGCTTTATTTCTTCTTCTTGCTTTAATGTATAAATGATTGTTGCTCCTGCTTCACCTAAATTTAATCCTTTTCTATTTTTATCAAATGGCTTACATTCTTCTATTGACAAAGCTTTTAATGATTGAAAACCTGAAACAATAAATTTAGATAACACATCAACGCCAACAACTACAACATATTCATATTTATTAGATTTCAAATATCTCATTGCTTCTATTTGTGCATTAACACCAGAGATACAAGCATTTGAAACAACAATAGGTGTATTGTTATTATGAAAATATTCTGCAATCTTCTTTGAACTAACACCAAGTAAAACTCTGTCTTTATTAAATATTGAATGATTATCATCTAACAATTCCACATTTCCTTTTGTAGATGAAACTATGATTAAAACTTTATTAGAACTTATATCAATATCTGTTTTTTGTATTGCCTTGTTTATTGATAATATTGCTATTTTCTCAAACTCTGTATATTTTTCTTTGCTTGTTAATGAAGAAAATAAATCATTTATTTCATTTTTCTCAAACATTGAAGCAGTGAAAGGTTCAACAACACCTAATTCATTTTCATAATATTTAAGAGATGATTGCCCTTTAAGTAATGTGTTAAAATTACTTTGACTATCATATCCAATAGGAGAAATAATATTGTCTGCAACCTTAACTACTAACATACTTTCCATTTCTCTTTCCATTGTTGATAAAAGTCTGGATTAATCCAAACAAGTTGATACTTATTATCAAGAAAAACTTGAACTGAATGACCCGTTGCCATTAAACAATTATCCTCAATATTATGTATCTCATAATCAAAAACAATCTTTGCAGCATCTGTTGGGCGATAGAAAACATCAACACGTATTTTCATTCCATAAACAAGTGGTCGTTTATATTGAAATGACAAATCAACAAGTGGAGCATAGTATCCATTATCAAATATCAAAAGATATCCTAATCCATATTTTTCTCCAAATGCTTCTCTTGCATCTTCAAAATAAAGAGGATAAGAACCATGCCATACAAAATTCATTGAATCTACTTCGCTGAAACGAATATCTATCTGTTTAGATGCCATCAATACTTTATCTTCTTTCATCTTATTGTTCTGTTGTTTGAGAATCTATATCACTTAATGCTATCTTCATTTCTGCCTTAACAGTGATTTCTTCTTCTGTTGTTTTTACTATTGCATTGACAAGTGTCATTTGAAAAACTTCCTCCACAACTTCTATTGTTGTTAAAAGTTTTTCTCCAACTTTTGGCGTTCTTATTATTTGCAAATTACGAATTGAGCCAATAAATCCTAATTTTACCTTTTCTTTATATACATATTGATTAATATATCCCATTCTTGCTGCACATGTTTGAGCAATATTTTCTATTAATCCATATGAAGTTAATCTTCCTTGTTTTACGAATATATTATCTTGTCTTACTTCTAAACTTGTTTTAGTAATAACCTTATCACACAATAGCAAATTATCTATCATAACAAATGGTGGCTTTTGCGGTAAAAGAGTTAATATATCTATCTGTTTTAAATCCATAACTATGTCCAAAATTCATAATAGTTAAACCATTGCGTTGGATACTTAACAACTATACTTTCAAATTGCTTAACAAAATTATTTACTGATAATTCTATTTTTTCTTTTTTAGTTATATCATCTTGTTTTTTAACAATATCTATTGGCTTAACATATATCTTATATTTTCTATAATTCTGCTTCATAACAAAAATTGATATAATAGGCACTTCTCTTTGAACAGCCAACGCAAATGCTCCAATAGGAAATTTTGCTTTGCCTTTAATAAAATCGCACTCAACATATTTCTGCGAACCGAATATTCTATCTGCTGGCATTCCTACTACTTCGCCATTGCAAAGAGCATCATTGATAAGAAAAATATGAGACATATCATCTTTAACTGGAATTAACCGAATATTGTTTTCATTAAGAATTTTCTCTCTGTTTTTTCTAACAATCTCCGTTTCTCCTTCAAAAACCATAGAATTAAATCTTTTCTTATCACAACCAATAGAATAACCTGCTAATTCAAAGTTACCTATATGAGAACCAATCAAAATAAAACCTTGCCCTTTTGAATACAAATCATTACAATATTCATTGCCTTCTATTTCTATATCAAATTTTTTGCCTGCATATGTTGCAAATCTATCTAATATTATTTGTCCAAACATTAAATGATTCAAAAATACATTCCAAAAAGATTTTATTGGAGAATATCCTATTTGCTTTCTAAAAAAATGATAAATAGATATGTATCCTTTATGACTAAATAGCATATAAAACGGAACTACGCATCCCATAATAAAGTATAGTATGCGTAAATCTATAAATCGGCACATTAAGACAAGTGATTTTTGCATCCAAACTTGTCCTCCTGTTCTACCTGACCATTGTTTATGTTCCATTGAATACTCTTAGTCTAAAACAATTTTTTATTTTTCACTTAATTTTTTCTCAATATAATCGCAAAACTGTCCAAGAGTTGTTACATTAGTCATCTCTTCTGGTTTAATCTTGAATCCAAATTTTTTCTCAACAATTACAACTATATCAACGAAGTCAAGACTATCAATGCCCATATCTTCTTTAAGTTTAGCATCATTGTTTATTTTTTCTTCTTCAATCTCTAAATCTTCTATTAAGAACTCTCTTACTTTTGCTTCTATTTCTTTTCTGTCCATATTGTTTTTTATATTATTTTTTTAATTTACATACCATAATACTATGACCTTCTCCCAAGCCATCATATATCTTTTCTACTTCTAATCCAGCTTTTTCTACTAATCTTTGCATATCTTGTGAATGATACATCTTACTGTTTCCATTCGCTATTGCAGTGAAATACAAACTTATTTGAGTTAAACAAAAAGCAGCTGTTTCATATTTCTGTCTATCCCAAAATGTTTCCATAATATACAAACGACTTTCATCATTCATTATCTTTGATCCACGAGAAAGAATACTTGTTATCTCTTTTTCATTAAAGCAATCCAAGAACTGACTCATCCATATAACATCATAATGTTTATTTTTGGGAAAAGCATTTGTTTCAGCTAAAAGATTAATAGCATATCCATCTATTCGTTCTGCTCCCTTTTTGCCATTAATATTTTTTTTCATCATATCCAACTGCTGTGGCAAATCCATAATAGTAACATTAACTTTACTATCATAATCAACACATCTCAAAGCCCATCTTCCTGTATTACCACCAACATCAAGCAATGTTTTGGTATGATTATCAAACACAATCTTTAATGCTTGACTAAAAGAAGCATCAGAATAAAAATGATCAAAAGCAAACCAACTTTTTTGTACTTGTTGTGGCAATTCAGATAATCCTTCATAAACTGTTGGCCAATTGCCAAAATGTTTCAATCCTTCTGGTTTTCCTTCTCTAAGTGCCTCTTCCAAATGAAACCAACCCTCATAATTAACATCTTGATTGAAATCCATATTAACACGAGTAAGTTTATCATTCAACAAAAACCACCCAACCTTTGATATTGTATATTTATCTGTTTGTTTATCTACCAAAACAACACCCATAGTTAAAGAAGATTCCATCAAAACTTTTACTGCATAATTAGATAATTTTGTTTTATCTGCTATTTCGTTTAATGTCAATCCTTCATCACTATCACGCAACATATCCAATATTCCAAATTTTATCATCAATCTTGCTACTTGAAATACTATTGGTCCAAAGGCAATAAACTCTGCTAATCTTTGTGCTTGCTGAGCAGAATATTGCTCTTTTGTATATGTTTTTTCTAATGCCGGAAAAAGATTCATACTTTTTTTTCTATCTATTTATTTAATTTACAAATATATTTTGCCAAATCACTATAAGCCAAACCTCTTCTTATTACTTCTGATGGATTAGATATTGCTTTTAATTCATCAAAAGATAGAGAACATTCAACCTTATTGTTTTGCAAATTAATTATATCTACGACTCCTGAAATAATTGCTCCTCCTCCTTTTGCTGACATTGAAAGAAAGGCTGCTGCTGTGTTTCCTAAATCCAATTTTGTTAGATGTACTAATATCTTGTAACTTGGAGTTTTGTCTTTGCTTATTTGTAATCCATCATCGTTTTTACTATTAAATTTAGCAATAAACATCATCTCCGTTTTTACATTATCACTTGGCCAATCTTTTACGACATCTTCGCCTCTACCTTTTAGATACTCATCAAGATTTTTACCTTCAACTATTGTTGTTGAGTAATCAAACTCCACGCAAGCAATAGCCTTGTTCTTCAAAACAGAAATATCTCCACTCTTAATCTTTACAGGATTACCTGCAAATGATGATATTGCAATGAATAAACATGCAATCAAACTAAAATAATATTTTCTCATAATTTTGTATGTGTTATTAATTTTTATGTTTTTTTATTAAATTTTCTATTTATTTTTTCTTCTTAAAATATCTCTTTATTCTACTGAAATAAAACGAAGAGATATTTTATTAAAACAAGGAAATATTTTTTTATCTCTTCGTTTTATTTTCTACTTTTCTATCTTCCTAATTACCAATGCACTATTTGTTCCTCCAAACCCAAAAGAGTTTGAAAGAATAGTGTTTAATTCCATATCTACTGTTTTATTTGTAAGATTAATCTTTTGAGCATATTCATCTGGATTTTCCAAGTTGATATTTGGTGCAACAAAATTATTATTCATCATCAAAGTTGAATAAACTATCTCGCTTGCTCCTGCCATCCAACATTCATGTCCTGTCATTGACTTAGTTGAACTTATCAATGCTCTTTGATTATGAAAAAGTCTATCCAACGCTATTGCTTCATACATATCACCTTGACGTGTTGATGTTGCATGTGCGTTAATATAATCAATATCATCAATCGAAACATCTGCATCTTTCATTGCTCTACTCATCGCTATCACACTACCTTCATCGCTTGGTTGAGATATTCCACCTCCATTTGATGAAAAACCAAAGCCACAAACTTCGGCTAATATGGTAGCACCACGAGCAATTGCATGGTCATAATCTTCCAAAATCAAAGATGCTGCACCTCCGCTTGGAATAAGTCCATCTCTATCTTTATCAAAAGGACGCGAAGCTTTTGTTGGCTCGTCCATTCTTACAGAGAAAGCATTCAAAGCATCAAATGTTGCCATAGAATAGTAATTAGTTTCTTGGGCACCACCACAAAGAACCATATCTTGTAATCCTTGTTTTATCATCATATAGCCTAATCCAATAGAATGAGAACCACTCGCACAAGCAGAACTAATAGTAAAATTTACTCCACGCAAATGAAATATTGTACTAAGATTCATTGTTACGGTCGAATTCATAGATTGAAATATAAGACCAGAACCAAGCAGTGCCGAATCATGCTTTTCGTCCATTATCTTTGCTGCTTCAATAACTGGTTTTGCAGAAGAATCATTACCAAATATTATTCCAACTTCATTTTTCAACAAATATTCATCAGTTATTCCAGCATTTTCAAAAGCTTCTTTTGTTGAAAGAAATGCGTATTCTGCTTCTTGAGATAATCCCACACGAAGTCTTCTATCTATTACTCCTTTCAAATTTGGTTCTTCAACAATACCTGTTAAGGCAGAACGATAGCCATAAGCTAATCTTTCTTTTTCTAATCCTATTCCAGATTTTCCTTTATATAATGATTGTTTAACTTCTTCTAAATTCTTGCCCAAACAAGACCATATCCCCATTGCTGTTATTACAACTCTTCTATTCATATTATATATTATGTATATAATCCTCCATTTATTGAAATCACTTCTCCTGTAATGTATGCAGATTCTTCAGAAACCAAGAAATTAACTAAGTTTGCCACCTCTTCTGGTTTGCCAAAACGTCCAATAGGTATCATTTTCTTCATACTATCTTTGTCAATATCTTTTGTCATATCAGTTTCAATAAAACCTGGTGCAACTGCATTAACTGTTATCTTGCGAACTGCAACTTCTTGTGCTAAGGCTTTTGTTGCTCCTATCAAAGCTGCTTTTGCTGCCGAATAATTTGTTTGTCCTGGCAATCCTTTTATTCCAGATAATGATGCTATATTTACTATACGACCACAACGATGTGAAATCATATCTTTCAACAAATACCTTGTTGTATAAAAAAATCCATTTAATGTTGTATTTATAACATCACTCCATTGTGTATCTTGCATAAATATCATTAAATTATCTTGTCTTATACCTGCATTATTAACAAGTACTGATATATATTCTTCTTTATGCTTTTCTTGCCACGAATCTATCGCTTGTTCTATTTCTTTTTTATTGGAAACATCAAATTGTAATAATTCTGCTTTACCTTTATTATTAATAATAGTATCTAATGTTTGGTTTGCTGCTTCAATATTAGATTTATAATTAATTATAACATAAAAACCTTGACTTGCTAATTTTAAACATATAGCTCTTCCTAATCCTCTTGAGCCTCCTGTTACAAGTGCGTATCTCTGAACCATATTATTTTATGTTTAATGGATTATTTTTTAAATAGTCTTCTACTTTTGCTATCTCCTCATAAAAAGGAGTATCTTTTACAAACACTGGTACAATAGAACGAATAACATCATAAATACGCTTACTTGTTGGTGCTAATTTGTTTTGTATTTTCAAACAATCAATAGCTTGCACAAGAGCAATATAATGTATTGCCATTACTTGATAAGTGTTGTCTATTACTCGTTTGCAAATCAATGCACTATTTGTTCCCATACTAACAATATCTTGATTATCATTATTGTTTGGAATACTATGAACATAATTAGGCATAGCTAATGTTTGGCATTCTGCTGTTGTTGATGTTGCAGTAAATTGACAAGCTTGCATTCCATAATTTAATCCCAACACTCCCATATTTAAAAATGGAGGAAGAATACCATTTATTCTATCATGAAACAAATAATTCAACTGTCTTTCTGATGTCATTGCTAATCTAACTACTGCTATCTTAACTTTATCTTCTTCTAATGAAATATAATCTCCATGAAAATTACCTCCATGATATACATTCTTACTATCTGGATCTATTATTGGATTATCACAAGCAGAATTCAATTCTTCTTCTAATATTTTTCTTGAATTAGTTAATGTCTCATAAATAGGACCTAAGATTTGCGGAGTACAACGTAATGAATAATATGCTTGTACCTTATGTTCAAAAACATTTTCTTCTTTATGTGAATTATCATAAAGATAGTGTTCCCTTTTTTGAAGACACTTACTTGTTTTTGATAGTTCTCTCATTCTTAAAGCAATAACTTGTTGGCCTTGATGACGTCTGCATTCGTTAAGTTCTTCTGCCATTAAATCATCAAACGAAGATGCAATCTCATTCATCATAACAGATGCTAATGTTGCCCAATCAAGTAATCTTTCTGCATAAAATTGATTAACAACTCCAATACCTGTCATAACAGATGTACCATTAGTTATTGATAATCCTTCTCTTATATGTATTTCTAATGGTTTTAAGTTATTTTCTTTTAAAACTTCATCAGATTTTCGCCATTGTCCTTTATAATGAACTTTTCCTTCTCCAATAAGAGTAAGTGCTATATGAGCAAGTTGAACCAAATCTCCGCTTGCACCAACACTTCCATGCTCTGGAATAAAAGGATATATTCCTCTATTAATAAATTCAACAAGCAATCGTACAACATCTGTATGAATACCAGAACGTGCTTGCAAAAAAGTCCCCATTCTTGCTATCATTGCAGACTTTACGTATAAATCGCTTAATGGTTCTCCTGCTCCCGTTGAATGACTTCTAATAATATTATATTGTAAATCTGAAAGATATTGGTCATCGACACGCCATTGTGCCATTGGTCCAAAGCCTGTATTAATACCATAAATAACTTTATCGGAAGAAAAATTTTTCAAAAACTCATAGCAACTATTAACCTTATCCAAAGGCAATGTTGTTATATCTAATTCCTTGGTAGAGAACAACAAGTCCTCCATCAACTTAAAATCAATATATTTTTTACTGCTCACAATAAATTATAATTTGTGTATTTTCTATATTCTATCCTTTTATTGAAAGATATATTTTTTACAAAAATACTCAAAAATAGAAATATAAATAACTTTTTTTCAAAATTATTGTATTATTTATTTAGAAGCGATTATTTTTTAATCACTTATGAAATAAACAAAAAAAAGTTATAACAAAAAATAAGCAAAAAAACAACGTATTATTTCTTCGTTTTTTGCAATTATTTTGAAGAGTTAGCAAAATATAACGAAGATTTTTTTGAATGTTGTTTATTTATCTTATTTTTAGTTAATTAATAAATGTAATTTTGTAAGATTTTTCGGAGTTATCTGTTCTAACTTTCAAAACAAATAATCCTTTTTGATTGATATGTATAGTGTTTTTATTCTCATTTCTATTAATTGTCTGTCCTTTAACATTTATTAAAGTAAGACTTTTTATCCTATCTTTACTATCAACGCTAATCATATCTCCTTTTTGCGAAATGATAATGTTATCCTGCTTAATCACAGGATTTTCAATTGATGAAACATTCTTATATATTCTCAATTGAAACTTATCTATATTGATATTGGTGTCTGAATGAAACGTATAAATTGAATCATTTAAGAAATCAGCCACCATTGTGTTTGTTTGCTTATCCCAAAGTATTATTCTTTGAAAATGTGTTAAACTATTATCATAATTGTATTTGATAGTGTAGTCATTATTTGTTTTTGATATAAAATTAATATCAATCTTTGCACTATCTTTTATTGTTGGTACAACATTAACAAGAAAACTCTCTCCATTAAAAACAGAATAAATTTCAGGAGAATTTGAAAGTCCATGAAGTTTATGATTATCTGTTTCTATCTCATAACCATTTGTTGCATTGCTATCAAACGCTATCTTTGTTTTATCATATCCATCACTTGACACAACGCTAAGTGTTAGATATTTAACATTGTTATTTATTTGACTTTTTGCACTATTTTTGTTTATTATCAAAGAATTTGTACTATTATTTGTTTGAACCATAAAAGCAGAATAAGGTAAAAGTGTGGTAACTGTTTCATAATTACCCGTAGAAGAATTAAGTGTTTGTGGATTAGAAAAATTTGTGGTTGTCAGTTGAGATGTTGAAACAGAAAATGGATATGGATTACAAACAAGATGCCACCCTCTTTTATCTGTTGGCGATGATAATGAAGCATTGTTTAATAACGTATAAGAATTTTCATTATTCAATTCTCCATTAAATGTTAGTTTTGTATCATTTTGATATGCCACCAAATAACCTCTTTGATTATTAAAAAAATCTCCGCTCCAACTATTAGTAACTTTATAATTTACCCAACGCCCATAACTATTATTTTCACTATAATCTTCTTGCCAATAATACAAATCATCATTAGTTGATATATGAAGAACATTCTTTATATCATCTTGATTAGTTGATGTTGTTTTTATTGGTAATCCAATCAAATTCCATCCATTTGTATTGCTCGTATATCCTTTAATATAGTTCTCTACATATATTTTATTTCTAACATCAAGCGTACCATTATTAATAAGATTAGGTTTATCTCCGCTTGCCTCATCTTTCAAAACAAGATTATAACATTTTGCTGTATAGTTTTGAGGTATTTCCAAAGTTTGTGTATTCAAAACTTGTGCAATATCCGTTTCGTTTGGTAATCCTTTATCCCAGTTCTTATCATTCCACGTTCCATTTGCCGTTCTTGTTTTTATGTTACCCGTTCTAAAACGAATAACATTTGAAACAACACTATCTTCTCCACTACCAACAACAACACTTACTTCATAAACAGTATTTGTATCAAGATTTGTTAAATTAAAACTATTAGAATCATTGCTTAATGTAGTATATAGAGCCACGCTATCAAAGTTTTCAATTGCTCCATTCATTGTATGCTTTCCAAAATCAGATAAATTTTCTGCTGTAACTTCATTAACATTTCCTATTTGCGTCCATTCTGTTGAAAGTGTTGGAAAACCACTACTTGGATTTGTTGTTATTCCACTATGAATATTTGCTTTTCTTCTTAATATTGTTTTTGCTGTTTGAATATTTGTAATATCATCTTTCCAACCACCAGAAGTTATTGTTGGTGTTGTTGTTTGAAAACTGCCAAAAACATCTATTGTATCTTGATTATGAATTAAAGCAAAAGGATCATTACCATTAAATGCTGCTGTTAAATCTTTTCTATAAAATATTCCATCATTACTAACTGTTAAATTGTTTAATCCATTTGATAATACAATACAAGAATTGTTTTTTATTGTATCCTTCTCAGAAAATTTATAAGTAGAATCTTGTAAATTATAATAAATTCCAGTATTACTATAATAAGAAATGTTTACCGAATAGTCTTTTAAACAGACATCTTTTCCTATACCGTTATATATTTCTATCGCACAATTATAATCACTTCCAGTAAGAGTTGTTATTTCTGAAATAAACAAATCATCTGCTAAGACTGTTTGATAATTAGATTTTTTCTTTACTATTATATGTCTGCTTGATGTATTATCTAATGTTGTATAACTTATCTTAGCAGTATTAGGAGATATATCAAAAACACTATCTAATACTATCTTTTTATCTGTTGTAAATGCAATAATATCTGTTGTTCCTTCAATATAACAATAATATTTTGTATTAGGAGTTAATGATGATAAATTATATGATGTTGTGTTTGCAGTAAGATTAAAAGGAGAAGATGATATTGGTGTTTTGACTACATTCTCTTGCGGATATGATATTATTATGCTATCAATAGCCACTTCACTTACGCTTGAAAATCTTATTCTTGTGTTGTTTTCTCCTCCATAAAAAACAGTATCATAATATTGTGATGTATTTTTACTTAAAGAAATTGTTGTAATATTAGAAGTATCGCCTGAATTATTTATTTTAGCAATGTAAATCTTTTTAATCTTTGTTGTGCTTGTATTTTTAGCAAAGAATTTTATTCTATAATTTCCATTTGCTTTGGATAAATCTAACTGTGGTGTAACAAATTCTCCATTAGCGTTGAAATAACAAGTATCGCCATTAGGACTATAAAGATTTCTTGCTTGGCAACCAGCATATAAAGTATATGTATATGGAATATTTAATGCAACTCCACTTTGACACATAGAAATACTTGAATATAGTTTAGGAAACTTAGCAAAATTTTCCTTAAATATTATTGTGTCATCAAAAGATTTTGTGAATACGTGAAGATTAGTTGATGATGTTGTTGTATTAAAATTAACAACAGCCGAACTATATGTAATATTTGTAACAGAGGTTACTTGTGAAAAGATGTTATATGATAATAATATAAAAAATACTGTAAAAATAATATGTTTTCTTTTCATACTTAACTATTTTTATTTCTATCGTTTTTTTTAGCTATATTAACTTTATATGCCAAAAAGCCAGCACCAAAAGAAATCATTAATCCTGTTGCTGTACCTATTGGTGTAGATTCGTTATTTTTAGTTGGGTAATCTGTATTTCTTCCGTGAGTTGGTGGTGGAGTTGGTTGACAAAAATTATTATTAATAAAGAATAAGAATATAATAAAAACTAATAATTTCTTCATATTTTTATTCACTAAATTCATATAGATAATTTAATTAATTATTTCTTCGTTATATTTTGCTAACTCTTCAAAATAATTCAATAAAACGAAGAAATAATTTAATATTTATTTAATATTGTAAGTCAAGTATTTATTTATACTTATTTTCTTAAAATTCCTTTTACAACTTTATAATAGGAACATTATCCCAATTAATATCTTTTTCAGCCGTTGCAATATCAGTAAAAGAGAAATCAGTAAGCCACTGTCTTAGTTTTTTTTCAGCTCCTCTCAAACCTACATAAGACTTAAACTTCCTATTTAGTGGCAACTCTTTTATCATTGGCTGCCCAAAGTCTAAATCTCTTGGGTGAATATATGAAAGAAGATAATCGTTTTGCAACTCTTTACTCCTCTTCTTTATCAACCAATAAGGGAACAAACGAAAATAACCACCACCAAAGAAACCTATCTTTTTATTTAATAGAGATATTGTTGTGGGTGGCAGTTCCTTTAGTCTTCTTCCATTGCATTCTATTATACAAGACTTGCTTTCGTTTAGTATCTTCTTGCCATAACTGTGATTTATTGAAGAGGCAGAACAATCCATCTCTATTCCACAATCAGCAATCACCTTGAAATAACTCTCTTTGCATACAGAGAACCCAGGAGCACGATATTTTGTTATCTTCTTTCCGATAATATCTTCAATAGTCTTTATAGATAATGATAAATCTTCTTTAAATTCTTTTTCATTTAAAGTATCTATCGTTCTATGATTAAAACCATGAGTGCCTATATCATATCTTTCTGCTATCTTTCTTATTAAATCCTTATTCTCTTTTGCAATAGAGCCAAGAATAAAAAATGTAGCCTTAGTATTTGTATCTTTTAGTATTTGTAATAATCTATCAACATTTTCTTCTATCCTACTTTCATACACCTTTCTCTCTTTCAAACAATCCACATCTAAAAGATGATACCACTCCTCTATGTCAAAAGTAAAAATAGACAAAATATATGATTAATTATTTTTATTAAATTCTTCTACGTCTTTTTCTAAATCTAAACGAGGCAGAGTTTTGAAAGTCTTATACATCAAATCACTCTTAGGAAAAAGTATTACCCAACAAGTGAGAAAAATTATCATAAAATCAACATAAAGAGAACGATGATAATAGTACCATTTTTCTAATTCTCCTTTTTGTTGTTGAATATATTGCTTAGAAAATTCTATTGGATCTTTTGCTTTTGAGATATAATACTCTTCATCTCTAAAAACGACAGAGCCTATACCTGAAAGACCAGGAGTAATTTTAGAAATACATTCTCTCACTTCTTCATTGTAAGCATCAAAACCACTTTTCACCATTGGTCTTGGTCCTATGATACTCATATTGCCTATAAGAATATTTATTAGCTGTGGTAGCTCATTTAGCTTTGTCTTGCGAAGAAAAGAACCAAAAGGAAGTACGCGTGGGTCATTTCTTGTAGTTATAGTTCCTGTTCCCATATTAGGACTATTTTTTAACATAGTAGCGAACTTCCATATAGCAAAAGGTTTACCTCCTTTACCTATCCTTTGCTGAAAATAAAATACATAATGTTCTCCAGTAAGAAGAAGTATTATACAAATAGGAATAAGTATTGGCGAAAGAACAATAAGTGCCAATAAAGAAAGAATAAAATCAAAAAGCCTCTTAATTACTTTATACATATCTCTTACATCTTTTGGTCAAGGTTCTTGCCTTTTTCTTCGTGTTCAAAGTTTGGAATAAACTCTTTTAATAAGGTGACAACATCTGCCTTTTGAAAGTCTTTTTGCTTGAATAAGTCTGTCATCTTATTAAAGAAAGCATCTATCTCTTTGATTGGACGACAAGGATATTCTTCTATTACTCCCAAAGAAGAGAAACGCTCCATATTTAGTTTTTCTCCTTTAATATAAAACTCCTCGTAACCTTTTTCTCCTGTTGTATCAGAAGCAAAATAATATACTGGATAAGTGTCTGTATTCTCTGCCATATTGTAAGCAAACTCACGTGCTTCTTCTTCACTCTTGCAATACTTTATCTTATAGCCAAGACTTGTAAGAAACTTATCTGCAATAGAAGAAAAAGTCATCATCTGCTCTTCTCCTAATTTTGGAAAGAATATCTCTCCACTATTGCCAAGCATACAAGCCAACATACATATCTGTCCACTTTCATCAGGTGAAACAAAATAACGTTTAACATCATTAGGTGAAGACAAAGGTTGGTGTTTCATCATTCTCTCTATAAAGCCTGCCAAAAGAGAACCATTTGAAAAAGCTACATTAGCAAAACGTGCTGTTGTTATAGGGAACTTCTTGGAATAAGACATTATCATCTCTTCCATAACTTTCTTACTACACCCCATTATATTAACAGGATTTGCAGCCTTATCTGTAGAAACACAGAAATAATGCTTTGGTGGAAACTCTACTAATAAATCCAAAAGCTTACGAGCTTTCAAGACATTGTTTTCCATTAAAGCCTCAACAGAATATTGATCTTTCTCACTTCGTACATGTTTATGAGCAGAAAAATTAGCAACTATATCAAAGCCACCTTCTTTCCTAAATATCTTTTCAAATATAGGGTCAGCATAACTCAAAGGATAAGTACGATATTCTTCTGGTACAAACATCTTATATGTAGAACGCAAATCACGAGTAAGTTCTGTTAAGTTGTTTTCACTAATATCTACAACTACTAACTTACTTGGTTTAAAAGGCAATATAGCTCTAATATATGAAGAACCTATTGTGCCACCGCCACCAATTACAAGGACACTTTTGTCTTTTATCTCCTTTGTTAATTGTTCTTTATTCTTTTTTATATCGCCAATAAACATAGACTTTGGACGATAAGTGATATTGCTTTTTATGAAATTGTTTACGTTTAACATTATAAGTATTTACCTTCTTTTATGTGTTTGTAATAATCTGGAATTATAACTGTACTTGGAATATTGACCACTCTATCTTCAAGCCACATTGCATTGCTTAAATCTCCACACTGACAGCCTTTATACATATCAAGTTTATTATTCAAAACCCAAATAGGACGAGTCATTATTCCATTATCATTTGTATAAGTAAGAAACTCATCTCTTTCTTTTCTATCTTTCAATATAACAGCATTAAGCCAATAATTAGAACGACAATCTTTTGGCTCTGTAAAGAACTTTATATCTTTGTCTTTAAAGAACTCTTTGTATTTATCTGTTAACTTTCTTTTCTCTTGAATAAAAAACTCACATTGCTCTATCTGTCCAAGACCCAAAGCTGCTGCAAGATTAGTTAAACGATAGTTATACGCAGTATAGTCATGATTATATTCCCACCTATGAGGCACTTTGGCTGTTGTTGTAATATGTTTTGCTAACTTTGCCAAGTCTTCATCTTGTGTAAGAATCATTCCACCACCACCTGTTGTTATAACTTTATTGCCATTGAAACTAAGTGCAGATAACTTTCCGAATAATCCTGTATGTTTACCTTTATATTTACTTCCAATGCTTTCTGCTGAATCTTCAACCAAAGGTATATTGTATCTATTGCAGACTTCTACTATGTCTTCTATCAAACAAGGATGTCCGAAAGTGTGCATTGGAACAACAGCAGCAAAACGTTTACCTGTCTTATTGTTATAAGAATATCCATCAGCACCTTTTCTTGCATTCTCTTTCAAAAACTCTTCCAACTTCTGAGGACACATTCCCATAGTTTCTTGATTCACATCAACAAAGACTGGTTTTGCTCCCGTATATGTTATTGCATTACAAGTAGCTATAAAAGAAACTGGTTGAGTTATCACTTCCTCATCAGCATGAACGCCAGCCAAAAGCAAACAGATATGCAATGCAGAAGTACCATTAACAGCAGCAACTGCATACTTACTTCCTGTATAATCTGCAATAGCTTTTTCAAACTTATTTACATATTCTCCCACACTTGATACAAAGTTACTATCCATTGCATCAAGCAGATACTTTCTCTCATTACCAATGAAACGAGGGTCATGCAATATTATAAACCCTTCTTTATCATCAAAAGTCTTGCGAACAAAACTTACAAAATCTGCATTATTCATAATTATTTTATACTTTGATGTTTTTGATGCTGATTTCGATTTTTTAATTCTAATTGCCTAAAATCGCAATCTGCTTTAATTTTAACAATAATAGTTTTAACTATATTGTATATTTCGCTATCCTTTGTATAATCAGCCTTACATACAAAATTAACTCTATTATTATCTATCAATTTAGTTACTGTTTCTCTTTTTCTTTTAGAAGGATTATATACAGCTATAGATTTTCCTCCATATTGTTTAACTAACTTCATACATGGTATATCTGTTTCTCCATCTCCAAAATAAATCATATGCTTAAATGGTATTGGTCTTTCATCTTCACTTTTATATTCATTTACCTTACTATTATCACTAATTTTACTTATACCCTTATTTATCATAAATAAAAACTGTGTCTTAGCTGTAAAATCTACTGCAACCGCTGGCCACTCAGCAACATCATTTTCATTATACATAAAAGAACAAGCATATATTTCTTTAAATTTCTTTGCGATAGATGTACCTTCTATCATTTCTTTTAATCCTGATGAATTAATATAATGTTCTATTTTAACACCTTCTTGTTTACCAATTTTTTCAATCAAATCAAACCAATCTTCAACACCATCATACAATTTAACACTTTTCCCATAATTCTGAAATGTTTTCTTTTTAATTGGTTTTCCTGCATCTTTAGACTTCTTTATCATCAACTCCATATAACAAAGTATATTACTTGCATTATGTTTTTTAACCATTTCTGAATTTTCTTTCCAAAAATCATTTTTATTCTTAATTCCTATTTCCTTTAAGAACTTGTATTCTTGCATATTATTTGGAGATAATGTCCCATCAAAATCATATATCAATGCTATTGTAGGCTTTTTATTTCTTGGCATGATTGCACTATTTATTAATTTATGTATTCTATAAATTTCCTTGCTAATACACTGTATTCTAAATTTTCTTCTGCATATTTCTTACCTTTTTCACCCATTGCTTGCCTTTCTTCTTTTGTCATAGAAACTAACTTTATTATAGCATTAACAACCAATTTTGGATTTTCGGCTTCAACTTGAATTCCACAACCAACTTTTTCTATTAAACTATTTGGCTCATCTACAGAAAAAATAATAGGCTTAGCTGACAACATGTAATCTGTCATTTTATTAAATGATGTTCCGTATTTATGTAATGAAGAATGAACACCTCCCATATATGTAATATCAAAATAAGAAATTAATTTAGGTATATATTTCTTTTCTATCGCTGGTAAAAATATTATATTATTTATCGCATAAGAATTAGCCAATTCTATAAGTTGTTGTTTCTGTTGTCCTTCTCCAACTAATACAAATATTAGTTTTGTATTAGTTTGCAATATTTTAGCTGCTTCTATTAATATATTCATTGCTGTTGATTGCGTATGCCCACCAGCGAATCCTATTATTATTTTATTCTTTTCCTTTAATTCTTTTAATCTTTTTTCATGCTCTTCTGGTAAAAATTTTGTATCTATATTTTCCCATTCTTCTTTCTTATATCCATTAGGAATACAACAAAACTTATTTAATTTTAAACCGTGTCCTTCCATATGAGGATATGCCTTATCTAATATAGAGATGACTTTATCACAATACTTATAAGCATAATTCTCTCCTTTTTGCAACAAAAATATAAATGGATTGTATTTAGAATATCCACCAATAATCATAGGAGATAACGGCCATAAATCATGTACTTCATAAACCAATTTTGCATTACATTTCTTTGCTATTTTTTTTGCAGGATATATATCAAAAGTATAAACAGATGAAGCTATTACTACATTTGGATTAAATTTTATTAATTTTTTCTTATTGTAGTATACATTAAATACGAAAAAGAACATTGAAAGAATCCTTTTTATTCCATTACCTTTATACTTATTAATTTTCAACCATCTATATTCTATACCATCTATAATTTCATTACAAACATTAGGTTGCTTCCCCCTTAAATGTGAAAAAGAAGCCCCAACAATCAACACTTCATGCCCTTGCTTAACCCATTCTTTTGCCATATAATATGAACGAAATTCCATACCATATTTAGGTCCTCCTGCATAATGGCTTATCATCAAAATATTGCTCATAAATATGTTAATTACAAACTATTTTAATTACTTTATTTATTTCTTCTTCTGTGATATAAGGATGTATTGGTAAAGAAAGAACACATCCTGATAACATCATACTATTTATTGTTTATATCCAATTATTCTTTTTATTTTTCTTCTATAAAACATAAATACATGCTGGAATATAGATCTTTTCTCTATTGTATAATATACACATTGTTCACCTCCAAATTGTCTGAAAAAATCTTCTATACTTTCTATCATTGATCCTTCAAAATCAAACACTTTTGATAAGTTAGAAGCTAATTTTATTCCCTCCCATAATATTAATGGATGAGCTCCACTCCGCCTATATTTTGGATCTGTACCACCTAATAAATAATACATAACATTTTCATCATAGACAAATAATGCTCCAGAATGATAATTATTTTGATTATCTTTAGCATATAACAATTTACATGCTTGATGTTCCATAGATGCATAAAATATATCTTTTATCTCTTTTTTTTCATATTCTGATATTTTTCTATTTTGTATAGAATAAGTTTTTTCAATCAAAGATATTAAAATATCTACATCATTAGATGCTTCTATTGTTACTTCTTTTTGTGCTACTTTTATGCGTCTCTTTAAATTTGAACTAAATTTATTATATATATCGTCTATATTTGATAAATTTTCTATTCTATATGTAACATTTGGACTTACAACAAAATCTTTCCATATAAAAGGTAAAAAATATTTATTATTAGTATTTAATCTAATTCTAAACGTTTTATATTTATCTATTTCTTTAGCATAGAATGAATAAATCTTTCTTTGTTTTTTATAAGACTTATCATTCTTTATAACATTTTCGTCTATCCATACACCTATATTTTGAGTTAATTTAGGCATATATATTGTAGATTTATTCTCCACCACAGATAGACGAGCAATTATATCTTCATTTTCCTTATATAATATTTCTTTCCATTTTCCTGGAGCTACCGTATCTAACCACCATGGTTGTTCAAAAACACTATTTGTATATTTTGATTCTTTATTATTATTTTTCATTATTTAATTCTTTTATAGCATCTCTATATGAAATAAATTCAATATTATTTTCCTTACAATATTTCACAAACCATATATAATATTCATAATATAATGGATATTTTTTACCACAAAAATGACTATCATGAAATAATAATGTAAAATAGTCTAAACCTTCCACTCTTGCTCTATTTATTATTGATATAGTATAACTTTCCATTTCATTCAATGTGGTTTCTTTATATTTATCTAAATAGACATCCATAATATAAAGAGGAAACTCCCACATACTACCAATTTTATATGGCCTTTTTAATTCTACTTTTTCTTTATTAAAATATGAAGTGTCAAATAAGTAACCTATTTCAGCTTGTTTTGAAAACGTCTCTTCATTATATCTAACGTAATGATTCCTTATTCCAAAACTTTGCATACCACTCAAAGAAATAAAATCATCAAACTCTTTTTTCATTGATTTTTTATCTTTATAATTTAGTCCATGAACTCCAATATCAAAACCTTTATTTTTCACATATTCTATCCATGGTCTCGCTTTTTTATGAGAATACGACATTCCTAATCCATTATTCATTCCAAAGAAAAAAACAGATGGAATATTATATTCCTTATCTATATTTATAATTTCTGGTATTCTATGAATTCTACTTTCAAAAATATAAAAAAATCTATATATGAAAGTCATAAAATTTATTCTTTTTTCTATGAAAAACAGGAAACTTCTAAACTGAAATTTTGGTATAATCAAATCTTTAAAATGATCAGATATATATAACTCATCTACATCGTGAGAAACTATTACTTTCATTCTATATTTTCTATTACTTTATTTATTTCTTCTTCTGTGATATAAGGATGTATTGGTAAAGAAAGAACACATCCTGATAACATCATACTATTGGGTGTTTCAACATACATTTTCATTTCTTTGAATGCTGTTTGTTTACTCATTGGCGTTGGATAATAAACCATTGATGGTATGCCATTATCTTTTAACTTAATCTGTAAAGCGTCTCTTTCTTCTTTACTATTTAAAATTATTGTGTACTGTGCCCATGATGAATAAAAGCCATCTCTGATAATAGGTGTTTTTACTTTACCTTGCAATTTCTCAGTATACAACATTGCAGCATTATTCACATCTTTGAGTTCATAATCTTGAAATGCCTTGAATTTAACCTGCAAAATAGCAGCTTGAATAGTGTCTAATCTTGAATTTAATCCTATTCTCACATTATCATACTTAAAACTTCCTTTGCCATGTACTCTATAGGAATCTATAAGACTTGCCCATTGCTCATTATCTGTAAAAACAGCTCCACCATCTCCATAGCATCCTAATGGTTTTGCTGGAAAAAATGATGTTGTTGCTATATCCCCAAAACTACAAGCTCTTTTATCACCAATCATTCCACCAAATCCTTGTGCTCCATCTTCCAAAATAAAAAGATTATATTTATCCGCAATCTTTCTTATCTCATGGAAATTAGCAGGCAATCCAAATAGATCAACTGCGATTATAACCTTTGGTTTTAATTTTCCTTCTTTTATAACCGCCTTGATTGCTTCTTCAAGACTTAAAGCATCTATATTAAATGTATCATTATCAACATCTACAAAAATAGGTGTTGCCCCCTGTAAAGCTACGACTTCAGCAGATGCAAAAAAAGTGAAATCTGGAACAAATACCGCATCACCAACTCCTATATCCCATACTTTTAATGCAAGCGTCAATGCGTCTGTACCATTAGAACAAGACTTACAATAATTAACACCAACATATTTTGCCAAAGAAGACTCTAAATCTTTTACAGATTGCCCCATTATATAATGTGATGATTTAGCTGTTTCTATCATAGCTCTGTCTATCTCTGGCTTTAAGACCTCATATTGTTTTTTTAAATCTCTAAATTCCATACTCAATCATTCTATTTAAATGGATGTTTTTCTAATGGAAGTTTACAGAATGGATGATAATCTCCTTTTAATCCTATCGGTTTACTATTTCTTATTGTTGAAACTATTTCTATACATTGACGAGCATCCTCCAAACCAAAACCTTTTCCTGCAAGAATGTTTTTATAACTTTCTGTATGTAGTTCTGTAAAACCTTGCGAAAATTCTATTTCTTTCCCTTCCATCTCTATTTTTCTATATGTTCTTTTTCCAGCTTCTATTGCTTCTTTAGGAAGAGTATCAGCATTAATACTTAAGAAATATCTAACTCTTGCTCTTTTGAAACGCAAAAAACCAGCGGCTCTGTCATGAGTATAAACATGTACTATATTTTCTTCAACAGGACCAAATATCCAAGAAAGCATATCATAAAAGTGAACACCTATATTTGTTGCCACACCTCCACTTTTATTTACATCTCCTTTCCATGATGTATAATACCAAAGTCCACGAGATGTTATATACGTTAATGTAACATCATATATCTTGTCTTTTGGACCTTCATCTATCTGCCTCTTCCAATCTAATATAGCTTTGTGTAAACGAAGTTGAAGAATATTATAAACCTTGTGTCCTGTTTCTTTTTCTATTCGTTCAAGTGCATCTATATTCCAAGGATTAAGAACCAAAGGTTTTTCACATATCACATCTGCTCCAACTCTTAATCCAAAACGTATATGTGCATCATGAAGATAGTTTGGTGTACATACAGAAACAAAATCAAGTTTATTCTCTGTATGTTTTATTTTTTCTACAAACCTATCAAAACGCTCGTATTCTGTATAAAAAGAACATTGCGGAAAATAACTATCCATTATTCCTACAGAATCTGATTTATCTAATGCAACAATAAGATTATTTCCTGTATCTTTTATTGCTTTCAAATGACGAGGAGCTATATATCCCCCTACTCCTATTATTCCAAAATTTTTCATATTTACAATTTTATGATTTGATAATCTTTATCATTTTATTTGCTATATTATGCCATGAATAATTTAATATTTCTTCACCAATAAACTCATATTTATCATATTCTTTAATCATCTGACTTATTTTTTTAGATACATCTTTAATTGAATATGAATTTACTTTTTCTCCTATTCTTTTATTATTAAATGTTCCATCTATACCTTGTCCTTTTGTATATATTATTGGAAGCCCTTGACTCATAGCTTCTAAATAAACCAATCCAAATGTTTCACTATGAGAAATCATTGCAAATATATCATTTTCTCTAATTATTTGTAATAATTTCTGCTTATCATACTCTTTTCCATAATAAAATATACTATCTTTATGCTCATTTACAAAATCAATTACTTGTTCATTATTATTTCCACCACCACCTACTAAAGTTAATTTCAGATAAGAATATCTTTTTTTAACATTTAGAAAAGCTCTCATTAGTAACATTACATTTTTATTTGAATCAAAAGACCCTATATAAAGTATATTAGATGCTTTTTCTCTTTTTGTATTGTTTCTATTCTTTATAAAAATATCATCTATACCATTTGATATGATATTGCATTTAGAATAATTACTAAAGTTAAATAATTTGATAGGTAAGGCTTTAAAAAAAGACTGTTTTATATTTTCTGTAATAAATATAATGGATTTTGCATTATTAAGGATTTTTATTCCTAATGGCCATAAATGAAACATATATTTAAGATAGAGATTTAAATCAGTTCCTCTAACTGCAACAACATATGGAATATTATACTTCTTATATATCTTATAAGCAATAGCTCCTGTAGAGAATAAAGAATAGGCATATATTACATCAAATTTATTTCGTATAATAAATTCTTTTACTGTTTTATATTTAGTATTTATTTTATATATAAAATCATATTTGTATCTTAAAACAGATATTTTTAAAAATGCATTATGAACTTTATATTTAGCATCATTAAAATAATAATCCTCAATATTAGCATTTTTTATTGCTACAAAACTAAATAATGTAATATCTTCTCCTATTTCATTTAATGCATTACAAATATCATGGCTTATGTTAGGTTTTTTATAATCGTCTGTAAAATATAATATATTCATTTTTCATCTAAGGAGAAGTCCTTTTCTTGAGCTTCTCCTTGCTCTAATAATTTTCTTTACTTGTCAAGCCATGTTATTCTTTCCAAACAATCTTGCTTGACTTCATCTTCTGCTTCAAATCCACTGACGGAGTGAAACGAGTGTACATTCTCTGAATGGTTTCAACTGTTACCTTTTCTTCTGTATCCACAGCTTTAACCTTTGCCGTTGGCGTGAAGATTCCAAGATCTCCAAAACGAACAGAATGACCTGCCTGCATCATCCAAGCTGCCGTTGTCTGCATCTGCTCCAACACAGCAAGAATGTCGCCTTTGCTAATAGTGCTTGTTTCTGCAATCATGTCAGCCATCTTGTTAAAGTCAATAGTCTCACCTCTAACAATTTGAGCCATGTACTTAACTCCTGGTGTATGCCCAACAGTTACATTTCTTTTAACTTTTTTGAACTCCATAATGTTGAATTTTTTTAATGAATGAATTTATTTATTATCAAAGTGTCAAGTGATTACTTTTCACTTTTCACTTTTAATTTTTCACTTTTCACTGTATGCACCTGGTTGTCATCAAGCACAAACTCCACTTCTTTAAATTTCTTTTTCAAATATTTAGATGGTTTAAAGATACATCTAAATTTAGTGATTGTATCTTTTGTAACCTCTTGTGAGTTGTCGCAAGCCTTAGCAGTCATAGATGGGTAAAACGTGCCAAGCAAGCCCAGAGTAACCGGATTACCCTCTTCCATCATCCAGCACATAACCGTCTCCAATTCAGAGAGAACAGCCAAAATATCGCCTTTACTGACAGTGCTTTTTTCAGCAATCATCTCAGAGATTCTCTCAAAGTCAATCTTCTCCCCCACCTGCATTCTTGCTACATACTTCTCCTGTGGTACACCATTAATAGGAACTTCTCTTTTTTGCTTAAAACATTTTATTGACATAAAAACATTGCATTAAAAATAATTCTTTCTATTGACTAATTTGATTTATTCTATTAAGTAAATTATTTTACTCTATTGGATAAATATCAAAAAACGCCCTTTTTCATATAGAAAAACGCCCTTTTTCATATCAGAAAACGCCCTTTTTTGACATTCATTCAACTATCTAAATTTATTTACTTAGGCATCTAAATATTTTCTCTTAGTACTTGCTGGTGAAAATTGAAGAAAAATATAAGTTATCCGCAATTACTTTTCTCTAAAAGTATTTCTTTGTAATGAATAATTATAGTTATTCAACGGCATAAATAACAAAACGATAAGTATAGATAATAATGGATTTTCATATATTGCTCCTGATACCATAACACTCATTATTTGCTGCATTAATAATAAACTAATCCAAACATAAGGACTTCTCAAATTAACTAACTTTATTATTCTCACAATAGATTTGTATAATATATATATTATCATTACTCCTCCTATTATTCCTAATTGCATTATTGAATCTAAAATAACGTTATGAGAATATATCATCCAACCATAAGCCAATCCATAAACTGCAAAATTTTTACCAATTATAGGGCTTTCTAAAAATGAATTAATAGCATATAAATATAACGGATTTCTATCTTCTGTTTGTCCAACAGATGCTTTGTAAGTAAAACGATCATATAATACTGGAGAAATATAATTTATTCCTTGCATTATATAATCAATACATAAATAACCTACGATAGATAATACACATAATAATAAAATGTTTCTTACTTTATGTTTAGAAAAACCCAAAATTAGAACAGCAATAATTGCTATTGCTGCTAATATAGGTCCACGACTTCCTGCTCTTAACCATATAAATATTGACAATATAGATATTCCTATTACTATTATTTTTGAAATTTTTGGTAGATTTTTTTTCACTAAAATATATATAGACAAAATAATTGCCGTTAATCCCATATGTCCTGTATTGATAGTAATCAAAGCAATATTAGCGTCTAATCTACTCTCTGTATCTTCTTGAAAAGACTGATTAGAAAAAAAAGTAAAACAAATAGCCACAGATAATAAAATATATGTCCATTTCAACAACATATCAAAATCAATATTTCTATAACTCTTCATTATTGAATACATAGGAATTATAGTCATCGCAACCATATATAGCCATGTTTGATTCACTTGATCTCTGAATATAAAAATATCAGTTCTATAATACATATCATAAGCAAAACGAACTAACAATAATAGCCAAAATATAGATAACACTTTCAGAATAGGTTTTAGAGTAAATTTAGATCGTACATTCAAAAAGATAGTTATCAAACAAACAAGTAAAGCAAATGCTCTATATGGAACTGTTAATAATCTTGAATCTTCTGCCTCAGGAATTACGAAAGAAAATACAGATGTAGTAAATTGATACCCTACTAAACAAAGTACCAAATTTAGAGTAGAAAAGAAAGTATTTATTTTTGATTGGTTCATTTACAAATTCTCCATATAAAATTCTCTACAATTTTATATACTATTCCCATTTTTACAATAAAATTGTTTATCAAAGATTTTGTATGATATAAAAGATTAAATAATTCTTTATGTTTAGATATTAAATTAGCGTTAAAAACAAATGAATCATATAATTTGTTTATGTGAAATATATCGTATAAAGCATCAAATGGTTCTCCCTTTATTAATAATCTAATGTATGCACTATTGTATTTTATTTTCAGTTTATTTGGTATTGTATACTCATATTTATTGCAATAAAAAACTCTCATTTCATACATTGAGAGATTAAATCTCATTCTATCTGAAGATCTTGTAGCAGACCCTTGATGTTTTACATAAACACCAAATACTTGATCTATGTATTTTATCTTAGCTCGTTGAGAAATATTTAACCATAAAGGTGTATCTCCCATCATAAATTTTTTATTATCAGGTTCTATTTTATCATATATATCTTTTCTAAATAAAACAGTTAATGTTGATATAGAGTATGGTCCGAACATTATTCTATAAAACATTTTTTCTTTATCATCTGTTTCAAATGAGTTATACTTTGAGCATATTAAACCCTTTCTCCCTTTAAATATTTTCTTTTCATATACATAATATAGAACATCACCATGAACCATCCCATATTCTGGATTAGCCTCCAAGAAATCCACTTGTTTTTGAAGTTTCAAAGGATCTATCCAATAATCATCTCCTTCACACATAGCAATATACTTACCAGTACAAGCAGCAGCCATTATTTTGTTTAAACTGCCATCCTTTTTTGAGTACTGATTTTCGGTCTCATATATAGGCTTAATAATATCCGGGTATTTCTCTGCATATTCTCGAACAATATCTGCTGTTTTATCAGTAGAGGCATCATCATGAACTATTGCTTCAAACTTAAAATTTGTTTTTTGCATCACAAACCCTTCCAAACACTGACGAATGTATGGTTCGTGATTGTATGTTATGCACTGTATCGTTACTAACGGTTGTTCTTCCATTATTTTATTTATTTATTAATATAAACTATTGCGAACAAAACTTGATGTTGCTTTTGAGTTTTGAAGTTATTGGACTTTAAAATCTAATAACCACTTAGATATTGATACAATCTTTATGTCATCTCTTTCAATAACAACATCTGTACTATCATTTACTATAAAAAGCCCCTGTGGTATAGTAAACTTATCCATTGCCTCTTTCAACCCTCCAAATTCTCTTTCAAAATTTTCTTTATTTAGACTATAAACAACTTGTATTGCCTCAACTATCTGCAAGCCTTCTTTTATCAAGAAATCACATTCATTCTTTTCTGAGAAATAATAGACCTCTTTCTTCCGACGCAAGAGCTCTATAAAAACAATATTTTCTAACATCCTGCCTTTGTTAGCAGAAAATCCAAACCCCAATTTATTTACTAAACTATTATCTATCGCATAAACTTTCTTGGAATTCATCATCTGCTTTTTTACAGAATAATCAAACTTAGAAAGATAGTAAAACAAATAGCTCTTCTCATAATACTGCAAATAATTTTTTATTGAGCTATCACTTTTTATCCCACTTATTGTTTTTAGTGTTGAATACGAAAATAGCTTACTTACATTTGAAAGAAGATACAAAGCTATTTGTTTAATCTCATTAACCTGTGTTAATTTGTAACGAGCAATTATATCTCGATAAATAACATCTTGGAACCAACCATTCATTAAATCCAAGTCATTTTCTTTTATGACTAATGGGAATCCACCATATTCAAAATAGGCATTAAAATCATTTTTTAATAAGGCTTTTTGTTTAGTTGTCAGTACATTTATGTTATAGTTGTGTTTTATGTAGCGTAAATACTCGTTGAACGAAAAAGGATATAACTCTATAACCTTGTTTCTTCCTGTCAAAGAGGTTGATATTTCAGAACTTAAGAGCTTTGCATTAGATCCTGTAACAAATAGCTTACGTCCTTTTTCATACATCCTATTGACAAATTTTTCCCAATTATTTACAGTTTGTATTTCATCAAAGAAAAATACTGGTTCCTTTTTGTATAATTCCAAATGCAGTGAATACATCTCATCTAATATTGAGACATCGGCTATAATTCTTTCATCATCAAGATTAAGATAACAATAATCTTCTACTCCTAAATGTAATTTATTTTTTATGATAGCCAATAACGATGATTTGCCACAACGACGTACACCAGATATGATTACAACTTGCTGTGTCGATAAATATTTTTCCAATAGGATATCTCTATCTATCAAGTTGTTTTTCTTTTCAAAAGATTCTTTTTGATCTAATACTATTTCTAATAAGATGTCTCTATTCATACTCAATTGCTCTTTCTTAACGAGTAATTTCCCAAGAAATTGCTCTTTTACAACGAGCAATTTTCTAAATTATTACTTTGTTGTGGATTTTGATTTTACCCACTCACCAAACACCTTTGTTTTCTGCATCACAAAACCATCTAAACACTGACGTATATATGGTTCGTGATTGTAGGCTATACACCTAATAGTTACTAATGGTTGTTCTTCTTGTTCTATTTTTTTATACTTTTACTCAATTGAAACTATGAAAAATTAAAATTCTCTATTGCACTTAACAAAAATATCTTGCCATGTCCAGGATATACCATTATATTATCTTTTTTGTCTTTAAAGATATCTAATATATATTGAACACTATTTTTATAATCCTCTTTACTACCTGTCTTCTTTGGAATAAATGGTTTATATTGCATTATTGTGTCTCCTGTAAACAATTTATCCTCAATCAAAAAACATACTGAGCCTTTACTATGCCCAGGAGTTTTATAAAAATATATTGTCCTTTTATCCCACTGCAAGCAATAGTGTATGTCTTCCAAGACAATATCTATATGTTTAATGTTATATATGTAATCAGTCTTATTAAAATAAAACTGGAAATACGCTGTACCCTCCTTTGATAAATTATCTTTACACGCTTGAGAACAGACTATCCTTATTTTATCATATCTATCAATAAGAGCATTACACCCCCATGTATGGTCAGTATGTTCATGAGTTAATAAAATAAACTCTGGAGACAGATTTTTATTCTCTATAAAATCAATAACATCTTTACTCTTTTCACTCGCAGGGTCTACAATAAAAGATTGTTTTGTTTCACTATCATAAACAACAAAACAATTAGAAGACATTAATTCATTCTGGAATTGTACTATATCTATCATCTCTCTAAAAAATATAACCAGAATATTCTAATTTAGAACTCTATCATCGTTGAATATTTTTATGAGCTATGATACTCTCTATAGTTTGAAAATCTTTCATTTCTGTGATTTCCTCAGGCTCAAATGATATATCAAACTCTTCCTCTAAAGCTATCACTAATTGCAAATGATTTAATGAATCCCACTTTTCGCAATTCTTCTGTGAAATTGTTTCGTCTGTATTCTCTAATTCAAATACAGCCTTCATTACTTTTAATATTCTCTCTTTCATTTTACTTCTATATTATAATATGATTTTATCTCAAACTCTTTATCCTTTAAGTCCAATATATATTCTTTAATACCATCTTCTTCTTTTAGCAAATCAAAGCCTATTTTATCATAGAAATCTTTTACTTGACCATTTTTTAAAGTCGGTACATATTGTGCCCTAACTTTATCTATTCCATTATTCTGTAAAATACTTAATACTTTATACAGAAATGCATTTTCTATCCCCTTACCTAATATGCGACAACTTAATAACAATGTATCTATATTAGCAGTATGTCCTTCTGTATTTATTATTATTTCTCCTGTGATACCATTATCTCCAAATTTATCTGCAACACTTATACAATATATATCACAGCCTTGTGATATAAAATTATTTATATCTGCATCCGTATATCTTTTAGTTGTCAAATTAAATTGATTTGTCTTTTGTGTCATTTGTGCTATACGGGAGATATTGAACTCATTTGCTTTTTGAATAGTAATATGTATATCAAGACTCTTTAAGTAATCTTCCATATCACTAAACTTATTTTGCTCTTGCACTCTCTGTGCATTCTCTTTATATTGTTTTGTTTTCTGTTTATCTTCCTCTGTAATTGAATATATGCAGAAATATTTATCTACTAACATTTTGAAGAAACATGGTAATTCGTAAGGTTGTTGAGGAAACTCTGGTACTTCTACCATTGGCAACATTTGTTTTATCAACTCTCTTTCAGTAGGATTATCATCAACAAAAACAAAACTATCTAATCCGATGTTTAATTCTTGTGCCAACTCCTTTATATTATCAGCCTTATTATTCCAATTAATTCTATAAGCTGATATATACTCTTGTTTTAAGACTATAAAAGGATTTTTCTTCCACACTTCTATGACATCTTCTTCATTGTTTTTACTACAAATAGTCAGTATTATTCCTTGTTTGCTCAATTCTATCAATGCCTCTTGAAAATATAAAAATGCATTACCCGGATAATCACCTCCTATTTTAATACCATTTTCACCATCTTCACCTAATACTCCTCCCCATAATGTATTATCTAAATCCAAAACAATACATTTCTGCCTTTGCAATTCTATCTCATCTATTTTCTTTGCAAACCATTTCTTAAACAGAAGAGCCAATTTAGGATTAACTCCCATTTGGGATATAAAATAGAACTTCCAGTCAACCCAATCTTTATCTGCAAACCCATTGAAAAAATTATCTATATCAATAACCTTTATATTAGAGTACTGTCTTGACATATCAATAATTCTATCATTAAAATGACTAACTGCCTCTTTCAATGAAAAAGAAACATCTGTATATTGTATTGGGAATAAATTCTTTAACGTAAATACTATTACAGTCTTATCTTTTGAGATTCTATCATATAATAATTTGAATTTGTTCTCATAAGATTTGACTTCATCTACCAATTTTTCAATATCAAACTTAAATGGTATTTGATAGAACCATATATACGTATCTATTTCTTCTGGAATATAAGATATATCATCATATCCAGAATAATATACTTCTTTGCCTCCAAACAGATGCTCTATTGTATTATTCCTAAATACAAAACAATTCATAATCAATACTCAATTATATGTGATACTTGCAAATCGCGTGTTGTTAAATATGCTGTACCAAAAGACCAACCAGCACCAATAGCACTTAACATTATATGTTTTTCACCAATCATTTTATTATATAGCTCTGACACTATAGTTAATGGTATTGAAGCACAACTTGTGTTGCCATATTTTGATATACAAAAAGGAGCTTTGTTATTATCTATTTTCATTTTCTTTACAATATAATCTATCATCAATTTATTCGCTTGATGAGAGATTAAATAATCAATATCTTCATTTGTGATATTAGCTTCTTTCATAAGTATCTTTATCTGCTTAGGTATATGAGTTATTGCATGATTAAATGTTTCCATACCATCCATTGTAATATCAACATCTCTTCTATAATTACAATCCTCTCTTTCTTTATCTACAAGATTATCTGCAACTAATTTATTCCTAAATCCACCATACGGAACTTTTACATAATCTGCTCCACTACCATCTGCAGTTAATTCAAAAACTGATTCTCCAAATTTACCTTTTTCTATTAAACATGCTGTACCAGCATCTCCATATAAAGGATAATTGACTTTGTCTCTCACATTAGTTATCTTTGACATTGTTTCTCCTACTAATAAGAGTACTCTATTTACACCAATATTAGAAGCATAGCTATACGCTGTTGCTAATGCATAAACAAAACCAGAACAGGCAAAAGACATATCAATACATGCTGTGGCAGTTAAAAGACCTAATCTATTTTGTAATATTGGGGTTGTTGGAGGACTTACAAAATCAGGAGTTAAAGTAGTAAATATAAGCATATCTATACTCTCAGGATTTATTTGGTTATCCTCCATTAATTTTTTTGCCGCTTTATAACAAAGGTCCGAAGAGCAAACATTTTCATCTGCAATTCTCCTTTCTTCTATTCCTGTTGATTTAATAAGTCTTTCTAAATTTTCTTGTGGCATCATGTAGCCCAAATCATAATTTGAAACAACTTTTGATGGGACACAAGCAGAAATAGCTGTTATACCAACATCATTAAATTTTAATATTGCCATACTTTTATTATGCTAATATGTTTTGTAATTAGAATCAATAAGTAAAATTGCTTAATACACTCTTTACCACACTATAATTCATCTATCTCTAATATATTGCAATCAGCAACATTCAATAATACTGTTCCATAAGTAAACCCAGCTCCAATAGCATTCATTAGAATAGAATCTCCTTTATTTATTTTCTCTCTATTTTCCACTATTGTTAAAGGAATTGAGACTCCTGCTGTATTGCCATATTTGTTAATAGAATGCATTATTTTTGCTTTATCAGCCTTTACTTTTTTCACAATAAGATTTGTCATAAAATTATTAGCTTGATGAAAAGCAAATTTATCAATGTCATTTATATCTTTATTTGCAAAAGATAATAATCGTTTTATATCTTTTGGCAAAACAGATATAGCATAACTAAAAACATCCATTCCTTGCATATTAACTTGTTCAAGGCTTCTTATACTTCCATCTTCATACTTTTTGGGTTGCAAAGTCTCCATTGAACTCATTATTCTACTTCCACCAGCTGGAATTAAAACAGAATCTATATAAGCACCGTCAGTATTAAGAGAAAAATAACTTTCTCCATACTGCTCTCCTTTGCTTAATACAGCTGCCATTCCTCCATCACCTAACAACATACCAGTAGATTTATCTTGTAACGACGTTAATTTTGACAAAGTATCTCCAGCCAATAGTAATACATTATTTATTGTTGACAACTGCAAAAATGTGTATCCCATTAAAAGCCCGCGAATGAACCCAGTACAAGCCGTATTAACATCATAACAAATTGTTTCTTGTCTCAACCCTAACTTATTCTGTAAAATAACAGATGTCTCTGGACTTTTGTAATCAGGCATTTGAGTAACAAATATCAACATATCTATATCTTCAGGCTTAATATTTGTATTGTCAAAGATTTTACAAGCTGATTGATAGCATAAATCTGATGCACATTTATCTGAATCTATAAATCTACGTTCCTCAACACCAGTAGCTTCTATAAACTTTTCTATAGCTTCTTTAGAAAAGAAATCAGTTAATTCTCTCGTTTTTACAATTCTGTGCGGTACTGTCGCTGTGAGAGCTTTAATACCAACATTATTAAATTTTGTAAGTCCCATATTATGCTAATATATATCCTCCATCTATTACTAAATTAATACCTGTAACCCAACTTGATGCATCGGATAATAGATATATAGCTCCATAAGCAATATCTTCAGGTTTCCCTACACGTTTTAATGGATACCTATCATACATTGTTTCTTTTAATTGGTCTTCTGAAAATACAGTATTAGATAATTCTAATATTCTTGTAGGCACCAAACCTGGATTTATACTATTTACCCGTGTTCCTTGAGCTGCAAGTTCATAAGCGGCTGTTTTTACAAAACCTGAAATAGCACCTTTCGTTGAAGCATAAGGTGCTTCTCCTATATTTGCCACACAGACACCACTTATAGAAGATATAAACACAATAGAAGATTTCTTCTGCAGTTTTTTCTTCCTTAATAATAAAGAAGTCAACAGAATAGGAGCAACCTCATTAACATTAATAATATCTTCTAACAAGTTTCTATCTATATGCTTTACACCACATATTTTCGGTATTCCTGCACTATGCACACAACCATTCAATGCAGGAACATTTGCTACTAATTTTTCTATTTCTTCTTGTTTAGACAAATCAGCAAGTAACATAATATGATTTGTTCCTTCCAACATATCATAAGTCTCTTTTAATCTTGCTTCATTACGTCCCGTAATAGCCATTGTCGCTCCCATTTTAGAGCACTCTATGGCAATGCCTCTTCCAATACCAGAAGAAGCTCCTGTTATAAGAAGGGTTTTTCCTTCTAATGAAAATGGATTCATCATTTTGCAATAATTTTATTATACAAATCTTCTATTGTATCACTTTCTCTTATATCTGCTCCTGTGATACGTTTATCAAACTCTTCATCAACCATAGCAATTATTGAAAGAGCTGTCAAAGACCCCCATTCTTCTAAGTCTTTGAATTTGGTTGTAGCTGTAAATTGTTCAATAGGTGTTTCGTCAAATTCTTCAGCGAATTTTGTTACAAAGTCTTCTAATGTCATTTTTCTTCTATTTTAAATGGATTAATATTGTTATACATGGGTATTTCCCATATTGTTGTTACTTTTTTATCTGGACACATACGTGCTACTATCTTTTGCAGAGTATCATCTGGTCCAACTTCATAAAATTCATTTACTCCATCACTAACCATATTATTAACCATACTTGTCCATAATACGGGATGTGTTATATGTTGAATAAGATTTTCTTTTATTTCATCAGGATTAGTATGCTCAAGAGCATCTACACATTGATAAATTGGAATTTTAGGTTCATTAAATTGAGTTTTTCTTATAATGTCTCCAAGTTCTTCACGTGCTTCATTCATATACGGAGTATGAAAACTACCTCCTATCAATAACGGAACTGCTTTTTTTGCTCCTTCTTTCATAAAAGCCTTACATGCTATGCGAATACCTTTTTTAGAACCGGAAATCACAACTTGTCCCGGACCATTATAATTAGCAAAATATATAGGTTCTCCTGTTTCGTCCCATATTTCTTTTATCCTGCGTGCTACATATTCATCAGACAATCCTATTACAGCCCCCATTGCTGTTGGTGTCTTTTCACAAGCCTTTTGTCCTATCAATGCTCTATTTAAAACTAAATTTAATCCATCTTCATAAGACAAACACCCATTAACAACTAATGCAGCAAATTCACCCAAAGAATGCCCTGCCACCACATCAGGCTGTATATCCTTTTGTGTCATAGCTAATACTACTTCATATACAAAGACAGCAGGCTGTGTGTTTTTTGTCTCCATCAATTCAACTTCATCACCATAAAACATCACATCTGTGATTTTTCTACCTAAATATTCATTAGCTCTTTCAAATAGCTCTTTGGCATAAGAAAAATTATCATATAATTCTTTGCCCATTCCTTGCCTTTGACAACCTTGTCCCGGAAATATAAATGCTCTCATTTTGTCTGTTTGTGTAATTGTTTAAGACTACGGATTATTGATAATAATTTATAATCACCTGCTTTCTTATGACTAAAATATTCATCTTTTAAAATAGCCACATAATCTAAATCATGGAATTGTCCATCTTTGTATACCGCTTGTCGCAATACACCTTCTTTTTGCATAAAAAGAAGTTTATTCATAGAACTACTCATTTTATGTTCAACCAATGACATTCCATAAACTCTATTCAAATTCAACTGTTCAAATGCATATTCTATCATAAATAAAGACATTTCTATCCAAGCATATCCATCTCTATAATCCCTATCACCAATTACAATGCCATGCAAGCATGCACTCTGATATACTTTATCTATATTTGATAAGGAAATCCAACCAATAATCTTTTTATCTTTATCATTTGTACATGCTGCCCAAAACTTATAATTCTCATGTTCACCCATACACCCATGCACCCAGTTTACAGCTTCTTCATATGAAAACTTATGAAATGGTCCTACTATTAGACGATTTAAGTCTTCATCATTTTTACATTTATAGACAAATTCTATATCTCTTTCCTCAAAATCACGAAATACTACTGATTTTTCCATACTATATAAGATTTAGTTTTATTATATTCATATTCATATTATCATACCGTTGGTCTATTGCCAAAGGTAACATTTGCTTCGTTAATTTATATTCCAAACTATCTTCTTTACACCAATCTAAGACATTATTCCAATAAGTTGCCACATATATTTTATTATTTATCAATCTGTGTTTCAAATCATCATCGTCTATAAGAAAAGGATAAACCATCGGAACATTATCTTCTATCTCAAGTTTAATCTTATTTATTTGTCCTGATTTTGAATGCAAATAATTATAATTTTCTCTTCTTCTTTTCCCTATTGCAATATAATCTATTGATCGTAATACTCTATCTGTCAATTTAGACATAAGTTTAATTGGTTGATTGATTAAAGAATCATCATTCTTCTGAAAATCCTTATAGCCATCTTCTGCACTTAAATCTATCCTTTTAAGTAAATGAGACATTCTGTTATAAGAATAATCCTGTTTGAAATCTATATTTAACAGTTTGTCTGTATATAAATATGCTCCATCAGCAACTCCAAAAAATTTTCGTGCAGAATAAAACGTATCTATACCTTGTAATGGCTCAGCATAAAAAGCTTGTGCGTTATCAACAATTAATTTCTTACCATAAATTCTTGCTAATCTTTTCACATAGGACTGTTTTAATCCATAATAATTTGTATACAAAAATGCCTCTGAGCTCTGTAAATTGTAGTCTTTTTGTGGCTCCAATTCCTCTGTAATATGATAAAATTCATATTCAATATTAAGCTTATGTAATGGCTCTAACATCACTTCACAAGTATAATATGGTATAAATACTTTCTTATACTGTTTAGCTCTTAGAATATATTCAAAACAATTACGAGCAGTATTCAATCTAAGAGCATCTTTATGGTAATGCTCTCCTTTTTTCAACTCTAATTCAAAATATCCTCCTATAGAACTCATTTATAATAACGTGTATTTATCCAACATATCATTAATTTCATCTTTTGAATTAAACATTAAAACATCTATTATTGATAAGCCGGATTCAAATAATTCTATGTTTTGATTATATTCTGTCAAATCCATTTTTTGAAATTTCAAAACTATATTTTCCTTATCGTATTTAGTTTTATCAAAGAAAGACTGTCCTCCTGGTGGATTCCAATATTCATCCACTCCATCAATAGCCTTACAAATATTTAATGCCCATTCATCTGGAGCCGCAACTTCTTCTATATGTAAATTCATTTGCGAAAACACTTTAATTTCCCTTTCTATCCCCAAATATTGACATATTTTCTTCATTGACACATTGTTTAATGTAACAATATCAATAAAATCTTCTGTAAATATATCATTTAGCAATTTTATTGTAGGATAATAATATGGAGCTTTCTTTTTATAATGTTGTAATTGTGCTATTATTTTATTCTTCCAGTTTTCATTATTATTTATACGAACATCTTTGATTATTGTATCCCTTCCTTCTGCCTTAATTAAAGGCACTTGTATGTATTGCCATCCTCCATTTTGCTTCAATATTCTATTTCTCTCAATCCACCCATGCCGTATAAATTGGACTGTATCTAATAATATAAATTCATCTGTATGTTTTATCAGACTAAAATACCCTAAATATGGTATAAAATACGGTTGCATTATTCCTAATCTCATATTTACAAATTATTTCTTAGTTTTATTTTTCCAAAACAAAGATTCAATAAATTATTTCTTCGTTTTAGATGTCTCTTATTTGATGATAGTTTTTGTAGATAACGTTCCTACGCTTTTATTATTTCTATTATTCTTTCAACATCTTCATTGTTTAAAGTGTTGTAGATAGGCAAACATATAACACTATTTGCCACTTTATTTGCAATAGGAAGATTATCTTTACTTGCAGAATCTAATCCTCTATATGTTGAGAAATCTGAAATCAAAGGATAAAAATAACGCCGTCCAAGAATACCATTATCTTTTAACTTAAAGTATAACTCATCTCTTGTCATGCCATATTGTGTCTCATCAACAAAGATAGGAAAATAAGAATAGTTATGTCTTACTCCCTCTATATCATCTAAGAAACTTATTCCTTCCACATCTTTCAATGCAACTCTATATGCCTTTGCAACATTTTGTCTGTGCATTATAGCCTCGTCAACATGCTTTAAATTCAACAATCCATAAGCAGCTCTCATCTCGTCCATCTTACCATTTATACCTGGAGCAACCACTTCTGTTTCACCTGCAAATCCAAAATTCTTTAAATAATCTATTCTTTGTTTTGTCTTCTCATCATGGCAAACTAATGCACCACCTTCTACTGTATTATATATCTTTGTTGCATGAAAACTAAGAGTAGACATATCACCATAGTTGAGTATTGACTCTCCATTCACCCTTACGCCAAAAGCATGTGCAGCATCATAAATAACTTTCAATCCATACTTGTCTGCTACCTCTTGAATGGCGTCAATATTACACGGATAACCATATACATGAACTGGCATAATAGCAGTTGTCTTAGGTGTTATGGCTCTTTCTATTTTTTCTGGGTCTAAATTTAATGTTTTTGAATCAATATCTACAAATACTGGTTTAATACCATTCCACCAAAGAGCATGAGTTGTTGCAACAAAACTATAAGGAGTAGTTATCACCTCTCCTGTAATACGAAGAGCTTGCAGTGCAGTTATCAATGGTATTGTACCATTAGTAAAAATAGATATATACTTTACTCCTAAATATTCGCATAATTTTTCTTCTAACTCTCTATGAAATTGTCCATTATTTGTTATCCACTTACTATCCCATATCTTTTGCAAATATGGGATAAATTCTTCTAATGGTGGCAACAATGGAGATGTTACTGTTATCTGTTTATTCATCGTTTCAATTTATCTTTATATTCAGAAACCAAAGAAAGTACATCTTTTAGCTCTGATGATTTCGTTATATATGCTATAAAAAAATAATATACAATTCCAACAATAAATCCGACTATCAATTTCAATATATTTGATGGTATGAAGTACGTAACTCCATATATTATCACAAACATTGAAAGAGAATATAGCAATGTTGGTAACAAATCCCTCATCTGCATAAAAAAACCGACATTAATTAACTGTCCCGTGTAATGAGTATTGATTGCCAAACATATTATTGAAGAAAAAATACTACCTATACACATTGCTTCTATTCCTATTGGTACAGTAATAAACAAAATTGCAACACCTATACATTTCTTTATTATCTCCAATCTAAGGAATAAATCAGAGCGTCCTTTTACTTGCAGTAAGTTAAGATTTATTGCATGTATTGGATACCACATATACGAGAAACATATTATTTGTAATAAAATCACTACTCCTATCCATTTCTCTGTAAGTAACAAAAGTATAAATGGTGAAGCTAATGCTGCAAGTCCTGTCATTAAAGGAAAAATAGCAAAAGCAGATAGCCTTAAATACCTCCTATAAACAGCTCTCAGTCTGTCATCATCATCTTGTAATGTACTAAGTATTGGATATGTTACTCTCCCTAATATTCCTGTCAAATTAGAGGAAGGAAATTGCGCAAATTGGTCCGCACGTGTATAATAGCCTAAGTCTATCTTAGAAAACTTCTTACCTATTATTATTGTGTATAGATTTCTAAATATTGTATCCAATAAACCTGAAAGCAAAAGTTTTGAGCCAAAAGAAAACATCTCTTTAAAACTCTGCCATGAAAACACTCTTTTGGGCAACCATTTAGAGTATATCCATAACATCAGCATATTTATCCCTCTATACAATAATTCTTGAACAGCCAACGCCCATACTCCAAAACCACTATAAGCCATATATATGGCAATTACTCCTGACACTATTACAGCCGAAAGAGAAGCCTTTGTTTGAGTTTTAAAATCTACGCATTTAGTAAACTTGGCCCGTTGTACTACTGTTAAAGAGTTTATAAATAAAGTAACACCTACAACCTTAGTAAGAGCTGTTAACTCTGGTGTTTTGTAAAAAGTAGCTATCAGTGGAGCAGAGAAAAAGAGTATAAAATAAAGTACAAGCCCTACTATAATATTAAAATAAAAGACTGTTGAGTAATCTGTGTCTGTACAATTTTGCTTTCTTATCAATGCATTTGAAAATCCACTATCAATTAAAGATTGAGAAACTGCTAAAAAGATAGCGAGCATTCCTATTAAACCATAATCTGAGGGAAGTAAAAGACGAGCTAAAATAATCTGAACAATGAACTGTATTCCTTGGACAGAGAATCTCTCAATACTACTCCAAAAAACTCCTTTTATAGTTTTATTCTTTAACGACTCTGACATCTATTTTTTTATAATCTTCCGTCAACAACTTCTCTTGGCAATATACCTTTCACATCATACACCACTCCATTTGCTTTTACAAGTGAACGTACATCAAGAGATAAAAATTCTTTATGTGATACTGCAAGGATTACTGCATCATACTTCTCTGTTAGCACTTTCTTATCTTGTGTTGGCAAAATTCCATACTCTCGCTTTACATCATTGGCATTTGCCCATGGGTCATAAACTGTTATATTCTCTGTATATTCCTCCAATGTATGATATATATCAACCACCTTCGTATTCCTTATATCTGGGCAATTCTCCTTAAATGTTATTCCAAGAATAAGTATCTTAGCATCTTTCACTACAACACCTTTCTTATTCATACATTTAATAGTCTGATTAGCCACATAATCTCCCATTCCGTCATTCAATCGCCTTGCAGAAGACATAACTCTTGGCAATACTCCATAGACTTGTGCTTTTTGAATTAGATAATAAGGATCAACACTTATGCAATGTCCTCCGACAAGTCCTGGTGATAGCTTAATAAAATTCCATTTAGAAGAAGCTGCTTCTATTGCATCATGAGTATCTATTCCCATTGCATTGAATATCTTAGCCAACTCATTCATAAATGCTATATTGACATCTCTTTGTGAGTTTTCTATTATCTTACTTGCCTCTGCCACTCTTATCGTTGGTGCTTTATGCGTTCCATTGACAAGAACAGAATTATAAAGTCCATCAACTATATCTGCAACCTCTGGTGTTGAACCAGAAGTAACCTTTTTTATCTTTTCTACTGTATGTTCTTTGTCTCCTGGATTAATTCTTTCAGGAGAATAACCAGCATAAAAATCTTTATTAAACTTTAAGCCACTTACCTTTTCAACTACTGGCAAACATTCTTCTTCTGTAACACCAGGATAAACAGTAGATTCATAAATAACAATATCTCCTTTTGAAATAACTTTACCCACTGTTTCACTTGCTCCCCAAAGTGGAGTTAAATCTGGTCTATTATTTTCATCAACAGGAGTTGGAACTGCAACAATATATATGTTACAATCCTTTATCTTGTTTAAATCTGTTGTACAAACAAATCCGTGATTATTTATTGCATCTTGTAAAAGTTCGTCTTTTACTTCAAGTGTGCTATCATGTCCACGCATAAGAGCATCAACACGATTTTGTTTCATATCAAAACCTACTGTTTGATATTTTGTTGAAAACAATCTTGCAAGGGGTAATCCTACATATCCCAAGCCCACTACTGCTATCTTATAATCTTTCATATCTACTTATTTTATCATTTATTTTTCTAATGCAAAATAAAAAAGATATTTATTGATATATTCCATATCTTCCTTATCTTTAATTATATATGCCTGACAAAACAATTCTCTTAATCTGCAAATCTCTTTTATAGCAGAATAACGTTGTTTTGTACTTAATGTCATATCTATTAATTCTAATGCTCTTTCAAATGCTTTTTGTGCTTGAATTTCGTTATTTTTTTCTTGCCATTTTATTGTCCTTGACACTTCACTACCTATATTAGATAATTGTTTACTTAAACTAAGTTCACTCCATCTACCATTTGCTAATTCTTTATGTTGTATCATAACTCAATCTTATCAAAGACTATTTCTTTTATCTTCTTTTTTATATTCTCATCATTAACGCCTCTACTCCTATTTCCTTGATTTGGACGTATGTTTATTAATGAATCAAATTCTATAAAATCATCTCCTTCTATATCTGGATATAAATTTATTCCCCAAAGACTATTCTGTTGTGATCCTTTTTCTAATAAAAAAGACTCTATATCAGAATGTAACTCTGCATCAATACATAATATATTCTTATCTACATCAACAACAGCCTTAACCATATCACCAAATGTATTTTCAGCAATAAATTTCAACTCTTTTTTATTTATTTTCTTATCAATAATCCGCATACAAAAAAATTATCTATTCTTATACATATCATCATAATATTTTTGATAATCACCACTTGTTACATTTTCCATCCATTGTTGATTATCCAAATACCACTGAACTGTTTTTTCTATACCTTGCTCAAATTGAAGTGAAGGCTGCCAACCAAGTTCTCTTTTTAGTTTTGTTGAGTCTATTGCATAACGAAGATCATGTCCTTTTCTATCAGTTACATAAGTTATAAGATTATCATCTTCACCTTCTTTTCTTCCTAAAAGTTTATCTGTTGTCTTAATCAATAACTTTACTATATCTATATTCTTCCATTCATTAAAACCTCCTATATTATATGTATCTCCTATCTTTCCTTTATGGAATATAATATCTATTGCTCTTGCGTGGTCTTCTACATAAAGCCAATCACGGACATTCTCTCCTTTTCCATAAACTGGAAGTGGTTTCTTATGTCTTATGTTATTTACAAACAAAGGTATCAACTTCTCTGGAAATTGATATGGTCCATAATTATTAGAACAATTTGTTACAAGTGTTGGCATACCATAAGTATCATGAAATGCTCTTACAAAATGGTCGCTACTTGCTTTTGCTGCTGAATAAGGAGAATGAGGATTATATTTTGTCTCTTCTGTAAAGAACTCATTGCCAAACGGTCCTCCTCCTGGTTCATTGCCTCCTTTTGGATTAGTTAATTCTAAAGCACCATAAACTTCATCTGTTGAAATATGATAGAAAAGTTTATTAGAAAAATCTTCTTGCCAACATTCTTTTGCTGCTTGTAAAAGTGAAAGAGTACCCATAACATTAGTATTAGCAAATGTAAAAGGGTCTTTTATACTTCTATCCACATGACTTTCTGCTGCCAAGTGAATAACTCCATCTATCTTATTTTCTTTAAATACCTTTAATATAGTATCAAAATCACAAATATCTGCTTTTATGAATTTGTAATTTGGCTTATTTTCAATATCCTTTAGATTTGCAAGATTACCTGCATAAGTTAGCTTATCAAGATTTATTATATTGTAGTTAGGATACTTATTTACGAATAAACGTACTACATGAGAACCAATAAATCCTGCACCACCTGTTATCAATATATTTCTCATAATTGAATGAATAATTAATAGTGAATAGTGAATACTATCGCAATGCGACCAAACACTTTATTCCTAAATTCTATTGTATTTTGTTTTTAACTGTATTTATAGAGCTCACAAGCATTTTTATTAATTCTTTTACTTTAAACGCCTTATCATTATAATTAGCAACATCTATATAGTTTGTATCCTTTAATAATGATAACCAATATAAAGTTTCATTTGCCTCTTTCAATGATACAGATAATTTATTAATAAAATCCAATTGACTTTGTGCAAATTCACTTTCACTTATTAAAGCTCCTATTGCTGTACCACTCCTTAATAATTGTTTTGATAATACATATTCATTATTTTTATTATGCAATACCTCCACTATATTTACTATCTCTATAGCAAATTGATAGCTTTTATCTTTGAGTGGACTATTCTTCACTTTTCACTTTTATCTATTAACTTAATAAGATACTGACCATATTGATTTTTAAGCATAGGTTTTGCAAGTTCTTGTAACTTTTCTTTTGATATCCAACCTCTTTTATATGCTATCTCTTCCAAACAAGCTATCTTCAAACCTTGTCTTTTCTCTATCACTTCTACAAATGTAGATGCTTCTGAAAGACTTTCGTGTGTCCCTGTATCAAGCCAAGCAAAACCTCTTCCAAGAAGTTGTACTTTCAATTGATTATCTTTTAAGAACTCTTGATTAACTGTTGTTATTTCAAGCTCGCCCCTATCAGATGGTTTTATTGTTTTTGCTACTTTTACTACTTTATTTGGATAGAAATAAAGTCCTACAACAGCATAATTGCTTTTGGGATTCTTTGGCTTTTCTTCTATTGAAAGAACATTACCTTGTTTATCAAACTCAGCAACACCATATCTTTCTGGATCATCTACATAATAACCAAAGACTGTTGCTTTATTATTTTTCTCTGCATCTACGACAGCTTTATTTAGCATTGGCACAAAGCTCTGTCCATAGAATATATTATCTCCAAGCACTAAACAAGCACTATCATTTCCAATAAATTCTTCACCAATAATAAATGCTTGTGCAAGTCCATCAGGAGAAGGTTGCTCTTTATAAGAAAACTTAACTCCATAACTACTTCCATCTCCAAGTAATCTTTCAAATCCTGGCAAATCCATTGGAGTAGATATTATCAATATGTCTTTTATTCCTGCTAACATCAAAACCGAGATAGGATAATATATCATCGGTTTATCGTATATAGGAAGCATTTGTTTAGAAACACCTTTGGTTATAGGATAAAGACGTGTTCCACTACCTCCTGCTAAAACTATTCCTTTCATAAATAAATTTTCTTTGATTTTTTCTTTGTCTTTTGCACGGCAAAGCCCCGTCAGTTACATATTGAAACTTTTCTGACGATGTATTATTAGTTTGCAAAGATATAACAAAATTCTTATAAACTAAAAGAAAAAGAAGATATTTTTTTAGTCTTTATTTTATTTTATACTGAAAATGTATGTATTGTAGTTATTTATACTTTGGAAGATTAATAGGAATGAATAATAATTTAAAATTGTACTTTAATACAATTAGCAATAAGTTACAAAACTGCTTATTTACAATGAAATGTTTAATAAAAGTCCAAATGACGTGATATTGATACCTCGTCTTTGCATTTGGATTAAAAATATTTTTCAAACAGAAGTAATAAACCTCATATTTTTTTACACTATTGACACTTGTTGAAAGCCTTTTGTCTAATATTTCTCTACGATAATAAGCTGTAATAATATCTGTTTTTGCAAGAAGATACTTATCTATTATTCTACTCCACATATCAAGGTCTTCTCCTTTAATAAGATATTCTTTAAAATAACCACATTTATCAAAACACTCTTTATTTACTACCGCTATTGACGTCCAAACAACTGCCCCTTTATAAAGTCTTTCATAATAATCATCAACATAATAAAACAACTCTTCTTTTAATTGTATGTCTTTCTTATCTTTTTCATCTTCAAAGCAGAAACTTGTTGTTAAGAGTTTGGCTTTGGGGCATTTTTCATAAAGTTTTACTATCGTTTCTAAATGATTTGCTTTCCAAAGGTCATCTGCATCAAGAAAAGCAATCCAATCATATCTTGCATTCTTTATCCCAACGTTTCTTGCCTTTGAAACGCCTTCATTTTCTTTTGTTATAACACGTATCCTATCATCTTTTATTTCTTTAACTCTTTGCAATGAATTATCTTTTGAGCCATCATCAACAACAATTACTTCAAAATCTTTATATGTTTGATTGATAACAGAATTCAATGTTTTTGTTATTGAATTTTCTTTATTATATAATGGTATAACTATTGAAAACTTCATAAAATTAGAACTTTAAATTGTTTTTAAGAAAACTTATTGCCTTTTGTTTTTCGTTCTCAATTATTTCATCAACATACTGATAATTAATTTCTTTTCTTAATATTTTCTCATCAAAAGGTTTATCTTCTCTTATTATTCTATCTTCCAAATTAAACATTGTTAAAAGTGAAGAAAATCTATCATTACCTCTTTTCTCGTTTTCAATAACGATAAAAGGTTTATTAAATATTATCGCAAACACTGTACCATGAAAAGAATCTGTAACAACAAACTTTGCATTTTTTATTTTATTTAACCAAAAAGATACCGGTTTAAAAATATATTCATCTTTAATATGTTTTTGTTTTTTATCTAATTTTTTATTAGATATATCACAATTTGAAAAATGATTAATCTCTTGTATCTTTTTTATAATCTTTTGTTTTTCTATGTTATCATCAAGAATATAAGTAACTAAATCTTCTTGTTTATCTTGTTCGTTCTCTTGATTTATTATATCAATATAATCTTGTTTATTCAATAAAAGCGTTGGGTCTATCAAATGAAGAGCATCTATATCTAAATATTTTTTGCACAACTCTACTCCACTTTGCTCTCTAACACTTATTGCAGTGAATTTTTTAGCCAAAAAAGATAATCGTTTTGTTCTTTTATCGTCAAACTGCCATGTATTTTTTCCAAAAGATGCAGAGTAAGCAATTTTTATACAATCATAATTTTCAGCAAAGTCAAGAAAATAACCTTCAACTCTTGAATATTCATTTCTCCACACTTGATCACTACCAACGATGAAAGCATCATATTTTTCTATCTCGCTCCTATTGGGCAATGTCTTCCCTTGAAAAAAATCTGTTGTTGAAATATATTTATCAATAAAAGTTCTTGTATGTTTTGATATTGTTTTTGCATCATTATATGAAAGAAAATATGGGTGCGTACTAACATTTTTCCTATTCAATACATACCTTAATATTATTCTTCTTAATCTTTCTCTTATTTTTTCTTTTTTTGTTAGTATTTTTATTGGACAAGAATCTGTAACAACATCAAAACCAAGTTCTTTAACTGTTTTTTGAAGAGCATAAGCCTGCAAAATTCCACCATAATTAGTGAAAAGTGGTTGCGTTAAGATACATATTTTTTCTTTCATTTTATTGCCTTAAAATATTTCTTCGTAAAAATTTTTTATAACGAAGAGTTAGTAAATTATTTCGCCGTTTTTGTGCTATTAGATTATCGTGTTTTTTTAGCCCCTTATTAATAAAATTATTTTTCTCTTTATTCTTCTTAATAAACTTGGTTTTATTGTTGGTCTCAAATAAGCATTTATATTGTCTATGATATTTTTTTTGTCAATATTTTCAAAAAACTCTTTTATGCCTTCATTCATTGATGAACTTTTATATATTGTTGGATTGCAAGAAAATACTTTCTCAAATTCCAACTCTTTTTTTTCAAAAGGCAAAGTATTAATAAATCGTTCTCCTTTATCAGTATTTACAAGTAAGATAGAAGTACCTTTGTCATCATCATAATTTTTTAACACTCTATCCATATTCCAAAAATCTCCAATAGTAAAATCACTTCTACTTCTCAATTCTTTTGACGGACAATCATAACAAGAAGGACGTAAATAATAGTTTTGCAAAAATCCTCTTAAATATATATTATCATATTTACTTTGACTCAGTATTGTTTTCTCTCTTGTCTTTATTTCCAAACTATAATTATTCCACCCATTTTTCTTACTACGAAACTCTATCTCGCTTATATCTTCTTTATTAACATTGTTTTTTAATAAAACTTCATCAAGATATTTCTGCCAAACCTTTTCACTTGGTACTCCATGGCAAATAAGTTCTACTGTTATAAGATTGTCTGGTATGGCTTTCAAATAATTATTTAACCCTTCCACTTGACAAGGTGTTCCAACAAACATTACTTGACGATTATTATCTAAAAATTCTTTTATCTTACGAAAAGAATAATCTATATGGCTTTGAACATACTTGCTTTTCAAAAAAGGTTGTATCTCTTGCTCATTTTCACAATAAGACACAACAACATTCCAATCTTTATTGAACTTAGAAGAAAAGACAACTCCATTATTTGCAAATATTTTCTTTGCAAAAAGTGGAAAAATTGCACCAGAAGAAGATGTTTTTCTATCATTGTTTTCGTTGTTTCTTGCTGACATTGCAATTAATGGTGTATTCTCTGTGTTTTCTTGTTTTGTTGGGCAAACTTGTTCACAAAGATGACAATCAACACAAAGACTTTCATCAACTTTTGGATAAACAAAGCCTTCATTGTCTAATTCCATTGTTATACAATCCTTACTACAAACATTCATACACGCACAACAACCACAACAATCTTCTTTATTTTCTATCTTTATCATTTCTTTATTTTATTTATCAAACTTTTAACTGGCTTATAAAACAAATCTCTTTCATATTTATTCATACTTAGAAACCAAAAACAAGGTAAATATATTATTGAAAAAGTAATTATTCCAACTAAAAGTTTTAGATATGAATTCAATTCAATGTACCTATTAATCATTAAGCCTAAGAAACAAAACATTATTGGTATGATTGACATTTTTATTATCTCTTTCCAAAACAAATTAATGTTTATACCTACTTTCTTTTTGTAATAAATATTCATAACAATTATTTGTCCAAGAGTTAAAGCAAAAGCTGTTCCTATTGCACATCCTATTCCAGAATATTTTATTGAAAGAGGTATTGAAACGCCAAGAGATAACAATGCAATAATAATATAAACCACAGAACGAAAACGTAATTGATTTCTTGCTTGAAGAATTGTTATGCCAATGTTTTGAATAAGTGGAACGGTTAAAGGAATAAAAAATATAAGACAAATAATATAAGCATCTCTATATTTATTTCCTGCCCAAACATTAATAAAATCAAATCCAAAAATAATAAATCCAACTAAGATATAACTCATTACTATATATTGTATTCTTCCTGTTTTAATAAAAAGATTTGATATTTCACTATTTGGTGCATTCTTAGCAACCATAGATGTTATCTTTGGCAAGAAAACTCCTGATATTGCCGAAGAAAAACTCATATACATTCCTTGTAATTGTATTGCCAAAGCATATATAGCAATTGCTGTTGTACCTTTAACTACTCCAAGTACAAATTGTCCTGTATTCCAATAAATCTTATCCATTATCACTCCGAGAAATATCCAAAAAGAATAAATAGTTACTTCTTTTAAAAAGCCCCAATGAAATCTTTTAAATACAACTTTTATTTTCAATCTATTATAACAAAACCAACAATTAATTAAAAGTGTTGCAACATTAAATATTGTTTGAATAACTACCATCGCAACTGCCTTATATCCAAGAGTAAGCATACAAACCATTACTATTGGATTAAGAATAATACGAATAAGGTTAATGCTTTTTTGAAAGACGAACTTTTCGTAAGCCAAAATGATAGAACTATAAATACTCATAGGAAAAGTGAAAGCAAGATTGAATATCATAAGCATCATCATTATCTTTGCTCTATGCAATTCTATCGGTGTCATTGTTCTATCAAACAAATTCTCTACATTAAAATAAAGAACTAATCCAATAAGAAATGCTATTATTCCTATTATTGTATAAATAATTAAGAACATACCAAACATTTCATGCTGTTCTTGTTGTTTGTTTAAAGCACGAAAACGAGATGTATATCTTATAATTGCATTACCAAATCCAAGGTCAAGAACAGTTAAATAAGCAATGACAGATGCTACCAGCGAATAAAGTCCATATTCACTTTGTCCAAGTTTATTCAGCATAAAAGGAGTATAAATTAATCCTATAACACTATTAAGAATTATAGTGAGATAAGAAAGAAAAGTACCCGCTTTTAGTTGATTTATTGGCATTAAAAGAAATCCTTTAAATTAATTTGTTTTCATAAAAATAGTTCTTCATTCTATTTAATTATTTCCTTATTATATTTAAATAGAATCAAAAGATAATAAAATAGTTCTTTGATTCATTTTAGCGAATCAAAGAACCATTTATATTTATTTAACTATTTTCATTTCTTGAATAAGATTAGTTGCTCCTGCATATTTATCTATTATGAAAAGAACATAACGGATATCAACAGAAATACATCTTTGATAATCAGGATTAAATGCTATATTACCACTCATTGCTTCCCAATTGCCATCAAAAGCAATTCCTACAAGTTCTCCTTTACCATTAATTGTTGGAGAGCCAGAATTTCCTCCTGTTATATCAAGATTAGAAATGAAAGCAACTGGAACAGTACCATTTTTAGCATATTGTCCATAATCTTTCTTTTCATAAAGTTGTCTAAGTTTTGCTGGAACAGTAAATTCCCAAGAAGAATTGTCCTCTTTTGCCATAACTCCATCAAGTGTTGTATAATAATTATATTTTACTCCATCTCTTGGATTATAATCTTTTACTTGTCCGTAAGTATAACGTATTGTTAAGTTAGCATTTGGAGCAAAATTCTTATCTTTTTCCATCTCCATTACACCTTTAACAAAAAGACGTGTGCTCTTTTCAAATAATTCTCTTTCATTTTCAATCTTTGACATCTTACTATTTACATTGTCTATCAACTGATAAGTAAGAATAAACGCAGGGTCATTGCTTATCTGTGTAACATCAAGACTATTTAGTATTGCATTTACTTTGTCTAATGTAACAAAATTAGAACTCTTGAAAATATCATTTGCTATCTGTGTGAAATCATAACTATTTTTGAAAGCATTAGATAGAAATTCTGGGTTTTGTTGAGTCATTGGTACATTACGAAAATATACATCTAAACCAGCTGCAAAAAGTTTTTCCTCTGTTGTTAAATTGTAATCTTTAAACACTTCCTGCATCTTTTCTTTCAAATCTTGTGCTATTTGTTTTGCTCTATCGCTCTTACCATTTGCCAATAATTCTTTTTCAAGTGGTTTTAAATATCTTGCAATTGCAAATACAGAAGAACCTCTTAGTATTGCCTCATTAGTAAACACACGAACATAATCGTATTCTCCATATTTATTGTAATAATTATCTATGTTGGTTATCGCATCTCCATACAATTTATTTCTTTCTCCACTCTTATCTTGCTTTATCCAAGAAAGAAATTTATCTTCTAATTGTTTTTTTGTTGTATATACATTAAGATTTTTCAAGCATTGTGTTTGTCCTATATAAAACTTCCAATAATTCATCAAAGAAGCATATTTTGCAGCATATTGTATTCTTATTCTTGAATCGCTTTTCATATCTTCCTCCATTACTTTTCTCAAAGCATCTCTTGCATTAACAACTGATGGATTATAAACATCTATTGCTTGTTTAACTCCACTTGAAGTAAGAAATCTATCTGTTGTTCCAGGATAACCCATAACCATTACAAAATCATTATTTTCAACACCTTTCAATGAAATAGGAAGAAAATGTTTTGGTTTCATTGGTATATTATCTTTTGAATATTCAGCAGGTTTGCCATTTTTGTCTGTATAAACTCTAAACATTGAAAAATCTCCTGTATGACGAGGCCACATCCAATTATCTGTATCTGAGCCAAACTTTCCTATTGATGAAGGTGGTGCTCCAACAAGACGAACATCTTTATATACTTCATAAACAAAAAGAATATATTGATTGCCATTGAACATTGTTGATACTTCTGCCGTATATCCTGTTCCATTTTGAACTCTATCAATTATTTTCTTTGAATTATTTCTTACTATTTCGTGTCTATCTTTCTCACTTGTTGAATTATTTACTCCTTTCAAAACTTCATTTGTAACATCTTCCATACGAATAAAAAACTTAGCAGTTAAACCTGGATTTGGTAGTTCTTCATTCTTACTGTAAGCCCAAAAACCATTGCTAAGATAATCATTTTCTACTGTTGAATGTTGTTGTATGGCTCCATAACCACAATGATGATTAGTTAGGATTAGTCCTTGGTCTGAAACAATTTCTCCTGTACAACCTCTTCCAAATTGAATGATAGCATCTTTTAAGCATGCTTGATTGATGTCATAAATTTGTTTTGCTGACAATTTTAATCCTTTTGCCTTCATATCTTTATAAGTTTGCTTGTTTAGGTACATTAACAACCACATACCTTCATCTGCTTTAACTATTGGAGAAAAAGCGAACAAACTCATAAGAACAATTAATGTTAATTTTTTCATTTTTTTTCTTTGTGTTTTTGTTATTATTTATATTTTCTTTTTTTATTTATTTCTTATTCTATTTCTTCTTTTTTCTTATAAATATATCTTTTAATGAATTATACTCTTTATTATAAACCATTCTCGCTCCTTGTGTGTATGGAGAAATATTATATTTAGTAAAGTCATTAGCATTGGAACGATTAAATATTTCAAGTTTAAGATTGTCAGTAAATTTATATTTCAATCTCATATCACCAATAATATTAGATGTTTCATTTGTTGCATAATTTGTTGTTGATTCACTATTCCCGCCAAAACTTGAATTCATCTCTACTTCAAATCTTCCATAAGTTTTACTAAGATTAACTCCCACTTGATTAGATAGTTTTTGTTGTTGATTACCTGCCGTATAATTAACACCTATATCAACAAACTTCACCATATTTGTTAATATTCCGCTTAATTGACTAAATGCAACCTCCATAACAGAAGAGGTAACGCCAGATTCTAACGCATTATTCTCATATCCATTTTGAGTATAGTAGAACTGATTAGTTAGCAAAAGAGAGGCTATTTGTTCAAGCATAACTTTCTCATCTGTTTTATCTATTGTCATAAACAACTGTTCTACTGTTTTGCTATCAGTATTTGGCAAAGCAATATCAAACTTAGGTTGAGGATTTGTCATATTTCCATTCAATATTATAATACTTTGAACATCTACAGGCTTAATATATTCTTCTCCAAGTATTGAAGCAAGAGATGCTTTTGTTTTATATATTGCCTTAACGTCTATAACTCCTTGTGAAGGCTGTCCATTCCATGTTAATGTTCCACCTTTTTGAATTATAAATGTTTTTTCTAACAAATCCATAATATTAAATTTAAAGTTTCCATTATCTACCTCTACCGTACCTATCATTGAAAACTTCCCATTATTATCAATCTCTATTTTTAAATCTCCATTACCTGATGCAGACAAATTGCCTTTCAATTGATTAAAATCCATTGGCATTGAAATGTTTGCATTAGAATTAACATTCAAATCTATTGATATATTATAACCTAATTGCTTATTCTGCTTTCCTGTTATTATCTTATAATTAGAATTGTTTGATGTATCTTTATTCTTATCAACAAATGTTATAAAACTATTTTCTGTTGCACTCATCTTGCTTGATAAAGGTATTGTTAAATTTGTTCCTTTTTCTGTCTTACAAGATGCTGTGATATTCAACATATTTAAATCTCCATCAATATCAACTATCGCAGAAGCGAAGGCTGTTCCATAATACATCTGTCCATTATCTGCTTTGGTATCTAATATCTTTATCTTATCTGCTTTCGCTTTTAGTTTTATATCAAAATCTTGAAAATTATGATGTCGTATATTTCCATTTATCGTAATCTTATTGTTTTGAGCATCTTTTAGTACAAAATTCTTCAATGAGAACTTATTATCATTAATATATATGTTATCTGTGAAATAATATTTAGTGTTCAACATATTTATTTTCATTGAAGCATTATTAGAATGCAATACTCCAACAATATTTGGGCTTTTAAAATCTCCTTTTATTGTTATATTATCACAAGATAATGTTCCTTTTATATCTGATGCTATTGAAGAAAGATATGTCTTTAATATACTTAAATTAAAATTGTCCATCTTTAAAGTTAAATCCAATTTATCTTTCTCATTATTAGGATAAATCTTTCCAACTATTTGCAAAGGCACTGTTTGTTTATTATCTGCTTTGTATAAGAATTTTATGTTAGCATTAAATACATCACTTGCCAAACTATTATCAACCTTAAACCATGCCTGCCCTACTTCAACATCATTAATAACTAAATCGTTAGCAATTAAATTTGAAGTAAATGTTGGATTTTTTAATATGTTTCTAAACACAATATCTCTGTTTAATTTACCTTTTAAATTCAGTCCTATCTTAGTAAGAAAAGGATTAAACGACGCTAAATCAATATTAGAACAATTGCATGTTAAAATATCATTATAATTATCTGACAAAACTCCATCAAAAACCAATTTGCCTTTATCTTGCATTAAAGCAAAATTCATCAAACTTATTTTTTTATTTACTATACTTATTATATGATTAGCATTAATATTTATCTGCTTACCAACCAAAAGAAAATAAGTATCTTTAAAGTTGCCTTGCAATCCTTTATCATCAACAAAACTCTCAAACTCTATTCTTCCATTTGTTGAATCTTGATACATATCTACAAACCTTGCAAGAAAATTAAAGTTATTGCTATCTATCGTTGCTTGTAGGGCTAACTGTTTTAAGCCGACACTATCTGCCAAACTAAGTTTCTGTGAAGATATATTAACATTCAAATCCTTCTCTTGCGTTACTATATCAATATTTGCTTTCTCTAAAAGAATATTATTCATCTTAACTTTTGGTATATTTACTTGGGCTAAGAATATATCTTCTTTATTTATCTTACCTTTTATATCAACATCATTATCTATATCAATATTTGTTCCAAACAAAGTTCTTAGTATCTCAATATTCTTTATCTTTGAATTAAAATCAACATCAGACAAAATACTATATGGCTCACTCTCTTTGTTCTTGCTTTGTTTTGTTTTAACTTTTATATTATCTTGCTTTGTAACCTTGCCTATCACAGCAGAAATATTAGGAATGTATTTATTAACAATATACGCTATATCACTTTGCAAAGACTTTATTGTATATTTTCCTTTCATATCAAGGTCTATTATATCAGAAGATAAATTTAAATTATTCTCTTGACTATTATTAATAGCCTTGCAATAGATATTGTTTATTGATATATTTTTGTTTTGAGTTAATATTCTAACATCATTAATATTCACCTCTCCATTAAGTTGATTTATGTCAAAGTTCTTGCTATTAAAATCCACATTAGCACTTATTAATGTGTTTGTATCATTAAAAGATATTATGTTCATCTTATGCAAATTAACATCTGTCATCTTTGCTTTAACATCAAACGATGGCTTATTATGATAATTGATGTTATAATCACAATCAAGATTTATATCTTTATCATTTATCTTCATCAAACCATCAATATCATAACCTTTTATCTTTCCATTAACTACAACTTCATTATAAGAGTTGTTTTTGAAATAAAAATCATTTAATCTTGCTTCCAAATTCCCTTGAATGTTATCTATCTTGTTTCCACTAAATGAAAAGTCCGCCATCATAGCAGTGTTTTTCAACAATGTATTATTCAACAACTGCCCTACGTTAAAATATGATGAGTTTATTTTTCCAGAATAATTAGTAATAATCTTTCCAATAGGTGTTTGAGCATTAACAGAACAATCTAAGTTTCCTAAATCACTAACAATTGCAAGATTAGAAACAAAATTACTCATCATTCCTCTAATCTTACCATTTATGTTTATTGTTCCTAATCTATCTATTATCTCTGGCAGTTTAACATTCTTTAACAGAGAACCAAGAGCAAGACTTTCAAATTCTTTATATGATGTTGTTATATCATTTATATCAAGCAAAAAATAAGCATTCTTTATATTTGTCATACTTATTATTTTTCCTTTGGTTTGAATATGAGTATTCCCTGTCTTTAAATCAAAACTATAAATATTTAAATAGTTTATTGTTCCCTCACAATCAAAGTTCATCTTAACCATTTGACTCATTCCCAAAAGACGTTTATTCCAAAATGTTGCATCTTTTGCTGATGCTATTGTTGTTGGCTTAAATCTAACCTTTATATAAACAGAATCTACAAACGATGAATATGTATGCCAACTGTCTGTTTTCATTATGCAATCAAAAGCAAGAAGACTATGATTAGTTTTTATTTTAGCATCTTTTGCTTGAATACCTTTTCTGCTTACAACAAACTTTCCTTGCATTTTTTCCAACACAAGACCACATCTTTCTTTGGTTGACAAATGTCTTATATCAACTCTTATTGAGTCTTTTATCTCTACAATATCTTTAAAATGAGCATTGATGTCAGTATAAACCATATTGCTTCCACAGAATAAGCCTTTCTCTGTTTTGTATTTGCCATCATAATTCAACAATGAAAAATTAACATCTTTCATTACTAAATCTTTAACTTTTATTGTCAATGGTTTGCTTGGTAGTTTGTTTTTCTTAGGTTTATTACTCTTGAAATAATCTATTATAAAAGCAAAGTTCATCTTATGATTCTTCTTTTTAAGATAAACATCTGTTTTATATATTCTCACATCGCCTATTGATATAACTTTATTCTTTGGTAGAGATTGCAAATTTGCTTCTATCCTATTAGCATATAACAAAGTATCGCCTTGCTTATCTTCAAGATAAACATCTTTTAAACCAAGATTAATAAAAGGTGTTACGCTTATTGCACCAATAGAGAATTTGGTTTTCCATTCTTTTTGAAAATAATCTGCAACCTTTGCTCCAACAATACTTTGCGTTATTGTCGTATTCATAAGTGCGATAACAACATACAACACAATAAAGATACTAAGCAAAACTCTGCCTATTATCTTCATTATTCTCTTTGTTTTTATATTTATATTATTATCCTTACTTTCCATTTACATCATCATAAATGACAACTTTGCAAAGATAATATTTTTTACTGAAAAAACTATCTTATTATTGTTTTTTATTTAATTTGAACTGCAATTCAATAATAACTATTCTTTTTTTTTGCTTTTTTATATTGTATCTTAAAATAATTTTGTATTTTTGCAATTGAGAGAATCATTTTATCTTGAATACTCCTTATGCTTCAGCGAGCTGTTATTCAGGATAAATTGATTCTCTTAATTTATTTGTAACAGCATAAAGAATAAAAATAAATTTTAGACAAACTATTACTTTTCTTAGTATTCACTTTTTGATGATAAGTACTCACAAAATTTTAGTGCTTTTAAGAGATATTTTCATCTTTTTTGACCCTATTAAAATGAAACGAAGAGATATTTTATTATCTTTTGATTCCATTGAAATAGTTCTTCGTTTCATTTCATTAGATTAGCAAAAGATTTTGGTGAGAAAACCATTGATTTTTGTCCTTTTAGAACACTTTTTACCAAAATATAGTATAATTATAGGAAAAATAGAACAATTTTAACTCTGTATGCTTTCAAAAATCACGAACAGATGACAAGTGGCTTGCAAATTTTGAACGTACGAGGCGTTATCGCAGTTTAATTTTTAGACAAAACAACCTTTTATATCTTTTTTATTTTTCTTTAACCTTAATCTTCTTATCGTGAAGATATAGTTGGAGAGAATTAAAGCCATTTTGCCACAAAGAATATGCACAAAGATAAACGGAAGTAAGTGGAGAGAAATACGTGTATGCCATCCAAATACCAAGACCTGTATTCTTTTGTCCAAGACCTTGACCACAAGAAATAGTTTGATGAGATTTCACTCCAATAAGTTTGCCAAGCGAAAACTGAATGACACACATAACAAGAGAAACACCAATAAGTATAACTATTATATGCTCATTACCTTTGCCAAATTGAAAGATATATTCTGTTGTTTGAGCAAAGTTAATCATCAAAGCCAATGCCCATATTGTTAATGAATAGTCTTCAAACTTTTTTATCTTTTCATTAACCTTTGGTTTAAAGCGTTTCAAAAACATAACAATGATAAGTGGTAAAATAATTATTGGGGTAATCTTTAAAAGTATCATTATCATAGAAGTAAAGAAAGGAAGATTTTGATTAGTGCCTACAATAGTAAAAAGAAGTGGAGCAACAAAAGCAACCATAACATTATCTATCAAAGTATGAGCAATGCTTACCTCTTTATCTCCTCCAAGCATACAAGCAATGACAGAAGATGATGCTGCAACAGGACATATAACTCCAACAAGTAATGCTTGTGCTACCGTCTTATCAAAACTTATACAAAGATAATAACCACCAACGGCAAGCAACACATGAAAGATAAGCATAATAACGTTTTCTTTTCTTACTCTTAACCTACGAAAATGCAAACCACTATAAGCAAGTAGCAAGATAATAAATATTAAGTATGGAACCAAATGTATTGCATGACAAAGATAATGATGTAATAATATACCAACAACAATTGCTGCTGGCATTATAAGAGACCTATATTTTTTCATTCTATTGTTTTATGATGTATTAAGCCTTTAAATCACTTAAAAAACTTAAAGCATCATCTATATTATATGTTGTTTGTTCGCCTGTTGTCATATTCTTAATAACAACTTGCTTATCTTCTATTTCTTTTTCGCCAATAAGAGCAACAAATGGTATTTTCTTATCATTAGCATACTTCATCTGCTTTTTTATTTTAGAACAATCTGGATAAATCTCGCAAGAAACATTTTCTTTTCTTAAACTCTTAGCCAAAGATAAGCACATCTCGTTTTCTTTCTCTCCAAAATTAACAAAAAGAAGCGTAGTTGTTGTTGAAATATCTTGTGGAAAAAGATTAAGTTCTTCTAAACAATCATAAATTCTATCTTCTCCAAAAGAGATACCAACACCAGAAAGGTCTTTTACGCCAAAAATACCTGTCAAGTTATCATATCGTCCTCCTCCTGTAATGCTTCCCATCTGCACATCATTTGCTTTAACTTCCAAGATAGCACCTGTGTAATAGTTTAACCCACGTGCAAGAGTTATATCAAAGTCAATATTTTTTATTTCTGCTTTTTTTGCTTTATCCATAACATAAGACAACTCTTCTAATCCTTTTTCGCCAACAGCAGAACCTTGCAATATTGTTTTTAATTGAGACAACTTTTCTTCATTTGTTCCTTTTATCATAAGTATGGGCTTAATCTTTTCAACATCTTGCTCACTAAAATCTTTTTCTTTTAACTCTTCCAACACTTTATCCATACCTATCTTATCCAACTTATCAATAGCAACTGTAATATCAACAATCTTGTCTTGTTTGCCTATCACTTGTGCAATAGAAGCAAGAATCTTTCTGTTATTTAGCTTTATATTTACATTTAGTTTCAAAGACGAGAACACTTCATCAATGATTTCCAAGAGTTCTACTTCATTCATCAAACTATCACTACCAATAATATCAGCATCACATTGATAAAATTCTCTATATCTACCTTTTTGAGGACGGTCTGCACGCCAAACAGGTTGTATTTGATAACGTTTGAATGGAAAACTTATATCGTTTAAATGGTTTACAACAAAACGAGCAAAAGGAACAGTAAGGTCATATCGCAAACCTTTCTCACAAATCATTGTTGTCATCTTCTTGTAATCATTATTTTTAACACAATCACAAAGAACATCATTTCCGTTAGGATTATTGCCTGTCGTTGCTAACGACGTAAAGTCGCCTGAATTTAATACCTTAAATAAAAGTTTGTCTCCTTCTTCGCCATATTTGCCCATAAGAGTAGAAAGGTTTTCTAAGGCAGGGGTTTCAATAGGAAGAAAACCATGACGCTTGTACACCTCTATAATAGTATTAAAAATATAGTTTCTTTTTTGCATTTGTAAGGGAAGAAAATCCCTTGTTCCTTTAACAACTTTGTATTCCATCTTCTTTTATGTGTTTCTTATCGTTTTGCAAAATTACTACTTTTTTAGCTATTATACTAAAACAAAGAAATAAAAAAAATAGTTGCCACAACCGTGGCATGGTTTTATGCTAACGCAAATTAGTTCTTTATTCTATTTTTCTATATCTTTATTCTACTGAAATAGTTCTTTATTCTATTTTAATGGATTGCTAATCTATTATTCACTTTTAACTACTCACCATTAACTATAAAAAATAAAGGGCAACCACAATAGTTGCCCCCTAAATTAATTGTATTAAAATCATCTTCAACAAACCATAGTTTGCGTTAACGAAAATGTTTGTCGGTGCTACTTCTTCATTATTTGTGCATATTCTTCATAGAAATAAGATACTGTCTCTATTCCATTAAAAAATTGTTGTAATGGATAGTTTTCGTTTGGTGAATGAATAGCATCAGAACCAAGTCCAAATCCCATAAGGATAGATTTTGTTCCAAGTATTCTTTCAAATCCTGCAACAATAGGAATACTTCCACCTTCACGTGTTGGTATTGGTTGTTTGCCATAAGTCTTTGTGAATGCTTTTTCAGCAGCCTTATAAGCAGGCATATCAAGTGGTGAAACATAAGAATAACCTCCGTGAAGTGGTTTTACTTCTACCTTTACGCATGAAGGTGCTATCTTCTTAATATAATTGCTTACTCTTTCTATTATTACAGTATAATCTTGGTCTGGTACAAGACGGAAAGATATCTTAGCACTTGCTGTTGCTGGAATGATAGTCTTTGCTCCTTCTTCGGTATATCCTCCCCATATTCCACAAACATCAAGACTTGGACGAATACCTGTACGCTCTATTGTTGTATAACCTTTTTCGCCATGAAGCTCTGTTGCTCCTGTCTCTTCCAAATAAGCTTTCTCACTAAAAGGTGCTTTTGCCATAAGTTTTCTTTCGTCAGCTGAAAGCTCTATCACCTCTTTGTAAAAGTCTGGAACAGTAACGTGATTATTCTCATCTGTCAATTGACTTATCATTTGACAAAGAACATTAATAGGATTTGCAACACTACCACCATAAATACCTGAATGAAGGTCGCATTTTGTTGCTGTAACCTTTACTTCTATATAACCAAGACCACGAAGACCTACTGTTATTGAAGGAACATCAGCAGCAATCATTCCTGTATCTGAAACCAAGATAATGTCAGCCTTTAATAGTTCTTTGTTCTCTTTACAAAAATCATACAAAGAACCACTGCCTATCTCTTCTTCACCTTCCAACATAAACTTAACATTGCATTTTAACTTGCCACTTTTTACCATATATTCAAAAGCCTTAGCCTGCATAAACGATTGTCCTTTATCATCATCAGCACCACGAGCCCAAATATAATCATCTTTTACTATTGGTTCAAAAGGTTTAGTCTTCCACTCACTAATAGGGTCAACAGGCATAACATCATAGTGTCCATAAACCATTACTGTTGGATAATCCTTGCTAAGAAACTTTTCTCCATAAACAACTGGATTACCTTTTGTTGGCATGATTTCACATTTATCTGCACCAGATGCTATTATAAGCTCTTTCCAACGATTAGCACATTTAACCATATCGCCTTTATGCTCACTTTGAGATGATATTGAAGGTATTCTAATTAAAGAAAACAACTCTTCAATAAAACGGTCTTTGTTTTGATTGATATATTCTTTTATTTCCATCTTATTTTATTTATTTTTTATTGTTCATTTTCAAGTTCTTCCTCAAAATATTCAGGAGCTTTCAAATCTTCTTCACTCAACACCGGACTATTAATATAATCTTGAACTATAAAGCATGTCTTTAATTGAGCCTTAACTTTCATATATGTACTATAAGCATCAAGCCTTGTCATAAAATCACCAAGCTTAACATTAAAATTTGGTTCATCAAAAAACACATAACTTCTCTCTTCTGGAAAAGCCTTATTTAGTTGTTCTTTCAAATTAAATGCTCTACTCTTTGCTCCTTGTCCAGTAAATGTTGCAACTTTTATCCTATAACCAAGCACATTCTTTGTCATTTGATTATATTCTATATGTTTTTCAAGTATTGTCTGCAATCTTCCATCAGCAACAACCTCTACTTGTGAATATGTTTTAGTTGAAAATATTAATAACGTTGCTCCTATTATTAATATATATATTTTTTTTATCATTATCTTTTTTTATTTTGCTGCCGAGTTTATTTGTCGTGGAGCTATTGTTAGAACAGGATATGGAGAAAGATTTATCATCTGTTGTGCATAAGGTCCAAGGAAAAACATATTAGAAAGTGTCTTCTCTTGTTCTGTCATAATAACAATAAGGTCTGCATCTACTTCTTTTGCGTATTCAAGTGTTGTCAAAGTAGAATTATCAGAATCTCTTATCTCTGTTGTGTATAACATTCCTTTTTCATCTAACAACTTCTCAACACTTGCCACATATGCTTTTACTTCATTTCTTATCGTTTTACCAGAATAACTTAACAAACCTAACACTCTTATATTTGAATTAGGAAACATTCTTGCAAATTCTATTGTCCATGGTACTTTTTGACGAGTATCCAATGTTGAATCTATTGGAAGAATAATATTATTTAAAGGTTTTTCAAAATTAAAGTTTTCCCTTATTGTAAGAACAGGAACAGTGCTATCTACTATTGTTTTATAGCAATTAGCCCCAGCAAATCTTTCATCAAAACCACTATTGCCATTTGTTCCAATCATTAACAAATCTGGATTTCTTTGTTTTAAAACTTTTAGCATTGTTTGTGGTACTTTGCCTCCTTTTTCTATTAGATAACTAATTTGCTTTCCTTTCATCGCAGGAGCAAAAGAATCTGCTAATTCTTTAAGCGTCTTTTCTGCTTGACTTTCTTCTTTTTCTGCTGTAACAACCCATACCATTAATATGTTTGCTCCAGTTCTATTGGCTATATCAACAGACAATCTAAGTGCTGTTAATGAAGAATTTGAAAAATCAATTCCTACTACTATTTCTTTCATCATAAGGCGTTATTGTTTTTATGTTTTACTTTTGCAAATGTATAAAAAAAATAATACAACACAAAAAAAAACTAACTTTTTTTAATTTTTATTAGTTTTGTCATTATACAATAATCTAATTTTTTTTCGTTATCCTTACTGATTAATAAACTTTTAAATTTTAAAAAAATGAAAAAAATAGCAGTATTATTAACAGCAATGTTCTTGACTATTAATGCGTTTAGTCAAGATTTTACTTACGCAGCAAAACAAAGCGTTCATTCCGTTGTTTATATTCAATGTCAATACAAACAACAAGCAACTTATTATGATGATTTCTTTAATAATGAATTCTTTAATGATGAATTCTTTAATTTCTTTGGATTTCAAACTCCTCAAAACCAACAAAAACCTCAAACACGTATCAATAGAACATCTGGAAGTGGTGTAATTATTAGTAAAGATGGTTACATTATCACTAACAATCATGTTGTTCAAGATGCTGATAGTATTAGCGTTACTCTTAATGACAAAAGAGAATTCACAGCCAAACTTATAGGCAACGACCCTTATGCTGACCTTGCTGTATTAAAGATTGAGGCTAATGATTTGCAACCTCTTACTTACGGAAATAGTGATAGTGTAGAATTAGGTCAATGGGTACTTGCAGTAGGAAATCCTTTTAATTTAACAAGTACAGTTACTGCTGGTATCGTTAGTGCTAAGGCAAGGAACATTGAAATACTTGGTGGGAAAAGTAACAAAAACACAATAACATCTTTTATTCAAACAGATGCTGCAATGAACCCTGGCAATAGTGGTGGCGCTCTAATCAATACAAATGGCGAATTGATTGGAATAAATGCAGCAATTGCTTCTAACACTGGTTCTTATTCTGGATATTCTTTTGCTATACCTGTTAATATTGTAAAAAAGGTTGTTAGTGATTTAATTAAATATGGAGCAACACAAAGAGCAAGTATGGGATTAGTTATTCAAGAAGTTGATGCAAGACTTGCTAACGAAAAACACCTAAAAGATATTAAAGGAATTTATGTTGCAAGTGTATCAAAAGATGGCTCTGGTGAAAAAGCAGGACTTAAAGAAGGTGATATTATTCTAAAAATCAACGGAAAAGAAGTTAATAGCAATTCAGAAGTTAATGAAATTATGACTCAACTTTCACCAAAAGATATTGCTCATCTTGATATTTTGCGTGGTGGTAATGAATTAACAAAAGATGTTACTCTTCTTAATGCCAACAACACAACAGATATTATTAAGAATGAACCAACAAATATTGCATCTGCTGTTGGAGTCACATTAAGGGATATTAACAATAATGAAAAACAGAACTATTCTCTATCAAAAGGTTTAGTTGTTGTTAAGATAGAAAAGAATAGTCCTCTTTCAAGAAATGGTATTAGAATAAAAGAAGGCTTTATAATAACAGCAATTGATGGCAACATTAATTATAATGTTAAACAAGCAACTGATTATCTTTCTAAGAAAAAAGGTGCTACAACAATAGAAGGCTTCTATCCAAAAGATAACAGAACATATTATTTCACTGTTGTTTTGTAATCATAATATTAAATAATGATTTAACATAAAAATAAAAAGGTGGCATTTATTTTAATTAATAAGTGCCACCTTTGTTTTATTACTTATCGTATGATTTGTTAATATTTATTTATCTATCTTTTTATGCGTCAATATTTGCGTATGTTGCATTTGCTTCAATAAACTCTCTTCTTGGTGCAACATCATCTCCCATCAACATTGAAAATATTCTATCTGCTTCTGCTGCATCATCTATCTTAACATGGCGAAGAAGTCTATGTGCTGGATCCATTGTTGTATTCCAAAGTTGCTCCTCACTCATCTCTCCCAAACCTTTGTATCTCTGAACATCAAGACCTGCATTGTTTCCTCCAAGTTCTTCTGTTATTTGTGCTCTTTCTTCATCTGTCCAACAATATCTCTTAATCGTTTTCCCTTTTTGGATTAAATACAATGGCGGAGTAGCTATATAAACAAATCCAGCATCTATTAATTCTCTCATATAACGGAAGAAAAATGTAAGAATAAGTGTTGCAATATGGCTTCCATCAACATCGGCATCGGTCATTATTATTACCTTATGATAACGAATCTTCTCCATATTCAATGCCTTACTATCTTCTAATGTTCCTATTGATACTCCAAGAGCAGTATATATATTCTTTATTGAATCACTATCCAAAACTCTATGTTGCATTGCTTTTTCCACGTTAAGTATTTTTCCTCTAAGTGGTAGTATGGCTTGATGCTCTCTATCTCTACCTTGTTTTGCAGTACCTCCGGCAGAATCTCCCTCAACAAGAAACAACTCACATTCACTTGGATCATTACTTGAACAATCTGCTAACTTTCCTGGCAATCCTTGAACTCCAAGAACTGTTTGTCTTTGAACTAATTCTCTTGCTTTTCTTGCTGCATGACGTGCTGTTGCTGCCAAAATAACTTTATCTACTATCAATTTGGCCTCTTTTGGATGCTCTTCCAAATAAGCATCTAACTTATCTGCGACCATTTGACTTACTGCACTGACAACCTCACTATTTCCTAACTTAGTTTTTGTTTGTCCTTCAAATTGTGGTTCTGCTATCTTAACTGATATAACTGCTGTCAATCCTTCACGAAAATCATCTCCCGAAATCTCAAACTTCAATTTTTCAAGCATCTTTTCTTTGGTAGCATAGTTTTTTAATGTTCTTGTCATACCTTGACGAAAACCTTGAAGATGTGTGCCTCCCTCGTGTGTATTGATATTATTTACATATGAATGAAGGTTCTCCGTAAAAGTTGTGTTGTATTCCATTGCTATTTCTATTGGAATACCTTGTTTTTCTCCTTCAATACATATAGGTTCTGGCGTAAGTTTTTCTCTACTTGCATCCAAATAGTAAATAAAGTCTTTCAATCCATCTGCTGAATAAAAACTCTCATGTCTATATTCTCCATCATCATTCTTTTCTCTTTCATCAGTTATTGTCAAAGTAAGCCCTTTATTCAAATAAGCCAACTCTCTCAAACGAGCACATAAAGTATCATAATCATAAACACTTACTGTAAATATCTCATCATCTGGAAGAAACTCAACTATTGTACCTCTTTTGTCCGTTGTTCCTATCTCTCTAACGCTATAAACAGGATTACCACGAGTATATTCTTGCTCATAAACCTTACCATCTCTATTTACTGTTACTTTCATATGAGAAGACAAAGCATTAACACAACTAACTCCTACTCCATGCAATCCACCACTAACTTTATAACTACCTTTATCAAACTTACCTCCTGCATGCAAAACTGTCATAACAACCTCTAAGGCTGAACGATGTTCTTTTTCGTGCATATCAACAGGAATACCTCTACCATTATCTTCTACTCTTATTGAATTGTCTGGCAATATTTTTAAATCAATCTTTGTGCAATAACCAGCAAGAGCCTCATCTATTGAGTTATCAACAACTTCGTATACTAAATGATGCAAACCGCTTGTATTAACATCTCCTATATACATGGCAGGTCTTTTTCTAACAGCCTCCAAACCTTCCAACACATTGATATTCGCTGCTGTATAATTGCTCTTATTCGTATTTTCCATTATCTATATTTTTATCTTTTTAGATTGCAAAGATACAATTTTTTTTTGACATTTCAATATAAATTCAAACATTTATAAAAGTTGGCAAATTAGCATTCCCTATGGTTAGAAACTTTACTAATTTTTATGATTTTTTGCTTTAATAGAATAGTTTTTTTAACCGTTAAAATATAATGAAGAATTATTTAAATATAACAAAGAAATATTTGAATAAAACGAAGAGTTAGTAAAATATAATGAAGAGATAAAAAAAATAGTTCTTTAATCCATTTTATTTGAATAAAGAACTATTTTTATTATTGTTGTTTGTTAATTATTGAATTAATAAATCATAAATCAAAATCAACAATCTGCCTTTATCATAAAACACCATCACGGTTGTGGTCGTGTCTAACAAGAATGCTTATCGGTGTTAGCCACCTTTTTCTTATATATTGGATAACCTATTGCGCCAACAAGCAACAATATCATTATTATTGAACCTATTAAATCAATAACACTGCCTTTTTTAAGCGTATCTGATTGACAACGAAACTCTATCGTATGATTTCCTTTCGGTACATATAGCCCACGAAGAATATAGTTAGCACAAAAATGAGGTACTTCCTTACCATCAATGTAAGCATGCCAAGACTCTTTATAATAAATCTCAGAGAATATTGCTATCTGGTCAGTTGTTGAACTTGTCTTATATACCAAATAACCAGGATTATTGTTTGGTTGAGCAACAAAGTTTATCTTTGCTGAAGTATCTATTGAAGAAGGAGTATGAACAATATTCTTAAACTCTTGATTAACAATAGCCGTTTGCTTAGGATTAAATCCATCTAAGCCAAGTATTTCTTCATTTGCATCTTTTGCCCATTTTATATCTTTAACAAACCATGCAGCACCTAATGCTTCTGGATTTTCTACCACAACACCATCATTCAAAGGCAAGATAACATATTTTGTATCTAACATATTTAGTATTGCAAAGTTAGGAGCGTTAATCTGTTGTTGGTATTGGAAATAGAATTGACGCAAAGGATTATTTTTTATTGAACTTGTATCATTAACATCTTTTGCTTTATATGAAGGATTGCCAAGATAAAAATCAATAATATCTTGATATCTTTGAAGTTTAACTGCACTATATCCACCAACAGAAGGAAAGAAATAAGACGTTGAAGCATCGTTGAAAGTATTTACAGCCAAATTATAAACACGATAATGTGTAATATTTTTGTTAGTTACCGTTGTTTGAATTTGTTGTTCTGCCTGTGTTGGATAAATCATTGTCTCACTCTTACTCTTAAAGTTTGTATCATTAACATATCTTTTATCAACTCCCCAAAGGTCAATGATTGATGCCAAACCAATAATACATATAACAATAATAGGTTTTTTGATTTTCTGTTTTGAATATAAGAATAGAGTAAGAAAAGCAATAGCAATATAAATAAAACTACGCCAACAATCGCTTGTAAATGCTTCTTGTCTATCATCTTGAAGTGCTTGAATGAAACTATCACCTAAAAGATTTTTAAACATAGCGTCATGGCTACTTGAAAAGTCATTAAACATTGTTGGAGCAATAGCACAAAGTAATGTGAAACCTCCAATGATTATACCACTAATATATAATGATTTTGTTTTCTTTTTAGTGTCTTGACTTTCAATAAACGCTTTCAAACCAAGAAAAGCAGTGATACATAACGTAACATTAGCAATAACAAGTGCCATTGCAGGAGTACGGAACTTGTTGTAAAGAGGTAAATGATAGAAGAGCCACCCATTTAATGCCATAAAATTGTTTCCCCAACTAAGGAAGATAGACAAAACTGTTGCTACTAATAACCACCAACGCCATTTGTTGTCAAGCAAAATAAAACCTATCAAAGAAAGAAAGACAACAATAGCACCAAAATAAACAGGACCAGCAGTAAATGGTTGTTCTCCAAAATACGTTGAGCCAAAATATTGATTAGCTACTTGTTGTACTTTATTTTCATCTTGTAGTATTGGCTTACTTACTTGAAATTCATTTATACGTCTTTTTGCTAATTTCTCCACACGGTTGTCGGCACTTCCTCCTCCTTTGTAATCTGGGATAAGTATTGTCATTGTTTCGCCTTTTCCGTAACTCCATTGATAAGCATAGTCAATAGAAAGACCTTTATTAGTTGATTGATTTTGATTATTTTGATTATTGTTTGTTTGAGGTTTAACTGTTAGTTCTTTACCTCCACGCATAGTATGTTCAACATATTCTTTATTTATCATAATATGCCCTATTGATGGAAGAAGTGCTATCACTACTCCAACAATAAGAAGTAAGAAACTCTTGCCAAAATGTTTAATCTCTTTGTCCTTAACAGCAAAGACAAGATAAGAAACACCTAAAACAATAGCGGTTAGCATTGTGTAGTATGTTATTTGAATATGATTGAAGTATATCTGTAATCCAAGACAGAAAGCAAACAAAGCCATACCAGTGAGATATTTCTTTTTAAACACAAGAATCATTCCAGCCAAAATAGGAGCAATCATAGCCATTGCCCATGCTTTGGTGATATGTCCAACGCCAATGATAATGATATTATATGAACCTAAACAATAGATAATACCAGAAAGGATAGCAAGCCAAGGATTAACTCCCATACTTATCATAAAGATATAAAAGCCAAGAGCCATAATAAACAAGATACCAGCGTTTAATCCAAAGTTAGAACCCAAAGTAAGCGTAGTACCAAAGAAGTTCATAACGTTGTTGTTGCTTGAACCATACATTTGATAAGCAGGCATACCACCAAACATTGAGTTAGACCATTCAGAATAATCTCCTGTTTGTTTGTGATAATCAACAAGCGACTTGCTCATACCTTCAAACTGACTCATATCACTTTGTTGAAGTTGTTGATTTTTAAGTACTGGTGAAAAATAAATAAAACTAACAGCAATAAACACTACTACTGCAATAATGTGAGGTAAAATCTTCTTAATGTTCATAATTATGATGTATTTTAATTAAAAATTTCAAATTGCAAAACTACAAAAATATTATTTATTATTAATAATAATTGTATTATTTTTGAATTTTGAATAGTTATTAATTCATTAAGAGCGTTAATGATTCCTAAGGCATAATCAACAAACATTAGTCTGCGTTAGAAATAACACTGCTACGTTTATGGCTATATGTATTTTATTGTAGAAAGATTATCTTTAACAAATATTTCATTAGCGACCTTCAAAACATCTACTGCTGTAACTTGATCAATCTCACGATATGTTTCTTTTATATCATCTATCCTATCATAATTTAGCAATGCCTTACCAATAGAAAGCATCTCGTTTTGATTAGAATCATATTGTATTGCTATCTGTCCTTTCAATTGTTCTTTAGCTCTTGCTAACGATGATTGAGTAAGACGTTTGTTAGCAAAGCTTTCCATCTCTTTTATTATCAATTGAAGCGTTTTGTCAATATATTTTTCGTCAGTACCAGCATAAACTTGAAATATTCCGCTATCACAATATGCAGTATAACTTGATTCCAAAGCATAAGTGAACCCATATCTTTCTCTAATGTGCATATTCAAAGCAGAATTCATCGCATTTGACCCAAGAATATTATTTAACAATGAGAAAGCAACTTTATTCTTATTCTTATAACTATATGCAATGTTGCCAACCATAAGATGTGCTTGATATGTATCTCGCTTCTCTTCTATATGTTGAGGCTTATAATTATATTTTGTATGTCTTTTTCTGTTAGCTAAATGTTCTGGAACAAGAGAAAAATACTTTTCGCATATACGTACCCATTTATTAAAATCAATATTGCCAACAGTTGAGATAACTATAAGATTAGTGCAATAGTTTTTGTCAATAAAATCTTTCACTTGTTCAGAAGTAAATCCTTGTACTTTCTTTGGTGTTCCAAGAATCATTCTTCCCAATCCTGTATTACCAAAAACAAGTCGTTCAAAAGCATCAAAAATCAAATCTGCTGGCGAATCTTCATAGGAATTTATCTCATCAATGATAACGCTCTTTTCTTTCTCCAACTCTTTTGCTGGAAAAATAGAATTAAACAATATATCATAAAACAATTCTATTACTCTTTCATAATAGTTGTTTAGAAAAGTAGCATAAAGGCATGTTTCTTCTTTTGTTGTATAAGCATTCAACTCTCCTCCTACGCCATCTATACGTGAAAGTATTTGATATGAATGTCTTTTTTTTGTACCTTTAAATATACAATGTTCAATAAAATGAGCCATACCATTCTCTTGTACTTTCTCATCTCTTGAACCAACATCAATAGTAACGCCACAATGTGCTACTTGTGAAGGTGTATAACGATAAACAAGCCTTATACCGTTTTTTAATGTATAAGTATAATAAGGATAAGTCGGTTTATCTTGAAATGACATAATAATTGCCACCCATCTTATTCATCATGCTTTGCATTAAATCATTTGCTTCTCTTAAAGTACGACGAGAACCATAACTAACATAATATATTGGTGAGCCACTCTTAATTTTTGATAACACATAACTATCATATCCCAAACTTTTTGCTTTTCTTGCTAAGTTTTCTGCTTGTGATTTGGTTCCAAAACTACCTCCAACAACATCAAAGCCTAATTTAGAATAGTTTTGCGTAAGAACAGGTGCATTATTATCAACTTTTACTACTGGTTGTTGATTTGGTTTAGTTTGTTTTTGTGTTTTATTCTTAGTGCTCTTATTATTCTTTGCCGTCTTCTTTGCTATCTTTGCTCTTGGTTCTGGTGTTGGAATATTAGATTGCTGTCCTATGTATGGAGTTTGTTCTACTTCCGGAGCAACTGCTTGTTCTTGTGGTGTTTCTGTTGGTGTTATTGTTTGAGGCTTAATAACTTTTGTTGTCTTTGCCTCTTTCTTAACTGGAATATAATAACTTAATTTATTCGTTATTGGCTCCAAGAACTTAACATTCTTTAATAATCCAAAGTAATGTGCACAGATAAAGCCTCCACATAACAATATTAACAAAACAATAATCCAAAAAACAATCAACCAACCTCTTCTTCTATTATTATGTCGTCTTGTTCTTTTCATTTGTGGTGGAACAATGCTCGGATTTTCTTTTTCTTTCTTATTTCTATCAATAATCTCTTGTGCTTTCTTCCTTAATTCTTCTTGCTCAGACAACTCATTACGCTCAATATCTTCTACAATAATATTATCTTTTTGTTTTTCTGCTTCTTTTATTGTCTTTTCTGTCTTATCCTCACTTGGTGTTGAATCAATATTAACTTTTTGCGTAACTTCTTTTTCAGCAACTGGCTTTTCGACGTCTGTTTGTATTGTTGCCTCTGTATGTCTTATTATTCTTGTTGTTGTTTCTGGCTCACTCTCTTGTATCTTTTCTTCTTCTTTTAGTTTTTGTATCTCTTCTATTCTTTGTTTTATATCTTTCTGTCTTTCTTCTTCTATTGCCATTTGCTTACCTTCTTCAACTTTTTCTACTTCTACTTTATTTTCAACAGCAATTTCTTTTTCTGGCTTTGTATGAACGAAATCTACTTTTTGATTTTGGTCAATATCAAACGTCTTTATGTTCTTCAATTCTCCAAGAGCAAAACTATCATCCATAAGATTTAAATTCTCTTCACTGGCAAAAACATACTCTCCTAATGTTCCTTTTGTTAGTTTGCCTAATTTACCTATTGTGTATGTTCTTCCTGAATCAATCTTTTCTTTTAATGAAGATGAATATTGCTTAATCCATGTCAATGCAGTCTCTTCTGAAATGAACTCATGCTTTGCCATAAACTTAACAAAGTTCATATCATTCGTTTGTTCAATAGTAAAAAGTACCTCTTTCTTTGGAGGTGTCATAGTATTTGTTAGTGTATTTATTGTAGCCGAATGACTTTTTATATAAAATGTTCCAAAACCTATCAATTCTGCTTTATCATTATTCTTTAAATAATCATATAAGTTTTCTGCAACGTTCATAATATTATGTTTTATTTTATTATTTTATTTATATTCTCTAAATCTTGCGGAGTATCAACCCCTATTGTATCAATATTTGTTTCATTTACAATTATATTGTATCCATTTTCCAACCAACGAAGTTGTTCAAGTTTCTCTATTTGTTCAAGATTACTTTCTTTTAACTTTGTTATCTCATGCAAAACTTCTGCCCTATATCCATAAATGCCTATATGCTTATAATATCTTTTATCTTTAATTAATTCTTCTATTGTTTTCTCTCTATTAAAAGGTATAACACTACGCGAAAAATAAATAGCCCTTTTATTAGAACAAACAACCTTCACAACATTACTATCATTCACATCTTCTTTCTTATCAATCGCTTTAACAAGAGTAACTATCTGTGAGTTTTTTTGTTCAAATCCTTCAACAACTTTCTCTATCTGCTCTTTCCTTATCAAAGGTTCATCGCCTTGAATGTTAATAACAATATCAAATCTCTCACCTTTATCTTCCAATATGCTTAATGCTTGATTGCAACGCTCCGTTCCACAACTCAAATCTTTGCTTGTCATTATCGCTTTTGCCCCTTTGCTTTGAACAAGGTTAAAGATTTTTTCATTATCTGTCGCAACATAAACCTGTGAAAAGATATTTGATTTCTCAACTGCATCATAAACCCACATTATCATCTCTTTTCCATTAATCAATGCTAATGGTTTGCCAGGAAATCTTGTACTTTCATATCTTGAAGGTATTATCGCAAGTAGTTTATTCATTAAAACAATCCATTTATTTCACCATTAACTTTTTCTATCACAACTCCCAAATCTTCTGGCTTATCTATGATATTTAAGTTATCAACATCTATTATTAATTTCTTTCCAGTATATTGATTAATCCAATCATCATAACACTTATTCAACGTTGTAATATAATCCAAACGAATAGATGATTCATATTCTCTACCTCTTTTACTTATTTGATTGATAAGTGTTGGTACCGATGCTTTCAAATATATTAGCAAATCAGGCGATTTTACCAAAGTTATCATCAAATTAAAAAGCGAAAGATATGTTTGATAATCCCTTGTTACTAAAAGACCCATTGAATGTAGCGTTGGAGCAAATATATACGCATCTTCAAAAAGTGTCCTATCTTGAATTATATTATCATATTGCCTACACGATTCAACAACACGAGAAAACCTTTTTTGAAGAAAGTATATCTGCAAATTGAATGCCCACCGTCTCATATCCTCATAAAAGTTTGTTATATAAGGATTATCTTCCATCTCTTCGTATAATGGTTGCCATGAAAAGTTCTTTGCTAACAAATTAGTCAAAGTTGTTTTACCACTGCCTATATTTCCTGCTATTGCTACATACATAAGTATAGTTTTTGCCTTAATTTAAATTAAACAGCAAAAATACACAAATATTCCCAAACTGTGAAATATTTTTGTAATAAATGTAAATTTTATTACAATTTTGTCTTAATTTACTTCAATAAATTCTTATTCCTTACTCTTTTTAAAACTCAAATCTTTCAATGCTTCTCTAAGTTTTTTGTCTGCTTTAAAGGTTACCCTACCGCCTTTGACCGTTATCTTTCTTATTTCATTAGGAGAATCCATTGCCTGACTTGTTATTGATGCGTTGAATGTGCCAATCCCGTCAAGTTTAACGCTATTACCTTTTGCCAACTCAGATTTCAAGATAGCAGACAAACTTGCTATTGCTGCCAATGCGTCTGCCTGAGTAAGCGAACAAGATTCTTGTATTTGCTCAACAATCATTTCTGTTGTTGTATTATGATTTGTGTGTTTGCATGCGTAATATTTTTCAAACTCAACGCCTTGTTTGTTTTTAAATTTCTTTTTCCAAATTTTGTATCCTACTGTTCCCATAGTTCAATGTTTGTTTTTAATTAATTGTTTTATTGTAATATAACGTTAGAACGAAGTGTTTATTATATCATAATGCCATTTTGTTAATAACATAATGCCATTCTATAAAAACATAATGCCATTTTGTTGCAACATAATGCCATTCTATCACTAACATAATGCCATTCTATTATTAACATAATGCCATTTTATTTTATTAGAATAAAAAACCAATCTTCTTGTTTATCATTTTATTTTACTATCTTTGCAAAAATAAATTAATAAGATATGAAAAGGGCAGTGTTATTCTTTTTATTCAGTATTATTACTCTTGGCTTTTGCTTTTGCCAACAAAGTAAGAATGATTGGGAATATGATAATCTTAAAGGCAAAGTAAAAAGCATTAGAGTTATTCCTTATTATTTTTCAATGGAAAACAAAGGCGAAAGAATAAAGATAGAGGATTTTGGTTGTGATTGTGAATGTGGAGAATTAGATGATGCTTTTTTTAATTTGTCTAACAAGAATTTGATTAGAACATTTATGTTTTTAAGAGATAGATGTTATAACTATATGAAATATTATGATACTTGTGGAAATCTTGTAAAGTATATAACCTTCATACAAGGTTCCTCATATAAAGACACTGCTATTGTAATAAAAGAAGATTCATCTTATTTGGTTCTTGATAAGAATAATAATGTTATACAAGCAAGACAACCTAACACTTATTATCCTTGCTTATCTTATTCCTATGATAAGAGGAACAATATAATAGAAATAAAAGACTCTAATATTGATATAACGTTTGAATATGACAGCAATAACAATCTTGTAAAAGCAAATATGAGTAATAGTGAGGGATATAATAAGGTTGCTTTATATAAATATGATAAGGAGAATAGATTAATTAAATTTAAGTCATATAATTTAAAAGATAATGAAGATGATATTAAAGCATCTTATCGTTATGATAGACAAGGAAGATTGATTAAAAAGAAATATAAATGTATTGAAGGCTCTTATACAGAAAAATATACTTATAAAAATAATAAACGTATACAAGCAATTTTATTTAATGATAGTGGTAATAGTTATATAACAGAATATGATGATAATAATAATGTGATTAAAGGAATAGATAATCAAGATATTTATAGTATTAATAAGTATGATTATGATAAATATGGTAATTGGATAAAACAATATGTATTTAATATTGATAATAAAGTTCCAGAGTGTATTGAAATTATTGAAAGAAAGATAGAATATTATGAATAGTTTTGAAGAGATATTAAATAAAGAAGAGTTCTCAAAACAAGATATTATAACACTTCTTAGTAGTGAAGGCGAGCAAAAACAAATGTTATTGAAAAAAGCCTTAGAAACAAAACTAAAATATGTTGGTAATGATGTACATCTTAGAGGTTTGATTGAATATAGTAATATATGCGAAAAATATTGTCTTTATTGCGGAGTGAGAAACAAAAACAACAAGGTGATAAGATATACAATTACCGACCAGGAAGTTTTAGATTGTGCTCGTTTAGCCTTAAAACTCGGTTACGGTTCTATCGCTATTCAAAGTGGAGAGAGGACAGACGAAGATTTTATCAACAAGATATGCTTTTTTCTTAAAGAGATAAAAAAATTATCTGACGGAAAAATAGGAATAACTCTTTCTTGTGGCGAACAAACAAAAGAAACCTACAAAAGATGGTTTGATTGTGGTGCTCACCGTTATCTTCTTAGAATAGAATCTTCAAACAAAGAACTCTTTTATCGTATTCACCCAAAAGACGATGAGCATAATTTTGAAAACAGACTTCGTTGTATTGATGATTTAATTAATCTTGGTTATCAAACAGGAACAGGCGTTATGATTGGTCTTCCTTTTCAAACGATAGATAATCTTGCTGATGATTTAATTTACTTTAAAAAGAAAAATGTAGCAATGGTTGGTATGGGTCCTTTCATTGCTCACCCAGATACTCCGCTATGGAAATTTAAAGATAACATACCTTCTAATGAGCAAAGAATGTCTATGACTGAGAAGATGATAGGAGTTTTGAGGCTTATGATGAAAGAGATTAATATGGTGGCAGCAACGGCAGACCAAACGATAGATAAACAAGGTAGAGAGAAAGCAATAATTGCAGGAGCAAACGTAATAATGCCTAATCTTACACCAAACCGTTATCGTGAAGAATATTTGATTTATCCAGACAAGGCTTGCGTTGGAGATAAGCCCGAAGAATGTTATCAATGCTTAGATTTGAGAATGCGAAGTATTAAACACAAGATACTTTATAACGCATGGGGAGATAGTATTGCTTTTCTAAAACAACACAAAAAACAAGAAAATGAATGAAATATTGCTGTGTTTTAGAAAAATTGTTGTAATTTTGTCATAAATAAAAGCAACAAAAATGAGAAAACTTATATTAATTGTTTCAATATTTATTTTAGCCTCGTGTGCAAGTCAAAGAAATAAAGATTTAGTACTTGTAAAAGATTCCTTGACTGATTATCATATTGTTTTACCTGCAAAAGCAAATGAAGATGAAACTTATGCCGCACAACTTCTTCAAAAAGATATTTTTAAAGCAAGTAATGCTAAAATTCCAATAGTTTATGATAATGAGAAAAGACATAAAAGAGAAATATGTATTGGCAAAACAAATAGAGATACAACAATTAATCCAAAAAGATATACAACAAATGTTAAAAGAGTAAAGAATAGACTTTATTTTTCTGCAAAAGATAGTCAATTTACAGTATATTCTGTTGTTGATTTCTTAGAAAAATATCTTGGAATAAGAAAATATGCTTTGGATTGCGAGGTTTATCCAAATAATAACACAATAATATTAAAAGATTTTAAAGATTATTCATACACAACGCCCAACACCTATCGTCAAGAACAGAATGTATATACGAAAGAAGATAAAGATTTTAAGTATTGGTTGAAACAAGATGTTCAAAATGATATGTTTGCCAATGGATTCTTTGTTCACACATCAAAGATTCTTCTTCCAGACAATGAATATTTTGATTCTCACCCAGAATATTATGCTTTACTTAATGGCAAACGAACAAGAGACCAAGTATGTTGGTCAAACGATACGGTATATCAAATAATGAAAGACAACCTTCGTCATCAAATGGAGATGCAACCAGATAAAAAAGTTTGGAGTGTAAGTCAAAATGATAATGATACTTATTGTCATTGCGATAGATGTATGGCTTTGATTAATAAAGAAGGTTCTGCTTGTGCTCCAATAATTGCTTTTGTTAATCGTTTGGCAAAAGATTTTCCTGACAAAACAATTTCCACTCTTGCTTACACTTATTCAAGAAAGGCTCCTAAGAACTTAAAACCAGAAAAGAATGTTCAAATTATGCTTTGTACAATAGAAGAAAATCGTAATATAACAATAGAACAAGCACAACAAAGAAATAATGAAGGAAGTTTTGCTCAGGATTTAATAAATTGGGGAAAGATAACAAACAATATCTTTCTTTGGGATTATGAAGTAGATTTTGCATATTCTGTTTCACCGTTTCCTAATCTTCATGTATTGAAACCCAACATTGATTTCTTTATTAAGAACAATGCTTTTCAACACTTTCAACAAGCAAATGGAGAACCAGGACACGAATTTAGTGAATTAAAAACTTATCTTATCTGCAAATTGTTGTGGAACCCAAGTCTAAATCAAGATAGTTTGATAAATGAGTTCTTAGTTAATTATTATGGAAAAGCATCAAAAGAAATACGAGAATATATTGATGATATTGAAAGAGTTGCTATTAGTTATAATAAAACCGTTGGCTTAGATATTTATGGACCACCAACAAACTATATGAACAATATTCTTTCCAAAGCAAACATTGAACGTTATGATAAAATATTTGATAAAGCAGAAAATGAAGTTAAAGATGATAGCGTTTATTTATTAAGAGTAAAGACAGCAAGACTTCCTATTGATTATGCGATAATGGAGATTGCAAAAGTAGATATGTTTGGCGATAGAGGTTGGTATGAAAAACAAGGCAATGAATTCTTTCTTAAAAAAGATATGAAAGCAAGATTAGATAACTTCTATTCTACTGCCAACCAAGCAAAAGTGAGAAGTATGAATGAAAGTGGGCTAACAGTTGAAGATTATTATAAAACAACATTAAGATTTATTGATGTAGATGTTAAGAACGATATAGCATTTAATAAGACTGTCGTTTCCAATCCAAAAGCAAGCGATAGATATTGTCAAGGTGATATGAAGATGATTACTAATGGCGTTAAAGGTGCAGATGATTTTAAGATGCATTGGCTTGGTTGGTGGGGTTATGACTTTAATCTTGATATGGATTTGGATACAATAGTGAATAATAAAACAATAACAATATCTTCTCTTTGTGATGCAAAGAGTTGGATTCTTCATCCTTTGAAAGTTACTTGTTTTGTATCAAAAGACGGAAAGCGATATAATGAAATAGGAACAAAAGAAGGCTTTGGTAATGATAAAAACTCGCCTGTAATAAGAGAATATAATTTTAATTGTAGTGAAGATTTTCGTTACGTTAGATTTTATGTTGAAGGAACTAAAACTCTTCCTTCTTGGCATCCTTCTCTTGGCAAACCTTCTTGGGTATTTCTTGATGAGATAATAGTTAAATAATAAAAAAAAGACAAAGAAAAAGAAAACAGAAAAAATATGACAGACAACACAAAAGAATATATGCTACATAGTTTTCGCTATGGCTCAATAATTGGATTTTTTACTTTTATTTACTACATTCTTGGCTTTTATCTTAATTGGGAAAAGAGTGGTTGGTTTGATGATGTATATTTCTTTATTGATATTGCGATGATTGCTTGGATGATGATTGCTTACAAAAAAAATCAACCAGACAATCAAGTTAAGTTTTCAAGATATATAATGGTTGGTTTTATAGCATGCCTTGTTATTGCTTTCTTTTATGTTATTTATTTTGTTGTAAGGATAACCAAACTTGATGTTTTGTTTCTTGACAACTACTTAAACGAAATGATAACTCAACTAAAACCTATGGGGATTGACTATTCAAAAGTTATGACTCCTAATAATAAATCATTCTTTGAAATTGCTTTTTTTGTTTCTTTATACATTGGCAACATTATAAGCAATATGTTTTACATTCTTCTTTTATCTTGGTTTATGTCTTTAAATAACAGAATGTACAACACAAACAACAAAAACAATAATAATCAAAACAATACAAAATAAGATGAAACTACTTAGACAATATTCTTCAACAATGCACGGCAATTACAAAAAGGCTTCATTAGGATATGGAATAGTTATGGGAATAGTTATGTCCTTAATACTGCTTGTACGTTATCTCATATATATGCCAGCAAAAGCGCCAATAACAACAATAGATGAGATTGCTCTTTTAGTTCTTATGGCTATTGCAACAATAATATATAAAAATGGATTGAAAGATAAACGAATAACATTTAAAGAAGCGTATATGATTGCTTTCTTGTCTGCTATTGTTTGCGTTATAATATATGGTATTTTTATGTATATCTACACGGTTGGAATAGATAAAGACTTTCAGAATCATTGTATTGAAACGCTTAGGAAGAATCCTAAATACATTAAATATACACCATCACAGATGAAAGAGATGGTAAAAGTTAGCAATATAGTTATGCAGAGCATTGTATCTAATCTTGTTATGTCTGTTTTGTGGGCTATGGTTGTTGGTGTTATTTTTAGAAATGAAAAAAGTGAAATAATAAATAGAAATAAATTAAAATAATTATGGATATATCAGTTATTGTACCTTTATTTAATGAAGAAGAATCATTACGACCTTTATCTGATTGGATAAAAAAAGTTATGGACGAGAATAAGTTCTCTTATGAAATAATAATGGTTGATGATGGTAGCAAAGATAATAGTTGGAAAGAGATAGAAAAGTTAAGTGATGAGAACAACAATATAAGAGGGATAAAGTTTAGAAGAAATTATGGTAAGAGTGCTGCCTTGAATGTTGGCTTTGAGCACTGCGAAGGTGATGTGGTAATAACTATGGACGCAGACTTGCAAGATTCTCCCGATGAAATACCTGAACTTTACAAGATGATAAAAGAACAAGGTTTTGATTTAGTCTCAGGTTGGAAGAAAAAACGCTACGATTCTACTCTTGGCAAAAACATTCCTTCAAAACTTTTTAATGCAACAACAAGAATGCTTTCTGGTATTCATCTTCATGATTTCAATTGTGGATTAAAAGCATATAAGAAATCTGTTGTTAAAAGTATAGAAGTTTATGGCGAAATGCACAGATATATACCTGTTATTGCAAAATGGGCTGGCTTTACTAACATAACAGAAAAAGTTGTAATACATCGCAAACGTCAATATGGAACAAGCAAATTTGGTATGAACAGATTTATTAATGGTTATCTTGACCTTATGTCTATTATGTTCGTAAGCAAATTCAGTAAAAAACCTATGCACTTCTTTGGAGCAATAGGCACATTTATGTTTTTGATTGGAATAATTGCTGCATTTATTCTTGGCGTTGAAAAACTTGTGGCTTTACATAATGGAGAGACAATGCGACTTGTAACAAGTAGTCCTTATTTTTATATAGCACTTATTATGATGATTATAGGCACACAACTATTCCTTACAGGATTTCTTGCAGAACTTATTGGCAGAAACTCAACAACAAGAAACAACTATCTTATTGAAAAAGAAGAAAATTTTAACAATCAAAAATAAAAACTAACAAAGAATATTAAGGTAAATAATATAATATATTTACAAATTGAAAAGATAGATTATAATTTTATAAAAGCATAAAGACTATGAGGATACAACAAGCAATAGAAGATTCAATAAAAGTAAAAAAAGAATTACTATTAAATCCAAAAGTAACAGAGAATATTGAAAAAGCAATAGATATTGTAGTCAATTGTTATAAACAAGCAGGCAAAGTTCTTTTTTGTGGTAATGGAGGAAGTGCAGCAGATAGCCAACACTTAGCAGCAGAATTGTCTGGACGTTTCTATTATGACCGTCCTCCTCTTGATGCAGAAGCACTTCATGTTAATACCTCTTACGTTACTGCTGTTGCTAATGATTATTCTTATGATGTGATATTTTCTCGTATGATTCAAGCACAAGGACACAAAGGTGATGTACTTTTTGGCTTATCTACATCTGGAAATAGTAAGAATGTTGTCCTTGCAATGGAACAAGCAAAAGAAAAAGGAATGAAAATAATTGCTCTTACTGGTCAAGGTGGAGGAAAAATGAAAGAATTGTCTGATGTTCTTCTTGATGTACCTTCAAAAGATACTCCAAGAATACAAGAATGCCACATAATGATAGGACATATTATTTGTGAAATGGTAGAAAAGACTATCTTTCCAAAAGAATAATAAGAAATATGAAATTAAAAGATTGTAAATATTTGTTTTTAGATAGAGACGGCGTAATAAATGTAAGAAAGATGGGTGGTTATATTCTTTCTTATGATGAGTTTCATTTTATTGAAGGTGTGAAAGAGGCTTTTAAGATATTCAATACTTGTTTTGATAAGATATTTATTATTACTAATCAACAAGGAATAGGCAAAGGATTAATGAGTGAAGAAGATTTTTCTATTGTTTCAAAGAAGATGATTGAAGAAATAGAAAGCAATGGTGGTAGAATAGATAAGATATACCATTGTCCTGCACTTAAAGAAGAGAAAAGCAAGATGCGCAAACCAGAAATAGGTATGGGACTAAAAGCAAAAGAAGATTACAATGAGATTGACTTTAATAAAAGCATAATGGTTGGTGATAGTATGAGCGATATGCTGTTTGGCAAAGGACTATTAATGAAAAATGTTTTTATTAATAATCACACAGAAACAAATATTGACAACAAAATAATTGATAAAGAATTTAATAGTTTAATAGAATTTGCAAAATATATAGAAAATGAAAAAAAATATAATTAGTATTTTAAGTATAGGTTTGATTGTCTTTGCTTTTAGTCAAAACATTCAAGCACAAAACAAAAAAGATAATAAAGGTTTGCGTCAAGGTCTTTGGATTAAGACAGATAAGCAAGGAAGAAAAATATCAGAAGGTAATTTCAAAGACGATTATCCTATTGACACTTTCAGGTATTATAACAAAAAAGGCGAACTTGAAACAATTAATGTTTTCTCTAATAAAGGTAAAAAATGCTCTTCTCGTTTTCTTTACAAAGATAATAAAGTTAAGGCAGAAGGTTGTTATACTGACAAAAAGAAAGATGGTCTTTGGTGCTATTATAATGAAAAAGGCAAAAAAGTTTTAGAAGAAAATTACAAGAATGGAGACAAGAATGGAATGGTAAAGCAATTTGATGAAAAAGGTAATGTACTCACATCAACAACTTATAAGAATAATAAAAAAGATGGAGCATATTTTGAATCTTTACAAAAAGCAGGTTATTTCACTTGTAACTATAAGAACGACAAGCTTGAAGGTGAATATAATGAATACTACTCTAACAAAGAGCCAAAGATAAAAGGACAATTTGTTAATAACAAGAAAGAAGGCGAATGGAAAGTATTTAATGGACCAAATGAAGTCGTACAAAAACTTTTCTATAAAAATGATTTTCTTTCTGGCGATGCAATTATAATAAATGTAAGAGAAGGTAAAAAAGAAATACCTCAAACAGATATGGCTCTTGTCTATCCTACTGGCAAACAAACACAAATCATTCTTAAATCAGGAGAAAAATTAAGTTGTTTTAATGAATTTGAAGAACTATTAAACCTTTTAGACCTTAATAACTTCATATTAATTAACAAGAAAAGTCAAATGTATGGTAATCTTACTTATATCACAGGGTTAAATAAAGATAACACTGTAAAGATTAAAGTAAAAACAGACTTTTCCATAATTGCAGATGAGAATGGACAACAAGCACTAAAATCATTATTCATTAAATAAAAATGGATTAAGAATCTAATAAAATAGTTTTTGATTCCATTAAAATAGTTCTTGATTCTATTTCAACGGAATAAGGAATTATTTTTTTATTTCTTCGTTATATTTCAAAAAAACGAAGACTTATTTCATACGCTCTTTTATTCAATAAAATAAGACGTTTTATGCTTTAATTATTTTTCCATCTTTTAATATTGGAACGCAAGAACAAGTGTTTAATGTAAAAGTATATGGAAAAACGTTTTCAAGATGAATCTTTGTAAGACGATGTATATGTGATGCCTTGTCAAGATAACTCAACAAATTATCTTTACTTTGTTGCCATAACTCCATTGCAGCAAAGGTTGCATCATCTTTTACTTCAAAATTGCCTTGATCAACAATCCTTCTTGCCAAAGAACCTGCAAAAATTGTATCCTCTAAACAAAAAGTATTCTTCCAACCAGAACAAAACACCTCAACATCAACATCTTGTTTAATTAAATAATCTTTCAACGCATCAAGATTAGAAAATGCTCCTATAACTATCTCTTTGGAATTAAACTCTTTTGCTTTCTTTATTGCTTTTGTACCATTTGTTGTTGAATGAACAATCTCTTTTCCTTTTATCTCACTTGTCATAAACTGCAAGGCTGAATTACCAAAGTCAGCAAAAGAAAAATCTTCTTCTATCCTTTCGCCTGCAACAAGATAACCTTTTTTCTTATATTCGTATGCTTGCTTAACAGTTTCAACCGGAATAAGAGTTGCTCCATATTCTATTGCTGTACATATTGTTGTTGTTGCTCTAAGAATATCAACGATAACCGTTATATGACTTTCTTCTCTTTTGTAGTATGGATAAAGTGCTGGGGTAAATATTGTTGTTATTTTATGTTTTATCATCACGTTGTTATATCTCTAACTTATATTATCAATTAATCAATAAGAGCAAATGCTCCACCTTTTGTTTCTTGTTTGCCTTGTGAATTAATGTATTGTATTCTATAAATATATGTTCCTTGTGGGCAATATTCTCCTTTATATTTACCGTCCCACCCTTGGTCTTGATTATTTGTTGAAAACATAAGTCCTCCCCAACGATTATATATCTTCATTTGATAACTTCCATTGCGAATAAAATGGCATTCAGGTTTAAAAACATCTATACCAATATGAGAACCATCTTTTGGAATGAAAGCATTAGGTATAAAAAACAAGGTCTCTCTTTTAATATAATTATATGATGAGATAGCATTTTCTTGATTATTATCTGGTCCAACATTCTTTTCTATTGCTTTTATGTAGTAATATGTTTTGTCGGCAGCAGAAAGCAGTGATAAAACATCATCATCATACGTTGTATTATTAGTTGTGCCAACAAACAATGGGTCGTTACTTCCTTCTGAAAAACGATATATTTCATATTTCATCACTTGCCAACCAACAAAAGGAGTCCATGTTAAATGATTATTAGTAAATGATGTTTGTTCTATATTAAGTTTCATTGTTGTAACCTTATTTGATTTTGTATAATTAAGATTACATCCATCAGGTGCTTGAAGATAATATGAAAAAGTGTGTTCATTTGCAGGTTCTGGCAAATTGTCTGTAATTGTAATATTGTCTTGTGCTGAATATGGTATAGTTTGGCAATATTCAAAACTGCTTGCATCTTTTGCCCTAAACAATTTATATTCATTGACTTTAATCTTTGAATCAAGATATGCTCTAAGAGTTACTTTTTTATTATCTCTTTCCACACTTGCTGTTCGTAAATAAAGATAAGTAAGAGTATCTGCTGCTTGCATTGGTACAACAAGAAGATTAGATTTTGCTTTCAATCCATTATTTGCAACTGCTTCTACGTAAATATCACAATTTCCTGTTTGTATAGGTGTTGTTATATCACAAGAATTTGTCGTTGTATTTGTTATAAGTACATAATTGCTTTCTGTTGGCATCTTTCTATAAACATCATATCTCAATACATTTGACGGCATATTTATATATTCATTCCAAGTTAATTTCATTTTATCCGAACATGGCTCTTGCTTAACTTTTAATACCATATTATTATGAGCATCTGTTCTTAATGATGTGTTAAAACAAGTATCAAAAGACATTATTGCCAATGAATTAATTTCTTCTATTGAACAGGTATTACAAGTGTAGAAGTTTGATTCTTTTCCCCATATTGTATCCAAAGCAACACAAGGATTACCTTTACAAACAACATATCCATAAACATCATTTGCTGTTGATGGAGTCCATGATAGTTCTATTTTTTGAGTATTTAGATTAACTGAACAAGTATTAAGCGTTGGCATATCTGGTATTTGTGTATCTCCAACAGTCAAATGAACTTCATTACTTCTACAAAAACAACCGTGAGTATTCTCTATTTCTATTTTATATGAAATACTATCAGAACATACTGGCGGTATTGTATCTGAAAATATACGAGTTGTTTGTGGAAGTGTTTTTATTTGTTGCCATGTATTTGATTGATGTGTTTGCTTACGATAAACCTTATATTGTTGTCCATTTAATCCATCTATACTTGCTCCGGGAGATGTCCAACTAAGGTTAATAACATTATTAGATATTTGATTTGCAGTTAAATATATTGTTTTTATATTTCCATAAGGTCTTTGCTGTTGTCCAAAATCTGCGGTAATAAGATAATCTACTTGTTCTGTATTAGCATTTCTAACGTGGTCTGTATATGAACCAACATTAATGTTATTTTCTCCACCTACTCTTATGTATGAATCATCGGCAAGGCTATATGCAGATATTATATATTCAATAAAATTATTACCAGTTATTGTTTGATAATATATTGTTGTTGAACCATCTGGATTGACCTGCGAACAATACACATTAACTCCATTTTGACAATAACCTTTCGTTATTATTGCCAACAAAAAAATTAAAAATATTATTCCTTTCTTCATATATATACTATGGTTTTATTTGCTATCAAAAAATATCTTCGTTTTTTGCAATTATTTTGAAGAGTTAGCAGATTTTTTCTTCGTTTTACTATTCTATTTTTGAGCATTTTTTGCAATAGATATTAAAAAACTTTCTTTCTTAAAATATTCATTTGCTAAATCTTTTAATTCCTTACTTGTTATTGTTTTTATTCTATTGATAATCTCTGAATTATAAGTATCCTTTAAAGAAAAACGCACAATGTTTTCATAACTTTCACAAATATCTATCACTCCGTCCATATTCCTAAGCATATCCCCTATCATATAATGCTTAACAGTATTTAATTCTTCTTCACTTATCTCTTCTTTGCAAAGATTATCCATTTCATAATAAATATTCTTTATCGTATCTTCATCTTTATCTTTCATCACATCTGTTAAAATCATAAACACACTACCGTTTTTTATTGGTACAATAACAGAATCTATTCCATAAGTATAACCTTTTTCTTCTCTTATATTACTCATAAGCCTGGAATTAAAGTATCCTCCTAAAACACAATTCAAAATATTAAGACTTATGTAATCTTTGTGTTTTATTTCTGGAAAAAACTTTCCCATAACAATTGATGCTTGAACTGCTTTATCTTGATGAGTTATTATTGTTTGATTTTGTTTCTGTTGTTTTATTGATATATTGTTTGTTGTTATTTGTGCAGTGTTTTCATTCCAATTGTCTTGTCCTATATATTTGTCAAGTAACTCAACAAATTCTTTATCAACATTTCCTGAAAGCATAATATAACATTGATTTGAAGAGTATCTTTGTTGATAAAACCTTTTTAAATCATCTGTTTTAACATTATCATAATCTTCAATCTTACCATACTTGCCATAAATAGAATCTTCTCCAAAAAGATTTGCCATAAAACTTCTTCTTGCTAAGAATGATGTTTGCTGACACTTTGTTAGAAATTCTTGTTTATAATCATTTATTGTTATTTTTAATCTATCGTTTGGAAAAATTGGATATTTTATTATTTGTTCTATTGATTTAAAAACATCTTTTTGATACTGTTTCAAAAAACTAAAAGTAAGTGTTGTTTGTTCATTTGAAGTTGTTTGAGTATAATTAACACCAAAGAAATCAAAATTATAAGCCAATTGTAATGAAGAATAATCTTTTGTTCCTTGATTAAGTTGTGTTTTTGTAAGAGTAGAAACAAAAAACTTATCTTGATTTATTGTTCCTGCGTTATAAAAAATAAATTTCATAAACACAACTTCCATATCTGAATTATTAAAACAATATACTTTTATTCCATTAGAAAGAGTGTATATTTCAGGTTTATAATCTGCGATTGTTATAGTATTAAAATCAGGTATATTATTCATTTCTTTTAATTAAAATTCTATTGTTAAACGTCCATTAACTCTTGTTGGGGTAAGATAGTTTGGTACTGCATAAGAATTGTTTGAATAGTCGCTAACATACATATATGATATTACATTTTGAGTATTAAACACATTAAGCCATTCAACGTTAAACCAAATCTTCTTTAAATATTTAAACATATTATTTTGTGCCCAACCAGATTCTTCATCTTTTATTCTAAACGTAAATGCAATATCTGCTCTAAGATAATGTGGCATACGATAAACCTCACCTCCTTTATAATTAGGCGGATAATATGGGTAGCCACTACCATAATTTAAATTAAGATATACTCTAATATATGGCATATTTGGAATATAATCCTGAAAAGACACGCTTGCGTTTATTAATTGGTCAGTTGGTCTTGGTAAATATCCAAAATTATCATTATCTATATCTTGTTTTGTTTGCATTATTGAAAGTGTTAGCCAAGAGTCAATCCCTTTAATAAACTCTCCAAACAATTTCATATCTAATCCTGTTGCATATCCTTTTGCATTATTGTTCGCAGAATATCGTATTCTAACATTATCTATCTGATATGGTATTAAATCCCAAAGATATTTATAATACGCTGCTGTAATAAATTTAAACTTCCTATCCATCATATTGAAGTTCCAATCTGATGAAAGAACAAAATGAAGAGATTTTTGACTCTTTATATCATAATTTAAATTACCTTCATAATCTCTATATTCTCTATAAAAAGGAAATTGAGCATAAATACCGGTTGCAAAACGAAACATTAAATCTTGTTTTGTATTAGGTTTTAAACTAACACTCATTCTTGGTGAAGGAAAGAACTCTTTATTAAAATCCCAATACTGTCCTCTAATTCCAAAGTTAAGATAATATTTTCCTAATTTACCATCTAAATCAAACTGTCTTTGCAAATAGGCTGTCAAACGATTACTTTCTATATTGTGTTTTGATTTATAATAATTTTGAAGCAATGGACTTGTCGGATTATCATATTGTCCTATATTATCTATGTTTGAAGGTATTGTATATCCGGAAGAATCTACCATCTTCCATTCTTTTATCTTATCATTTATTTGCTCTCTTTGGTATTTTATTCCCCATGTAAAGAATCCATTATTATAATATTTATATCCTTTGTGCTCAATATTGTATATCTGTTCATAAAGATTATTTCTTGCATGTTCAAGATACGTCCCTATTCCTCTATCAAATTCATCATTACTACTCAATCCTCCTGTTTCATAAAGCCAATATTGCCCTTGAATATCGTATGTTTCTTTTTCATTTGTTGAAAATGCAGATGAAATAAACTTCAATTGAATATCTTTCTTTGGATTATACGTTAGCATAATCGCTCCAAAAGCCGAAGTAAATCTATCTAATTCTTGCCCATCAAAATAAACTTTTAATTTCAAACTTTGATACACACTTCCAAATTGAGTTTCTCTTGTCTGTGGAATAAAATTATATTTATTATCTGACACATTTCCCAAAAATGCTATTTCTGTCTTTTCGTTTAAATCATAAGTTAGATAAGTTTGAAAATCATTAAAATTAGAATTATAATCTCCATTTGTTTCCAATGAATTTAAAAGATATTTATTTGTTTTATTTCTGTATCCTATTTGATAAGTCATTCTTGAACCAATAAGTCCTTCCAAATGAACATCGCCTCCAAGCAAAGATATACTTGCGTTCCCTTTAAATTCTGTTGGCTTTTTATATCTAATATCCAAAACACTTGACATCTTATCACCATACTTTGCATCAAATCCACCAGAAGAAAATTTTATATCTCCTATCATATCTGGATTAATAAAAGATAATCCTTCTTGTTGTCCATTTCGTATTAAGATAGGACGAAATATCTCTATATCATTTACATAAACAAGATTTTCATCAAAGTTTCCACCTCTAACAGAGTATTGAGAAGAAAGTTCGTTATTAGAAGAAACACCTTCTGTTGTCTTTATTATTGATTCAACTCCTTTTATTGGCCCAGCAGTGTTCTTTGCCCAATCTGGATTTATCTTTGTAATACCTTCCTCTCTTGATTTATCCCCTCTAATATTAACAGGACTCAATGTCGTTTGGTCATTATATAAAATTATTTTAAGGCTTTTCTTCTCGCCTCTTCTTAATTTTATTGTTATCTCTTGTGTTTTATATCCAATACAAGAAATATTTACCTTCAAATTCTTATTAACAGGAACGTTTAAACTAAATTCACCTTTTGCGTTTGTTGTTGTTCCTATTGGTTTATTATTATCATCAAAAACACCTATTGCTACATATTCAACAGCTTTTTGATTTGTATCTTTAACTGTTCCAAACACCGTTGCAACGTTCTGACAAAAGCCTGACAGATAAAAAATAAGTGCTATTATGAATAAAAATATCTTTTTCAAAATCTGTTACAATTATTTATTTATTATTTATGCTACTAAAATAAAACGCAAAGATACCATTTTTATTTATATTTGACAATAAAAAAATAATTAACGTGAATTAATAGAATAAAGAGATATCAAAATAGTTCTTAATTCCAATGAAATGGATTGCTATTCTAATAAAATAGTTTTTGAATCTAATAAAATAGAATCAAAAGACATTTAAATAGTTTTTTAATCCATTTCACTAATAATTAATATTCTTTTTTTGTGCTTGTTTTATTATCTTTTTGGATTATATTCTACGCTTGTAAGTCCAACAAGACTCTCAAAATCATCACCAAAATTTCTATAATAAACATAAACTGTATATTTATTATTTGTTTCACTATGATTACCTTCTATTTGCGAACTTTCAGCATAAGGACTATTTGAATTCTTGAATAATATTTGATAATTATAATAGCCTTGTTTTAAGTATAAAGCAACGTGATACATTTTTATATCATCTTGATAAGTCATTCTATTTTGAGCATCATATCTCCAATTGGTTAAATCTCCAACTATATAATAACTTCCTTCCAAAGACATCTGTTGCGGAAGAAAAAAATGTACCCATGCATAATCTGAACCAATACTATAATCTTCGCTTATATCATTTCTTACATAATATTTTCCGTTAATATCTACCTGAGAGATATATGGAGTATAATTTTTTACTTGTTCTTGTCGCAAATATACTTGATTTTCATTGTTTTCAAAACCAAAACTTTTTATGAATTGGCTTTTAGTACGAATAGAAGTAAAATCAAAACTGCGGAATTCATTACCACCATCAAAAAGATTGCTTTCATCAAAAGAATAATCTATCATATTTGCATACATTCCTCGCATTCTTAATTGGTGTTTATTATCCTCTCTACCGTTTTGTTGAACATAAACTTTCATAAGACTTTCTGGCGTAGAAAAAAATGAATTATCTTTTCTCCCAACTTTCACACTCACTTCTTGTTTGGTTTTAAGATATTGGCTACTCTTACTTGGAGTTACTTCAACTTGAATATTACTTAAATCTTCTACACAATAAAATTTCTTTGTTAAAACAACTTTATCTGGTTCATCTTCTTTATATACTTTAATAATGTAGTTGCCAGATTTTTTTATTTTCATATTTTCTGACGGTATTGTTTGCCAATAATGTACATATCTTTGAATAGTATTAAAAGAATTTTGATAGTTCTCTATTCTTTGAGTAAAAAATCCTTCAAGATATTCATTCTGCTCAACCTTGCTTTCTGTCCAATCACTCTCACAATGAATTATTGTATATTCATATCTATTTGTTTGCTCGCTTAATTCATCAAAACTAAGAACAAGTCTTTTATTTCCATTAAGAGTAATAACTGGCTGAGTCATAATACCAGAGGTTTGCTCTAATTGAACAGTTTTTATAAGAGGAGTATATTCTCTATTTTCATAAACAAATTGAGCGTAAATATTGTTTACGCCCAATATTGATAATAATGATATTATTATGATTAAATATTTTTTCATAAGTTATGGTTACTTAGCCATAGCATTTTCTACTTCTTCTATTGTTTTTGGTATTGGTTTGCCAAGCGTACGACAACCTGTTTTTGTTACAAGAAGGTCATCTTCTATTCTTATACCTCCAAAATCTTTATATTTCTCAACTTCATCATAGTTAATAAAGTCTTTGCATTTACCTTCTGCCTTCCACATATCAATAAGTGCAGGTACAAAATAGCAACCAGGCTCATTTGTAAGGACAAAACCTTCATGAAGTTCTCTACCAAGACGAAGTGATGCTAAACCAAATTGATTTGAACGAATATTCTTTTTATCGTATCCAACATAGTTCTCTCCATAGTTCTCCATATCATGAACGTCTAATCCCATCATATGTCCTAATCCGTGAGGCATAAACATTCCCATTGCGCCTTCTTTAACAGCATCTTTTATGTTGCCTTTCATTAAGCCCAACTCTTTCAATGCTGAACCTAATCTTTCTACGGCTGCAAGATGTACTTCGGAATATTTAACATTTGGTTTAACCAATGAAGGAACAAGTAGTTGTGCTGAAAGAACTGCATTATAAATATCTTTTTGTCTTTGATTAAACTTTCCACCAACAGGAACACTACGAGTTATATCAGAACAATAACCCATCTTATTTTCACTTCCAGCATCAGAAACAATCATACGTCCTTTCTTTATTTGAAGTGAATGGTCGTGTCCATGAAGTATTTCGCCGTGAGTAGTTAATATGATAGGAAAAGAAACAGGTCCGCCACCACAAAGTGCTAATCCTTCCATAGTGCCTGCTATTGTGTATTCATATGTTCCTTCCTTACTTGCCATACGCATCATCGTTGTATGCATATTATATGCAGTACTTATCGCATCTTCAATCTCTTCTATTTCTTCTTCACTCTTTATTGAACGTTGTTTAACACATGCTGCAATTAGTTCTGTTGACACATAGGCTTGAATATATTCTGGTTTAATATGAAGTAAGTCTGCAATAAAATCAACATTCTCTGCTCTATAAGGTGGAACATAATGAACCCTTCTTCCTGTAAATACTGCACTATCAATAAGTTTTCTAAGGTCTTTTATTGTTCCAGTCTTACTTATTCCTATTTCTTTTGCTCTTTCTCCTATTGATGGTATTGGTCCTGTCCATATTATATCATCAATATCTACTTCTTCTCCAAAAAGATATTCTTCTCCACTTTCAATATCAACAACTCCTACTAATCCTTGAATATCATATCCAAAGAAATAACGAAATGTACTATCTTGACGAAATGTATATTGATTAGCTTGGTAATTAAATGACACATCGCTGTTTCCAACAATAAGCACTAAACCTTTGGAAACATCTTTCATTAATTGTTTACGTCTATTAACGTAAGTCTGTTTTGAAAACATAATTATTATTTTTTAGTTCTTTATTTTTATATTTATTTTGCAATATTATACTTTTTTCTTCAAAGAACAAAATAAAAAATCATTTTTCTTTAAAACCTTATTGCTTAAATTCATAATATTAAGATGTTATTTGCGTTTGCTCTTATATGAATAAAAAGAAAACTATACTATATTTTATTTTCGCTTTAATCTCATTTAATATATTTGCTCAAAACAACAATGTTTCAATAAAAGACACTATTATTGGCAAAAGCATTTATAATAATATTGAATTAAAAGGCAAACAAATTAAATTCAATGACAAGATTAAGAACATAAGCATAAACAACAACTCAATAGAAGTATCAACCAAACACTCTTCTACTACTATATCTGATTCTTCAATAAATAACAATGATAAAACAAAACAAGATTCTTCAAATAATAATGATTTTATCGTTCTTTGTGATTCAATATTTAATGTTAAAATTATTTATAATGATTCTTATTTTGAAGGGATTGATTTAATTAACAAAAAAAGTCTTTGGACAAGAAATATTGTTTCAAATTTTAATATTACTGATTTAATACATATTGACGATTCTAATATTGTTGTTTCTTGCAATGGACTTCATTCTATTAATATTTTAACAGGTAAAGGATGGGATTTTGACTTAAATACTGTAAAAGAAGATAAAACAAGTGTTTATGTTGGAACAACGGCTAATGTTCTTCTTACTATTGCTGGTGCAGTTGCTGGCATTGATGTTGATGGAGATATTTTTAATAGCGAACCAACATTATATTCTTATTCTTCCAATATTGTTTATGATTATCCATACATTTTTATGGCTGGTATTGATAGAATAGTCTGTCTTGATGTTGAAGGAAATCTTATTTGGCAAGATTCTTTAAATAAAAAACAAACAACACCTTCTGTATTATTTACTTATGATTCTAATATATATTTAATAAACAAAGGATTTATACAAAAAGATGATGAACATGCAACAACATCTGGCAAATGTTTTGTAAATGGTTATAATATTATTAGTGGAAAAAAGATTTTTTCTTCTTATTTAAAGAACAAAGATAATGTTTTAGAAGATTATAAAGTTGTCAATAATGATTTGTATATGCTTTTTGATAACAAACTTGTTGTATTCTCTCTTGCCAATGGCAAAACAATTAAAGAATTTTCTCATACATTAGAATCCTATAAAGATAATGTTGGCTCTTTTGCTTATGATAATATGTTTTTTTATGATAAAGGAAAATTTAAAAGCATAAACACAATAGATTCTACTAATATTTTAATCTTTGTTGATGATAAAGAATTAAACATTTATAACAAAGATATGACGCTTATTAGAAAAGTACCTTATGATAACATATTTTTCAAAACCATACAAGCAAATAATTTAACTATTATTGGTAACAAAAAAAATAGTTTATTGATTAATGAAGATGGTATTGCGTTAATGAAACTCAACATCTCTTACAATGCTGTTCGTATTGGAAACAAACTTTATGATATTAAAGATAATTGTATTACAGAATTAGATTTAAATGATTTGTTTAAATAACATTTTTTTCTAACATTATCTCCTATTTTCATATCTCTTTATTCTGCTGAAATATTTCTTCGTTTTATTGAAATATTTCTTCGTTTTAACAAAATATAACGAAGATATATTTTTATGCCTTTTTATCCTATTAAAATTGTTCTTTAATACAATTAAATATAATTATTTATTAGGCTTAATTTTTAAAACAAAACCAATATCATGCCTATTTATTATTTGAATATTCTTATCACTACTCAAATATTTACGTAATTTAGAAACATAAACGTCCATACTGCGAGTATTATAATAGCGTTTATCATTCCATATATTTTTATATAAGCATTCTCTTGTTACGATATGATTTGGTTTTGATGCCAATAGTTGCAACAAAGCACCTTCTTTTTTTGTTAGCATCATAACTGTTTTATCATCTTCCTTTTCATAGTTAAAAGTAAGCAACCTTTGAGAAACAGAAAAACTAAACTTACTAAAATATAAAACCTCATCATTTATTTCATATACTGGCTCAACGTCTGTTTGCTCTTCATGAGAAACAATATGATTATATATTTTCTTTGGATTTTGTTTGTTAGGAATAAGTTTGCAGTTATTTATATGCAATTCTTCAATGCTTTGTTTCTCACTTATTGAAGAATAGATTACTATAATTCTTATTTCATCATTAACATCTTTGATTGTCTCTAAAACATCAATAATTCTAAAATCATTAGGTAATGAGCCTATAACAACAAAAGAGAATGTATTTGCTTCAAACAAACGCAACATCAACTCTTTTGTTCTTACTCCAAAGGCTATAAAACCTTTTTTCTCTAAGTAATTAGATAAAGAATTAGTGAATTTAATATCTTTATCAATAATTAGAATATTGTCTTTGCTTTCCATAAAATATATTTATTTTTTGTTTTAGTATCCTATAATTCTATCTAACTATTCTAAACAATTTATTCCAACGAATTTTTCCTAATCCATTCTTATCTTTGTTTAAAGAAAGCCATACAAATGAAGCCTTTCCTACAATATGATCTTCTGGAACAAATCCCCAAAAACGACTATCAGCAGAATTGTGTCTATTATCTCCCATCATCCAATAGTAATCCATCTTAAAAGTATAACTTGTTGCTCTTTTACCATTAATATAATAAGCACTACCACGTTTAGTTAAGGTGTTGTTCTCAAAATTAACTATTGCTCTTTTGTAAAACAATACATTATCATCTGTCAATGGAATTGTCATACCTTTCTTTGGTATTCTTACAGGACCATAATAATCTACATTCCAATTGTATTTCTTTGAATAAGGAAACAAATCATCATTACGAAAACCTTTCATACAAACAACTGGCGTTATACTCTCAACGTAAGGCATAAGTTTAATCTTACTTATTAATTCATTACTCAAAGGAAGTGTTGTGTAGTTTCTTGCTTTGTTTATCTCAGAAGAATCTACGCCTGCCTGCGAAAGAAATGTACCTATATCAATAAGTTCTGGGTGAAAGAAAACTTGACAATTCATTTTATAGTTATTATCTATTACTAAACTATAATCTGTTTTCTTATCATCAATAGGTTGAATATCTATTACGTAAGGATTATCTTTAAGCGATTGAATTTGATTTTTTGTCAATCTCATATAATAATAAAGATTCATCATTTGCATATCTTCCTTACTTACTCCAATATTTACAAGTTCTTTCTCATTAAAAGAATATCCATTTTTTATCTTTATCTTATAAGTTATCTGATATTTATCTGGACTTTCAAGTGGCTTACCATTAATATAAACTATTCTATTAACAACCTTAACTGTTTCGCCTGGCAAACCAATACATCTTTTAATAAAATTTTCTCTTTTATCAACTGGTCTTGTTATTATATCTCCAAAAGCCTGTTTATCATTCCATACCTTATCTCTTCCATATTTACGAACAAGTGAATAATAACTCTCATTGCTTTGATAAATAGTAGAAAGAGTGTCGCCATCAGGAAAATTAAATACAACAGCATCATATCTTTTTACATGAGAATAACCAGGCAAACGGTCATAAGGAAGATGAATCCATTCAAGATATGATTTACTACTACTAAAAGGTAATGTATTATGAACAAGAGGAAAAGCAATAGGTGTATTTGGTATCCTTGGTCCATAAGCAATCTTACTTACAAAAAGATAATCTCCAACAAGTAATGATTTCTCCATAGAAGATGTTGGAATAGTATATGCTTCAAAGAACATTGTCCTTATTATTGTTGCGGCAATGACAGCAAATATTATAGCATCACACCAATCTCTAACAACTCCAACTTTATATTTTGGTAAATCACTTAAATGATGATATTCTTCTTTTTTATTAAATCCTAAGATAATAAAGATAACATAAGGAAAAAGAACAGTTAATAGTTGATACCAAAGACTATTTTTCTTAAAACTCTTAACAACTTCTATCGCAATAAGCATAAGAACAAAAACATTGATAAAAGGTATTAATGCGTAAATAAACCACCAAAACTTCTTATCTATAATTTTTACAGTTACCCATATATTATAAATAGGAATAATTGCAAGATAACCTTTATATCCTGCCTTTTCAAATATCTTCCACAAACCTATTAATGTAAGTATAGTTTGAATTAATAATATTAATAAATAAATATCCATAACTTTTCTTGTTGTATTTTTTTATTTTAAAATTAAGACGAAAAAACAATTTGCATTGCTATTTTACGTTTCATACACAAATTAACGCAAAAATATTAAACTTATTTTAGAAAAATGAAAAGGCTACTATTTATTTTATGTATTTTATTTTCTTGTTTGGCTTATTCGCAGACAGATAATAATAATGAGAAAAAGATGTTACAAGTTATGGGCTTGATTAAGTACTATTATGTAGATACTGTAAATATGTCTAAAATCTCAGAAAAAGGAATAGAGACAATGCTAAAAGAATTAGACCCACACTCTGCTTATATTCCTAAGAAAGAAGTTGAAAAAGCAAATGAACCATTACAAGGAAACATTGAAGGTATTGGCGTTACTTTTCAAATAATGAATGATACTATTCATATTATTGATGTTATTGCAGATGGTCCAAGCGATAAGGTAGGCATTCTTCCAGGTGATAAAATAATTAAAGTTAATGATACTATTTGTGTTGGCGATTCAATAAACAACGATTGGGTTATGTCTCATTTAAGAGGCAAAAAAGGAAGTAAGGTCGTTGTTGAGATAAGACGAGAAAGCAAACAAACTCCTTTAACATTTAAAATCATAAGAGATAAGATACCATTAAACAGTATTGATACTTGGTTTATGATAGATAAAGAAATAGGTTACATAAGTTTAAGACGTTTTTCTCAAAATTCTGATCAAGAGTTTCAAAAGGCTGTCGCAGATTTGAAGAAACAAGGCATGAAAAAACTTATCTTTGATTTGCGTAGTAATGGTGGCGGATACTTAGAAACGGCAAAAGATATTTGTGATGAGTTCTTACCAAAAGACAAAAGAATAGTTTATACGCAAGGAGTTCATTCGCCTGAATATGAATTAACATCTACAAGTGAAGGTTGTTTTGAAAAAGGCGATTTAGTTATATTAATTGATGAATATACTGCATCAGCAAGTGAGATTACTTCTGGTGCTATTCAAGATTGGGATAGAGGTGTTATCATTGGCAGAAGAAGTTTTGGTAAGGGTTTGGTTCAAAGACCTATGAATTTACTTGATGGCTCTCAAATGCGTTTAACAACTGCAAGGTATTATATTCCATCAGGACGTTGTATTCAAAAGTCATATAAAGATGGTACTGATGCTTATTATCAAGACTACTTCAAAAGATACCAACATAAAGAATTTCTAACTCCTGATTCTATTTCTTTTCCTGATTCATTAAAATATAAAACGAATAAAGGTAGAATAGTTTATGGTGGTGGTGGTATTATGCCAGATATTTTTGTACCTATTGACACAACAAGAGCAAGTGATTATTTTATTAACCTTAGAAGTAAAAACATCTTCAATAATTTTTCTCTTTCTTGGAGTGAAAAAAACAGAGAAACAATGTTGAAAAAATATCCTACGTATGATGATTTTGACAAGGCTTTTGATTCACTAAATATTATGAATGAATTTGAGGAATATGCAACAAAAGAAGGTGTTAAAAAGAATATAATAAAAACAGATTGGGTTAATAATATTGTTATGAACTATTTAAAAGATATTCAAAAAGACACAACACAAAACTCTCAATATACTTCATATTCTTCTTATGCAGATAATCTTTTGGATAGCAATAAGATGATTGACCAGATTAAACAAAAAGCAAAGGAAGAAGATTTGAAAGAACAAGAACTAATAAAACAATCTAACGTTTATATAAAGAACAATCTCAAAGGTTTTATAGCAAGAAATCTTTATGGAACGAAGTATTATTACAAAGCAGTTCAAGAAACAGACGACACTCTTCAAAAAGCAATATCTGTTTTAAAAGATACAAAACAATATAAAGCTATCTTAAAGAATTAGAATAAGGACACAATAGAATAGAATCAAAAGACAAAAAAAATAAAACGCTATTTCATTAAAATACATTAGCGATGTACTGATAGTACAACGGCGATGTACTGACAGTACATTAGCAATGTATTTTTTTATTTCTTCATTTTAGAAGAACAAATCAAAAAAAACACTATATCTAATTTATTTAACTTATTAATCAAATACCTTTATCTATTCTACTTGAAGAACAAATCCTTTTAAGTACTCTCCTTCTGGGTGAAATATACTTTGAGGATGGTCAAACGGTTGTGGAAGTTTTCTTGCTATTCTAACATTACGATTAACGTTGGCAGCACAAGAGAATAACATCGTAAGAAAATCATCTTTGCTTACTGCTTGCGAACAAGAGAAAGTAAATAATAATCCGCCTTTTTTAATTTTCTCCATTGCTTTGGTATTAATTTCTCTATATCCTTTAAGAGCCTGTCTTACGTCTTTATTATGTTTAGCAAATGCAGGTGGGTCTAAAATAATTATATCATACTTGTCGTTTTCTATCTCGTTAAGATAATCCATCACATCAACAACCTTGCTTTTGTGATTAGTTGTAAAATCATTTAATTCAACGTTTTTGTCGCAAATCTCAATAGCACGTTTAGATATATCAAGAGTTTCCACTTCTGTTGCACCACCTTTTAGTGCTGAAACAGAAAAACCTCCCGTGTAACCAAAAGCATTTAACACTATCTTGTCTTTACTAAGAGATGAAAGCAGTTTTCTGTTATCTCTTTGGTCTATAAAAAAGCCCGTTTTCTGTCCTTGACGAAAATCAATTAAGTATTTGCAGTTGTTTTCCTTAGCAATGAAATACTCATCTTCTGTGTTTTTGTAAATAAACTCGTCTTTTGAAAACACTTTTCCTTTTCTTGGCAAAGTAGAAGATGATTTATTGAAGATAGTCTTTGTTTTTGGAAGATTTTTAAGTAGAGAATTAACTATAAGGTCTTGCATTTTCAACATTCCAACGCTATGAAACTGAATTACAAGATTATTATCGTAATAATCCACAATAAGTCCTGGCAAGAAATCGCCTTCTGAATAAACAAGACGGAAGATATTTGTTGTTCTATCTGAGAAAAATCCCATCATCTTTCTATAATCTATTGCTTGTTTAATCTTTCTATCAAAGAAGTCTTGGTCTATGTCTTCTTTTTCAAAAGAAAGTATCTTTGCAATAATAGTATCGTTTTGAAAATAGCCAGTTGCAAGATATTGGTTATCACTTGAAAGGATATTAACTATATCTCCTTCTTCTATTTCTTCGTCCATAAGGTCTACTGCACCAGAAAACAACCATGGATGTTTACGTAAAATAGACTTATCCTTATTTGGATAAAGGATAAGTCTTCTATAATCTTTCTGCATTAATATTTTGTTATATTATTATTTCTTGTGGTCTTCGTTGAACTTCTTTACTCTTTCTTTGAATACAGGTAAAAGTTCGTGAGGTACTAATGAAACGCATGCTCTTAGTCCTTCGCTACGACTACTTCCTGTAATATCTAATGAAATAGCACTGATACCATAATAAATAAGTTCATTCAAAAGTTCTTCTCCGCTCATTCCTTCGTAAGCAAATGTAAAATAGAATCCATCTGCTATCTTAACATCTAAATCTTTATCATATACAATATGGAAACCATTTTCTAATAAAGCCTCTTTCATAAAATGTGCTTTTCTTTCATAGTCTTTCAAAGCCTCAACAAAGTTATATTCTCCATCATTGCATGCTTTCATAACAGCAGCCAAACCATATTGTGCTGAATGTGCTGTTCCTGAAGACAAAGCATATATTGTTCCAAACACTATTGCTCTTCCAAAAGTATCTTGAGCAAAGTATTTCTTCATATAGTCTGAATGCCAAGAATATACTGCACTACTCATAACCATAACTGCTATTCTTTCTCCTGCATAAGAGAATGCTTTTGAGCCAGAAATCATAAGTATGTATTTCTTTGCCCATTTAGCAACTGTTGGTTGAAATGGTGGTACGCCTGGTTTAGAATAATCTTTTCTAAAATCCATTCCAAAGTATGCTAAATCTTCTATTACTACTACATCATACTTATTTGCTACTTCTGCAATGATTTGTAGTTCTTTTTCATTGAAACAAAACCAACCAGGATTATTTGGTGAAGAATAGATAAGTCCTGCTATTTCTCCTTTGCTTAGATAACTTTCAAGTTTTTCTCTAAGTTTTTCTCCCCTATAATCATAGACATCAAAATGTTCCATCTCTATGCCTAATATCTTACATTGTTGTTTTTGAACAGGAAAACCTGGGTCTATGAAAAGAATCTTATTTTTCTTTTCGTCCATCTTTGTTAAAGTCATAAAGATAGCAAAACCACTTTGCATTGAACCTGCTGTTGGCACGCAACTATCTTCTGAAACATCTATATCAAGAAAATTCTTAACAAAGCGTTTGCTCTCGTGCTTCAACTCTGCCGTACCGTAAATATCTGGATAAATTGCAGATACTCCGTCTTTCAACGCTTGTATTTGTGCATCTACACCTACTTTAACTGTTGGTAATCCTGGAACTCCCATCTCCATTCTTACAAATGGTAAAGATGTTTCTTTTTCCACATCATCGACAACTTTTTTCACTTCTCTTATTGAAGCTTTGCCGACACTCTTAATATTGTTTTTTGCAATAATACTATCTACTACTGCTTTGTTTAATGGTACTTGTGTCATATATTTTTATATATTAAAACGCAATCATTTTACTGATTGGTTGATTTGTTCATATTTAGTTGTATTAGCCGGATTAATCTCTTTCATTATAGCAATAACTTGTGTCTGTTCATTACTTGGTGCTCCTTTGTATATATTTACTATCTCATCTGCCTTTGCATCAATAAACTGTTGAACACAAACTAATCCACTTCTCTCCATATTGACTGCTTTTAAATCTTTTAATGCAAGAAATATATTGTTCCTTGCCTCTGCTTGATTATCTTCTCCCATCATATCTAATCCCATACGATGATATTGATACCAAACATTATGAATATCACTATACGTTGAATTAGTATAATTTTCTATCATCCAATATTTATTTGTATTATTCTCCGCTCTCTTCCATCCTTTATTTGCACTTCTTTGTGCTGCAGTAACAATGTTTTGACAAGTTTGAAAATACTTACTTCCTCCATTTAAACTATAACTATCTCCATCTAACGCTAAGAAGTAATTAAGATAAAAAGCCACTGTTGAAAGAAGATTACTTGTATAATTATTTTCATCAAACTCTACATTCTGCCCTTGAAGATATTTAAAAGTAAAATCTTTCTCTTCTGTATTGAGCATTGTTGTTGTGTATGTTGAACCATAAACAGGACGACGAAGCTGAACATAAAGGTCTCCCTTAAAATCTTCTTGACTACTTCTTTCTCTTACATTTATTGTTATGCTACCTTCTATCTTCTCTATATCTTCATAATGATAACTTGTCCATTGCTTATCATTAACAAAACTATTTAACGCTGATTGTATTGTATTATATATTTCTTTGTCTGTACCTTGTATTTGTGAGGCACTAACACTTATATTTACTCTAAACTCTTGTGAAAAAACATTACAGCAAAGAAAAAACAAACATATCGCAAATACTATCTTCTTTATTATCATAATCTTAAAAACATTTTAATAATTTATTCACAATATCTTTTGCAACATCAATCTTATCTTTCAATGGCAATGGTTCTACATTACCTTCATTGTCAATAAGAGTAACTTTATTTGTTTGACATTCAAAACCTGCACCTTTATCATTTAATGAATTTAATACAATAAAGTCAAGGTTTTTCTTTTGTAGTTTATTCTTTGCATTATCTATCTCGTTATCTGTTTCCAAAGCAAAGCCAACAAGTACTTGATTTTTCTTCTTTTTCTTTCCTAATTCTAATAATATATCCTTTGTTGGTTTAAGTTCAATAATAAGTGATTGTTCTTGTTTTTTTAGTTTTCTATCATATTGAACTATTGGAGTATAGTCAGCAACAGCAGCACAACATATTCCAACATCAGATTTTTCAAACATCTCTATCGTTTTTTCATACATCTGTTGAGCATTAACAACATTGATAAGTCTAAGATTATTATTCTCTTCTATCTTTTCATTTGTAACTCCTGAAATAAGATTAACTTTTGCTCCTCGTCTTAACAATTCTTTCGCTATTTCATATCCCATCTTTCCCGAAGAAGCGTTTGAAATAAATCTAACCTTATCTATGCTCTCTCTCGTTGGCCCTGCTGTTATAGTTATTGTACGATTAATAAAATCATCATTAGTCTTATAATAATTCTCTATTTCTTCTACAATTGTTTCAACTTCTGCCATTCGTCCTTTGCCAACAACGCCACAAGCCAATTCGCCTTGCTCACTATCTATTATTTGGACACCTCTTCTTTTTAATGTTGAAATATTGTCTTGTACTGCAAAATTATTATACATATTACAATTCATTGCAGGGCAAAAAAACACTTGTTTATTAAATGCTAAAAGAGTTGTTGAAAGAGCATCATCTGCAATACCATTTGCATATTTGCCTATAATATTTGCTGTAGCAGGAGCAACAATAACAATATCTGCCCACTCTGATAAAGAAATATGCTCTGTTGTTTTTTCAGTAAAACGGCAGAACATATCATTATAAACAGGATATGAAGAAAGCGTCTGCAATGTTAATTCACTAACAAAATGTAGTGCATTATCTGTTGCTACAACTCTAATATCACAACCTTTTTTGATAAGCAAACGGACAAGCATAGGTGTTTTATAAGCCGATATTCCTCCACTTATACCCACTAACACTTTCTTTCCATTCAACATATCTTTGTCTTATTTATCTTATTTTTTTATTTTGTTATCTCTTCTTCTTTTTCTTGTTGCTTTGGCAATTCTTCTATATTACCATGATTTAATGCTTCATTTCTATACACTAAATCATCGTCCATATATTCTTTAATTGCTATAAGATATGGCTTTGGTAATTGTTCATAAAAACGAGACACTTCTATTTGTTCACGGTTTTCAAACGTGTCTTCAATAAAATTGTCATTAATAGCAAACTCTTCTATCTTTTTATACAATTCTTGTTTCAACTCTCCTGCTATTTGGTCAGAACGTTTTGACAACATTGAAACAGTTTCATATACATTACCTGTTAATTTACTGAAATCATTAAGGTTTCTTGTTTTAATACTTGTGTCTGCTTTTGTTTTCTTATAATCCATTATTATTTATTTAATTTTTATTATTTATCTTGTTTTATCTATTTCTCTGCCACTTGTTTTTTAGCATAAGCATACTTTGTCTGCAAATCTTTTATCTTATCTTTATCTGTAAATTTCTTAAACAAAGCCTCATATCTTTCATAATCCATTATCATATTTGTCCATCTTTCTTTCTGCTTACTTTCAATGCTTTTCATAGCATAATTGTAATCAGAGAGAACCATATAATACATTGCATTTTGACGATATTCTGTTTGGTCTGCATATTTATTTATAAAATCTTTCAAAGATACTTGTGCTGCTTGATATGCTCCTGTCTTATAATAATTATAAGCATTTACATAATCTTTTTTTATTATCTTTATTCTTAATTCATCTAAATATTTATTTGCCCTCTTAACACTATCGCTTTGTGGATATTTATCAATAAAGTTTTGAAAAGCCTTCATTGACTCATAAGAAAGCGTTTGGTCTAATGAATATTCAGGAGAATCCATATATTTGCAATATGCTGATAAATACAAAGCCTGTTCTGCTTTTGGTGAATAAGGAAACCAACGTACAAAGTTTTCAAATTGATAACCTGCCGAATAATAATCACCATTTTTCATAAGACTCTTACCATAATACATATTAACATCTTCTGCCTTATCCTTACCTCTAAAATATAATAAAAGATTTTCAAACAATTGGTCTGCATGAAAATAATCTCCTTCATTATATGCTTTAACCGCTGCCTCATACTTAGCATCATTATCATTGCTACTCAATAACTTCTTATGCTTGCTAGCACATGAAGACAACAAACAACATACAATAATTATTATTGTTAAAATTTTATTATTCACCCTCTAATGTTTTTAATTTGCAAAATTAAGTATTTTTTTACTATTTAACGCCAAAAACATCAACATATTTTTCTTAAAACTTAAATTACTATAATAAAAGATGTATTTATATCAAATCTAAAAGCATTAAAGATATTAATTCCACATTTATTATCTATTTTATTTTTATCTCAAAATAGAAATTACTCTACTTCTACGATTTTGTTATTTTGTGTATCCGTAATTAGTTGTTTATTAGTTATTTAATAAAATCGTAGTAACGTAAACCTATATATAAATATATTTACTACGATTACTTAATAGGTAAGTATAGATATATAACTCTTTAGAGTTAGTTATATCTATCCTTCCTTTTCCTATTAACTTTTTAATGTATCAGTATTAGAATTATTTTCTTTGATACTATTTATTTAATAAAACTAATATCATTAAAATCTTTTATTGAAATAGAATAAAGAGATAGCAAAATAGAATCAAGAACTATTTAAATGTCTTTTGATTCTATTTTATTAGATTCAAAAACTATTTTATTGGAATAGCGATTCATTTTATTAGAATAAAGAACTATGTTTTGCTTTGTTATAAAATGGGTGGCAAGTGAATAATGTGTTTCTAAGTTCTTTTGTTGAAAGATTAATATATATTTCTGTTGAACGAACACTTTGATGTCCCATCATTTCTTTTACTGCGATTATGTTTGCTCCTCCTTTTATTAACTCGGTAGCAAAACTATGTCGTAGTATATGTGGGTGAATCTTTTTGTCTATATTTGCATCTATTGCCGACTGTTTTATTATATTAAAAATAAATTGTCGTGTTAATGTTGTACCTCTTTTTTGATTAATAAATACATAATCTTTATATTTCTGCTTAATGTTTATTTGACTACGATATTCATTAATATAAGTCATTAAATGTTCTAAAGCAGAGTCTATTATAGGTATATATCTCTGTTTATCTCCTTTTCCTATAACATTCAAAACATTCTCTTTTTCTATAATGTTTGATAGTTTAAGATTAACAAACTCACTGACTCTCAAACCTGTTGCATAAAGGACTTCTATCGTTAATCTATTTCTGTAACCTGAATAAGTAGAAACATCAAATGTTGCTATCATTCTTTCTATTTCTTCATTACTTAAAACAATAGGCAATCTTTGTTCAAGACGTGGAGTAACGATAAGTTCTGTTGGATTCTTATTTATAACATCGGCAACAATCAAATACTTAAAAAACGCTCTAATACCTTCAATTATACGTCTTTTTGTTGTAGCTTTTAAAAGTTTTTCTTCTTCATTATTACCTATTTTCTTAGTTATTTTAGTTAAAAAATCATCAAAATGCTTAGTCTCTATTGTTTCTACGGTAATATTTGGATAATTCTTTTCCATAAAATCAAAGAAACGTTGGCAATCCAACAAATAAGACTCAATAGTATTCTTTGAAAATGAACGTTCCATGGTCATATAATACATGAAATCATCATAATATTTATTTAGATTACTATTCACTAAAAAAACGTTATTTTTTATTAATCTTGTTATAGATGTACTTTACCTATTATTCTCATCTTATGTTGAATCATTGAAGCACGATTACTAAGATAAGATGAAGGCGATGCAGGGTTTCTTGTTAAAGGAGAAGGCAAACAAGCAGCCAAAAGTGCAGCCTCTCTTTTTGTTAAATCTTCTGCATGTTTATTAAAATAATATTCACTTGCTGCCTCCACTCCATAAATACCATCTCCAAATTCTATAACATTAAGATAAACCTCCATTATTCTTGCTTTGCCCCATATCAATTCTATTAATGATGTTTGCCAAACTTCTAATCCTTTTCTTATATAACTTTTTTGAATCCACAGAAAAACATTTTTGGCTGTCTGCTGACTTATTGTACTTGCTCCTCTTGCTTTCTTTCCTGTTTTTTCGTTATATCTCTGTGCTCTTTTTATTGACTGAAAATCAAAACCATGATGATGTACAAAATTATTATCTTCTGATGCCACTACTGCTCTTACCATATTTGGCGATATTTCATCAAGAGAGACCCATTCCTTTTGTAATCTAACTTTTCTGTCAGAAGAAAACTTTTGCTCAATACATCTTTGCACCATAAGTATTGTTATTGGTGGATTAGCAAAACGATAAATAATTGTTAAAAGTAAGGATAAGCACAAATATCCTAAGACCACATAACCTGCTATCTTAAAGAATTTTCTTGCCTTATGTTTATTTTTATGATTTGTTGTCTTTTTAGTTGCCATTATTTTCTACTGTTTTTAATTTAGTTCTTATTTAGTTTGCAAAATTACTACAAAAAAAATAAACATAATAAAAGAACACAAAAAATAAATTGGTTTCTATTGTTGTTTAATCAATAAAATTCCATGTCAAACCATAACGAAAAGCAAAGCCTTCATGAGGATATAATGGAGTATTAATATATTGATAATTAAACATTCCAGCATAAGGATGAGTAAAAGCCACGAAAAAAGAAAAACTGCTTATCTTCATATTTGCAAACACATCTAAATAAAGATAATTTCCTATCTTTTCTTCATGTTGACGAACGAACAAACCTGTTTTTGTATCATAATAATCTGCATAATATTTTGTGAAATAGTTTAAATCCACTCCCACTTGTGTTTTTAACTTATGCTTAAACATTGCAAACTCATAATAAAGACTTTGTTTGAATAGTAATTTTGGTACTCTTATCGCATCATTATTATCACTCGTTTGAAACACATACATACCTTTAAATCCAAAATCATACAAACGAAAATCATTATTAAATTTAACTTGCCAAAGATTAGCATCTCTATAAATTGAACTATATAGATTTTTATCAAAAGAATAAATATCTTGCAAATTAAAGTAACTTACTTCTATATTGAGTGATTTTATTAAGTCAATACCAAAGTTTATGTTTTTTGTTTTTGTTTTATTTACTTCATATTCCCAATTTAATTTTCCTGCACGATAGTGAGAATATATATAATATGGTGTTTTTTCCATAACAAGAACATTGGCATATAAAGAAAAATTATCTGTTGAATCTTGATTATACCTTGCTTTAATATTCATCTGTTTATCATTATCAAAGTATGAAGAAGAAAAACTATGAGAATATGAAAAATCAACATTTAATTTATTCAATCTTATTCCTGCTTTTACTTCTGGTGAAAGAATATTAATATGTTTTGAGTTTAAACTATCTGCATATTTAACCATATCATAATTTATTCCTACACTTATTGGAAGAAAATACTTACTCTTTTGATATGGATATATATCATTTGTCCAAAACAATGAATTTCTTATTATTCTTGTTGATAAACTATCTTTATTTGTTTTTTGTTCATC
>JAKVOZ010000005.1 GCA_022482545.1 Bacteroidales bacterium
ATATTGATGTTAAGATGAATGCTTATTGGGATTGGGATACAAACAATGTTGTTGGTACATTTCAATTCAAATATAAGACAGTAAATAAAAGCGATGGAAGTTTTTATTCAGGAGATTGTCCAATATATTATTGTGTAACAAAAAAAACAACTTAACCCTTCAATGGTTTATCGTATTGTAGTAACTAATAATAAAACAGGTAACGTAGTAACAGCAAAAACACAACCTCTTGGCAAATACTCTATCACAACAAACACTCTAACTTTTTATGAAACAGGAAAAAGAGCAAAAGTTTCATGGACAAACATTGATGAGAATGAAAAAGGATTAATAGGCAAACAATATCAAGTAAGCGTTAGGTTCCGTTTTAATGTTGATGGCAAAAGAGATAGTGTAGATATTCCTCTTTCAAAGAAAGTAAATACATATTCTTCTTCAACTACAATGACCTCTACTATTAGTTTAACTGATGTGCTTTCTGGCATAAAACAACAATTGAAAGACAAAACATCTCACACTCTAACAATGGTCTCAGAATATCCATTTGCGTTGTGTGTATCAGCATGCAATCAAGATATGTATGATTATATTTCAATAAACAATACAGAGAATAGTTATATCTCCTATAAACCAACATTTTCTAATGTAATAAATGGAATAGGACTATTTGCTTCACGAAGAACACATATATATTATAACTATAAATTTGCAGAAGTTGATAATAATTTGATTTCTGGAATAAAAGCACTTGGATTAGGTTTTTAAAGAACGAAGTATTAATAAATTATAAAAAAAATTTTTGTAAGAATATAAATATTTGTAATTTTGCAACTTTATTTTTGAATTGATAATAAATAACATAAGATGAAAGTAAGTAAGGAAATGACAGGCGATTTAACAGCCGTCATAAAAATAGAAGTAGAAGAAAACGACTATAAAGAAAGAGTTGAGAAAGAATTAAGAGATTACAGAAAGAAAGCAAATATCCCTGGATTTCGTCCTGGTCAAGTACCTCTTGGAATGGTAAAAAAGATGTATGAAAGACCAGTAAGAGCAGAAGAGATACAAAAGTTAATGTCTGATAATTTGTATAAATATATTGAAGATAATCAGTTAAGAGTTCTTGGTTCTCCACTTGCAGATAACGAAAAAACAAAACAAGTTGATTGGGATAATGAGAAAGAGTTTGCTTTTTATTTTGATATAGCACTTCAACCAAAATTTACAGTAGATTTAACAAAAGAGAAACTTACTCTTTATGATGTTGAGCCAACAGAAGAGATGTTAGATAAATTTATTGAAGATGTTAGATACCGTTTTGGAAAGATAGAAACACCAGAAACTATTGGCGAAAGTGATATGCTTTATGGACATCTTGAAGAACTTGATGAGCAAGGCAACAAAAAAGAAGGTGGAGTTGATACAAACACAACAATCTTCGTTGATAAGATAGCATTAGAGACAATAAAGAAGAAATTTATTGGCAAAAAGAAAGATGATGTGATAACATTTAAGATAGGCAAAGCCATTAAAGATGCCTCACAACTTGCTTCAATAATTAAGTTGCCAATAGATAAAGTTAAAGAATTTACTGCTGACACAAAATTCACTGTCCTTTCTATTCAAAGAATGAATAAGGCAGAGATGAATGAAGATTTCTTTAATAAAGCATATAAAGATAAAGGCATAAAGACAGAAGAAGAATTTAGAAAGAATGCCAAAGAAGATTTAAGCAAAACTTATGCAAGAGAAGCAGATTCTTATTTCTTACACAAAGCAATGGAAAGCATAACAAAGAATACTAAGTTTGATATTCCTGTTGAGTTCTTGAAACGTTGGCTAGTTGAAACAAGCGAAGACAAATTAGATGCAAAGAGTGTTGAAGAGAATTTCAGCAAATATGAGAATGGTATTCGTTGGCAATTAATAGAAGGCGAACTATCAAAGACATATAAACTTGATGTTACAAATGATGAGATAAAGAACTATTACAAGACAGAACTTTTCCCAAGTTATTTCCCTGTTCCTGAAAAAGAAACAAAACAAGAGAAAGATGAAAGAGAAAAACGTTTAGAAGACCTTGCTACAAATATGCTTCAAAATAGAGACCAATCAAAACAAGTTTTTGACTACTTATTTGAAGGCAAACTTATCAAATGTTTGAAAGAGAACATTAAGTTTGATACAAAGAAAATCAATATAGACGAATTTACAAAAGAAATAAAAAAAGATAAGGAGACAAAATAAATGTCTTTAAAATGTGGTATAGTTGGTTTGCCTAATGTAGGTAAATCAACTTTATTTAATTGCTTGTCAAATGCAAAAGCACAAGCAGCAAATTTTCCTTTTTGCACAATTGAACCAAACATTGGAGTGATAACTGTTCCCGATGAAAGACTTAATGTTTTAGCAGAAATAGACCACCCGGAAAAAATTATTCCAACAACGGTTGAAATAGTTGATATTGCAGGATTGGTTAAAGGAGCAAGTAAAGGAGAAGGACTTGGCAATAAGTTCTTAGGAAACATAAGAGAATGTGATGCAATAATAGAGGTATTACGTTGCTTTGATGATAGTAATATTGTTCATGTTGATGGCAGTGTTAATCCAATAAGAGATAAAGAAGTCATTGATTTGGAACTTCAATTAAAAGACCTTGAAACAATTGAATCTCGCTATGCTAAGACCGAGAAAACAGCAAAGACTGGTGGAGATAAAAAAGCCAAAGATAGTTTTGAGGTGATAAAAAAATATAAAGAAGTTTTGGAACAAGGACGCAATGCAAGAGAAGTAAGTTTTGATAATAAGGATTTTACTTTGGCAGCAAAGGAATTGTGTCTATTAACAGCAAAACCTATTCTTTATGTATGCAATGTTGATGAAAAAAGTTTTAAGCAAGGCAATGAGTATGTTAAGCAAGTAGAAGATATGGTAAAAAAAGAACAGGCAGAGATGCTTGTTGTTGCAGCAAAGACCGAAGAAGATATTGCATCATTGGAAACTTATGAAGAAAGATTAATGTTTTTGGAAGAGTTGGGATTAAAAGAGAGTGGCGTTAATCGTTTAATAAAGTCTGCATACAAACTACTTAATCTTCAAACATTTCTTACCACAGGACCAAAAGAAACACGTGCTTGGACTTTTCATAAAGGCGACAAAGCCCCTCAATGTGCAGGAGTAATACATTCCGACTTTGAGAAAGGATTTATACGTGCCGAGGTGATAAAATATGATGATTATGTACAATATAAAAGTGAGGCTGCTTGCAAAGAACAAGGCAAGATTGCTATTGAAGGAAAAGACTATGTTGTACAAGATGGAGATATAATGCATTTTAGATTTAACGTCTAAGATGTATTTTTTTTCAATTTGTTTTCATTTTTTAAGTCGGAGTCAATAATATGGTTCCGACTTTTTTGTTTTAATGTAATTTCTATTATACAAAAACAATTTATTAAACAAAATTTTCTCCAATTAAATAACTATATAAAATAATGGTTCAAAGAATTTTTTGTTATAATTTTTATAAATTTTTGTTCTCATAATCATAATTATTTGTACCTTTGCATGCTCAAATTCAACAGAATAGGAAAAGCGAATATAAATATATTAAAAGGAATTTTAGATAAATATTTAAAAAATATGAAAAAGAATAAATTTTTGACATACAAATCAGTATGTAGTAGTTTTAAAAGTATAATACTTATTTTTTGTGCAGTATTATTCTTATCAAACAATACACAAGCACAAACACAAACATTAACAGACCTTGCTACATATTTTAGTGGCAAAGGAACAGGAGTAGCGACAGACCCTTATCAAATATCAACAGCAAATGATTTAGAGTTTTTAGCAGTTACTTGTTGGATAAAATCTGACGCAACAAGCGGAAAGTATTTTAAATTGATGAACGATATAGATTGTTCTTCTATCCCAACTTTTCTTTCAATAGGAGGTGCATTACGTAATAGTAGCGGTAAAGATGAAGGTACCACATATAGTACTAATAGTGGTGATAATGGAAAATATACTTTCAGAGGAACATTTGATGGAAATAACAAGACCATTTCAAATATTACAATAACTATTCCAAATAGTGGGGTAGAATCAAAAACATTAGTAGTTACAAATGGTGCTACAAATGGAGATTATACTTATATTTATAATTTAGGAAATAAAGCAAGTTCTACAAATAATACATTAGGAAATAAATTTACAAATAAATGTTTATCTTTATTCGGGGCAATAAGTGGAGCAAAAATAAATAATTTAGGGACAATAAATGTAACTATAACAGGAGGAACAAATACAACATTTGCAAACAATAGAGCAGGTTTAGTAGGATATATGATGAATAATTCAGTTATAACTAATTGTTATTCAAGAAATGTAGATTGTAGAGGAGGAGAAGGTACTACATATTATAAACAAAATAATATTAGCGATGGAGGCCTTGTTGCATGGGCTACAGGGACTAATACAATAAATCAATGTTATGCACAAAATGTTTATGTTGAAGGAGGTTATTCTGGATGTTTTGGAGGAGATCTTAATGGAACAACAATGACTAATTGTTATGTTTCAGGAAATTCAAGTATTAGAAACAATTCTACAGTTAAATCTGGGGTTTTTGTATATCAGGGGAAAATAAAAAATTGTTATTCTACTGCAACAATAGTTAGCGGATCTATTAATATGCTTGCAATCTTTTCAGATAATACAAATACAAATAACTATCATTTAACAACAGGGACTGAGACATCAACAGAGAAATCATCTGCAACAATGACAGCAGATAATTTTTCATCGACATTAAATAATAATCAAAGTCCAGCAGTATATGTAAAAGATATGTATCAAGTAAATGATGGTTATCCAATCTTTGCATGGAAACATACACAAGTAGAGACAATGATTCAAGGTGGAACAATAACAGAAAATGTAGTTATCCCAACAACAGGAGGAGTAACAGTTGGTAGTCCATTAGTGATAACACCAGGCAATTCATTGGTAGATAATAGTGGAGCTCATACAAATGGAACAGTAGAAAGTAGATTAAAAGTAGGAGAATGGAACTTATATGGTAGCGTATTAAGAAGTTCTAGTATAGGAGTGTTAAATAATAACAAAGGATATGCTAATAAAACATACCAACATGATATTGCAGCAGTAGCCTATGATTATACGGCAACTGGAAATAAATGGAATGATGAATATTTAGGAGTAACTGTTGGTAGCAGTGAGTTTAAGACAGGATTAGGATATTTTGTTTTTCCATTAAACAGCATAACAACAACAGGTAATACAACAAGTTTTACAGATATAACAAATACAGATGTTGCATATAATGAATATATAAAAGTTACACAAAATGGTACTTTGAATAAAAATGATATTACTATCAATCTAACAAATGATGGAACAGTAGGAGGAAGTGGAATAGTAACAGGTAAATGGTTCGCTCTAAGTAATCCATTCATAGGAAGATTAGATGTAAGTAAGTTATGTAGTACAAATGGACTAACAAATGTTCAAGGAGGGGTTGTTTATACATATAATCCAGTAAAGAGAGTATGGGAAACAACAACAAAAGAGATTTATCCAGGTCAAGGCTTTATGGTAGCAAGTACAAGTAATGCAACACCATTAACAGGTAAGGTAGCATTTAGTAACCAAAAAGGATATGTTTCATCATCTCCATCATCAAAAACAACAACAGTCGCAACTCCAATATCTTATATCACTTTTACTTCACAAGCAAATAACTCAACAAAAGATGCTTATGCAAGAATAGATAATTCAGCAGATAATGGATTTGACAACAATGATGCTTATGTTATGCTTTCAACAAATAATGAAGACCTTGTAGAACCTTATTTCTTAGTAGATAATCATGCTATATTAAATAATATATTCAAAACCTTACCATATGTAGTCCCTATGAATTTTCATGCAAGCAAAACAAGTGAAGTTAAATTTATGGCATCAAACATTCCAACAGGAGTAAATGTTTATGTTGTAGATTTATTAAATGGTCAAGAAACTATATTGAATAACAATACTATATTTACATTTACAGCAAATGAAGGAGAAAACAATGGAAGATTTGCTATTAAGTTTGCAGAGAATAGTTCATCAACAAATGATGCAATAAATGATACAGACAAAGAGATAAGTGTATCTATGTATCCAAATCCTACAACAGAAAGCACAAACTTATTTATCTCTGGAACAAACGACAATGCAAAAGTCTTTGTTTGCGATGTTCAAGGAAGAACAATAAACACATATTCTATTAACAAAGGACAAGCAAGTTTAAAGATAATTACAAGCAATTTGGCAAGTGGTGTTTATTATGTTAGAGTTGTAACAAACAACACAACTAAAACAGAAAAATTGATTATTAAATAACAATCATTTAATATATTTATCGCGCGAAGGTGGTGTTTATTTACATCACCTTTTTTTGTCCCAATAAAAAGTTTTTCAGTTATTATTTGTATAATTGGAAATTTGTTTGTAGTTTTGTAAATTAATTTTAAAATAAAAATATAATACTATGGATAAATTACTTTTATTGGGTGATGAAGCTATCGCTCAAGCTGCTATTGATAGTGGACTTTCAGGAGTTTTTGCTTACCCAGGCACTCCTTCTACTGAAATAACAGAATATATACAAGATTCAAAAGAGGCAAAAGCAAAAGGTATTCGTAGCAATTGGGCTTGCAATGAGAAGACTGCTATGGAAGCTGCCTTAGGAATGTCTTATGCAGGCAAGAGAGCTATGTTTTGCTGCAAACACGTAGGAGTTAATGTAGCTGCAGACCCTTTTATGAACTCAGCTATCACAGGAACTAATGGAGGTTTGGTTTATATTGCTGCTGATGACCCAAGTATGCACTCTTCTCAAGATGAACAAGATTCTCGTACTTATGCAGATTTTGCTATGATACCTTGTCTTGAACCATCTAATCAACAAGAGGCTTATGATATGGTACATTATGCTTTTGATATATCAGAAAAATATCATACACCTGTTATGATTAGAGTTACAACTCGTTTAGCACACTCTCGTAGTGCAGTTGAAAGAAGAGACATAAGAAGTAACCAAAACACAATGCAAGTACCAGAAGATAAAAAACAATTTATTCTTTTGCCAGTAAATGCAAAGCGTCAATATAAGAAACTTATAGCAAAACAAGACGACCTTATGAGAGAAAGCGAAACAAAAGGTTTTAACCAACTTTTTGAAGGAAAAGATAAGAGTCTTGGAATAGTTGCTTGTGGAATAGGATATAACTACTTAATGGAAAACTTCCCTGATAGAAAATGTCCTTACTCTGTATTAAAGATTTCTCAATACCCAATGCCAGAAAAACAGTTGAGAAAACTTTATGATGAAAGTGATGAAATACTTGTTGTTGAAGAAGGACAACCTGTTTATGAAAGACTTATTCAAGGTATATTAAAACAAGGCAAGAAAGTTCATGGAAGACTTGATGGAACAATTCAAAGAGATGGCGAGCTTAGCCCTAATAGTGTAGGAAAAGCTGTTGGAATGAAAGTACTAGAAGGTTTTGCTTTACCAGAAGTACTTGCTCCAAGACCACCCAAACTTTGTGATGGTTGCCCTCACGCTGATTCTTATCTTTGTCTTAATGAAGCAATGAAAGATATGGGAGAAAGCCGTGTATTTTCAGATATAGGTTGTTATACTCTTGGAGCTCTTCCTCCATTTAGTGCTATATATTCTACTGTTGATATGGGTGCTTCTATAACCATGGCAAAAGGTGCAGCAGAAGCAGACCTTAAACCAACTGTTGCTGTTATTGGTGATAGTACTTTCACTCATAGTGGAATGACAGGTTTATTGGATTGCTGCGTTGATCAAATACCTATCACAATAATAATACTTGACAATGATATTACTGCAATGACAGGTGCTCAAAAGAGTTCTGCAACAGGTAGAATAGAAAGTATTTGCCAAGGAATAGGTGTTGAAAAAGAACATATCCGCGTTATTACTCCTTTAAAGAAAAACTTCGAAGAGAATGTTAGAATAATGAAAGAAGAAATCAACTATAAAGGTGTGAGTGTTATTATTCCAAGAAGAGATTGCGTTGTTTGGGGTAAGAAAAAACTAAGAATGAAAAAAGCAGCAGAAAATAAATAAAATTTAATTAAGGAGGAAAATAAAATGAAAATAGACATAATATTATGCGGAGTTGGAGGAATGGGAGCATTAAGTTCTGCTGCCATCATTTCACAAGCCGCTCTTGAAATGGGAATGTATATGAAGCAAGCAGAAACTCACGGTATGAGCCAAAGAGGAGGTGATGTACAAAGCCACTTACGTCTTAGTGATGAGCCTATTGCTTCTGACCTTATACCAGAAGGACAATGTGATGTTATTCTTTCTGTTGAACCAATGGAGGCTTTGCGTTATGTAAACTTCCTTAACAAAGAAAATGGTTGGGTAATTACTAATCAAAATCCTTTTATTAACATACCTAATTATCCAGATATGGACGATGTTATGAAAGAGATTAAGAAAATACCTCATCATATTATCTTTGATGCAGACAAGATAGCAAAAGATGTTAATAATCCAAAAGGAACAAATATGGTTGTTCTTGGAGCAGCAAGCAAATACTTAAAAATAGATATGAGTAAGTTGGAAGATGCTGTTAGAAACAACTTTGCTCGTAAGGGAGAAGAAGTTGTTAATGCAAACCTTGAAGCACTTAGAGCAGGAAGAAAAGTTGCAGACAACAACCTATAAATAAATCTTTTAGTGTTGTGTCATACAAGGACATAACATTAAACAAGAAGTCAGTGATTAAGAAAATAAAAATCTTTTCACTGACTTTTTTGTTTTAATTAATAAGCTCTTAAAATGGATTGCTATTCCAGTAAAATAGTTCTTTATTCCAGTAAAATAGATTCAAAAGATAAAAAAATAACTCTTTAATCCATTTTTACTAGAATAATGATTCATTTTATTATAAACAGAACTAATTTAACTATTCAATAATATATAAACAAAAAAAACGAAGGAACTTATAAAGATTCTTCGTTTTTTTACATTCAAAATTTATTATTGTTTTATTCTAATCTACACTTGCATTTATAACTTTGTTTGTAGATATATTAACTTCTCCTGATTTCTCATCCAAAGAAAGTTGTGTTGGTTTGATTGTGATATCAGATATTTTCTTACCAACATCTTCAAAAGCAGGACGCATACTTGCTATTGCATCAATACCTTTTTCTGTCTTCAACATCTCTTTGATTTTTTTCATTCTCTCTTGTTTCAAATTAACTCTCTCCTCTACTGAAAGTGTCTTTGTATCGGCTTGTTGTGGAGTGTCATTGATTAAACTTGATAAAGATGGATTATCTTCAATAGCTATTGTTGTTGTATTTTCTATTGGTTTTATCTCCTCTTGATGAGGCTGTGCTTCAATAGATGTTTGTGCTTGATGTGATAAATATTCTTTTATCTTAATTGCATCTTCTTCTTGATTACTTTCTGCCTTAGTTGTATTATCTCTATTACTATTTATATTTGTATCTATTTCATCTGCAACAGAATCAAGCGTCCATACTATTTTATGATTCTCATTCTTTATCTGCTCTTCTATTTTCTCTTTTTCTTCTTTTAGTTTATCTTCAACAGGATTAGATATCTTAATACCTTCTATATAATCCTCTTCTTTTTCTTCTTCTTTTATTGGTTCTGGTTCTTTCTTAATTTCTTCTTCAAGTGGAAGAATTATTTTTTCTTCCTTATGAATAGATTTTGTTTCGCCAGCATTTCTTTGTTTGTTATTATAAATCTCTTGACTTTCAAAACCAGTAGCAACAAGAGTTATAGCAATTTTATCCTCTAATTCATCATTATATCCACAACCCCAAATAATATCAACATTATCACTCGTTTGTTCTTGTATATAACTTGTTATTGTATCCATCTCTTCCATTTGAAGTTCATACTCTTCTTTTGATGAATATGCGATATAAAGCAATATATTTTTTGTTTGAGAAAGGTCATTATCATTAAGAAGGTCGCTTGTTGTTGCTGCTTTTATTGCTTGATATGCTCTATCTTCGCCTGCTCCTACTCCACTGCCCATAAGAGCAACACCTGAATGTTTCATAACAGATTGAACATCTTTGAAATCAACATGAATATAAGCATCACTTGTCATTATCTCAGCAATACCTTTTGCGGCAGTAAGTAATACATCATCAGCCAAAGCAAAGGCTTCTTTCATACTCATCTTACCTCTTTCTTTTAACTTATCATTATTTACTACAATGATTGCATCAACAACATCTCTAAGTTTTTCTATTCCGTCTATTGCTTGTTCTTTTCTTTTTCTACCTTCAAAACTAAAAGGAGTTGTAACCACACCAACTACTAATATCTCATCTTTACCACCATCTATTTCTATCTCTTTTGCTATCTTTGCTATTTCTGGACTTGCTCCTGTACCTGTGCCTCCTCCCATACCAGCAGTAACAAAAAGCATCTTAGTGTTTTCTGAAAGAGCTTTTTTGATTGTATCAGCTGAAGCAACAGCAGCATCTTTGGCTACTTGTGGATTATTACCTGCACCTAAACCACCTTCTCCTATTTTTATTTTATTAACAATTGGAGATGATGTTAATGACTGCTCGTCAGTATTGCATATAATAAAATCAACGCCTGTTATTCCTTTATTAAACATGTGATTAACAGCATTAGTTCCTGCACCACCGACTCCAATAACTTTAATATAAGATGACTGTTCTTTTGTTGCCTCTATGTCTAATGAATAATTATCTGTCATAATATTGCTCTTTTTATGGTTTAACCTATTATTTATAGTTTTTATACTACTTTTCAATTTGTAAAATTACAAATTTATAAAACATAAAACCATTTTTTCTTTTGTTTTTTTTCACACAACATTGTTAATAATTATATTAATCCATTGTATCACTGATGATATTGTTGAAAAATTTATTGACAACATCTCCAAGTCCACCTTTTTTCTTTGGTTTTACTTTACCTATATCCTTTGGATTTTTTGGAGTTTCGTTGTGTTCTTCTTTCCCTTTATTGTCATTATTATTCGGTTTATTACTTGCTTTCTTATCTTTCGCCTTCATTCTCTCCTCCTCTTTCATATATTGAAAACCTTTAATGACCAAACCTATACCCGTTGCGTGCATAGGATGTTTAAATTCATCAATTATATCTCCCGTCAAATGTTCTTCTGGTGCTCCAATACGTGTTGCTATTCCTGTTTTAAATTCTGTAAGTTGTGCAATATGTTTTATCATTGCTCCACCTCCTGTTAAAACTATACCTCCAATTAATTTTTTCTCAAACTCTTCTGTTTTAATCTCAAAGATAACTTGATCCAAAATCATATTAACTCTTGCCTTAATTATATCAGTTAATGTTGCCATAGAGATTTCTTTTGGGTCTCTTCCTCTAAGTCCTGGCACAGTTATTACCTCATCTTCTTGATTTGGCGTAGAAACACAATCTCCAAATCTTATCTTTAATGCTTCTGCTTGAGTATGTATTATCGTACAACCTTCCTTAATATCATTTGTTATTACATTGCCTGCTAATGGTATAACATAAGTATGTCTTAAAATACCTTCATGGAAAATAGCCATATCTGTTGTTCCACCACCAATATCAACTAAACAAACACCTTCATTCTTATCAACATCATTAACTACTGCTTCTGCACTTGCTATTGGTTCCAAGATAAGATTCTTTACCTTATATCCTGCCAATTCAACACATCTATATAAATTCTCAATATTATTTACTTCTCCTGTAATTAAATTGAAATTACACTCAACGCATTTACCTATTCTTCCAACAGGATCCATAATATTTTCCTCATTGTCTATACTATAATTTTGAGGAACAATATCTATTATTTGATCTCCATGAGGTATGCTAATATTATATTGCTCATCAATAAGCTTCTTAATATCATCTGCCGTAATAATATGATTATCATCTTTGATAACCATTGAACCTCTATGTTGTTGATTCTTTATATGATGCCCAGCAATACCAACAAACGCCTCTTTAACTTTATAATCAGCTTGCTTTTCTGCTTGTTCTACTGCAATCTTAATAGAATTAACTGTATCTTTTATATTTTTAACTATTCCTCTTTCAACACCTATGGATTGTGTCTTGCCCATTCCAATGATTTTTATCTCATCAGAACCATCTTCCTTTTCCCCTATCTTTTCTCCAATAAATACAGCAATCTTGGTAGTTCCAACGTCAATACCAACTACTATCTTTCTTTCTTCCATCTCTTGTATTTTTTCTTCTGTTTTTTCCATATCTTTATTATTTTTTATTTTATTGCTAAATCTATTTTCTTGTACAAATTATTTGATTTCTAAATCTTAAATCTATTTGACTATATTTATCCCACCCATACTTTACTAATATATTAGAATAAACATATCTTAATTTTTTTAAACCATCATCAACATTATCTTTATTACCTAAATTAATAACAATATTTCCAGTCTTACTATATAACTCATATCTATCTTTATCCTTATATATCTCATCAATATCATATCTCGTATTAGGATTATCTTGTATAATCTTTGCTATTCTAAAAATTATATATGATTCTTTATTCACATTTGAATCTATTTTATCTTTTGGCACTTCATTAATATCTCCATAAACAATAGGAACATTTGCAGCTTTCTTTTGTTGAGAAGGAATAACATACATATCTTTATCTATATAGTACTGATACCCTTTCTTTGTAAATACTCTTGCTATTGCATTCCTTTGCGTTATATCTATCTTCAAAACTCCAGACAATGATAAATAAACATTTGCCTTGTCAATAAACATATTCTTTTTTAATTCATCACGTAAAATCTTTGTATCTATTTCTTTTCTCTTTTTCTTAGTTACATTTCCATAGTTCTTATTAACAATAGAATTTATATCTTGCGAATCTATAATTGTATCAGTTGTTGGGTAATGAATACTTATCTGTAAATTATTAATTGGACTATTATTCATAACAATATTAGTAATAATAATTATAATAATAATTACTACTACCGATAACACTGCATATAATATACGCTTTTTATTGTTCATTTAAAAGGTTCTCTATTGGTTCAACTAACTTATCTATATCTCCGGCTCCAAAAGTAATTAAAAAATCTGGATTAAGAGCTTCTAAAAGTGGAAAAAGTTGTTCTTTTGTAACGCAATATTTATCCATCTTATTGATTTTATGTAATATAAGTTCACTTCTTATTCCTGGTATTGGCTCTTCTCTTGCTGGATAAATAGGCAATAATATAATTGTATCAAGTTTTTCTAATGCTTTGCCAAAATCATCTGCCAAGTCTCTTGTTCTTGTATATAGATGAGGCTGAAAAATACCAGTAAGATGTCTTTCTGGATACATTTGTCTCAATGATTCTATTGTAGTTGATATTTCTTGTGGATGATGTGCATAATCATCTACAAATATTCTATCTTTCGTCCTGATATGAAAATCCAATCTTCTCTTCATTCCAGAAAATGTTTCAATACCTTTTCTTATCTCATTTTCTTTAACTCCTATCTTTAAAGCTACTGTCATTGCCACAACTGCATTTTCTATATTATGTATCCCTGGATAAATCATCTTTATATCATAATATACTTTTTGAGGAGTTATAAAATCAAAATAATAACTACCATTACTTATTCTAATATTCCAAGCATAATAGTTTGCTTCTATATCATCAAAAGAATAAAACTCTGGCTGACAATTAATATACTTTTCATCTATCTTAACATTTCTTTTAATAAAAGTGTAACCATTAATATTAGTCTTACTAACAAATTCTTCAAATGCTTTATGTAGATTATCATAAGTATGATATATATCCAAATGGTCTGGGTCAATAGCAGTAACAACACTTATATATGGGTTGAGTTGAAGAAAACTTCTATCATATTCATCAGCTTCTACAACAACATATTCACTATTGTTATTGTATATCATATTTGAATTAATGTTCTTTGATATTCCTCCCAAGAAAGCACTACACCCTATACTACTATTATTTAATATATGAGAAATCATACCAGAAATGGTAGTTTTACCATGAGTACCTGAAATAGCAATAGTTTTCTTATCTTTTGTTATATTACCAAGAGCAACGGAACGCTTTTCCATTGCTATATTATTATCTTTAAAATAATTTAATTGTTTGCTGTCTTGTGGAATAGCTGGCGTATAAATAACAAGGTCTATACCTTGTGGAATATTATCTATATCATCTTCATAGTTTATCTTCATACCTTCTTGTTCCAATTCTTTGGTTAATTCTGTTTGTGTTCTATCATAACCATAAATATTATTACCAAGAACATTAAGGTATCTTGCAATAGCACTCATTCCTATTCCACCTATACCAAGAAAATAATATGTTTTTTTATTACTATTCATTATTTTATTATCTTTTCTATTTCATCAACAATTAATTCATCTGCATTTGTTATCCCAAGAGATAATATGTTTTTTGATAAAGATTCTTGTTTTTGTTTATCTTTCAATAGATTATCCAAAGTAGAAACAACATCTTTCTCAAAATCAATATCCTTAATCATTATAGATGCATCTTTATTTACCAATGCCATTGCATTCTTAGTTTGATGGTCTTCTGCAACATTTGGAGATGGTACAAGAATAGTCGGTTTACCAACAACACAAAGTTCGCTAATTGACAATGCTCCTGAACGAGAAATAACCACATCTGCTATACTATATGCTTGGTCCATATCATATATAAACTCATTAATTTTTATATCTTGATTAATAATGTTTTTTGTTCTTTCTAAAATATCTTTATAATAAAACTTACCTGTCTGCCAAAGCAATTGAATATTATTATCAATAAAATATTGTAAATGTTTTTCTATTCCATTGTTTATTGTTCTTGCACCAAGGCTACCACCAACAACTAAAACAACTGGTTTTTTTTCTTCAATTAAAAAATTTTTCTTAGCGTTTTCTCTCAATAATTCTTCGTTTTCTCTCAAAGAACTTATCGTTTTTCTTATTGGGTTCCCTGTAAAAACTATTTTATCTTTATCAAAAAATCTATCCATATTCTCATAAGCAACACATATCCTTTTTGCTTTCTTTGCCAAAATCTTATTGGTAACACCAGCATAAGAATTTTGTTCTTGGAGTAATGTTGGAATACCTTGATTCGCTGCTTGTTTTAATGTTGGCCCTGAAGCATATCCTCCAACTCCTATAACAATATCTGGATTAAAATCTTTTATTATCTTTTTTGCTTTCATCAAACAAGAAATAACTTTATATGGCAAAGTAATATTCTTCCAAAGTTTTTTTCTTTGAAAGCCTGCTATCTTTAATCCCTCTATCTTATAACCTGCCTGAGGAACTTTCTGCATCTCCATCTTACCTATGGCGCCAACAAACAATATCTCACAATCTTTATATCTTCTTTTCAAACAATTTGCTATTGCTATTGCAGGAAAAATATGTCCTCCTGTTCCTCCACCACTTACTATAAACTTCTTTGTTCTTTTTGTATTTTCCATTTTTAATCCTCCTCTTGATTTTCTTGTTCTACTTCATTATCTTCTTCTACTCTATTATCTTCTTGTTCAATCTCTTCTTGCTTTTCTTGTTCAATCTCTTCCAATATCTCTTGCTTAGTTTTTTGATTTTCAGCAGATGAAATATTTAATATAATACCTAATGCAAAAGAACTAAACACAAATGATGTACCTCCATAACTTATAAAAGGTAATGTTTGTCCTGTAACTGGTATTAAATTTGTTGCAACCATCATATTAACAATAGCCTGCATGGTAAACACCAGAGCAATACCAACAGCCACTAATGAACCAAACAAACCTTTTGCATTCCTTGCTATACGTATTGTTCTATATATTAAAATAAGATACAAAATCATTATTAATATACCCAACCATAAACCACCCTCCTCTAATATTATAGCAAAAATAAAATCATTGTGTGATTCACTTAAAAATCTTGCTTGTTCGGTATTACCAATAAATTTTCCACTAACTCCGCCAGTAGATATTGCCATCAATGCCAAATTAGTTTGATTTATTTCTGTCTTATCGTTATTTTTATAACTTTCTATTCTATTTTGCCATGTACTACTTCTTTCCAAAAGACTACTATCATATTTAAATATCATAAACATAACAAATATAGCTCCAAGTACACCAAGCAATATCATACTATAATATTTAAGATTAACTCTACCTATATACATTAGAATATAACATACAAGAAAAACTAATCCTGCTGTTGAAAAGTTTTCTGGAAAGATAAGTCCACAAATAATAACTATTGGCCATAATATTTTAAAGAATATATTTTTATCTTTTATATTATCTTGATACAATGACAGTCCTCTTGCTGTATAAATTACTATTATATATTTTACTATCTCTGATGGTTGGAATTGTCCTATTATTGGTAATACTAACCATCTACCAGCAGCCTTACCCATCATTCTTCCTAATAAAAATGTCAAAACTAATAATCCTATTGAAATCCAAAACCCTATAGTAATAATTTTTGCGTATTGCTGATATTTTATTAAATGAGCTATATAACATATTCCAAGTCCTGTAATTAGTATTGTTATATGCTTGACAAACATTCTTGCTATATCTCCCCCTTCTTTATCATATACTGTTTTGCCCATACTACTAAACACTTCTATGAGAGAAATAAGCATAAAAAGGATATATATTATCCATACAACCTTATCCCCTTTTACCTTATATTTTTCTTTGATTGTCATGCTCCTTATAATTTTTTATAAATCATATACTATCTGTGCATACTCTTCTCTTTTCTTATCTTCTTGTGTTTTTGCACTTGCTGGCGAATACATAACCGTTTCTCCTTTTATTGCTATCTTATATGCTATTTCTACTGCTTGTTTTAATTGAGAAACTTCAATGATATTACTCAATCCTTTTAATTGTTCTTTTAGCTTTGCTTTGTTATCTATAATAATTATTGCTTTAACTTTATCTTTTATAATACTCTCAATACTTGCTAAATCATTTATCTCTGATGTATTATTATCAAGTATCCATATTATTTTCCCTTCTGTATTATACATACTATACCATGTTGCATTAGATGATTGCGAATCACTATCATCTACAAAATTAACACCATTAATAGTAACTAACAAAAGGTTTCTGTGTCTATTATAATCAACTATGAATGAATCTCTAACAATCTTTTTTCTTATTTGAAAGATATTATTATACATTCTTTCTGCTGAATTAAGATTTTTATTCTTATTACCCTGAACTGCTAACTCGTCAATTGTCATAATACTATCTAATTTTTAATGTAATGATTGTAACTACTGCTAATATTATTGAGATTAATACAAATCTTTGAACTATCTTAGGCTCTGCCCACCCTTTCTTTTGAAAATGATGATGTATAGGAGTCATTAGGAATATTCTCCTTCCTTCTCCATACTTTTTCTTTGTATATTTAAAATAACTTACCTGCAAAATAACACTAACACTCTCTATTAAATAAATTCCGCACAAAATTGGTAGCAACCATTCTTTTCTAATTAGAATAGCAAACACCGCAATAATGCCACCAATACTCAAACTACCCGTATCTCCCATAAATATTTGAGCTGGATATGTATTATACCATAAGAATCCTACTGTTGCTCCAACAAATGCTGCAATAAATATTGTTAATTCTCCAATATTAGGAATAAACATTATATTCAGATAATTAGCAAAGATAATATTACCACTTACCCATGCCAGAACAGCAAGTGTTGAACCTATCACTCCTGCCGTACTTGTTGCTAATCCATCTAATCCATCTGTAAGATTTGCTCCATTACTTACTGCGGTTATAATAAGAATAACAATAGGAATAAATATTAACCATGCTAAATCTTGATAATTATTACCAATCCATTTTATTAATACAGAATAATCTAATTCATTATTCTTAACAAATGGTATTGTAGTTTTTGTACTTTTAACACTCTCTGTAACGAACTTATTTTTTGCTATTGTATATGTTGATTCTACTTGAAGATTATGTGTTTGAGAATACATCGCAACATCATTTTTTTCTTTAATCTTTATATCCGGAGAGAAAAACATCATTGCTCCAACTAATATTCCCAATGCTACTTGTCCAACAATCTTAAATTTTGCACTTAATCCTGCCTTATGTTTTTTAAATACTTTTATATAGTCATCAATAAATCCTAATACACCTAACCATACCGTAGTAATTAGCATTATTATTATGTATATATTTTTTAAATTGCAAAATAATAATGTAGGTATTAGTATTGCTGCCAAAATGATAAGACCTCCCATTGTTGGAGTGCCTTCTTTCTCTTTTTGACCTTGTAATCCTAAATCTCTAACAAGTTCTCCTACCTGTTTCCTCCTTAAATAAGCAATTATTTTTCCTCCAAACACTACTGTTATTAATAATGATGTAATAACTGCCAAAGCTGCTCTAAAACTTATATAATTCATCAATCCAGCTCCTGGAATATCAAAATTTTTATCTAAATATGTAAATAAATGATACAACATAATATATTTTTTTAATTTAATATTTTAATACTTCTTCTTTATCATCAAAATGATGTTTCACATGATTAATCTCTTGATAATTTTCATGTCCTTTACCTGCTACTAAAACAATATCTCCTTTCTTTGCCAAAGAACAACCAAGACGTATTGCCTCATGTCTATCTACTAAACAATAATAATTATCATCTTTCTGTAATCCTTGTTTCATCTGGTTAATTATTTCCATAGGTTCTTCTGTTCTTGGATTATCTGAAGTTAAAATAAGAATATCAGATAACCTTTCTGCCAATTCGGCCATAATTGGTCTCTTACTTGTATCTCTATCACCTCCGCAACCAACAACAGTTATCACTTTACTTGAACCTTTAATGCTATTTATTGTCTTTAATACATTCTCTAACGCATCGGGAGTATGAGCATAATCAATAATAGCAACTGCTCCATTTTTAAGATGATAACTCTCAAAACGACCATTTGCTGGATGAAGATTACTTATCTGTATTAATACATCTTCTTTTTTTAATCCACATAAAATGGCAACAGAATATATTGCTAAAAGATTATATGCGTTAAATCTACCAACAAGATGAGAGTATATTTCTTGATTATCAATGTCTAAATGTAATCCATCAAAACAATCATCTATTATTTTAGCTTTAAAGTCTGCAATAGTATTCAAAGAATATTTATATTTCTTTGCTTTTGTATTACTAATCATAACCTCTCCATTCTTATCATCAATATTAGTTAATGCAAAAGCAGTAGATGGTAAATCATCAAAAAATTTCTTCTTTGCTTTTATGTAATTCTCAAAAGTTTTATGATAGTCTAAATGATCCAAAGTAATATTAGAAAAAACTGCCCCTGTAAATGTTAAACCTGCTATTCTATTTTGAACAACAGCATGAGAAGAAACTTCCATAAAAGCATATTCACAACCTTTATCTACCATTTTTGATAACATATCATTGATTGCTATTGAATCCATTGTCGTTCTTTCGGTAGGATAAGTTTCATCTAATATTTTATTTTCTATTGTTGATAACAATCCACAATGAAATCCTAAACATGTAAATAATCTATAAAGCAATGTAACTGTTGTTGTTTTACCATTAGTCCCTGTTATACCTATCAACTTAATATTTTTTGTTGGATTATTATAATAGTTACGAGCCAATATACCCAAAGCATAAGAAGAATCTTTTACTTTAATATATTCTATGTCTTTTTTTTGTTCTTTCGGTAAAATCTCACAAACCACAACCTCTGCTCCTTTTTCAATAGCCTTGTCTATAAAAAGATGTCCGTCTGTTTGCTCTCCTTTTTCAGCAATAAACATATATCCTTTTTCTACCTTCCTGCTGTCAAACGTTAATCCATTAATATTTATATCTCCTTTATCGTTTATAATATCTATAAATTTAACATCTTGTAATATATCATTTAGTTTCTTCATTTCTTTGTCGTTTTCTTATTTTTATTTTTAGTAGTATCTTTTTGTTTTGTAGAAGAAGTGTTTTTATCCTTTTTAATATTTTTCTTCTTTTCAGTCTTTATTTCTTTTTTATTGTCAGTTTTAGATTTTTTCTCTTCGTTTTTTTGCTTTTTTCCTTCGTTTGCAACAATTTTCTTATCGTCTTTTTTTGGCGTTGTTGAAAGTGATTGAACATTAACCTCATCTTGTTTTTTTATTGGCATAGATAATGTAAGAGTTATTGTTGTATTTGGTTTTATTTTTTGTCCTTGTTCTATGTTTTGACTCTCTACTCTTCCTCTACCAACAAACTTTACCTTAACTCCCATATTCTCTAACATATAAATTGCATCTCTTAATGTTAATCCTTTAACATTTGGGATTACATTTGTCTCAATTTTTTGATTATAGTAATGAAAAACTTTATTATTATCTTTATTACACTTTATCCAATTAGAAGTAAAATTAGGTAATTTAAATCCTAAATTCTTGCATAATAAAGTATAGTTAAGAGCATTACCATAAGATAGTACTGGATAATAAAAATTATGAACTGTTTCTTTTGGACGATAAGATATACGTGTGCCAATAACTCTATCAGATAATTCCCTAAACACAGGTGCCGCCAAATCTCCTCCATGAGAGAAAGCTTTCTGTGGTTTACTGATAACTACTATACAACTATATTTTGGTTCTTCCGAAGGGAAGTATCCAACAAATGATGCTCTATGTTGCAATATTTGTTTTTTATCATCATAGCCTATTTCTGCTGTTCCTGTTTTCCCTGCTATTCCATACGCTGTACCTCTTAATCTCTTACCTGTTCCATACAAAATCACTCTTTTTAACATGTCTTGTATTTGTAATAAAGTTTTTTGTTGGCACATTTTTTCTTTAATAACAACTGGTTCTATCTCTTTTTCAATAACGCCATCTCTTAATATAGCCTTTGCAAACAATGGTTTCATCATCTTTCCATTATTTGCTATACCATTATAAAAAGTAAGCATCTGTAACGGTGTCATCATTGAAACATATCCAAAACCCATTCTCAAAACATCATCTATCTGTTTTGTTTTTCTTATTATTGGTTTTGGTTCGTATATATCTAAATCATATCCTATCCTATTAAAATTGAAGTATTCGCTTAAATCTTCTGACAACTTACCTCTACGAGAAGGGTCTTTAACATAAGCGTTATATACTTCCTGACTAACACCAACATTAGAAGAAATCTCTATTGCTCTACGAAATGATACTAATCCATGGTCTAAATCTTTAACATCACGTATTGGTTTTGTTGCATGAGGATAATATTTTTTACCAGTAGGAACTAAATCAGATGTATCAGCAAGTCCTTTATCCAACATCATCATAGCCGTTACTATCTTAAATGTTGAACCTGGTTCTAATAAATCACTAACACCTATATTCTCTCTCTCATAATAACTACCATCTTTTTGTTTAGTGAAATTTGCTATTGCTTTAACATAACCAGTCTTTACTTCCATAAGAATAACTGTTCCACTTTCTGCATCATTACTATCCAAACATTTTAATAACGATTGCTCTGCTAATTCTTGCAAAGAAACATCTAATGTTGAGATTAAATCTAATCCATCTATTGCTTTTATTTCTTGATTATCATCTATTGGAACCCATTGATTAGGATTTATTCTTCTTTCAAGTCTTCTACCATGTTTTCCTGCAAGATAATGACTATAAAAACCATCTATTCCATCAAAACATGTATCGCATCCATTAGCCGTAACGCTTATACCTATCGTTCTTCTTGCCATATCTCCATAAGGATAAATTCTCTTATATCTTTCTATAACTCTAACCGCCCCAACAAATGCTCCGACATATTTTGTAACTTTCTTGCCATTAATTTTTCTTGTTCGCGTTTTACCAAGAATAGGCATAGTTTTCATTCTATCTAATTGTTCTTCTGTTATATTCTTACCTATAAGAACGAACCTATTCTGTTTTTTTCTTTGACTATCAAAAAGTTTGCGATAATCATCTGCCGATTTACCAGAAGAAGAAAGTACATCTGATAATAAGAAACATAATTTACTGACATCTTTTCTATAAATACTATCTTCTATAACCCATTCTTTTGTTTTATTAATTGATCCTTTTTCTCTTATATTTCCTTTACCTAAATCAATATAGACATCATAATAAATAATATTTGTTGCCAACAATAATTTTTCATTATTATCTGGATCAATAGCATATATGTTACCTCTTATTGCTTTAACTGCTCTTAACTCAATATTTCTTTCTTTTGCTAAATCTTTCCAAAAACTCCTCTCTACTGTTTCTAAATAAACAACCTTACCAATAATAATCAAAAATGGAATTATTATTAGCACGTAGATGATTGACATCCTTATCGTTATTTGTTTTGATTGTTTATCCATCTCTATTTTATTGAATCTTTTGTGATAATAATATCTTTTATTGGTTCCTTAGATATTTTAACACCTGTTTCTGTTATTTTACTCTCAATATTAATCATTCTTGTTGTTGATTGATATCTTGTTTTTACTCTCAATGAATGTTTTTGCAGTTCTTTATTTTCTTTTGATAATCTATCAATATCTCTTATTGTTTTTTCTATATTATACCTGCTTGCGATATAAACCACTAACAAAACAGTAATAATGATTATCACTTTCATATATTTTGAGAACTTTGCCCTAAGTAATATATCTCCGGACATTATTCCTTTAAATCCATTATTATGTTTATTACCGTCTCTCATATTTTTTCACCTATTCTTAATTTAGCACTTCTTGCCCTGCTATTTCTTTCTAATTCATCATAAGAAGGAGTTAATGGTTTTTTTGTGATAATCTTAAATGGTGTGCTTATATTTCCATAAAAATCCTTTTCTACTTTTCCTTCCACATTACCTGTTTTCAACACATTTTTAACTACCCTATCTTCTAATGAGTGATACGATAAAACAACTAATCTTCCTCCATCAACAAGCAAATCAGAACATTGACTTAACATTTTTTTTAATGAATTATATTCATCATTTACTTCTATTCTTAATGCTTGAAAAACTTGGGCAAAAAATTTATTCTCTTTACCTTTTGGTGCTAAACAAGATATAATAGAGATAAATTCAGTTGTTGTATAAATAGGCTTCTTCTTAGTGTTAATAAATATTTTATCAGCCAACAAACCACTATTACTTAAATCTGCATAATCTTTAAAAATACGCTTCAATTCATCTTTTGAATAAGAATTAATAACATCAGTTGCTGTAATAGGAAGATTTTGATTCATTCGTAAATCTAACATAGAATCTTTATTAAACGAAAACCCTCTCTCTTGAGAATCTATTTGATGAGAAGATAATCCTAAATCAGCAAAAATGCCATTAACTTTAAATACTCTAAAAAGTCTAAGGTTCTTAGTAACACAACAATAGTCATCATTAATTAAAGTGAAACGATTATCATCAATAGTGTTTTTCAAAGCATCATCATCTTTATCAAAAGCATATAGTTGTCCTTTGCTGGAAAGTTTGCTTAAAATAGCTTTAGAATGCCCTCCTCCACCAAAAGTAAGATCAACATAAATACCGTCAGGGTCTATGTTCAATCCTTCAATACACTCTTGTAACATTACTGGTATGTGATATACTACCTTATCATCCATTTTAGTTATTAATCTACAACATCTTTATCTATTTGATTATTAGAAAGCAAATCTTCTGCTGCTTTTTCATAATCAAAATTATCATTATCTAATGATTTATATGTTGTAACATTCCAAATCTCCATAAACTTTCCACAAGCTACAACAACAATATCTTTATCTAACTTAGCATCTATTCTTTGCTCCGAAGGTATTAATATTCTATCAAAAGAATCTAATTCTGTGATATTAGCCTGAGTAAATCTCCTATAAAGTCTTTTCGCTTTGGAATCGTAAGGATTTAGTTTTTCTTGTAGTTCTTTTACCTCGCTCTGAAAAGATGCATAAGTAAATAGTTCAAGACACGGATTATAGATAGAGTTTCTTACTACAAAACGATTGTCTTCGGAAGATGGAAGTTGCTTTTTTAATGCTACTGGCAACTTAAACCTTCCGTTACTATCTATTTTACAATATTCTACTCCTACAATTAACGACATCTTTATACTATTTTTTCAGTTTGTAAAATTACTACATTTTTTCCAAAAAAATCCAATTGTTAATAACTTTTTTACTTTTTTTACCAAAAATTACCATTTTAATACTGCGTTTTACGTTTATTTTCTTAAAAAGTTACACTCACAATTATGCAAATGCTTATAAAATTTTATTACTTTTGCAAAAAGAAATTTATTAAAAAGATGTTTATTAAAAAACTATTAATTAAAAAGCCTTTAAGACTATTGGCAATCATAACACCATTATTAATTTTATGCTTCTTTTCTTGCTCAAAGAAAAATGCAAATGATTTATCTCGTTATACTTTTGACGGAATAATTCAAGGTTCTTATTATCATATTGTTGTTTATACCAATGATACCAATAATTTAAAAAAAGGTTTTGATAGCATATTTTCTGCCATTGATAAGTCTGTCTCTCTTTGGGATAGTAATTCTACAATAAGCAAAGTGAATAGAAATGAGAACTGCACTCTTGATAAAATATTTATTGATAATTTCAATGCTTCTCAAAATATGTCTAAATTAACTGACGGTTGTTTTGATATAACTGTTGGTAAACTTGTTAAGGAATATGGTTTTATAACACAAAAAAGAGATAAACTTTCTGATAAACAAATAGACTCTTTACTTGCTTTTGTTGGTTACAATAACATAAGAATAGAAGGGAAAAAGATAATAAAAAAATATCCTCAAACACAGATAGATTTCAATGCTATTGCACAAGGATATACCACAGATTGTATAAGCAATTATTTAATAAATAAAGGAATAAAAAGTTTTATTGTTGATGTTGGAGGTGAGGTCTATGCAAAAGGATTAAAACCGAATAATGAAAAGTGGAATGTTGCAATAGAAAAACCAAGTGAAAATGCTACAAGTGAAAGAGAATATAATTGTTTTATTGCTTTAAAAGATAAATCCATTGTTACAAGTGGCAGTTATCGTAAGTTTTATGTAGAAAACGGTGTTAAATATTCTCATACTATTGATCCAAAAACAGGTCGCCCTGTTAGACATAGTCTTTTAAGTGTTTCTGTTATCGCTAACACAAGTACTATTGCAGATGGTTTAGCAACATCATTTATGGTCATGGGATTAGATAAAGCAAAAACATTTTTATCTATTCATAAAGAATATGATGCTTATTTCATTTATTGTGATAAAGACGGTAAGATGAAAACATATTGCACAAAAGGTTTTATCCCCTACATTCAAAAATAAATGAATAAATGATATAATATCTATCGTTAATTAATAGGAAGATTTTAATGACTATATGATGTTTAAAGATATTATTCTTAATAAAATAGGTTTTACTTTAACACAAGACCAAGAACGACTTGTTGATATTCTATCGTATTTTGTTTTTGATGATAAATATAAAATTTTTCTGCTTAAAGGTTATGCTGGAACAGGCAAGACAACCATTATGGCTGGATTAGTTAAAACTCTTCCTTCTTTCAACATCAATTCTGTTCTTCTTGCTCCAACAGGACGTGCCGCCAAAGTGCTTTCTTTATATTCTAACAAGAATGCAACAACTATTCATAAAAGAATATATTTCTCTCATCATGAAGAATCAAGTACTGACAACAATCCTTTTGGTTTTTCTTTTAAACTTAAAGATAACAAAAGTAAAAACACTATATTCATTGTTGATGAATCTTCTATGATTGGACTAAACCAAGACTCTATGTTTAATGGGCATAATCTTCTTGATGACCTTATTGCTTATGTTTTTCAAGCAAAAGATTGTAAAATTATTTTCATTGGAGATACAGCGCAATTGCCACCTGTCAAAGATGATATAAGTCCTGCTCTTGATGAAAATTATATTGACAGACATTTTGATTATAATTGTTTAAATTATCAACTAACAGAAGTTGTGCGTCAGGCATTAAATTCAAACATTCTTCGTAATGCTTCTAATATAAGGTTTAGAATTTATAAACAAAACTTTTCTTTACCTATCTTTAAGGTAAAAGATTCTAATAGTGATGTTGTTAGAATAAATGGAGAAGAATTTGAACAAAACCTAAGACAAGCATACAAAGAATTTGGAGAAGATGAAACTATTGTTATTTGTCGTAGTAATAAGATGGCAAACATAATTAACAATAGAATAAGATATAATATACTTGACAAAGAGAATCAATTAGATAGTGGCGATAATCTTATGGCAGTAAAAAATAATTATTTCTGGTTAGATTCCTCATCAAAAGAAGGATTTATTGCTAATGGCGATATATTAAAAATAAAACGTATTCTTGGCTATAAAGATATATATGATTTACATTTTGCTGATGTTATTGTTTGTTTTACTGACTATGATGATAATCAAGAGATAGAGATAACTATTCTTTTAGATAGTCTTTCTATAGACAAAGCCTCTATGGATAGTGGCAGTGAAACAGATTTATATCATAAAATTTTTAAACACTACTATGATTTATATCCAAACAAAACACAAGCGAAGAAGAATACCTTTAATGATAAATATTTCAATGCCGTACAAGTTAAGTTTGCTTCTTGCTTAACTTGTCATAAATCACAAGGCGGTGATTGGGACTGTGTATTTGTTTTTCAAAGTTTTTTCTCTAACGAAATGCTTAATAAAGAATATTTTCGTTGGTTATACACAGCAGTAACAAGAGCAAAAAAACAACTTTTTCTTGTTAATTTTTCCGATGATTTTTTCCAAGAATAAATTTATTTCTATACATTTGCAAAATTAATCATTAAAAAATGAAAACATTATGAAAAGATTTAGTTTATTATCCGTATTTGTGTTGATAGGTGCTTTGTTTATTTGCAATGTGTCTTTCTCTCAAACAAAGTCTTCAACAAAGAACACGTCTAAAACCAAGACAACAAAAACCATTAAAAAGAAACACTCAAATAAAAAGAAGAAAAATGATGATAATGTAATTTTGATTAACTATTATGAAGAAAGTGCTTCATTTCCTGGTGGTATTGATTCATTAAACAAATTTATTGAAACCAACTTGCAATATCCAGAACAAGCACGTCAAAGCTCTGTTCAAGGAAGAGTTTATTTAACATTTACTGTTGAAAAAGACGGCTCCTTAACAGATATTAAAGTAATAAGAGATATAGGTAGTGGTTGTGGCGAAGAAGCTATAAGAATTATAAAGATGATGCCTAAATGGATTCCAGCAAAACAAAGTGGCAAAATTGTAAGACAACAATTTAATCTACCTATAAAATTCATTTTAGGTTACAACACAAAACAATAGAAAAATATTTCTTCGTTTTATTGAAATATAATAAAGAGATAAAAAAATATTTCTTCGTTTCGGTAAAATAGAATAAGAAAATAATTTATTAGAATAAAAAGATGGCAAAATAGTTGTTATTGCGTCAATTTTATTGTTAATAAATATTCACTTAATGTTTTTTATTTCTTTTGTATTTGAATTTGAGTTAAACGATATTGTGCGTTTTGTAGCATAGACAAGCCGTAAGTTTTCATTTGTTGTGCTTTATCTGGGTAAAGAAGAATATAATTAACTTTCTTTTCTTCATTCATCTTATACAAACTTTCTTTCCCTTTTAATCTAAATACATATTGATAACTACTATCTATAACAACAACCTCATCTTTGGTAGAGAAATAAGCATACTCTCTACTTTTACCTAATAAGTTCATTCCCATTGTTTCATTCTTATATGACTTATCTAACATACTTAATATTGTTGGTGCAATATCTATTTGAAGTCCAAGAGTATTATTTGTTCCTTTTGCTAAGGCTTTTGGATAATAAAACAATACATTACCTTTTATCTTATCTATTTCACTAAGATTATTCTCTTGATTAACACCTTCATTAATATATGGAATAAATACAAATAATGTTTTCTTACTCCAAGAATATCTTTTGGCTTTATTGATAAATCTATTAACATCTTTATTAGATTGATTTATTGTTTTATCTGCTGTTAAAACACAAGCAAAAAATGGTTCTTGCGAATTATCTTTGTTTAATGTCTCAATCATCTTACCATATATATCACCTTTCTCCTCCACTATCTCATCTATACCATTATTATAAAGATATCCTGCTATATTATCTATCTGCCTATCTTGGAAAGAAAAATAATAATTACGATAACCTTTCTGTTTTAAAACATCAGGCAATCCTTTCATATTCTCTATAACTGATTTACGCATAGGATGATGATTTAAAATAGATGGATAAGAAAACAATGTTGAATATAGGTTATTATAATAAAGCAGACTTGATGCATAGATATTATTAAACACCAATGATTTATTCATTATGTTTGGTATGTTAGTCGTTTTAACAAATACTAAAATAATATTAGAATTTTCTGGAATAGATAATCTGTTTGCTGTTATATCATCTCTATTAATAAATTCTTGGTCAACTATTTGTTTTGCTGTTATATCATTAATAAGATTTACTGGTTGATTCTCTATCTTTTTACTTTCATTCCAACTTTCAACAAGAGTAAATGTTGGACTTAATCCTAATTGATTGAAGAAAGCACTATTTGAAAAAAACGCATCACTTGTTTTTATTGTTTCTTTGCTTATAGTACCTCTCATACCTGCAAAACATAAAACAACTATCAACAATGAGGATAAAACAACTTTAAGGGTTTTTTGTTTTGCATCATAAGGTGGTATGGTTTTAAATAATGTTGCGTTATACAAACAATACATAAGCCAAAGGTATGCCGCAACAGACAACAAATACAATACTCCTACTAAAAGATATATTGGGTTTTGTATTATAAGATTAAGAAGAAACTTTGGACTATTAACAAGCAACAAAGCAACAATATTAAAATGATTAGAAAAATATAAATAGTATGGTAAATCTATAGCACTTATTAAAAAACATAAAGAATAAACTAAAATAACAATCCAATGTATTGGACGATAAAAATATCTTTTCCTTATATTAAACAAAGATGCTATAATCATAATAATAATGAATGGTAACAAAGCATAACAAGACACAACCGTATCATATCTTATTCCAACAAAGATTGACCTTATCATTAAGGCAAGATTAATATCTGAAAAAGAAGTAAAACAATGCAGAATAAATATCATTAATCTAAAAAAACAGAAAAAGACTAATCCTAAAAAATATACTCCAAAAATATATTGCAATTGTAATGGGAAAAGAGATTTAACTTTTTGATTTAATTCTGTTGTGTTGATATTTTTCTTTTTCATATTTTTTGTATTTTAACTAATTTTGTATAATAACCATTCTTTTCTAAAAGTGTTTGATGATTTCCAACTTCTACTATTCTTCCTTTATCCAAAACCACTATCTTATCACTATTAACTATTGTTGAAAGTCTGTGTGCAATAATAAGTAATGTTCTATTTTTCATCATATTTTTTATTGCTTGACTAACAAGACTTTCATTTTCTGTATCTAATGCAGACGTTGCTTCATCAAGAAGAAGAATCTTTGGATTACGAAATATTGTTCTTGCTATACATAATCTCTGTCTTTCTCCTCCTGAAAGGCTTAACCCTCTATCTCCTATATTTGTATAATAACCATTGGGCAATTTACTTACAAACTCATCAACATTTGCTATCTTTGCTGCCTCTATCACCTCATCAATATTCACCTCTCTATCACTTCCAAACGCAATATTCCCAATTATAGTATTATTGAACAAAACACTTTCTTGTGTTACAAGACCTATGTTTTTTCTTAAAGAATTAATATTAAAATCTCTTATATCAATACCATCAATAGTTATCTTTCCTTGACTAACATCAGCAAAACGAGGTATTAAATCAAAAAGCGTACTTTTTCCAGCACCAGAAGAACCTACGAAAGCAACTACTTCTCCCTTCTTTATTGTAAGATTTATCTCTTGCAAGGAAAAACTATCTTCTTTTGTATTATATTCAAAACCGACATTTTCAAACTTTATCTCTTTTTGAAAATCTTTCATCTCTATTGCATCTTGTTTCTCAACAATTTTTTCAGAAGCATTAAGTATCTCATAAACTCTTTTGGCTGATGATTCGCCTTTTTTGAAATTATAATATGCTGTTATCAATTCTTTTGATGGAGATATTATTCGTGAGAAAATAAGAGTGAATGCTATTAATACGCTTGGGTGCATTTGATGTTTTAATACTAATAATCCGCCTCCAATAACAACAAGAGAAAGCATCATTATTGAGAAAAACTCTGTTAAAGGTGAGGCTAATTCTTGTCTTGCAATAACCTTAGTTTTTATTGTAGTGAAGATTTTATTATGCTTAAAGAATCTATTTTCTATTGTTTTTTCCGCATTAAGTGATTTCGTTACCTTAATAGTTGAAAGCGCTTCTTCAGAATAAGATAACAAATCTCCCATCTTCTGTTGCCCTTTAATACTATTACGAGTTAAACTCTCCCCAACTTTCTTAATCAAGAACAATGGTATAGGAAGAATAAGCATAATTAAAAGTACAAACTTCCAACTTGCAACAAACAACGCACAAGAATAAATAATTATCATCAATGGGTCTTTAACAAACATCTGCAAACTTGTCATAACACTCCATTCAATATCTGCTAAGTCAGAAGTCATTCTCGAAAGAATATCTCCGCGTCTTTGATTGGAAAAAAAAGATATTGGTAAGATAGTTATTTTTTTATAAATATCGTTACGCAAATCTTTTATAACTCCATTACGTATTGGAGATAAGAAAAACATACCTAAATATCGGCAAAGATTAGAAAGAAAACTTAATACAAGAAATGCTCCACAGATATATATCAAACATGTAAAGAATCCTTGACTATCTTTATAATAGTTTATATAGTATGAGAAATAATCTATTATAACTTGTTTGTTTAATGAAAACTCCGGACAAACTTTTGGTGAAGAAACAAGCCCAAACAATACCGAAACAAAAGGTATTATCATAACAATAGAAAACAAAGAAAAAAAGACATATAAAAGGTTAAAAAGAATATTAGCAAAAACATATTTTTTATAGTTCTTTATATAATGTAATATTCTAAGAATGTTCTTCATATATTTTATCTTTTCTTCTTTGTTCTTATTGTTGAGTTGTCTTCTTCTATTTTTTAATATCTATAAAAATCTGCTTTATATGGGCCTTCTACTTTAACACCAATATAATCTGCTTGTTTCTTTGTAAGTGTTGTAAGTTTAACGCCAAGTTTATCAAGATGAAGTCGTGCTACTTCTTCATCAAGAGCCTTTGGCAAACGATAAACTTTTGTCTCATGTTTATTTTTCCAAAGATCCATTTGAGCAAGAACTTGATTAGTAAATGAATTACTCATAACAAATGAAGGATGTCCTGTTGCACAACCAAGATTAACTAAACGTCCTTCTGCTAACAAGAAGATTGCATGTCCATCTGGGAAGATGTATTTATCAACTTGTGGTTTTATATTAACTATCTTTATTCCTTTAACATTATTTAATTCTTCAACTTTTATCTCACTATCAAAATGTCCTATATTACAAACGATTGCTTGGTCTTTCATCTTAGCCATATCATCTGCTGTTATAATATCACAATTGCCAGTACAAGTAACATATATATTACCTTCTTTTAGTGCTTCTTGTAATGTTGTAACTTCATAGCCGTCCATAGATGCTTGTAATGCACATATAGGGTCTATCTCTGTTACAAGAACTCTTGCTCCATAACCTCTCATACTACTTGCGCATCCTTTTCCTACATCTCCATAACCACATATAACAACAACTTTACCTGCTATCATAACATCTGTTGCTCTCTTTATACCATCAGCAAGACTCTCTCTACAACCATAAATATTATCAAACTTACTTTTTGTTACTGAATCATTGACATTAATTGCTGGGAACAATAACTCTTTCTTTGCCTCCATTTGATAAAGACGATGAACGCCTGTTGTTGTTTCTTCACTTACTCCTTTTAATCTTTTAGCAATTCTATGCCATTTTTGATTATCTTCTTTCAAAACTTCTTTCAAAAGATTAAAGATAACTGCTTCTTCATGATTTGCTGGTTTTTCATCAAGTATTGAAGGGTCGTTTTCTGCTTGATACCCTTTGTGAATAAGAAGTGTTGCATCTCCTCCGTCATCTACGATAAGGTCTGGTCCTTCTCCGTCAGCAAATGTTAATGCTTGATTAGTACACCACCAATATTGCTCAACACTTTCTCCTTTCCAAGCAAACACTGGCACACCATCATCTGCTATTGCTGCTGCTGCATGGTCTTGTGTTGAGAATATATTACAAGAAGCCCAACGAATATCTGCCCCAAGTTCTTGAAGCGTTTCTATTAAGATTGCAGTTTGAATTGTCATATGTAATGAACCTGTTATCCTTGCTCCTTTCAATGGTTTATCTTTTCCATATTTCTTTTTCAATGCCATAAGTCCTGGCATCTCATGATTTGATACTTCTATCTCTTTTCTTCCAAAGTCCTTTAAATTAATATCTGCTACTTTGTATGGCATTTTTTTGTCTGTAAACATATCTTATCTGTATTTATTTTTTGTTTTATAAAATTTCTTTTAATTGTTGATTATATAGCCAACGTACATCCTTACCGTATGCTCTTACTTGATTTGGAACAATACTATGAAGACTTTGTCCCGGTGTTGTATTTACTTCTAAGAAAAATAGTTTGTCATTCTTGTTGTCATAAATGAAATCTATCCTACAAACACCTTTACAATTTAATCCTTTATAAACTTTTTTCGTTGTTTGTTGTATTCTATCTTTTAATTCATCGTTTATTGAAGCTGGAACAATCTCATCAGACAATCCTTCATACTTTGCCTGATAATCAAAGAACTCTTTCTTTGATACTATCTCCGTAACAGGCAAGGCAACAACTTTTTTATCAACAGTAAATACTCCACAAGAAAACTCTCTTCCACTTATGCCTTGTTCTATTATTACTTTATTATGTACCGTAAAGGCTTTCTTGATTGCACTTTCCAAATCTTTTTCTTGTTTAACCTTTGTCATACCAATAGAAGACCCTCCTTGCGATGGCTTAACAAATACCGGCAATGCAACTTTAATTAATATTTCTTTTGTATCTATTTTTTGATAATCATAAATAGAATAGTTGTTTGCTACATTAACTACATTAAGGTCTTTTACTACTGCATTACATACAACTTTGTCAAACGTTATTGCTGATGTTAAAGAATCGCATGTAGTATATGGTATATCAAGCATTTCAAAATATCCTTGCAATAAGCCATTCTCTCCTGGCGTTCCGTGAATAATGATAAACGCAGCATCAAACGCTATCTTCTTTCCTTCAATATTTAATGTGAAATCACTCTTTTCAACAGAATATTTCTTATTATCTTTCTCGTAATACCAATCTTGCTTAACCAATATTATCTTATAAATATTATAATCCTCTTTAAGATTATCTTCTATCTGCTTTGCGCCTTCCAATGACACTGAATATTCGCCTGAATATCCTCCTGCCATCAATGCGATATTTTTTTTCATTGTCTTATTATTTTAATTGTCTTGTTGAGTTTCTGTTTTTTCTTCAATCTTTGGTTGTTCTTCAACAATTACTGGTTGTTGTGGCGGTGTTTGTTTAGCCTTGATTGCAGATGATTTAAGATTAGATTTAATGTTTAAAAGAAATCTTTTCATTTGAATAAGAGTGTCTATCACTTCAAGACTATCTGCATCTTTGTTTTTTTCATCTTTCAACCACGTTTTAGCACCCTCTATCGTATATCCGCATGTCTTAGTAAGATAACATATTGTCTTCAAAAATTCTATTTCATTTTTAGTATATAAACGCACACCTCTTTTGTTACGAAAAGGTCTTAATTCCTTAAATTCTTTTTCCCAGAACCTAAGAGTAGCATAAGTTACTCCTATTTCATCTGCCACTTCTTTAATACTATAATATAATTTATCTTCCATAAGACATAATTTTTTATATTAATATAATTTAATCAACAAAGGTACAAAAATTCTAATAACTATAAGATTCATTTGACTAAAATTTTTATTTCGCAACATTAGATTAGCGTTTGATTAGTTTATTTTCTTAATAGAGAAGATTGTTTTTTGATTTTATTAAAACAAAATGGCATTATAGGAGTGATAGAATGGCATTATGTTTATGATAGAATGGCATTATGTTGCAACAAAATGGCATTATGTTACTCATATAATGCCATTCTATCACTTATCAATGGCTAAACTAATTTATTATCTGTTTATTACAAACAACTCACTCGCAACAATGTTTTTGTCTATTAAATTTAGACCATAAGCAATTAGTTTTTGTTTTCTTTCTTATTTCCTAAAAAAATATAGTATCTTTGCATCATTATAATAATAACAAGTTTTTTTAAATTAAAAAGAAATATTATGAATATCATTATACCTATGGCTGGCAAAGGAAAGAGAATGCGTCCTCACACTCTAACAACCCCTAAGCCTCTTTTGAAGATAGCCGGCAAAGAAATAGTTAAAATACTTTGCGAAGAAATAGTTAAAACATACTCTGGTAAGATAGAAAATATAGGATTTGTTATAGGAGATTTTGGACAAGAAGTAGAAGAGGAACTAATTAAGGTTGCACAAGAATTAGGTAGCAATGGAAAGATATATCATCAAGACCAGGCTCTTGGAACTGCTCACGCAATATATTGTGCTCAGGAGATATTGGAGGGAAACACAATAATAGCATTCGCAGATACGCTTTTCGATGCAGGATTTAAGATGGATTTGAATCAAGACGGCATAATATGGACATATTCTGTTGATGACCCTTCACAGTTTGGCGTAGTTAAGAAAAGAGATGACGGAACGATTGAAAAATTTGTTGAAAAGCCAACAGAGTTTGTTAGCAAAGAGGCAATAATTGGAATATACTATTTCAAGCAAGGGCAAGAACTTAGAAAGGAAATAAAGTATCTGCTTGATAACAACATAATGAAAAGCAATGAATATCAATTAACAGATGCTTTGGATAATATGTTGAACAAAGGATTTAAATTCACAACACAACAAGTTAAGGAATGGTTAGATTGTGGTAATAAGAAAGCGACTGTTTATACTAATCAAAGAATATTAGACCTTAGACAACATTCATCTTTGAATATAAAGAACTCAACATTTAATAATTCTATCATTATTTCTCCTTGTTTTATTGATGACGATGTTGTTTTGGATAATTCCATTGTTGGACCTTATGTTTCAATTAGCAAGAACACTAAATTGACTGATGTTATCGTTAAGAATTCTATTATAGGCGAGAACTCAAATATATCAGATATTATAGTAAAAGATTCTATCATTGGCAACAGTGTTAGTATTAAAAGTGAAAGATATGATTTCTCGGTTGGCGATTTTAATGAAATAGAATTATAATTTAATGTTAAGAAAATTTTTATTCATATTAGCCTTGTCTTTTGTTGTTGTATCTTGTTCGGTCAATAAGAAAACAAGTTCAAATGTTAAGAGTAAGCAGTATTATGAAACGAACGCAACTCTTATTCAAGCCACGACAGAAAAAGAGATAGGAAACACAGACAAAGCCATTGAATTGTATAAGAAAGTATTGAGTCAAGATAAAGATAACGCAATAGCACATTATTATCTTGGTGATATATATTTTGGGCAACTTAATTTTGATAAAGCGGTTGAAGAAAATAAGTTAGCGATAGAAAAAGACAATAAAACAATTTGGTATCCGCTTCAATTGGCACAAATGTATACCATAATGAAAGATTACAAAAAAGCAGCAGATGTTTATGAGAAAGTGATTAAACAAGAGCCTGATGTTTTGCAATACTATCAAATGTTATCAACTCTTTATCATAAGGACAAGAACTATCAAAAAGAATTAGAGACTCTTTCAAATATAGAAAAGAAATGGGGAATAAGTGAAGATGTTTCAATGTATAAGTTTAATATATACAAAGAGATGGGCAACACAAAGAAGGCAGAACAAGAGATAAATAATCTTCAAAAAGCATTTCCTAATCAAAGCAAATACTATTCTATTATAGCAGAGATGGCGATGAAAGCAAAAGATTATGATAAAGCCCTATTAAATTATAAGAAAGTAGAACAAGTTGATAGCAATAATCAATACATTAATATTGCACTTGCTAATTATTATATTGTAACAAACAATAGTGATTCTGTATATTTGTATCTGCAAAAGACAGCAAAGCAAAAAGATTTGGATTTTAAGACAAAGATTCAAATAATCTATTCTGTGTATGAGAAAGATGTTGATACGGATTCAATAACCTTTGAAAGATTTTTTTCATTGTTAAAGATATTGTCTGTTGTTAATGAAGACCAACAACAAGTGTGGTCTTTGTTAAACACAGGTTATGTAAGAAAATCAGATATGAAGAATGCTGCAATGGCTGCTCGCAAATCAATATCTCTTGGTAATAAAGACTATGAGATATATCAAAGTTTGTTGTATGCTCAAAGCGTTTTTGATACACCAGACAGTATTATAAAAACAGCAAGTGAAGTAATAGAGTTATTTCCTACACAACCTTTTCCATATCTTCTCAAAGGCATAAATCTTTTCTTTAATAAAGACTACAAAAACAGCATAACCATTCTTGAAGAAGGTGTAAATTATGCAGGGAATGATACAAGTATGTTAGAAGATTTTTATGCTAATCTTGGGCAAGACTATTATGATACAGGCAAAGATAGTTTGGCTTTTATGTATTTTGATAAGACATTAAAAATTAATCCAAATAATTATCTTGTTCTTAATAACTATGCCTATTATCTTGCTTTAAAAAAGATGAAGTTAGATATGGCATTAGATTATTCAAAACGTGTTGTAGAGAAATATCCAGACAATCCAACATTTATTGATACTTATGCGTGGATACTTTATCTTAAAGGAGAATATTCATTAGCCAAACAATGGATGGAAAAAGTTGCCAACGAGAAAAGTCAATGGAGTGAAGAGCAAAAGCAACATTACAAAAAGATATTAGAGAAAAATTAATAAAAATATTTAATCGGTGAAAAAATTATTAATAACCCTATTTATAGGAGTTTGTTTGGTTTCATGTTCTACGCAAAAGAAAGTTGTTCAAGTTGCTCAACAAAAACCTAAACCAAAGATAGAAAAGCCCAAAGTTGTTGTTAAAAAACCTTTATACAACACATATTCTTGCAAATTTAGTGGTTCATACAACAACATACCTATTCGTGGTTCGCTTCGTTCGTGTTATGATAGTGTTGTTTGGATTTCAATTAATGTTTTAGGCATTGAGCAAGCAAGATGTTTGATAACAAAAGATACAGTCTATATGTTGAATAAGATAGAAAAAGAAGCATATGTTTGCACTTACAATAGGATAACACAATTTGCTGGTTTGCCTCTTAGCCTTTCTTTTGTTCAAGATTTATTTACTGATACAATAGCAAAGAAAACATTTAACACTCCAAAATTTTCTGCTACCATAACAAAGCAAAGCCACAATGTTACTGAGCAATTAAAACTTCCTTATGAGATAAACTTTAAAGGTGTGGTTAATTCAGCAAATCAATCACTTAATTTGAAACTTAAAGACCAAGAGATTAATAATCCACTTTCTTTTCCTTTTGATATACCGAGCAATTATAAAGTACGTCATTAATAATAACAAACAATGGCAGAGGCTATCCTTACAGTAGAAAATCTAAATAAGAGTTTTGGCGACAAGATTCTTTTTGAGAACTTATCTTTTGGTATTAACAAAGGACAAAAAGTTGCTCTTGTCGGTAAGAATGGAGAAGGTAAATCAACATTGCTTAGTCTTCTTATGAACAAAGATGATATTAATGGCGGTAATGTAACATTTAATTCCTCTTCAACGCCAATATATCTTTCACAAAACCCTTTTCTTGATGAAAATAACTCTATAATAGAAGAACTTAATAAGGATTTAATTAAGGAACAAGAAGACCCATCATTCCAAGCAAAGATAAAAGAAGTATTGTTTCGCTTAAACATAAAAGATATTGATAAAAAGATAAGCGTCTTATCAGGAGGCGAAAGAAAGAAAGTTGCTTTAACAAAGATATTACTTAAAGATAGCGATTTTCTTCTTCTTGATGAACCAACCAATCATCTTGATATTAGTATGATTGAATGGTTAGAAGATTTCCTTTTAAGAAAACAACTCACTCTTCTTATTGTTACTCACGATAGAGAGTTCATTGATAACGTTTGTTCTGATATTTACGAACTGAATAATGGCAATATAGATAAGTATCACGGCAATTTCAAATATTTTCTTGAAAAGAAGAAAGAAAAAGAAGATATTCACTTAAACGAAATAGCCAAAGCAAAAAACATTTATTCAAGAGAGTTGGAATGGATTAATCGTATGCCACAAGCAAGAGGAACAAAGAGCCAAGCAAGAATAGATAATTTTGATAAGATAAAAGAAAAAGCCTTTGAAAAACAAGAAAAAGAACAAGCAGAACTAAGTGTTAAAGAAAGAAGAATAGGAAACAAGATTTTGGAGATAAACAATATCACTAAAACTTTTGAAGACGATAGAGTGATTATTAATGATTTTTCTTATACATTCAAAAAAGGAGAAAAGATTTCGCTTGTTGGCAGAAACGGTTGTGGTAAAACAACATTCTTAAACATCATAACAGGCGAAGAAAAAGCAACAAAAGGCAAAATAACTATTGGACAAACAATACAATATGGCTATTACAAGCAAAACGGTCTTCAAGAGAGTGATGACAAGAGAGTTATTGATATAATAAAAGAAGTAGCCGAAAGAATATCTCTTGCAAATGGAGAAGAACTATCAGCATCACAATTTCTTCTTCGCTTTGGTTTTTCTAACGTTATGCAGTATAACTATTATGGAAACCTATCTGGTGGCGAAAGACGTAGATTATATCTTTTGAAAACGCTAATATCTAATCCCAATTTCCTTATTCTTGATGAGCCAACAAACGATTTAGACATTTATACTTTGCTTACTCTTGAAGTTTTTCTTAAAGACTATAAAGGTTGTTTGCTACTTGTTTCTCACGATAGACGTTTTATTGAAAACATATCTGACCATCTTTTTATCTTTGAGCAAGGGGGCAACATAAAAGATTATTATAAGCCCTATTATGAATATGAGAAAGAACTAAAACAAAGAACAAAGCAAGAAAAACAAGAAATCAAAGCCAACAATACTAAATCTTCGACACAGAAACCTCAAAATAGAGTCCAAACTAAACTATCTTTTAAAGAGAAGAAAGAGAAAGAAGATATTGAGAAAGCGATGCCGTTGTTGGAAGAAAGGAACAAGATTTTGACAGACAAATTAAGTCAAGGCAACTTAGCAACAGAAGAACTTTTAAAGACATCTTCCGAGATTGAGAGTATAATTAAGGACTTGGAAGAGAAGGAAAATCGTTGGTTAATACTCACTGAAAAAGAAGAGAGTTTCAATAAAAATTAATAATACAAAACTTCATTAAATTATTTTCTTCCTTAAACAAGACAGAATAAGGACTTAGAAGATTATTTCTTTGTTTTATAAGTGATAGAATGGCATTCTATGAGTAACATAATGCCATTTTGTTGCAACATAATGCCATTCTATCACAAACATAATGGCATTCTATCTCTTCTATAATGCCATTTTGTTTTAATAAAATCAAAAAACAATTATCTATCTGTGGAATAAGATTTACTGTTTCCTTATTCCACAACAATTATTACTTAAAAAATTTTAGTTAATTAAAAGTGCTTTATTGCTTTTTGAAGGTCTTGATCAATCCTAAGATAGATTTGATAAAAATACTTATCATCATAAAGCCCTTGTGCTATATATGCTTTCATCAAAAGTTTTATTTCATTTTCATCTTTACTTGAAACAACACCTTTTTTTACGCCATTCTTACTTGCATACGCTATTAAACCATTATAGAATTTATTATCAACATAATATTGTGCTACAAACTTATCCCCAGTATTATATTTGCTCAACGCTCTCCTATTTTTATCAACATAATCAAAACAATATTTATAGATAAGTCCTTTCTTTAACAGATTAGTGTAATATATACCTTTTTTATATTCGTAATATGGTTCCTCAAAGTCTGGCTCTATTCCACCACCTCCATAAACTATTCTACCTTTCTTTGTTTTATATTTCAAAGAAGGATTATGTGAAATAGTATCTTTATGTTTCTCCATATTATTAAAACGAGCCACAAAATCTTCAAAATACTTATCTGGGTCGCCTTTAATATATGGTCTTTGAATACAACGTCCTGATGGAGTGTAGTAGCGAGCAACCGTTAATCGAATAGCGGAATGGTCTGGCAATTCTTTTTGTTCTTGAACCAAGCCCTTACCAAATGTTCTTCTTCCTATTATTACGCCGCGGTCGTTATCTTGAATAGCCCCACTAACTATTTCACTTGCCGAAGCAGATAGTTCATTGATAAGAACAATTAGCTTACCTTTTTCAAACAAACCGCCATCTTCTGCATAAGCATCGTTTCTTCCACGATACCTTCCGTTAGTATATACTATTAAATCATTCTTTACAAGAAATTCATCTGCGATAGCAATTGCCTGGTCAAGGTATCCACCACCATTATCTCTTAAATCAAAAACAAGTTTCTTCATTCCTTGTTTATTTAATGCCTTCAAAGCATTAGCAACTTCTTGATGCGATGTGGCAGAAAATTGAGTAAGTTTAATATATCCTGTTGTATTATCAAGCATTCCATAATATGACACACTCTTTGTTTTAATTACATCTCTTGTAACTGTGAAATCTATTAAATGATTAACGCCTTGACGATATATGCTCAACTTTACTTTACTTCCTTTTACTCCTTTAAGATAATGGAGAACCGTATCGTTAGTAACATTCTTCACTCTCTTAACTCCATTTATCTTAACAATTCTATCTCCCGCCATAATACCAACTTTTTCACTTGGGCCTCCTTTGACAGGTTGAATAACTACTATGGTGTCTTTTACAATACGGAACTGAACTCCTATACCATCAAAATTGCCTTGCAGACTCTCATTCTCACTTTTAACCTCATCAGCAGTAAGATAAACAGAATGTGGGTCAAGGTCTTTAAGAAAACTTCTTATTGCTTGATCTGTTAAACTATCTCCATTAACCTTGTCAACATATTCTTCTTCTATAAGAGAAAAAATATATGATAATTTATCATTCTTGTTAAAAGACTTGCTTGATGAGCCTTTATTAACAAAGAAATAACCTATTGTAATACCAACAATTAAGGAAATAGCGACAATTAATGGTATATAGTTTTGCTTTTTCATTATTTACTTGTCCTTACTTTTCAATCCAGCTTTTTAGTTCCTCTATTTTCAAGGCAGGAATATCAAGTTTATTCTTTTTTCTCAAACCATTAAGGTCATTGAATAGTTTATTTATATTAGCGTTTTTAAGATTCTCCAAAGAGCCTATGCCAGCCTTTCTAAGCATTGATATCCATTGTTGTGGCACTCCTTGATTTATGAAATCATTATCTGTTGTTATAGCTTCTTGAACTTCTGGCTTCATCTGTGGAAAGAAGAGAACATCTTGTATTGAATTAGAATTTGTCATCATCATAGCCAATCTATCTATTCCAATACCAAGTCCTGATGTTGGAGGCATACCATATTCTAATGCTTTAAGAAAATCTTCATCAACAACCATACTCTCGCTGTCGCCTCTCTTACCAAGTTCCAATTGCTCTTCAAGTCTTTGTCTTTGGTCAAGTGGATCATTTAACTCCGAATAAGCATTGCATATCTCTTTACAATTACATACTGCTTCAAATCTTTCAACTAATCCATTCTTACTTCTATGTTTTTTTGCCAAAGGAGACATTTCTATTGGATAATCATAAATAAATGTTGGTTGAATAAGTTTACCTTCACATGTTTCACCAAAAATCTCATCAATAAGTTTACCTTTTCCCATAGTATCATCAATGGGAACATTTAACTTAGTAGCTGTCTGTCTAAGTTCTTTTTCATCCATATTAGAAATATCTATTCCAGTAAAATGCTCTATTGCCTCATACATAGTATATCGTTTCCAAGGACGAGAAAAGTTAATAATGTTTTCTCCAACCTTTACTTCTGTCGTTCCGTGCAAAGCCAAAGCTATTCTTTCCACCATTTCCTCAACAGTATTCATCATCCAAAAATAATCTTTATAAGCAACGTACAATTCCATCTGCGTAAATTCTGGATTATGAAAACGATCCATTCCTTCATTCCTAAAATCCTTACTAAATTCATAAACACCAGAATAACCACCTACAATAAGTTTCTTTAAATAAAGTTCATCTGCAATACGAAGATAAAGAGTCGTATCCAAAGTGTTGTGATGTGTTTTAAAAGGTCTTGCTGCTGCTCCTCCATAAATAGGTTGTAGTATTGGCGTTTCTACTTCCAAGTATCCTTTTTCATCTAAATAATTTCTCATAGTATTAACTATAAGAGTTCTTTTAACAAATGTATCTTTTACTTGTGGATTTACTATCAAATCTACATATCTTTGGCGGTATCTTTGTTCAGGATCTGTAAAGGCATCATATACTTTTCCATCTTTTTCCTTAACAATAGGAAGTGGACGAACACTTTTACAAAGTACTTTAAGTTCTTTAACATGAACACTCGTTTCTCCCATTTTTGTTTTAAAGACATAACCACTTACTCCTATAATATCTCCAATATCAAGTAGCTTTTTGAATACTGTATTATAGAGTGTCTTATCTTCTTTTGGACAAATCTCATCACGATTTAAGTATAACTGAATTTTTCCTTTCTCATCTTGTATCTCACAAAAAGAAGCAGCTCCCATTATTCTTCTACTCATTATTCTTCCTGCTATCTTTACATCTTGAAACAAAGTATTATCTTTTTCAAACTCTTGTTTTATCTCTTGTGTATTTGTATTAACATCATACATTGGTGCAGGATAAGGGTTAATACCAAGTTTTCTTAACTCTTCTGCGTCATTTCTTCTTTGAATTTCTTGTTCGCTAAGTTCCATATTATTATTCTCTTATAAAAATTTTTGCAAAATTATGGTTTTTTTATTAGTTTTAATAAAAAAAGTTAATATTTATTTTCTCTTATTTTATTTCTATTAAGATTTGCCATTATTTTATTCAAATTCATCTTCTATATTTGGTAATTCTGACATATTGCTTTCTATATCTATATGAATTTGGTCTAACATTGATTCTTTTTTAATTATATTAGACTTTCGTCCTTTTTTGGATTTCTTCCCTTCAACAGCTTTTCTTGATACTACTTTAAAATCCAAAGACATAATATCTTGACTTAAATCATTGTCTTGCTTATCATAAGAACCAAAAATCTTTAAAAACATTATGCCCATCTTTGTCATATTGTTCTTAACTTCCTTACTTTTTTCTATACAATCTCTTCCTATTACTAAAAGAATATAATCTATATCTTTAAATTCCTCTACCAACAATATTTCTGTTCTATCTTTAAACTTACTAATATTTATAGGATCCTTATTCTTATTAGACAATAAACAATAACTTATTTTTTGGACTTTATCATAATAAAAGAACCACATAAAATTAAACTTTTCTTTTATTATTTGTTTGGTTTTCTTATCTTTTCTTTCTTTATCCGAAACAAAATCTTTTAAACGAAGAAAGTCAAGAGAAAGTTGTTTATGAAATTTACTCGCAACCTTATACCCTGCATCACTATCAATAAAACCAATCACAGTAAATGGTTGTTCATAAAGCTCTGAATCTAATCTATTCTCTTTACTTATCATCTATTTTTTATTTTATTTTTTACAAAATTACTAAGAAAATTTGAATTACTAAGAAAATTTATTACATTTGCAACCTAATTTTAATAGAAGTTACTAATTAACAATTAAAAAACATTAATATGAACAACGCAACATTTTTTTTCGCAGCTCCAAAAGGAGAACCAGGTAATCTTTACGCTCCTAATAGTAAAGAAAGAGAAGAATTAGGTAAAGAACTTGAAAGACAATACAACCAATGTATTGAAATACCACTTATAATTGGTGGCAAAGAAGTGAAGACAGGAGTAATGGGTGAAGTAGTTATGCCAACAGAACATCATCATGTTCTTGCAAAATATCACAAAGCTACAAAAGAAACAGTAGAATTAGCAATCAAAGAAGCAATGAAAGCAAGAGAGGCTTGGAGTAAGGTCTCTTGGATAGATAGATGTTCTGTTATGATGAAAGCAGCAGAACTTCTTTCTAAGAAATATAGAAACCTTATTAATGCATCAACAATGCTTGGACAAGGAAAAAATCCTATGCAAGCTGAAATAGATTCTGCATGTGAAACAATAGATTTTCTTCGTTTCAATGCTTATTTTGCATCAAAGATATATGCACAACAACCTTTTAGTGATTCTACTGCATTAGACCGTACAGAGTTTCGTCCTTTGGAAGGCTTTGTTTATGCAATAACTCCATTTAATTTTACTTCTATTGCTTGTAACCTTAATATTTCTCCTGTACTTATGGGCAACGTTACAGTATGGAAGCCTGCTACAACAGCTATCCTTTCTAATTATTATTTAATGAATATACTTCATGAAGCAGGAGTGCCTGATGGAGTTATGAATTTCTTACCAGGAAGTGGTAGCGTGATAAGTGATGTATGTTTTTCTTCACCAGACTTAGCAGGAGTACATTTTACTGGAAGTACGCATACATTTAATAATTTTTGGACATTAATAGGTAACAACATAAACAACTATAAGACTTATCCAAAGATTGTTGGAGAAACAGGAGGTAAAGACTTTATCTTTGCACATAAATCTGCTTGTCCTAAAGAACTTGCAGTAGCAATAGTAAGAGGTGCTTTTGAATATCAAGGACAAAAATGTTCTGCTGCTTCTCGTGCTTATGTACCAAAAGAAATTTGGGATAAGACATTATCTTACATAAAAGATATGGCAAAAGATATTAAGATGGGAGACGTAAGACAAATGAGTAATTACGTTAATGCAGTTATTGATGAAAAGGCTTATGATACTATTATGCAATATGTTAATCAAGCAAAACAAGATAAAGATGCAGAAATAGTTCTTGGTGGCAATGGTGATAAGAGTAAAGGTTATTTCATTGAACCAACAATAATTGTTACATCTAATCCAAAATATCCTACAATGGTAAAAGAATTATTTGGACCAGTAATAACTATTTATTTGTATGATGGAGATAAATATGAAGAGACACTTCACGTTTGTGATGAAACATCTTTGTATGGTTTAACTGGAAGTATATTTGCTCAAAGTCGTTATGATATAGATAAGGCAATGGATATTCTTCGTTATGCTGCCGGCAACTTCTACATAAATGACAAACCAACTGGTGCTGTTGTAGGTTATCAACCATTTGGAGGAGCAAGACAAAGTGGTACTGATGATAAAGCAGGTAGTGAACTTAATCTTTATCGTTGGCTTAGTCCAAGATGTATTAAAGAAACCTTTGTTCCTGCAACAGATTTCAAATATCCATTTATGGGCTAATAATAAAATAACAATATTGAAAGAGTGGTATGATAAATATCACTCTTTTTTTTGTTTTATTACAAGTTAAATAAAATTTTATTTGCCATAAAGCAAGAGTGAAGTATTTATGTTATTAGAATGAGATAGTTATGCAAGGAGTGCTCAGATAACTATGTGAGGGGTATTCTGATAGTTATCTCAATATCGTGAGATAGTTATCTCAATGGTGCAAAGATAAAGACTTTTGAGTAGTCTGATAGTTATCTCAATGTCGTGAGATAATTATGTGAGGAGTGCTCAGATAACTATGTGAGGGGTGGTCTGATAGTTATCTCAATGTCGTGAGATAGTTATCTCAATATTAAAAGATAATAACTATTGATTATCAACACTATATGAAAGGAAATGATATTCTTTATTTTTACTCACATTATTTAACAGCAAGATATGGCTTTATCTTATTAAATGTATTATCATCAAGTATATGTATCCTCTTTATATCATCAATTTTTTTGTAATCTCCTTCGCTTTTATGAGACATTATTATTTCTTTGGCAAGATAATAGTCAATGTATGGATGAGAGGTTAATACTTTTATGTTCATTGAATTAATATTTACCTTTCTTGTAATAAAAGGTCTTATTGTAACTTGTTTCTTTATTTTATTATATAACTCTTCTGTCATTCCCCAAACTTCTCTCAACTGTTCAACCGATACATAGCCTCCAAGTTTCTTACCATATTTATATATCCTACTTGAATATTTAGGCCCAACACCATTAATAGTTTGCAAATCTATTGTATCTGCACTATTTAGGTCAATGATATGTGTTGTTGAGGTATGATTATCTATTAATGTTTGATGATTGTTTTGTATTGATTGCTTATTTAAAGACAATTGTTTTTGATTAATAACAACATAAGGCGACATCCTACTATAAAGATAATCACTCATACAATATAGTTTTTTTAAATCCTCTACTCTTCTAAATGTTCCTCCAGCTTGGCGATAGTGAATAATATTATTAGCTTGTTTCTCACTTAATCCAAACCTAATCAACTCCTCTTTACTAATAGTATTGGGATTAAAAGATTTAAATGAATAGTAATTATTATTCTTATATGATGAATGATTATAGCGTTTTTTTGATGTGTTTTCTTCGTAATATTTGGCTGAATACTTGTTTTGTGAAGAAATATCATCTTCTTTTTCAAGTAATGAAACATTGTCTTTTTTAGCAAGATGATATCCTATAATGACAGCAATTAAAAAAGCCACAACTCCAATAATCATACCACTAAGAAGAAGTATGCCTTTTTGGTGTTGTGGCTGAAACTTATTTAATAACATTTATTTTGATAAGTAACTATCTATAAACTTTTCTAACTCTTCCACCTGAATATTTGATTTCAATATCTTACCATGTTCATCTGCTAAAATAACATAAGGGATATATTGAAAATCATATCTTTGTGTTATTTCTTTTCCATTACCTATTAGAGATAACCATGGAAATGGATTCTTTTGTATGTAACTTGTCCAATCATTAGGGTTAGTATCCAAAGAAATACTTACTATTTCAAGTCCTTTACTATGATATTTTGTGTAAAGAGATTTTAGTTTTGGTATAGATTCTTGGCATGGTTTGCACCATGTTGCCCAGAAATCTACTAAGATTAATTTACCTTTAACGTTTCTTTCTGTATAAACTTTGTTATTGTTGTCTTGTGCTGAAAAAACCAACTCTTTACTTGTTACTGCTTTTATCTTTTTATCTTTATATGCAGCAATCAAAAGATTTAACCATGGATTATCGCTCTTTTGTTCACTAAGTTGAGCACAATATTGCATTACTGGATTACTATCTTCATTAGAAATCAAAGACAATTGCCCAAGAATTATTGAATAAGGAAAACCACTATCCGGATATTTTTTCAAATAATCCTTATATAAATTAACTTGTTCTTGATATATCTTAGTATTGTTTTGTCCTTGACTTAAATCAACAAAAGTCTTATTAACTTTTTGCCAAAAATCAGAAAAATCTTCTGCTTGCTTACTTCCAGAATAAGATACCTTTAAATTAGATTGATGATTAAGATATTCTTTAACTCCACTTATTGTTACTGTTATCTTTTTACCTTTTTCAATAGGCAAAGGAAGATTGCAAGAGAACTGTTGTTGTTCATTAACAACGACCAATGCACATTCTTTAATCTTGCTTTTGTCAAACTTCAATGAATCAAATTCAATTGTTATCTTGCCATTAGTAAAATCTTTTTGAGCCAAAACATCTTGCTGACGATTGTTTATTTGTTCAGGGTCTGCATAAATAACATAAACTTTACCACTCAAAACTTCTGGAATATCAACAGTAAGGCTTGTTGTTCTACTACAAGAAACAAAAACCATACTTATTATTGCCAATATTAAACAAATTCTTTTTTTCATATTTCTTAATATGTTTTAATTCTTTTTATTTCTTTTTTGTTGTGTCTTTATCTCCTGCTTTTCTAACAAGTATTTCATCAATCATACCATATTCCAATGCTTCTTTTGCTGTTAGCCAATGGTCTCTATCTCCATCTTTTTCTATTTTTTCAATAGGTTGACCACTATGTTTTGATATTATTGAATATAGTTCTTGTTTGGTTTTCAATATTTCACGAGCTGCTATCTCAATATCTGATGCTTGTCCTTCTGCCCCTCCAAGTGGTTGATGAATCATAACTCTTGAATGTTCTAATGCAGTACGTTTTTTTGGACTTCCAGCACATAAAAGAACAGATGCCATTGATGCTGCAAGACCTGTACATATTGTTGCAACATCTGGATTAATATATTGCATAGTATCATAAATACCTAACCCTGCTTGAACATATCCTCCAGGAGAATTAAGATAAATTTGAATATCTCTATTTGCATCTACACTTTCAAGAAACAATAATTGAGCTTGAATAATATTTGCAACATCATCATCTATTGCTGTCCCAAGAAAAATTATTCTTTCCATCATCAAACGAGAAAAAACATCCATTTGAGCAACATTCAATTGTCTTTCTTCAATAATTGTTGGATTAATATATGCACTTCTAAGATTATAGTAGTTCTTATAACGATCCAACGTTAAAGTATTTATGCCTTGTTTCTTAATAGCATATTGATTAAATTCACTTTTTAAGTCCATAGTCTTTTATTTTTCAAATTTATACAATTGCAAAATTACGAATTTTTCTATAATAGAAATTATTATTATCGTTTTTTTAAACAAAAAGAAAAATAAGAAAAAAAATATATCTTTAATCTAATGAAATATATCTTCGTTTTATGCAATTATTTTCAAGAAATAAAAAAATATTACGAAGAGTTAATAAAGCATTGATTATCAATAGTGGTTTATCAAGATTAATATTTCTTTTATATTATAAAAAATTATTGTACAATTAAAAATATACAATAAGAAACTTTTTATTACTTTTTTTGATTATTTTTGTAGGATAAAAAATAAAACTAAAAAAGATATGGTAAATATTTATGAATTAGCTCTAACAAAGATTTATGGTATTGGAGTAAAATCAGCTTTAGAGATATTAAAAAATCTTGGTTCTGCGCAAGCACTATTTAATGAAAATGAGAAAGCATTGAGAACTATCTTTAAAACAAGAGAAAGAACTATCAATGATATTCTTAACAAAACTATGTTTAATCAATGTGAGCAAGAAATAGAATTTATGAATAAGTATCATATTAACTCTTATTTTATTAACAATAAAGATTATCCAAAAAGATTAAGAAATATTGATGATCCTCCTATATGTCTTTTTGTTCAAGGTAAAGGAAATCTTGAAAGAGAACGTGTTGTAGCTATCGTTGGTTCAAGAAACGCCACTGATTATGGACGAATTATGACAGAAAACATTGTACAAGAATTAAAGAAACTTAATTGTATAGTTATAAGTGGTCTTGCTTATGGTATTGACAGTATATCTCATAGAAGTTGTCTTGCAAAACATATTCCTACTTTTTGCGTACTTGGACATGGATTAGATATGATTTATCCCAAAGAACATTTTTCTCTTGCACAAGATATGATAGAAGAAGGAGGCTTAATCACTGAATATTTTACTAAAACTAAACCAAGTCCTTATAATTTTCCTAAAAGGAACCGTATCATTGCAGGCTTATCTGATTTAGTTATAGTAGTAGAAGCTGCAAAAACAGGAGGAGCATTAGTTACTGCAAGACTTGCTAATGATTATAATAGAGAAGTTTTAGCTGTGCCAGGACGTTATGGTGATAAATATAGCGAAGGTTGTAATTTTCTCATTGAAAGCAATCGCGCATCAATAGTATCTGATATGTATTCTATTTCAAGAGTAATGAATTGGGAAGAAGTACCTCAAACAATTGAATTATTTAAAGATGAATATAAAGGTAAAGATTTGAAAGGTAACGAAAAGAAAGTTTATGAAATAATTAAAGCAAGAAAAGAAATCAACATTGATGATATTGCTATTGAATCTTCTCTTGCTTTAAATGATCTTTCCAGTGTTTTACTTAATTTAGAACTTAATGATTACATTGCTTCTAAACCAGGAAAGATATATAAAATCATATAAAATGTTCGCTTAACATCTCAAATTCTTTATGTGCCGAAGCTCCATTATAAAGAATACGATACACAGCTTCTGCTATTGGCATCTTTACTTTAAAATACTTATTAGTTTGATTAACGCTTTGTGCTGAATAGTATCCTTCTGCGACCATAGCCATTTCAAGTTGAGCAGAAATAACAGAATAACCTTTACCTATCATTTGCCCAAATGTTCTATTTCTACTATGTTGCGAATAAGCCGTTACAAGCAAATCTCCAAGATAAACCAAACGTTTAGTATCTCTTTCTCTTGGAGCAACAACATTAAGAAAACGTTCCATCTCTTGAACAGAATTAGAAATAAGTACCGCAATGAAATTATCGCCATATCCTATCCCATTTGCAATACCTGCTGCCAAAGCATAAATGTTTTTTAATACTGCTCCATATTCTATTCCTTCTATATCATCTGAAAGCACTGTCTTAACAAAACGACAATTTATATTCTTTGCCACATTCTTTGCTAAATGTTCATCTTCACTACCAACAGTTAAATAAGTTAATCTTTCTTGTGCTATCTCTTCTGCATGAGAAGGTCCACTAACAACAGCTTGTTGTGTAAAAGGAATATCATATTTTACACGAAAATAATCTGATACGATTTGATTTGTTGATGGTACAATACCTTTAATAGCAGATATTATCTTCTTATCTTTAAAACTTTCTTTTTCTACATCTTTCAATGACACTTCTAAAAAAGCTGCTGGAATAACAAAAAATAAATATTCAGCATTAGATAGAATATGATTTATATCATTACTTACTTCTATTTTTTCCTTTTCTAATTCACAAGAACGTAAATATAAAGGATTATGTCCAAAGTTAGTAACACTTTCAACTATTTCTTTCTCTCTAACCCACCAATAAACCTTATCATGAGTTTCGCATAATATCTTAACAATAGCTGTTGCCCAACTACCACTACCAAAAACTGCTATATTCATATCTTTTTATTTTAAACCTAACTCTTGTTTACCTTGAATGTATCTAATATCAATAGGAATACCTTTTGAATTAATATTATCTAAATCTTTTTGTAAATCACTGTGTATTGTTGCATTATCTTTTGCATACGATTGAGCAAAATCATAATCTCCTGTTCCTTCTATTTTAAGTACTAATGCGCTCCAATCTGCAATAGCTTGTCTTGCCTTATCATAATTTATCGTATATCTTCCATTATCATCTCTTGTAAAAGCTCCTGCTTTCTCAAAGAAATTAAAACACATCATATTTGCTTGACCATGAGCCTCCGATGCACCAAAACGAACCGAACGGAAGATTCCTGCAATGAATGTTGTTATGCTTTCTTCTTCTGTAATGTTTGTTATCTCTCCTTTTTTTATTAACTGACTTACCATATACAAACCAAGAACATCTGCTTTTGCTTCTTCATATGCAGAATATTGATTTTTCAAGGCTTGTCTTGCTGTTCCTTTGCCATTGATTGTATTTTTTATCCCAAGACCATGAGCAACTTCGTGAAATGTTACATTAGAAAAGAAAGCATTGAAATTAATTTTTTGCATTTGTTCTTCATTCATCACTTCTTTTGCAATAGGAATAACAATATTATCAAACTTAGCTTTCATTGCGTTCTTTAACTGAAAACGACGAGAACCTTTTTTTATCTGTACTTTCTCATCATTAGGTAAGTTGATTGCTATTGTTTTTCCACCAGCATTGCAATCTCCTCCATAATATACTACATCATAAACATTAATATCAGATTCTGTTCCTGGCACTTCTTGTTTAAATCTTTCTTCACAAGGAAGTCCTTTTTGCAATTCTGGTAATAATTTTATGTATTTAGAAAGATTCTTACTCCATTGAGGGTCCTTTACAAGAATAAATGCTTCGTATGCTGCCTTATAACCAAAAAGTCTATCTTCATAGTTCTCTATTGGTCCGACAACAAAATCAAGGTCGCTGTTTTTCATATTCATCCAAGCCAAATCTGATTCATAATAATCATCTGTTTGCAATGCTTTTATTCTTTCTTTCAAATATGTTTTTAATCCTTCATCTTCTGCCAAAGCAACTGCTTTATTCAATAAAGATACTGCTTTATCTATCTCTTGTTTATACTCTTGATGATACCATTTCACAATAAGCTTACCTTGTTTATCTCTACGAACAACAGTATAAAGGCTTGTCTTATTGTTATCTTGAATTTTCTCAAACTCTTGTTTTGTCATATCTTGTGGATAAAACGTACAACCAAGCGGTTTTGATCCAACTCCTTTGACAAATGGTTTCATATTGTCCATCCTATCCCAATAACCATAATTAATCATAGCAAACTCCCTTGTGTCTTTATCTTTTATCTTCATTATCTCATTCTTATTTCCAAATGTTTGCTTCCAATACAAATCGTCCATAATCTTTGACACATCAAAAAAGATAGAAAGTATTTGTTTTTCTTTTGGTGAAAGATATGATATGTCTGTTGATAATCTTACTTGTGCATATTGCTCCACTTTTTCTTTCATACTATTCTTTGTTTGTGCTTGAACATTCTGCTTACTTGAAAAAACATTCATAAGCATAAACATTCCAAGACTTATTACTCCTATTTTCTTCATAGTTTTTTATTATTTTCTTATTTTTTATTAAAATTCTTAAACTGCGAAATTAATATTTTTTATTTACTTTCAAGACTATTTTTTAATAAAATCTTATTTTCTTTGCTTTTTTTAAAGATTTTTAATTACTTTTGCCAAAAATTATTTTAGTAACTTTTTAACACAAAACACAAAATGGAAGAGAACAATATCAATAACGAAACAAATCCTCAACAAGAGAATATCTCACAACAAGAGAACATAATAAACGAAAACAATAATAACGAAAAAGTAGAAGATATGGTCAATCCTATTTTACCACCAAAGAAAACAAACAAGACTAACCTCATCTTAATCATCATTTGCTTGGTTTTATCTTGCTGTGCTTTTATTTTTTCTTGTTTAAACTTCTTTTCCAGTAAAGGTGATAAGAACATAGGAAAAGCACCTAAGGTTATACAAAAAGGTGATTTAAGAGTGGCTTACGTAAATACTGATACCGTTCTTGCAAAATATACTATGGCAAAAGATATGGAGAAAAGCCTTAAAGCAAAACAAGCTCAAATGGAATCTTCTTTGAAACAAAAAGCAATGACTCTTCAAAATGATTACCAGAACTATCTTAAAAATGGTAGCAAACTAACTCTTACTCAACAAAAAGAAAAAGAAAAAGAATTAACACAAAGACAACAAGCATTGCCTGGCCTTCAACAACAAATGATGGCTCAATTGCAAGAAGAACAACTAAAAGAAAACAAAAAACTTCTTGATGCTGTTTATGCTTTTATTAAAGATTACAACAGTAAACATGATAAATACAATATTATTCTTTCTCGCTCATATTCTAATAGTCCAACGCTTTATATGGACGAAGGTATGGAGATAACTGATGAGATAGTTAAGGGATTGAATGAAGAATACAAGGAGTATAAAAAGAAATAATCTTGTAACTTTTTCTTTTACAAGTGTATCAAAATAAAGAAAAACTTATGTATAAACAAATAAGTTATTTTAAAAGTCTAAATTCATTAAGATTTTTTGCTGCTTTATTAGTACTTTTTCACCATAGTGAAACAATGAAAATAAAATATCATCTATTTAATCTTAATGAATTTAGTTTTTTTAATAATGGAAATAATGCAGTATTGTTTTTCTTTGTATTAAGTGGCTTTCTTATCACATATCTTTTATTAAAAGAAGACAATAAAAACAAGACTATTAATGTAAAAAGATTTTATTTGAAACGTGTTCTAAGGATTTGGCCTATTTATTTCTTACTTATTATTTTAGGGACAATATGTTTACCATTAATACTAAATAAATTTTCACCACACTTGTATGAATTTCCATACTCATTTAATCAATCTTGGTACTATTTCTTTTTCTTCTTTCCGTGTTTAGTTCTTTATCATTTCGGTCATCATATATTAGAACCTTTATGGTCAATAGGCGTTGAGGAAATATTTTATCTTATTTGGGCTCCTCTTTTTAAATTTCTAAGAAAATACATTCATATTATACTCTATCTTGTAATTATATTAAAAATTATTGCTATGATAGTAGTGAGAGTATGTTTAAGTGCAGATAATGAAATAGCCTATCTTGTCAATACTTATTCTTTTGAAGCTATGGCAATAGGCGGTCTTGGTGCTTATTGGTTATTTAATATTAAAAACAAAAAAATTAGTGATTTATTTATATTTAAAAAATGGATTCAATTGATAGTTTATGCTATTGTTTTAATTTATTTGTTTTTTAATAACAATATTCATAATACAATCTATGATATAATTTTTAAAACTCCTATCTTATCTTTTATTCTTTTAGAATTCTTATATCTATATATCATAATTGCATCTTCTTGTGCAGAGAACAGTATTATACACATAGAGAATAAAATACTTTCTTATTTAGGAGATATTTCTTATGGCGTTTATATGTATCATATATGGGTAGTATCTTTTGTAGTTATTATCTTGAAAAAATATCTTATTCTATTTTCTCCATTTGTTTCAACAACAATATTTTACTTACTTGTTATTTCTGGTACAATTATTATATCTGCCATCTCTAAACGTTATTTTGAAAATTTATTTACAAAGAACTTATATAACAAAATAGTAAAAAAATAAATAGAAAAATATTTTATTGTTTTTAGACGAACTATCACTTTTCTTGGTATTCACTTTTTGATGATAAGTGCTCACAAAATTTTAGTATTTTTAGGAGATATTTTCATCTTTTTTGACTCTGTTGAAATGAAACGAAGAGATATTTTAATGGAATCAAAAGATAATAAAATAGTTCTTTATTCTATTTCATTAGTTTAGCAAAAGATTTTGGTGATAAAACTATTGATTTTTGTCCTTTTAGAACACTTTTTACCCAAATATCCTATAATTATAGGAAAAATAGAACAATTTCAACTCTGTATGCTTTCAAAAATCACGGACAGATGACAAGTGGCTTGCACTTTTTGAACGTATGAGGCGTTATCGCAGTTTCGTTTTTAGACAAACAAGTATTTTTCTTTCTTTATTAGATTTTGTTATGATATTTTTGTAAAATATTTATTTATTATTAGATATTGCTATTAATTGTTGATTATCAAGTATTTTAAATTCTTTTCCCCTTGAAATGATTATTCCTTCTTTTGTCATATCGCCTATAACGTTGGCAAGAGCAGGACGAGTTACTCCAAACTTATCTGCTATTTCTTGTTGCGAATTAGGTATGGAAAAAGAGAGATTGTTGTTTTGCTTGCTGATATTCAAAAGATAACCAGCAAAATTGCTTCTTATGGTTTTGAAACATAACATTCTAACTTTTGTAGTTAAGAAAGCAGAACGATTACTTATCATCTTAATAAAATTTATCATCATCTGTTTGTTATTTTCAAGCATAAAAGTGAAATCCGATTTTGATATAGGCAAAGAAACAACTTCACTATTTGCCACGACTTCAACAGGCATTTTATTTTGCTCTGCATAGAATATTGCAGGAGCAAGAACATTAGGAGCAGAAATAGTTTCTATTTTTATGTTTCTACCTTCCACATTAGACATTATTGTTGCTACCTCACCAGAAAGAAGAAGATGAATAAAATCATAACTATCCCCTTGAAAAACTATTGTTTGTCCTTTTATGTATTTGCGTCTACCAACACTAATACTAAGCACTTTCTTCACTTGTTCTATATCCATTGAATAAAACAAAGGACATTGTAAAATATTTTCTTCCATAATGTTGCAAAAATATTAAAAAAATTTGTGGTTTTGTAATATTTATTACAACGTTTTTTTATTTTGGAAAGTACTTTTGCAACATAAACTTAAAATAAGGAGGAAAAAACTATGGAAAATATGTTTTGTTTTCAATGTCAAGAGACAGCACTTAACGTAGGCTGTAAAATAAAAGGCGTTTGTGGCAAAGATCCACAAGTAGCATGCTTAATGGACACTATGCTTTATGGTGTTAGAGGTATGGCAATAGTTAATAAAAAACTTAGAGAAAAAGATATTGCTTGTCATAAGGCTTCTCGTCTTATGCTTGATGCTATCTTCTCTACTATTACTAATGCAAATTTTGATTATGAGTCTATAAAAGAAAAAACAAACGTTATTTTCTCTCATAAGATTAAGTTAATAGAGAAAGCAAAAGAGAATAGTGTTTGTTTACCTGATATGGACGAAGTATATTTTAATCCAACAGAAGAAGAATATCTTAACTTTAAAGAAAAAGTAGGTGTTTTAAGTGAGGAGAATGAAGATATAAGGAGTTTGAAACAACTAATCATTTATGGTATTAAAGGTATGGCTGCTTATACTCAGCATGCTTTAATGTTAGGGTTTGAAGATGATGAGATATATAAACAAATAGAAGATGCTTTGTTTTGTGTTTCAAGAAAAGAAGCAAGTGTTGATGAACTTATTGCGATGACTTTGTCTGTTGGAAACACAGGATTTAAGGCTATGGCAATGCTTGATAAGGCTAACACTTCTACATATGGCAATCCAGAGATTACAAAAGTAAATATAGGTGTAAAAAACAATCCTGCTATTCTTGTTAGCGGACACGATTTAAAAGATTTGGAAGAACTACTTATTCAAACACAAGGCACAGGCATTGATGTCTATACTCACGGTGAGATGTTACCTGCTCATTACTATCCTTTCTTTAAAAAATACTCTAACTTCGTAGGCAATTATGGCAACGCATGGTGGAAACAAAAAGAAGAATTTACATCATTTAATGGTCCTATCCTTTTCACAACCAATTGTATTGTGCCACCATCAAAAGATGCAACATACATTGATAGAATCTTTACAACAGGTTCAACAGGTTTAATAGGAAGTCATTATATTGGTGAAAGAGAAGAAGGAAAGATGAAAGATTTTTCTAAACTTATTGCTATGGCTAAACAATGCCAACCACCAAAGGAAATAGAACATGGAGAAATAATAGGAGGTTTTGCTCACAATCAAGTAGAGCAATTAGCTGGAAAAGTAGTAGAAGAGATACAAAAAGGTAATATAAAACATTTTGTTGTTATGGCAGGTTGCGATGGAAGAATGAAATCAAGAGAATACTACACTCGTTTTGCTGAACTCTTACCAAAAGATTGTGTTATCCTTACTGCTGGATGTGCAAAATACAGATACAACAAACTAAACTTAGGAGATATTAACGGCATACCAAGAGTACTTGATGCAGGTCAATGTAATGATAGTTATTCTCTTGTAAAGACTGCCTTATTACTTAAAGATGCTTTCAAACTTGATGATGTAAACAAACTACCTATTATATATAATATAGCATGGTATGAACAAAAAGCAGTTATTGTTCTTCTTGCCTTGTTGTCATTAGGAGTTAAGAACATACATCTTGGACCAACTCTTCCAGCATTTGTTTCTAAAAATGTACTTAATGTTCTTATTGATAAATTTCAAATAGGTACAATATCAACTTCTGAACAAGATATTGACAAGTTGTTGTAATATTAAATAAAAACGAAGGAATAATTTGTTAACTTTTCATTTTAACAAATTATTTCTTCGTTTAATTTTTGTATCTCTATTAATCTACTTTTTAGTATTTGTTTTGCTTTGCAAGAGAAGAAAGTTCATTGCCTTCTAAACGAAATACTGTCCAATCACTCATTGGTTTTGCTCCAAGAGATTTATAAACAGCAATAGAAGGAGAATTCCAATCTAAAACAATCCATTCAAATCTACCACAATCTTCTTTAACTGCTTTTGCTGCCAAATAAGATAAGAGAGCCTTACCATATCCTTTATGTCTATACTCTTCTAATACGAACAAATCTTCTAAATACAATCCTTTCTTACCTTTCCAAGTAGAGAAGTTATAGAAATATAAAGCAAACCCAACCTTATTCTCTCCTTCGCATACAAAGACACAATGAGCTGAGTGTTCAACAAAAAGAGATTTAGTTAGTATTTCTTTTGTTGCCTCAACACTTTGTGGCTCTTTTTCATAAAGTGCCAACTGTTTTATGAAGTCTAAGATAATGCTAACATCTTCTTTTCTTGCTTGTTTAATGGTTATGTTTACCATAAGATTTATTGTTTTTAATAATTTCTTGCAAAAATCACTCTTCTATGAGAAGGTTTGCCACTATAAATACATTTGCCTTCTTCCTCTTTTGCATCAAGAGCAATACAACGAATAGTAGCCTTAGTTTCTTCTTTTATCTTTTCTTCTGTTTCTGTTGTTCCATCCCAATGACAAAGAAGAAAACCACCTTTTTCTATTTCTACTTTAAATTCTTCCCAAGAATTAACTTCTCTTGTATTGTATTGTCTATATTTTAAGGCTTTATTATAAAGGTTTTGCTGAATATCTTTCAAAAGGTCTTCAACATAAGATACAATATTCTCTACATTATGATTTTCTTTTGCAAGAGTATCTCTACGAAAGACCTCAACAAGACCCTGTTTTAAGTCTCTTGCACCAAGAGTTAATCTAACTGGTACACCTTTAAACTCATACTCATTAAATTTCCAACCTGGTTTAGTGTTTTCATCGTTATCATATTTTACTTTAATACCTTTTGCTTGTAATTCTTTTTGAAGTCTTTGTGCCAATTCATTAATCATTGTCTTTTCTTCATCGGTCTTATAAATAGGTATCATAACAACTTCTATTGGAGCAAGAAGTGGTGGAAGAACTAAGCCATTATCATCTGAGTGAGTCATAATCAAAGCTCCCATTAAACGAGTAGAAGATCCCCAAGAAGTAGCCCACGCATATTCCAATTGATTATCTTTGTTTAAGAACTTAACATCAAAAGCTTTTGCAAAGTTTTGTCCTAAGAAATGAGAAGTACCTGCTTGAAGTGCTTTACCATCTTGCATCATTGCTTCAATACAATATGTATCAACAGCTCCTGCAAACTTTTCGTTCTCTGATTTAACTCCACGAACAACCGGCATAGCCATATATCTTTCAGCAAAAGTAGCATAAACTTCCATCATTTTTTTAGCTTCTTTCTCTGCCTCGTCTTTTGTTGCATGGGCAGTATGACCTTCTTGCCAAAGAAACTCTGCTGTACGCAAAAACATTCTTGTTCTCATCTCCCAACGAACTACATTTGCCCATTGATTACAAAGAATAGGTAAATCACGATATGATTTTATCCATCTGCGGTAAGTATCCCAAATGATTGTTTCAGATGTTGGTCTAACAATAAGTTCTTCTTCAAGTTTAGCGTCTGGATCTGGTTCAAGACCACTTCCATCAGGTTTTGCTCTTAAACGATGATGCGTAACAACAGCACATTCTTTTGCAAAACCTTTTACATGTTCTGCTTCTTTTTCAAAATATGATTTTGGAATAAAAAGAGGAAAATAAGCATTTTGATGTCCTGTCTCTTTAAACATATTATCCATTAATGTATGCATCTTTTCCCATATTGCATATCCATAAGGCTTGATAACCATACAGCCTCTTACTGAAGAATTCTCTGCTAAATCAGCTCTTACAACTAATTCATTATACCATTCTGAGTAATTTTCTTTTCTTGTTATAAAATCTTTTGCCATTTTTATAGTGTTTTGGTACAGTTTTTGATACTTATTTTATAAAAAGTATCTTAAAACAATGTTTTACATTTAAAAAACGTTGCAAAGATACAAAAACTTGAAGTAATTTAATAAGAAATATAGGAGGTTATTATGAATTTTATAAAAATTAAACTTAGATGTTGGCATTTTGTTCCATTATCTCTATTTGGAGTAGCAACATTATTATTAACAAGTTGTGGCGTTGAAAATCAAGCAATAAGTTATGATGATGTTTATTCAAGCGAACAAGATATTCAAGAACAAGAAGCCTTAGAAGCAAGACAAGAAGGACGAAACATTTATCAAGACCCTCGTTTTAAACATTCTTCAAAAGAATATAGAGAAGAGATTGATAAAAGGCAAAATCAACAAGAAAATAACGATAATGCTTACGAGCCTAATGATAATGATACTATAAACAATAGTAGTAGTTATGATAATGATTTTAATATGGACGACTATTATGATTATGCTTATGCAGCACGTTTGCGTCGTTTTCATAATCCTTATCCTATATACAACTATTATGATGATTACTATACTAATCTTGGTTGGTATGTTAGCGATCCTCTTCTTTGGGGAACAAGTATATATTTAGGTTATCGTTGGTGGTATCCATCATATTATTATGGCTGGGGTTGGGATCCTTGGTATTATAATTATGGATATGCTTGGGGTTGTCCTTATCATTGGAATGATTGGCATAGTCCTTGGTATTATAATAGTTGGGATAGAAATTCAAGTTTTTATCGTCCAAATGATGGTAGTGGAAGAATAGCAAGAAACAATTCTTCAAATATTTCTCGTCCAGGATATACAGGAGAGCCTTCAACAAAAGGTAATCCTTCTTTATCAAGAGGAACATCAAATACTACTCCTTCTTTCGGAGACAAATATATCCAAAGATATGGCAACACAAATAATCAAAATGGTAATAGAACATTATCTCGTGGCAATCAAATTCAAAGAGATAATAATACTATCGTCAATAACAATAATCAAGAAAGATTTCAAAAACCTGTTACTCGCTTACAAAGACCTAACAATAATTTAAATCAAGGCAATAGTAACAATAACAATTTTAGAAACTATAATAATGGCAATAGACAAATAAACAGTAACACAATACAAAGAACATATACTCCTCCTGCTGTTCGTCAACAAAGAAGTTCTAATGAATTTAGAAGAAGTAATAACAACTCTTTCAATAGTAATAATAATTCAAGAACAATGCAAAGAACTACTTCTCAACCTTCAAGAACTTATTCTAATTCTCGTTCTTCTTCATCTTTTGGTAGTGGCAGAAGCAGTGGTGGTAGTTTTTCTGGTGGTTCTCGTGGTGGCAGTAGTTCTGGTTCTCATAGCGGTGGCGGAATACATAGATAAAAAGATATTAACATAATTAAAGAATAACAATTTAAAAAAGATAAAAAAATGAAAAAGATATTAATTTTCGCATGTGGAATCTTAGGTATGCTAAGTCTTAATGCACAAAACGAAACATTTCCATTGCTTTATAGTCAATATGGAATAAATGGGACAGCCTCTTATATTGGCAAAGCAGGTGCAATAGGTGCAATAGGTGGTGATATTATGGCATCACATTATAATCCTGCTGGTTTAGGTCTTTATACACGAAGTGAATTAACATTTTCTTCTGGTATGGATATAACTTACACTAAATCTAACTTCAATGGTTTAAACACTCACGACTCCTATCCTGCTTATAACTATGGTAATCTTGGTATGGTATTGGATTTTAAGAATAGTAGTAAAGACGCATTCAAACATGTTCAGGTTTCTTTTGGACTAAATCGTTTGATGAACTTTAATAACAGAACAAAAATTGTAAGAAATGATTTAAATAAATCATATATTGATGCTTTTGTTATGGACAATATAGTAAATAATCAAGATTCTAAAAACAATTTCATAACTTCTGGTGTTGTTAGTTTGGATAGCAATGGTACTATTTCTTCTGTTTATACAAATGGTACTTTCAATCAAATTAAATCAATAAGAGAAAGTGGTTATTTAAACGAGTTTTCAATGTCTTTAAGTACTAACTATGAGAATTGGTTATATCTTGGAGCAACTCTTGGTATTCCTTTTGGAGATTATACTTGCAAAACTTCTTTTTCTGAGGAAAGATACGTTGCAGGACAATCAACAGGTTACTATACTTACAATACAGAACAAGATCTTTCTGCAACAGGTGTTAATTTAAAACTTGGATTAATCGCTAAACCAGTACAATGGTTACGTCTTGGTGTTGCTATTCATACTCCTACTTACTATTCTGTTAAAGATGATTATTATGCAGAAGTTCAATATAATCAATGGGACGGCGGTTGGTTCCCTACTCTATCATACAACATGCACACACCTTTCCGTTTCTTAACAAGTGCTGCTGTTGTGCTTGGCAACAATAAGAGTAAGATTGCAGGAACATTAAGTTTTGATTATGAATACGCTGATTATAGTTTTATGACTTTTGATATGGACGATAATACGAAAACAGAGACAGAACTAAACAATAATATTGACAATATGTTTAAAAGTGCTAATACCTTCCGTGTTGGAGGTGAAATGAAACTTGATAAAATGTATTTAAGAGCTGGTTATGCTAACATAGGTAATCCTTATCAATCAGCAATAAATGATGGTAGTTGGGATTATGTTACTTGTGGCGTTGGATATAAAGGAAAATTCTATACATTTGATTTAGCTTATGCTTATGGAAAACAAAGCGATGGTAAATATTTTATGTATAGCAACGACAACAACCCTATCACAACAACATCAATAAACAAACATCTAATAGAAGCAACAATAGGTATTCGTTTCTAAGAACATAATATTTTTAAATAACATACTCAAAAAAACCTTTTACGTTAATGTAAAAGGTTTTTTTATTGCATATTATTCTCTCTAATTATCTCTTGATTCTATTAAAATGTCTTTTGATTCTATTTTACTGGATTAAAGAACTGTTTTCTCACCTCTTAATCCTATTCAACAAGAAAGATTGTTCTTTTATTTTGATTCGATGATAAAAAACATATTACTAAATCCAGTACATCTATTTCCTTTTTGCGATGTACTGCCAGTACATTAGCAATGTATTATCAGTACAACAGCAATGTACTGGCAGTACATTAGCAATGTATTTATTTGTTAATTTAATTTCTAATTCTATTACTTATTTAAGCCACTTCTCTTGTTTATACCAAGCGATAGCTTCTTTAACTCCTTTTTCTAAATCGTATTTTTGCTGAAATTTAAGGTCATCTTTGAGTTCTGTTATATCACAATCCCAATTCCTTGCTGCAAGAATATTATATTTATCTTTATTTAACGTGAATTGTTTGCCAAGAACATTACCAAGAAAATCAAGAAAATAAGCTATCCCCTTAACTATAAATAGCGGAAAACGTATTGATATTGTCCAAGTATTTAAAACATTTTTTGTTATCTTAGCAAAATCCTTATCAAGATAAAGATTGCCATCACTAACAAAATAAATCTTGTTAGTTTTTTCACTTTCTGCTGCCAAAATACATACATCAACTAAATCTTTTGAATAGATGAAAGTCAAACGTTGGGGAGTCATTCCAAGAGAAACATCTATATGATTATTAAGTGTTTGAAAGTATACAAAATAATCTGTTTCACGTGTACCATATACTCCTGTTGGACGTAAAATGATATATTTACCATTAAAATTATCTTGAATATATTGTTCGGATTTTAGTTTTGATTTACCATAATAAGTATTAGGAGTATTTTTATCTGTTACTTTTGCTGGCATAAAAGGTTTTTCGCTTGCAGGACCGTGAGCTGCAAATGAAGACATATACACAAGTTTAGTGTCTGTGTTATTTAAACAATCAACAAGATGTTTAGTGTAAAGAAAATTAATCTTATCAAAATCTTCTTTATGTTTTGCCTTTGTTATTCCTGCAAGGTGAAAGATGAAAGCAAAATTATTTTCATCTAATTGTTGTTTTAATACATTAGTATCTGTGTAATTAAGCTCTATAAACTTTATTCTATTATCTTGAAGATAGCGTTTATTACTCGTTTTTCTAATACCAGCATAAACATCATATTCTCCTATTTCAAGCAAACGGTCAATAAGAGTGCTACCAATAAAACCACTTGCACCAGTTACTAATACTTTCTTCATTTTATCTTATAATGCTTTTATATATGCTCGTCTGCGAATTGCTATTTTTGAATCATATTTTTGCCAAATCTGTGATGCTTGATTTGTTTCAAGCTGTGGATTAGCTATTGCCATCTTTGAATCAAGAGCAATATAATTTTCATTCATCTTTGCATAATAAATAGAATGCACGCCCTTGTTCTGCCATTCTGGTGCAACACCATTAACATAAAGATCTATATAATCATAATTTTTTAATGCTTTAAGGAAATGATACCATCCAAAAGGAAGAAGTTTACCTCTACTTTTTTGAAGAGCTCTTGAAAGTGTTGGCATTGAAATACCGAAAGCAACAACATCATCTTTATCATCTACAACTAAACATACTAACTTTAAATCAACAAAAGAAAGATACTGTTTAACATAAAAATCAATCTGTTTAGAATTTAAAGGTACATAACCATAAAGATGAGAAAAAGCATCATTTAATGTATTAAATATTTTATGTCCATAATGTTGTGCCAACTCTTTTTTAGATATTCCTTCAACTATTCTAAGATGATATTTCTCTTTTATTAAATTGTTTATCCTTGACATCTTCTCTGGCACTGGTTGATTTGCTGGTATTTCATATTGTACCCAATCAACTTCTTTTTCATAACCAAGTTGCTCTATATTTTTTGGATAATATGCAGGATTATAATAGCAAGCCATTGGGCAAAGAGTATCAAATCCATCTACCATCATTCCTTCTTTATCCATATCTGTAAATCCCATAGGACCTATTATATGGTCAAGCCCACGACTTCTTCCCCATTGCTCTACTGCATCTAATAATTTCTTAGCAACTTCTTTATCATCTATAAAATCAAACCAACCAAAACGAATGTATTTTCTTTTCCATATATCATTAGCTTTGTTATTTATCATTCCAATAATTCTTCCAACAATTTCTTTGTCCTTATAAGCCAGGAACATCTTGTACTCACAAAATTCTAATGCAGGATTCTTTTTCTTATTTAGTGTTGTTCTTTCATCAATAAGTAGTGGCGGAACCCACATCTTATCATCTTTAAACAATTTATATGGAAAGTATAAAAAATCATTAAACAATTTACTACTTCCCCACCAAGATGATGAACTATTGGTTGGTACTTCTTTTATAGTAATATTACTCATATATTGGTTATCTTTATGTTTTGCTGTGTTATTTTATTATATTGTATTTTCTAAATACCTTAACAAGAACATCTACTGCTCTATCTATTTGTTCTTTTGTATGTGTTGCCATAAGAGAAAAACGAATAAGAGTAGCATCTGGACTACATGCAGGTGGAACAACAGGATTAACAAAGATACCATTTTCATAAAGGTCTTCTGTTACAAGAAATGTTTTCTCCATATCACGAATATAAAGAGGTATGATAGGTGTTTGTGTTGGTCCTATCTCAAAACCAAATTCTCTAAACAATTTTAATGAATAATTTGTTATATCCCAAAGATGAGAAATACGTTCTGGCTCTTCTTTTATTACATCAAGAGCAGCAATAACACTTGCCGTTGCAGCAGGAGAAATAGATGCTGAAAAGATATATGAACGAGAATGATGACGAATAAAATTCATTGTATCTGCATCAGCAGCAACAAAACCACCAATTGCAGCAAGAGATTTACTAAATGTTCCCATTATTACATCTACTTTATCTGTTAATCCAAAATGATTGCAAAGTCCTCTACCCTCTTTTCCAAAAACACCTAATGAATGTGCTTCATCAACATAAATAGACCCATTGTATTTGTCAGCAAGATTAACTATTTCTGGCAAATTTGCTATATCTCCTTCCATTGAGAAAACTCCATCAACTGTTATTAACTTAATACTATCTTTTGGTAATCTTTGCAATACCTCTTCTAATGAATTCATATCATTATGCTTATATTTCAAAATAGTTGCAAAAGATAATCTTCTTCCATCTACAATAGATGCGTGATCAAGTTCATCACATATTATATAATCTCCTCTTCCAACGATTACAGATAGAGCTCCTATATTAGCATGGAATCCTGTTGAATAAACTATTGCTTTTTCTTTACCTACAAACGAAGCAAGTTTTTCCTCCAATTCTATATGAATATCCATTGTACCATTAAGATAAGGACTCCCTGCACATCCTGTTCCATATTTGCGTATAGCTTCTATACTTGCCTCTTTAATTTTAGGATGATTTGTTAAACCAAGATAACTATTAGACCCAAACATCAACACCTTCTTACCATTCATCATCACTTCTGTATCTTGATCACTTTGAATTGGTCTGAAATAAGGATAAACACCAGCTGCTTTAATCTGATTTGCTTGTTGTAAAATTGGATCTTTTGCTAATTTAGCTCTTAACTGTCTCATATTACAAAATTATTATTTTTATATTTTTTTTAAATTATTAATTATCTCATTTTTTAAATTACTACACCCAAAACGAAACGAAGATTTATTGCAATATTTCTTCGAAATAAAAAAATAAAACAAAGAAATAAACGCAAAAATCTGCTCTTTATTTTTTAATCCTCCTGCTGCCTTAAATCCTATCAATTTTTCATTATTGCTTTTCTTTAAAAAATCTCTTATTGCTATCATCATAACAGCAGATGAATAAATATCTGCACCTGTTGATATTTTCCCAGTTGAAGTTTTTATAAAATCTGCACCACATTCCATTGCTATCATTGAAGCATCATAAACATTTTTTAATGTTTGCAATTCTCCTGTTTCCAAAATCACTTTCAATTTTACGTTATTTGCTTGATTTATAAGATTTTTTATTTCTATTAATTCCCTTTCTAATTCTTTTCTATTCTCAAAAAATAAACCTCTATTTATTGGTATATCTATTTCATCTGCATTATTCTCAATTGCAAAAGAAATATCTGTCAATTTTGAGTTTAAAAACATTTGCCCAGTTGGAAAACCACCAGAAACTACAACTTTTTTAATATCTTTATTAATATTAAAACTATTTAATATTGGCAATAAATTAGAAAAAATACACAACCCAGCAACATAACCTTCAACACCATTAATATTAAAATGACTATTTTCAATAAGTTTTTCTATATCTTGTTTATTATCAGTATTATGTAGAGTTGTTAAATCTAAAAGATATAAACTTTTTTCTAAAATTTCTTTTTCTTTAAAATCTTCTTTCCCTTTAATAACAATACTATTTATCTCTTTTTCAAAATCTGCTATGTTGTTTTGAAAAATAAGATTTTTTAAATAATCTAAATTATCAATATCATTAATTCTTATTTGATTCATTATTATTATTTATTTGATATTGTTGATTAAATGTAGATTTAGTAAAAATATATTTCTCAGTTATACTTGAATTTAATAACATCTTTATTTTTAAATTCTTAATAAACTTTTTAGCATTCATCTTATTTCTAAATAACAATGTCTTACTCAAATTTTTTGTTAATCTATTGTCTTGAATATCCATATATTTATTTTCAAAGAAATAATGTTTATTAGAAATTATAAGCTCTGAAACAGGAATATTTACTGGACATATTTTAGAACAATTACCACAAAGAGTACATGAACTAAAAGCTAAATGTTTATAACTTTCAATATTTTCTGTAAAAGGAAGAATAACGTTTGCTATTGGACCAGAAAAAATATTATCATAAGGTTTATCTCCTATAATATTATATACAGGGCAAACTTTTTTGCAAGCATCACAATGTATACATGTTAAAGCTTTGCGTATATCTTTATTTTCTAATATGTTACTTCTTCCATTATCAACTAAAAAAAGATGAACATTGTTGTCTTTTTCAAGTGGTGATGGTGTATAAACAGAAGTAAGATAAGGATAATCTATTTTATTTTTATATATTGAATAAAGATGAGAAAATATTTCAATATCTTCTATTTTGAAAAGAAAATCATTTATAGGAAGTACAAATATTTTTAACTTGCTACCTAAAACAAGCTCCATATCATAGGCAGAATTAAAATTTAAAAACAAACTTCCACTATTTATTATACCAAATTGCGGGGCAAAAATAATACTATCATTAGTTTTTGGATTAATTTTTATGTCTGATTCGTCTTTAATCGTTTCAACTCCAAGCTCTTCTGTAAACATAGATGAAAAAATATTAGTTGATTTAATATTTTCTTTATCAAGAAGTCTTAAAAGTTTTTCCATAAAATCATCATAAGCAATACACCAATGAATATTACCTCCATTTTCAGTGAAATTCTTATCAAAAATTATAAGATTTTTATCAATCTCATTAATGAATTTATAGCGTATATTTGATGCTAATTGTTTTACTTTATCAAAGTTACGAAAAACATCTAAAGATAGATCCGTTGTTTCAATAGAACAAAGATTAATTTTTTTATCTTTATTTATAGATTTTTTACAGTCTAACAAATAATTTTTATAGCTACTTGAATTCATTATTATATTATATTTTTTATTTAGATATAGGTATTTTATTTATCCTTCTTAAATGTCTATCTCCCTCAAAACTACTATTTAAATATGTATTAACTATTTCTTTAGCTTTTTCAAAACTTATAAAACGAGCAGGTAAAGCTATTATATTAGCATTATTGTGTTGTTTAGCAAGAGCAGCTAATTCTTTATCCCAACATAATGCACATCTAACAAAAGGATATTTATTAGCGACCATAGAAACACCATTACCTGTTCCACACATAATAATTGCAAAAGGATATTTATTTTCATTTATTTCTTTAGCAAGTGGATGAATCATATCTGGATAATCTACACTATCACTTGAATAACATCCCATATCTTTTATTGTATATCCTTGTTGTTCAAGATATTTCTTTAATTTTTCTTTTAATTCAAACCCTGCATGGTCTGATGCCATAGGTATAATTTCTGTCATATTTACTAATCTGTTAATAACTTTTAAATGCAAAAATAATATAAAAAATCTTATCTTTCTGTTTTTTAATATTTTTACTTAGTTGCAAATTTAATAAAAATTTAATAACTATTTAATAATCATTTAATAAACTTATCAATAATAATTTGTTTATATCTTTATTTTTTTAGTGAAAAAACTTTAAATAAAAAAAATATTTCTTCCTTTTAGTGAAAAATTATCAAGATTTAAACTTTTTTTTAAATGCTTTTTAACACAGAATTAAAATAAATTAATAAATAAGTTTTTAACATTTAATTATGTTATAAATTTTTATATTTTCTATATTAAATAATTGTAAATTATATTATTAAATAATAAAGAAAATATTTTTTAATTGTTAATAAAATGCTTATTTTTGCAAAATATTCTGTTGATAATACTTTTTTTTAACATTATTAACAGCATTATATAAGAAGAAGAATATATTTAAATAAAAAATATATATTATATATAATACAAAAGTTAAATAAAAAAACTACTATTAAAAAAATAAAATATAGCTAAAATTATGGCAAATATTGTAGAAAATATAAAAAGATTAAAGAAAGAAAAAAATGCAATTATATTAGCACACTACTATCAAATACCAGAGATACAAGACATTGCTGATTATGTTGGCGATAGTCTTAATCTTGCTCAAAAGGCTAAAGAAACAAAAGAAAGATTAATTCTTTTTTGTGGTGTTCATTTTATGGGTGAAACTGCAAAAATATTAAATCCAGAAAAAAAAGTTATTATTCCTGATAAAGAAGCTGGATGTTCATTAGCTGATTCTTGTCAATATGATGAATTTAAATCTTTTAAAGAAAAATATCCTAATCATATTGTTATATCTTATGTTAATTGTTCAGCAAAAATTAAAACTCTTTCAGATATTATTTGTACTTCTGGAAATGCCCTTCAAATAGTTAATTCAATACCAAAAGATAAGAAAATTATTTTTGCTCCAGATAAAAATTTAGGTGGATATATTAATAGAGTTACAGGTAGAGATATGGTTCTTTATCATGGAACATGTGAAGTTCATGAACAACTTACAGCAGAATATACATTAAAGATGAAAAAAGAATATCCAAATGCTGTTCTTATTGCTCATCCAGAATGTAATGATGCAGTTTTGAAACTTGCAGATTATATTGGTTCAACAAAAGGAATGATTGAATTTGTTAAAAAAAGTGATAAAAAACAATTTCTTGTTGCAACAGAATCTGGAATACTTCATAAACTTCAAAATGATAATCCAGATAAAGAATTTCTTGTTGTTACAAATAGTGAATCTTGTGCATGTAATGATTGTCGTTATATGAAATTAAATACAATGGAAAAAGTTTTGAATTCTTTGGAAAAAGAGACTTATGAAATAAAATTAGATGCTGAAACTATTGTAAAAGCAAGAAAACCAATAGAAAAGATGCTTGAAATATCAAAAAATCTTGGTATAATTAAGTAATATTTTCACTTTACTAAAAAACGTTATAATATTAAATATATCAATTAATTATAACGTTTTTTATTGTTTTTTTCCTCGTCATAGCTTCAAAAAAAATAGTAGAGATGATAAAAGTATGGGATTTTTAAAAATATACAGACTTAAAAAATTATGAAAAATGGAATTAAAATTCTAATAGCTTTATTTTTTATTTTTTTCTATTCTAATATATTTTCTCAAAATTATAAGAAAATTTTAAAGAGTTTAAGTTTTGAAGATAAAGTATGGGTAATGAAAAATTATTCTTCAATAAAAAAAGCTCAGAAAATTTCAAATTATGTAATTAATGTTATGGATAGTTTAAATAAAAAAAATTTTCTTGGCGGAAATAGTGAAGGAGAAAAGTTTGATGCTTTTCGTCATATTTTTTGGATGTATAATCTTTCTAAAAATATTGGGATATCAAAAGCAAGAAGACTTGGAAAAATTTATGAAAAATATAATGAATATGTTTTTAAAACTCAATTAATGTCTGGTTATGATAAGGCAGGAGAAGATATGGATTTGTTCAATAATGAGTTAGGATTAAATCTCAGTAAAGAAAAAATAGATGATAGCTTAATTTTCAGTACAATAGAAAAAATGTTATTGGAAGGAAAAGCAAAAATAGTTAAAAAGAATAATAAAGGACAAAGTCTGGATAAGGATAATAATATTATAAATGATGATGTTTGGAAAAAAGATTGGAACAATGCAAGAGTTTTAATTAATTCGAATCAATAAATACAAATAAGATGAAAAAAATATTTTTTATTATTTTAATGATAATTAGTTCATTAGCATATTCTCAAAGTTATAAGTATGCATATTATTGTCTTGATACACTTACTAGTAAAACGATGAGTGGTAGAGGTTATCAATATGATGGCAATTTAAAAGCTGCTACTTTTATAAAGAATGAACTTGCAAATGATGGCTTAACTCTTATGGGAGATAATGGTTTTCAGCAGTTTCCAATCAATATAAACAACATAAAAAGTATGCGTTTGGCTATTCATAATAAAGATAGTATTAAGATAGAGGGTGTAGATTATCTTGTATTTGGCTCGTCTGCAAGTTGTTATAAAAAGATTGAGAATACTAAATGCTTAGTTTTCAATGATAAAGAAAAGTTCACAAAAGTTGATTTCAAAAAATTGAACAATAAAGTGTTAATATTTAATCAAAATATTCTTTCTTATCATGATATAGTTCTATTTATCAGAAAGATAAAAGATAACTTTTGCGAACCAAATCTTATAATAATTCAAGGATATGACAAGATACAATATCCTATTTCAACAAGTGTTTATAGAGTTCCTGTATTATTATTAAAAGGCGTGCAAATACCTAAGAATAAGATAGATTACTTGGAATTAAATATTGAATCGGAGTACGTAGAAGGCTATAAAACTCAAAATGTATGGGCAAAAATAGATGGAACTCGTTGTAAAGACTCTTGTTTTATGATAGTTTCTCATTATGATCATTTAGGAATGTGTGGCAAAGCAATGTTTCCGGGGGCTGCTGACAATGCTTCGGGTACTTGTGTCAATCTTGATTTAGCAAAATATTATGCCAAACATCCATCTCCTTATACAATGGTTTTCTTGTTTTGCAGTGGCGAAGAGATAGGTCTTTATGGTTCTAAATATGCTGCTGATAATCCGCTTGTTGATTTAAGTAAAGTAAAGTTTTTGCTTAACTTGGATATGTGCGGAACAGGTTCACAAGGAGTTGCAGTAATAAATGGCAAAAATCATTCAAAGCAAGGCGAGATTTTAAAAAGGATTAATGATGAAAATCGTGCATTTTTAAATATTAATCTTGCAGAGAACTCTTGTAATAGCGACCATTGTCCGTTTGATAAGAAAGGAGTGCCAGCATTTTTCCTTTTTACTTATGGTAAAGAATATAATGAATATCATACTATTTATGATGATGGTAAAACACTCCCTTTTACTAAACATTTGGATTTTTGCAATCTTTTAAAAGAATTTATATCTCAAATGTCTAAGTAGTACAAGTGGAAAATTAATTAAAACAAATTATTAAAAACAATATTATTTGAACAAATTAAAAACGAAGTAATTTTTTGCTAAAACGAAGAAATAATTAATTTTTTCTTCATTTTAGTGATAAAAAAATAAAGAAAAAATCTTATCTTTGTAAATTCAAATAAATGGAAAGAAAATAATAAGTAAATAAAACAAAAAATAATAAATAAAAATGGATTTTAAACAAGAGATTTTAGAAGGTATTCCTGACTACTTGCCAGAGAAAAAACCTTACGACACAACAATTAGCCATGCACCAAAGCGTAAAGATATACTAACTAAGAAAGAGAAAAAACTTGCTCTTAAAAACGCTTTAAGATATTTTAATCCTAAGTTTCATAATGAGCTTGCAAAAGAATTTTTGGAAGAATTAGAGACTTATGGAAGAATATATATGTATCGTTTTCGTCCTTCTTATAAGATGTATGCAAGAAGTATTGATGAATATCCAGCAAAATGTCGTCAAGCAGCTGCAATGATGCTTATGATACAAAACAATCTTGATCCAGCAGTAGCACAACATCCACATGAACTTATTATTTATGGTGGCAATGGAGCAGCTTTTCAAAATTGGGCACAGTATCGTCTTACTATGAAGTACTTAGCAACTATGACAGATGAGCAAACACTTGCCATGTATTCAGGTCTTCCAATGGGACTCTTCCCTTCAAGCAAAGAAGCACCAAGAGTTGTTATAACAAATGGTATGGTTATTCCAAATTATTCAAAACAAGATGATTATGAACGCTACAATGCTCTTGGAGTTTCACAATATGGACAGATGACAGCAGGCTCTTGGATGTATATAGGGCCACAAGGAATAGTTCATGGTACTACTATAACTGTCTTGAATGCAGGGAGAAAGATAGGAAATGATGGTCTTGGTGGCAAACTCTTTGTTACAGCAGGCTTAGGTGGTATGAGTGGTGCTCAACCAAAAGCAGGTAACATTGCAGGCGTTGTTTCTATTACAGCAGAGATTAATCCAAAAGCAACAAATAAAAGAAAAGATCAAGGTTGGGTAGATGAAGTCTATGACAATTTAGATGCCTTAATGGCAAGAGTAGAAACTGCACGTAAAAACAAAGAAGTACGTTCATTTGCTTATCAAGGTAATGTAGTAGATCTTTGGGAATATTTGGCAGCACATGATATTAAAGTAGATTTAGGTTCAGATCAAACATCACTTCATAATCCTTTTGCAGGAGGTTATTATCCTGTTGGATTAACATTTGAACAATCTCAAAAGATGATGGCAGAAGAGCCAGAAAAATTTAAGAAAGAAGTAGAGAAATCACTACAAAGACAAGTGAAAGCTATTAATAAGATAGCAGAAAAAGGTATGTATTTCTTTGATTATGGTAATGCCTTCTTGTTAGAGTCAAGTAGGGCAGGAGCAGATGTAATGAAACAAGACGGAACTTTCCGTTATCCTTCTTATGTTCAAGATATAATGGGACCAATGTGCTTTGATTATGGTTTTGGACCTTTCCGTTGGGTTTGCACATCAGGTAAATCAGAAGACCTTGACCAATCAGACCAGATAGCAATGGAGGTTTTGGAAGAAATAGCTAAGCATTCTCCAAAAGAAATTCAACAACAAATGCACGATAACATTACTTGGATTAAAGGAGCTAAGGCAAATCATCTTGTTGTTGGTTCACAAGCAAGAATACTTTATGCAGATTGTGAAGGAAGAACAAAGATTGCAGCAGCATTTAATGAAGCTATAAAGAGCGGAAGAATATCTGCACCAATAGTTCTTGGAAGAGATCATCACGATGTATCAGGAACAGATTCTCCTTTTAGAGAAACATCTAACATTTATGATGGCTCACAATTCACAGCAGATATGGCAATACAAAATGTTATAGGAGATAGTTTCCGTGGTGCAACATGGGTTTCTATTCACAACGGTGGAGGCATCGGTTGGGGAGAAGTAATCAATGGAGGCTTTGGTATGGTTATAGATGGAAGTGAAGAAGCTGATGCAAGACTAAGACGTATGCTTTATTGGGACGTTAATAATGGAATATCTCGTCGTTCTTGGGCAAGAAACGATGGCGCTATGTTTGCAATTAAAAGAGCTATGGAAAATAATCCTAAGTTAAAAGTAACAATACCTAATATTGCAGATGATAAACTTATTGATAGTTTGTTTTAATGAATTATTTTCACGTGAAACTTAACTAACAATAATATTGTAAGATTATATGAAACAATGGTTTGCTCTTTATGTACAACCAAGAAAAGAGAAGGTAGTAGAAAAAGGATTAATTAAAAATAATTTTGAATGCTACCTTCCTTTGAAAAGAGAGGTACATAAATGGAGCGATAGAAGAAAGCTTGTATTGTGTCCTTTAATTCCATCTTATATATTTGTTAAGGTGGATAGTGATGAAATGTATAAAACACTACAAATAACAGGTGCTGTTAGATTTATTTATTTTAACAAAAAACCAGCAGCTATTCCAGATAACCAAATAGAATATATGAAGGAACTTATTGAAAGCGATAGAGAAATAACAGTAAGTTCAATGTCTTTTCAAAAAGGTGATAAAGTGGCGATAGTAGATGGAAAATTTAAAGGAATGGAAGGACTTATAATTCAAGAGAAAGGTAAAAATAAAAGATTTGTTATAAGAATAGAAAATATTGCTATGGACTTGAATATTGATATTAGTCAAGATGAAATGGATAATATAAAAAAGATATAATAGATTAATAAATAATAAAAATAAAAAGATATGAAACAATTTTTCAAATTTGCGTTCGCTTCTTGTTTAGGAAGTTTAGTATCATTATTTGTTGTGTCGTTGGTAATAATAGCAATGATAGGAGCAATGGTTTCTTCAAGCTCAAAGACAGAAGAAGTTAAAGATAATTCTGTTTTGGTTATAGATTTTAATAAACCAGTTTATGATAGAGAGTCAAATGATTTTTCTAATGTTATTTCTGCAATTCAAGATGGAATAGATAATGATAATTCAATAGGATTAAGTGAGTTTATTGCTGTTATACATAAAGCGAAAGAAGATGATAACATTAAAGCAATAATGTTAAATATGTCTGTTTTGCAATCAAATGGAATGGCAACAGCTCAAGAAATAAGAGATTGTTTGCTTGATTTCAAAAAGTCTGGGAAAAAGATATATGCTTATAGCGATATGTGTGATCAAAAATCTTATTATATTGCTTCCGTTGCTGATAAGATACAATTAAATCCTGCTGGTATGGTAACTCTTTCTGGTCTAGGTGGAGAAGTTATGTATATTAAAGATTTAATTGATAAGCTTGGTGTTGATGTCTCTTTGATTCGTCCTAAAAATAATGCGTATAAAAGTGCAGGAGAGATGTATATATCAAATAAGATGTCAGATGCTAATAGAGAACAAACGCATCAATATTTAAGTTCTATATGGAATGTTATGGCTTCGCAGATAGCAGAATCACGCCATATTGATATTAATACGTTTAATAATATTGTTTCTTCATTAAATGGTTTCTTGCCACAAGATGCAGTAAAGAATAGAATAGTAGATAATCTTGGTTTTAAAACTGATTTTGAAGATACAATAACTAAATATACTATAAATCAGTATAATATGAGTAATAGTACAAAACTACATTTCATTAAATATTCTGCATATCGTCAAACGATGGGCGAAATAAATACAGTTAAAAGCAATAACATAGCTATTATTTATGCGTATGGAGATGTTTCTCAGGGTAAAGGTAGTGATTTGTCAATAGGTAGCGAAACGATAGTTAAATCTCTTCGTAAGGCAGCTGAAAATGACAAAATAAAAGCAATTGTTCTTCGTGTAAATTCTCCTGGAGGTGATGCAATTGCTTCCGAACTAATTACTAATGAGGTGATTAGAGCTAAGAGAAAGAAGCCGGTTATTGTTTCTATGGGAGATATGGCAGCATCGGCTGGTTATGAAATGTCAAGCAATGCTTCTTATATCGTTGCATCAGAGACAACGCTTACTGGGTCAATAGGAGTGTTTGGTGTTTTGCCAAATTTTAATCGTGCATTGAAAGAAAAACTTGGAATAACATTTGATACTGTTAAAACTCACGCTAATTCTAATCCTCTTTCTGTTACAACACCAATGACAGAAGATGCTAAAATGATGATGCAAAGAAATGTTGAAACGTTTTATTTGAGATTTGTTAGTAGAGTAGCAAAGGGAAGAAACAAAACTCCTGAATATATTAATAGTATAGCAAGAGGAAGAGTTTGGACTGGCAAAGATGCTAAAGGTTTGGGATTAATAGATGAATATGGCGGATTGCAAAAAGCAATAAATATTGCAGCAAAGAAAGCCAATTTAAAAGATTATGGTATTGTTGTTTATCCTAAAACTAAGGGTATTATGGGACAAATACTTTCTTCAATGGACGAAAACACTAAGATAAAATCATTGACAAAAGAATTAGGCAAACCATATACATTCTTTTTAACATTAAAAAATCTAAGTAATATGCAAGGAGTTCAAATGAGAATGCCTTATATTATTGAATTCTAAGGCATAAAAGACTTATCATAAAAAAACGAAGAGATTTTTCATTAAAACAAAGACTTATTAAAAAATCTCTTCGTTTTTCTTTCATTAAAGTAAAGCAATAATTTTCTCATATTTTAATATAAAAAATTTATATCTTAAATTCTAAAATTATAACAAAGAACTATTTTATAGGAATCTTATTCCGCAAAAATTAGTTCTTTAAACTTATTATTTTGGTTTAAATTCCACCATAAAAATGGTTGCAGAGTAGTAAAAATAAGGCATATGAAAAAAAAATTAAAGATTTTTGCTATAAAAGTTGGAAAATAAAAATCAAATAAGTAATTTTGTAACGTTTAAAATATTAAGGTATAAATTTTAATTCAAAAAATTAACATGAAAATTTACAGTACTTCACAAATCAAGAACATAGCACTTGTTGGCGGTTCTAAATCAGGTAAAACTTTATTGGCAGAAGCTATGAGTTTTAACTCTGGCATAATTACAAGAAGAGGCACAATAGAAGACTCTAATACGCTTTCTGATTATAGAGAGATAGAGATAGATAGAAAAAGTTCTGTTGTATCATCACTACTTTATGCAGAATGTAATGATAAGAAAATAAACATTATAGATGTTCCTGGTTTTCCAGATTTTCAAGGTGAATTAATATCAGCTTTTAGTGCAGTTGAAGCAGCCGTAGTAATAGTTAATGCACAAATAGGAGTAGAAGTTGGAACAGAGATAGCTTTCAGAAATGCAGAAAGAATGAATGTTCCACTAATTATGGCAATCAATCAATTAGATCACGAGAAAGCTAATTTTGATGAGCAAGTAAAAGCGTTGAAAGACAACTTTGGAGAAAAGATAACAGTTATTCAATATCCTGTTAATGCAGGAGTTGGATTTGATAGTTTTGTTGACCTTATTATGCAAAAGATGTATAAGTATCCAAAAGGTGGAGGAAAGGCACAAATTGTTGATATACCAGATAGTGAGAAAGATAAAGTAGAGGAACTTCGTCTTAAATTAGTTGAGAATGCAGCATCAGGAGCAGATGATTTGATGGAAAAATATTTTGATAGTGGAGATTTGACGATAGAAGAAGTAAGAAGAGGATTGCGTCTTGGTATTGCAGCAAGGACAGTATTCCCTATTCTTAGTATTTCAGCAAAAGAGAATATAGGTGTTGATAGAATGATAGAGTTCTTTACTAATAATGTACCAAGTCCTAATGAAGCTCTTTATGGATTAACATATAAAGCAAATAATGAAAAAGCACAATATGATGAAAAGAAAGACCCTGTCCTTTTTGTGTTTAAGACAGCAAATGAATCACATATTGGAGAAATAACATATATTAAAGTATTGGAAGGAGAGATAGCAACAGGAGCAGATGTTATTAATTCAGCAAATGCAAGTAAAGAAAGAATATCTCAAATATGTGTTAATTCAGGAAAGAATAGAGTAACAGTAGATAAGGCTGTTGCAGGAGATATAATAAGTACAATAAAATTAAAAGATGTTAAGCTTAATTCTACTCTTACAGCAGTAAAGAATCAAGGTGTTGTTGTTAATCCTATTGTATTTCCAGAACCTATATATAGCATAGCAATAAAAGCGGTTAATTCAGCAGAAGATGAGAAACTTGGAGCAGCGCTTAATGATTATACAGCACACGATCCTTCTCTTCATTATGAAATAGCAAAAGAAGCAAAACAAACAATAGTAAAAGGAATGGGTGAATTGCATATCAATATCTTAAAATGGTATTTAGATAATGTATATAAAGTTCAAGTAGAGTTTTTTGCACCAAAGATTCCATATAGAGAAACAATAACAAAATCAGCAGAGGCATCATATAGACATAAAAAACAATCAGGAGGTGCAGGACAATTTGCGGAGGTTTATCTTTATATTCAACCATATACAGAAGGAATGGCAAAACAAACAAAATATCCTATTAGAGGAACAGAAACGATAGAATTACCATGGGGAGGCAAGCTTATCTTTAATAATTGTATTGTTGGTGGAGCAATAGATGCAAGGTTTATGCCAGCAATCCTTAAAGGTATAATGGAAAAGATGGAAGAAGGTCCGCTTACTGGTTCTTACGCAAGAGATATTGTTGTTAATGTTTATGATGGCAAGATGCACCCAGTTGATAGTAATGAGATGGCGTTTAAACTTGCAGGTAGAAATGCTTTTAAGGAGGCATTTAAGAGTGCAGGCCCAAAAATTCTTGAACCTATTTATGATTTAACTGTTTCTGTTCCTGCTGACTTGATGGGAGGCGTTATGACAGACCTTCAAGGTAGAAGAGCAATAGTAATGGGTATGGATACAGAAGGAAATTATCAAGTGATTAAAGCAAAAGCTCCTCTTGCACAAATGCACCGTTATTCAACATCTCTTTCTTCTTTAACATCAGGACGAGGTATGTTCTCAATGAAATATGCAGAATATCAAGCAGTACCAACAGATGTTCAAGGCGATTTGTTGAAAGCTTATGAAGAAACAACAAAAGACGAAGATTAATAATCATTATACAGATAAGTATTTAATTTAAAATATATTAAAACTAACCTTAAAGACTTTAATTAACTTTAAAGGCTTTAAGGTTTTTTAATGAAAATAAGAAAAGATAAAGAAAATGAATGTAGAGATAATAAATATTGGCGATGAATTGTTGATTGGGCAGATAATCAACACAAACTGTTCTTATATGTCAAAGATTTTGAATGATAATGGTGTTGATGTGAAATACATAACTGTTATTGGCGACAAAGAGAATGAGATAGAAGATAGTATAAAACTTGCTTTACAAAGAGCAGACTGCATATTGATAACAGGAGGCTTAGGACCAACAAAAGATGATGTAACAAAAAATTGTTTAAATAAGATGGTGGGAGGCAAACTGATTGAAAACAAAGAAGTAAGCGAACATGTAAAGAGTTTTTTTGTTAAAAGAGGACTTCCTTATACAGAAACTAATCACAGCCAAGCCTTTGTACCGGAGAGATGTCAAGTAATATTTAATCCAATAGGCACAGCACCAGGAATGTTGTTTAATATAGATAATAAACTCGTTTTCTCTATGCCTGGAGTACCTTTTGAAATGGAGAGAATGATGAAAAGCGTTGTCCCAATCATTCTTTCACATTACAAACCTATTGCTATAATTCACAAAAACATTATTGTAAGTGGAATAGGAGAGAGTTTTTTATCAGATATGTTGGAAGGATTTGAAAAAGATGTTAATAAATACAATCAAGATAATAAAACCAATCATTTTTCTCTTGCTTATCTTCCCAAAGCAGGCATAATAACGCTTCGTCTTTCAGCAAGAGGACAAGATAGAGAAGAATTGCAACAGCAGATGAATGTTTTTCTTACGCAACTTAAACAAACAATACAAGAATATGTTGTTGGAGAAGATAACGATAATATAGCTACTATAATAGGAAAGATTTTAACTAAAAGGGAACAAACACTTTCAACAGCAGAAAGTTGTACCGGAGGCAATGTTGCTCATTTGATAACAATCAATAGCGGAGCCTCTCAATATTTTAAAGGAAGTGTGGTATCATATTGTAATGAGATAAAAAATAAAGTTCTTTCTGTAAATCAAGATACATTAAATACTTATGGGGCAGTATCAGAACAAACAGTGATTCAAATGGCCAAGGGAGCAATAAGTGTGTTTAATACGGATTATGCTGTTTCCACTACCGGTATTGCAGGACCAAACACAGATCAAACAAAGACAGATGTTGGTACTCTTTTTGTTTGCGCTATGGACAACAAAGGACACTATCTTACAAACACTTGTCAATACACTACAAGTAGAGAAAATTTTATTGATAGAGCAACAAACAATGTTCTTTTCCTTCTTTTGGAATTGATAAAAAAAGAAAGATAATACTATTGTTTAGTATTATCTTTCCAATATTTATTGTTAATGATATAACTCTTTTTTATAGAAAACCAGCACTCATACCTGATTTTTTTAAAGGCACACAAAGTACCGGCACTTTCGCAAAACGAACAACATCTTGGCTTCTTGGGTCAGCAGAAAAGTCAGTTGATTCATCTCTTCCCATAACTATTGTCAAATCTACTTCATTCTTATCATTGTTCATATATTCTATTACATTGTCAGCATAATCTTTGCTTTCGTTAAGATGTTTCATCATCACAACTTCGCAATCCACTCCTTTGTTAAGTATGAAATCTTGTACTGAATTAACAATAGTAACTATTTTTTTATGAGTGTCGTTTTCTGTCTTCTCCCAAATACCACTAATAATTGTTATCTTAGCATTGTAGTTCTTTGCCCATTCAATAGCATTCTTCACTTTTTGACGACTACTTAATAACAACTCAATAGGAAGTAATATATTACGTATAGGTTTTGGGTCTATGTTCATATTTATTGTTAAGATAGGAAAATCTGTTGTGCGAATAAGTCTATGAGTATTTGCTCCTATTGTGTTATCTCGTGAATTGCTTGTCCCAGCAATAATTAAGTCAATGTTTTTTTCTTTACAAAAATTATTTATTTCATTAGATATTCTACCTTTTCTAACATAAGTCTCAATGTCTAATCCATAAAGAGTTTTAATGTTTTGTTTCAACTCATCAAAACGATATTGCTGACAATCCGGACATTCTTCTTGTTGGCCAAATAGTTTACCGAAGAAACCAATCTCTTCTGCTACGTGTAAAAGAGAATATTTCGTGTCGCTATCTTTAAATAAAAACTTACAGAACTTCAAAGAAGCATTTAACGATAAGTCATTAAAATCTGTTGCTATTAAAACATTCTTTTTCATCTTATTATTATTTGTTTTTTGTTCTTTATTATATAACTACAAAAATAAGAAAATGTTTTGTATCTTGTTAATTTTTAACAATTTTTTAACATACAAACAATTTTTTATGATGATTTGATTATGTTGGAATAAAGAAAGAGTAAATTGTTTTTTGATTTCAATGAATTGTTTTCTTATTCCATTAAAACAAAATGGTATTATGTTAGTGATAGAATGGCATTATGTTAGTGATAGAATGGCATTATGTTTTGATAGAATGGCATTATGTTATTAATAAAATGGCATTATGTTTCTTGTAATTCTTAAAGATAAATTACTCTTTTAATGAAATAATTTTGTAAATCAAGAATATATACTATTAAATTAAATAATGTTGATTTTTATTTTTCATTTTGTTCCACAGAAATAAAAGTATTAATTACTTTTGCATAGATAAAAAAAGATATATACAATGGTTAATTTTACGCATCTACATGTTCATACTCAATATTCTATACTTGATGGAGCATGTTCAATAAAGAGAGTTGTCAAGAAAACAAAAGATTTGGGAATGAACGCTTTGGCTATTACAGACCATGGAAATATGTATGGCGTTCTAAGTTTTAGGAACAAATGTGTTGAAGAGGGAATAAAGCCTATTCTTGGTTGTGAGATGTATGTTACTAAGGGGAGCCGTTTTGTTAAAGATGGCATTCATTTTTCTGGTAATCACCTTATTTTGCTTGCTAAGAACTTTACGGGTTATCAAAATCTTATCAAACTTGATAGTCTTGCTTTTGAGAAAGATGCATTTTATAGAACGTCTCGTATTGATGAGGAACTATTGTTTCAACATAGCGAAGGGTTAATATGTTCTTCGGCTTGCGTTGCTGGGATAATACCAAGGCTTTTAGCAAATGGAGATGTAGAAGGAGCAGAAAAGAAAGCATTGGAATATAAGAATGTGTTTAAAGATGATTACTATATTGAGATACAAAACCATGGCATTGAGATAGAAGATGATGTTCGTCCGCAACTTATTGCTCTTGCCAACAAACTTGATATTAAGGTAATAGCAACTAATGACGTTCATTTTATTAATAAAGAGGATTTCTACGCTCATAGAATACTTATTTGTTTGAATACAGGTAAAAAAATTAATGAAGATAACAAATTGATGTATTCAGGACAAGAGTATATGAAAAGTGGGCAAGAGATGATGGAACTTTTCAGTGATATACCGCAAGCAATAACTAATACTCAGGAGATTGTTGATAAGGTTGAGGTTTATGAATTGGAGAGAAAGCCTATTCTTCCGGTGTTTGACATTCCTGAAAGCTTTGGAAAAGAAGAAGATTATTATAAAAAATATTCACAAGAAGATATTAAGAAAGAGATATATGGTGGTTTATTAAAAAGAGGTAAGATAAAGCAAGAAGAAAGTCAAGAGAAAAAAGAAGAATTAGTTAATCAGACACTTAAAGATAAAGGTGGATATGATAAACAGATAAGGGTAAAATTTGATTGTGATTATTTGCGTCATTTAACTTATCAAGGGGCAGAAAAACTTTATCCAACGCCATTGCCAAAAGAGATAAAGGATAGATTAGAGATGGAGTTAGATACAATAGAGTGGATGGGTTTTCCAGGATATTTTCTTATTGTACAAGATTTCATTAATTATTCAAGAGATAATCTTGGAGTAATTGTTGGACCAGGTAGAGGTTCTGCGGCAGGTAGTGTGGTAGCATATTGTTTAGGAATAACGTTAATAGAACCGATGAAGTATGGATTGTTGTTTGAAAGATTTCTTAACCCAGATCGTATTTCTCTTCCTGATATTGATGTTGATTTTGATGATGAAGGACGAGCAAAGACCTTACATTATGTTCAGCAGAAGTATGGTATGACGCACGTAGCTCAAATAACAACATTTGGTTCAATGGCAGCAAAGAGTGCGATAAAAGATGTTGCTCGTGTTATGGACTTACCGCTTAATGAGAGTAATCGTTTAGCCAAACTTGTTCCAGATAGAGTTAAAGGGAGTTTAGAAGATATTTACGAACAAACACCAGAATTGAAACAAGAGCTTGAAAATGGTAGTGAGCTTGTTAGAAAGGTTTTAACGTATGCCAAAGAACTTGAAGGGTCAATAAGAAGTACTGGTGTTCATGCTTGTGGTGTTATCATTGGCCCTGATGATATTTCTAATTATGTTCCTTTAACAATGCCAAAAGATTCAGATATGATGGCAACACAGTTTGAAGGCAAATTGATTGAAAGTGTTGGAATGATAAAGATGGATTTTCTTGGGCTATCCAACCTTTCCATAATAAAAGATGCTTGTGAAAATATATATAAAACACAAAAGATAAAAGTAGAACCAGATAAGATTTCGCTTGAAGATAAACAGACATTAGAGCTTTTTCAAAGAGGAGATACAGTAGCAACGTTCCAATTTGAAAGTGCTGGAATGAGACAACACCTTCAAAATCTTAAACCAGATAAGTTTGAAGACCTTATTGCTATGAATGCGCTTTATCGTCCAGGACCTATGAGATATATTCCAGATTTCATTGACCGTAAGCATGGAAGGCAGAAGATAGAATATCCTTTTCCTATTATGGAGAAATATCTTAGCGACACGTATGGAATAACTGTTTATCAAGAACAAGTGATGCAACTTTCAAGGGCATTAGCTTCCTTTACGCCAGGAGAAGCAGATACACTACGTAAGGCAATGGGGAAGAAGAAGATTGATATGATGACAAAGATGCAACAGAAGTTTGATGCTGGGTGTAAGGCTAATGGATTAGATCAGGATAAAACTAAGCAGATTTGGGAAGATTGGAAGAAATTTGCCGAATATGCTTTCAATAAATCTCACGCTACTTGCTATGCTTACATTGCTTTCCAAACAGGTTATCTTAAAGCACATTATCCTGCCGAGTATATGTCAGCTGTTCTTACTCATAACTTAAATAGATTAGATGTATTAACAGCATATATTGCGGATTGTAAGAATCGTGATATTGATGTGCTTGGTCCAAATGTTAATGAATCAGATGTGAATTTTATGGTTAATAAGAAAGGTCAGATTCTTTTTGGATTAGCTGCTATAAAAGGCGTTGGAATGAATGTTGCATTAGATATTATTAATGAAAGAGAACAAAATGGAGAGTATAAATCGCCTTTTGATTTCATTGAAAGAGTTAATCAAATGACAGTAAATAGGCGTTGTATGGAAGCCCTTGTGAAATCTGGTGCCTTTGATTGTTTCCAAGGTATTAATCGTTCTCAATATTTGTTTGTTTATGATGAGAAAAATAATATAGATTTCTTGGACAAGTTATTGAAATATGGATTAAAGAAGAAAGCAAGTAAGAGTTCTTCTCAGCAGTCGCTTTTTGGTGGAGATGTATTAGTAGAAGAAGAAACGTTAAGTATTCCTGCGTGTGAAGAATGGAGCAAACTTGAAATGTTAAAAAATGAAAAAGATATGATAGGTTTCTATCTTTCAGGTCATCCATTAGATATTTATAGTAATGAAATAGATACGTTTGTTAATACAGAGGTAAAAGAATTAGAAGATATACAAGAATTATCAAAGAAAGACAGTGTTAGAGTGGCAGGAGTTGTTGTAAGTTCAGGCATAAAGAAAAGTAAGAATGGAAATCAGTATGGAGAACTTAAACTACAAGATAAAAGTGGAGAATATCTTTTTAGGTTATTTGGTAAGGAATTTATTAGTTTTCAAAACTTTATGTTAGATAATCTTTATATACTTATTAAAGGACACGTTGCTGAGAATAAGTTTAAAGATAGTAAAACAGGAGAAGAAAAAACGGTGATAAATTTCAAGATAGATAAAATAGAATTATTAGAAGAAATATTCAAAAACTATGCTAAAGATATAAAACTATATGTTAGCAATGATGATATTACAGAAGATTTTGTCAGCTCTATATCATCTATAGCAAAGAAAGCAAAAGGTAATGTACCTATTCATTTTGTTGTATCAGATTATAATGAACATATTGATGTAACATTGAAAAGTACTAAGTTGAAGGTTGATGTTCATGATTTTATTCAACAAATAAAGCCCATGGTTAATAAAAATACGATAAGGAAATTCTCTGTTTCAACAGCAAATATCTAAAATAATGAATGACTATCTTCCATTACCTATAATTAAGTCTTTGTCTGATAAAGAAGGATTTTGTGATTGCGGAGCAGCAGATGTTAAAAAAATAGATATTTCATTGCTTAAATATTGGCTTGCAAATAATTACCATGCTAATATGAAATATATGGAGAACCATATTGATAAAAGAGAAGATATTTCTTTACTTGTGCCAAATGCTAAGACAATATTCTGTTTTCTAATGTCTTATAATGATGAAGATATTTCAAAGAATTATAAATTTAAGATAGCTTCTTATGCTCAAAGAAGAGATTATCATTATGTTATTAAAGAAAAATTGAATAAAATAATAAAGGTTTTACAGACTCAATACTCTTGTTTGCAGGCTGTTGCTTTTGTTGATACTGCTCCTATAATGGAAAAAGAGTGGGCAGTTAGATGTGGTTTGGGATGGATAGGAAAAAATTCTCTTTTAACAACAAAACATTTTGGTAATAAAATATTTATTGGCGAGATAATTTGTAATTATTCTTCTGACTATACAAAAGAAATTAAGAACTATTGTGGTTCTTGTCATATTTGTGTTGATTCTTGTCCTAATAAAGCCATAAAAAACAATAAAACAATTAATTCTAATCTGTGTATATCATATCAAACAATTGAAAACAAGGAAGATGTGAATACAGATATTGATTTAAATAACTATATTTATGGTTGTGATATTTGTCTTAATGCTTGTATTTGGAATAATAAAGCAATTAAGATCAATAATCAAGATGATGATGTTAAAAGACTTGTTTGCAGTGTATTGAACGGTGCAGACAATAATACATTTGATGAAAATATATTCAGACTATTAAGAAAAATATCACCAATGAATCGTATAAAGATTAGTAAATTAATATCTAATATTTCAATTGTAAATCAACAAGATAAAAAAACGACGTAATATTTTATTAAAATGAGAAGTTAACAAAATATTACGTCGTTTTATTGATTTATATTAAATATTAATTTCCAAAATCATCATAAAGAATATTTTCTTTTGGAACACCAAGATTATCTAACATATTAACCACTGCATCAATCATAGGTTTCGGACCGCAAAGATAATATTCTATTTCTTCGGGTTCTTTATGATTCTTCAAATAATTATCATAAATAACTTGGTGAATAAATCCTGTGTATCCAGTCCAATTATCTTCTGGTTGTGGGTCTGATAAAGCAATGTTGTATGAGAAGTTAGGATTATCTTTTTCTATTTGTTTAAACTCATCAACGTAGAATAATTCTCTTAATGAACGACCTCCATACCAGAATGTAGCTTTTCTTTTAGTATGTTTAGTTAAGAATAGGTCAAAAATATGACTACGCATTGGAGCCATTCCAACTCCACCTCCAATAAACATCATTTCTTTGTCAGTGTCTTTTATGAAAAATTCTCCATAAGGTCCAGATACAGTTACTTTATCTCCTGGTTTTAACGACCAAATATATGAAGAGCAAACACCTGGATTAACTTTCATCATTTGTCCTTTCTTTCTATCAAATGGAGGAGTAGCTATTCTAATATTCAACATTATTATATTATTCTCTGAAGGTCTATTAGCCATAGAATATGCACGGAAAACAGGTTCTGGATTTTTCATAACCAAATCCCACATTTTCATTTTATACCAGTCTTTTTTATATTTATCATTAACGTCAATATCTGTCTTATAATTTATTGTACAAGCAGGAACATCAATCTGAATATAGCCACCACTGCGGAAATTAAGAGTTTCATTGTCTGGCAATTTAACAACAAATTGTTTTATAAATGTTGCAACGTTGTCATTACTTACCACCTCACATTCCCACTTCTTAATACCAAATATACTTTCAGGTATCTGTATTTTTAAATCGTTTTTAACTTTAACCTGACAGCCTAAACGATAATTATCTTGTATTTGTTTGCGAGAGAAATGTGGTAATTCTGTTGGAAGAATATCACCTCCACCTTCTAATACTTGACATTTGCACATACCACAACTACCTTTGCCTCCGCAAGCAGAAGGAAGATATATTTTTTGTTCGCTAAGAGTAGATAGAAGAGAACTTCCTGTTGAAACTATAAGTTCTTTTTTGTCATTAATATTTATTTTAACTTCACCTTGTGGAACAAGTTTTTTTCTAGCATAGAGTAGAATAGCTACCAAAAGAATAACTATTGATAGAAAGATTACTATACTTATTATTATTATTTTTATCATAAAAATGAATCTTTATTATTTTTGTTGTTATTTGTTTATTTTTCACAATTATAATTTAATGCCAAGAAAACTCATAAAAGCAATTGCCATTAAACCTGTTATTATAAAAGATATGCCTAATCCTCGTAAGGCAGGAGGAATATTAGAATATCGCAATTTTTCTTTTATGGCTGCAATACTCACAATAGCTAATAACCAACCTATTCCTGACCCAAAAGAAAAAGCAAATACTTGTCCAATATTTGAATAATCTCTTTCTTGCATAAATAGAGAACAACCAAGAATAGCACAATTCACAGCTATTAATGGGAGAAATATTCCAAGTTGATTATAAAGTGTTGGTGAAACTTTCTCAATAAACATCTCAACAAGTTGAACAATAGCAGCAATAACAGATATGAATATAATGAATGAAAGGAAACTTAAATCTACTTCTGCAAATTTGGGGCTAATCCACGTTAATGCACCTTTTTGAAGTAAATAGTTATCTATTAAATAATTTACAGGAACAGTTATAATTAAAACAAAAACTACTGCTATTCCTAATCCCATAGATGTTTTTACTGTCTTTGATACTGCCAAATAGGAACACATTCCTAAGAAAAAGGCAAATATCATATTATCAATAAATATTGATTTTATGAATATATTAAATATTTCTTGCATGATTTCTTATAATTTTTTATTTGTTTTTAATCTTTTTCGCATAAATCTTTATCTTTACTTCTATGAATCCATATAATAATTCCTAAAAGGATTAAAGCCATAGGAGGCATTATCATAAGACCATTATTTGAATATCCTGCATCATAAAAACTTTGAGGAATAATCTTGTATCCCCATAAAGTTCCGCTACCAAATAATTCTCTTATAAATCCAACAACGAAAAGAATTATAGCATATCCTAAACCATTACCAAAACCATCAATCATTGAAGGAATAGGTTTGTGATTCATAGCAAAAGCTTCTAATCTTCCCATAACAATACAATTAGTTATTATCAAACCGACAAATACTGATAATTGTTTGCTCACATCATAAACAAAAGCTTTAAGCACTTGATCAACAATGATAACAAGTAATGAAACAATTATTAACTGTACTATTATTCTTATTCTTGGTGGAATAGTGTTTCTTATTAGAGAAATAATAAGATTAGAGAACATTACAACGACAGTTACTGATATTGCCATTACAACAGCAGGTTGCAATTTGGCAGTTACAGCAAGTGTTGAGCAAACTCCTAAAACTTGAACTAATATAGGGTTTTCCTTACTTAAAGGATTTTTTATTAGTTTCATATTCTTTGCACTAAACAAAGATTCTTTTTCTTTTTTATCATTATTATTCATAATCTCGCTCATTTATTTTTTCATACTATTAAAATATGGTATATAAAATCTTAAACATTTATCAATCATATTTGAAACACCTTTAGATGTTAATGTAGCACCACTAAGAGCATCAACTTTATGAGGATTATTCATATCAGCCCGCTTTTCTACTGTAACAGAAGTGAAATTGTTTTCTTCAAATATTGTCTTTCCTTTAAATTGATTTTGAAATTTGCTTGTTGTTATTTCAGCTCCAAGTCCTGGTGTTTCGCTTTTGTGATCAAAATTAACTCCAACAATTGTTTTCATATCATCTTTTAATGCAACATTTCCCCATATTCCTCCCCAAAGACCATTGCCTATCATAGGAATAACATAATATTTCTGTCCATCTTTCTCACATTCATAAACAGGAAGACAAGCAGACATATCACCTTTTTTTATTTTCTCAAACTGATCTTTAATCACAATATCAAAAGGTCTTATTTTGCCATTTAATTTACCATTAACATATGAGCTAACTATATCTCCTTTAATATTAATTGCATATTCTTTTGTGAAATATTTGTTATAAAGTTCTTCTGCATTCTTTGCGTTTGAAGAAATATTAACAGAAGACAATAATTGTTGTTTTTTCTCTACTCTTATGTTTTTTTCTTGGAAAGGTTTTAAACCAACAGCAGCCACAGCCAATATTACTGCTGCAACTATTACCAAGACAGCAGAATAAATAAATATATATTTATTACTAAATTTAGTTTTCATTTCTTTCTAATATTTTATTTGTTAATCAGTAAAGCTTTCTCTCTTTTCTTTCTATGGTTTATGTTTGCTTGAACGACATAATAATCAATAAGTGGAGCAAACACATTCATAAGTAGGATTGCTAACATCATACCTTCTGGATATGCAGGATTAACAACACGAATCAATACTGTCATAGTTCCAATTAGAAAACCATAAATATATTTTCCTTTATTTGTTTGTGCGGCTGTAACAGGGTCTGTCGCCATAAAAACAGCTCCAAAAGCAAATCCTCCCATTACGAAATGATAATAGAAAGGAAGTTGCATATAGTTGTTTGTTCCAAAGATATTAAATATTATGCCCATAACAGCACCGCCAACAAATACTGATAACATAACTCTCCATGAAGCCATATTTGTTATCAATAAAATGATTGCTCCTAAAAGTATTGCTATCAAAGATGTTTCTCCAACACTTCCAGGTATTAGTCCTGTCATCATATCAAATAAACTATTCGTTGGAACATTTGCTCCTGCCATCATTTGAGATAAAGGTGTTGCTCCTGAAAACGCATCAGATTTATCACATATCCAAACCATATCTCCACTCATCTGTGCAGGATAAGAAAAGAAAAGGAAAGCCCTTGCTACTAATGCAGGATTAAGAAAATTCATTCCTGTTCCTCCAAAAACTTCCTTGCCGATAACAACAGCAAATGCAACAGCTATTGCTAATTGCCAAAGAGGTACATCAGGTGGGCAAATAAGCGGTATAATAAATCCAGTTACAAGATAGCCTTCTGCAACTTCTTCACCTCTTATCTGTGCAAAAATAAATTCTATCGCAAGACCAACAACATAAGAAACAATAATAAGTGGTAATATCTTCAAGAAACCATACCAAAACATTGTCCAAAAACTAACTACTTCTCCATGAGAAAGAAAATGTTGATAGCCCACGTTAAACATACCAAACAACATTGCTGGTACTAATGCTATGACAACAATAATCATAGCCCTTTTCATATCTATTGCATCTCTAAAATGAGAACCACTACTTGCCGTTCTATTACTAACAAATGCAAATGACTCAAACGCATCAAAAGTAGAACGTAACCAATGATACTTTCCTCCTTTTTCTACGTTGTGTCTTTGATTGTTAAAAAACTTTTCTACAAAATTCATATCTTTTGTTTATCTTTTTAATCATTAACTATGTTATTCTCCCATTTCTTTACGCATCAATTCTAATCCATTGCGTATTATTTCTTGAATATCTGTTTTGGAAACATCAATAACTTCACACAAAGCAAAATCTTCACTATCCACTTCATAAATACCAAGATTCTCCATAAGGTCTATATCACCTACAATACATGCTTTAATGAGTTGAAGTGGGTAAATATCCATTGGCAAAACTTTTTCAAACTCTCCCGTAAATACAAATGCACGTTTGCCGCCATGAATATTAGAATCAATACTAAAAGGTTTATTACAATGATTTATAAACAATCCACGAGGATAAGTATGAGAAAAACTAAACTTGTTTAAGCCTAATTTCAACCAACCTAATCCTTCATAATAATCACCTTCTTTTATTACTGTTATTTGATTGTCATAAAACGAAAGATAACCATCTTGTTCTATTTTAGTCCCTGTTAAAACATTGCCACTGATAAACCTTAAATGATTTTCCTTATTAACATTATCTTTAACAATGTTGTCAATAGATGTTCCTCTTTTAACTCTATAATAACAAGGATTAAGTACTTGCTCTCCCGTTAAGGCAATTATTTTGTCAGCATCGTACTTTCCCTCCAAAAATAACTTACCTATCGTTTTCACATCTTGAATATTAACGTACCAAATCCTTTCTCCTTTATTTATTGGTGAGATTTTCTCGGCTTGAATAGAAACATTTCCATAAGGATGCTTGCCATAAAAAGTATTTATCTCAACATTGTTAAGACTTAATATATCTTGACTTGTTATCTCTTTATTAACATTAAGATAAATTGGTACATCAACCATTTTTTTTAAAGCATCAATACCTACTTGTAGCGATGCTTTTTCTCCTTGTAGCAATATATTGTAATCTGGTGCTAATGGAGAAGAATCAAACCCTGAAACAATGATATACTTTGGCTTTGATTCTGTATTGGGAATAACAGAATAAGGTCGCTGACGAATAAGTGGCCAAACACCACTATCAATCATCTTATTCTTTATTTCTTCTGGGGATAAAGTAGCAATACTCTCTGATTTATAATCAAGATAGGAGTCTTGCTTGTCGCTCTTTATCTTTATTTCTTGAATGATTCTTTTTTCACCTCTTTTTATTTCGGTTACTTCTCCGCTAATTGGTGAAACAAACTTTATGTTTGGCTTTTCTTTTGCATAGAATATAGGCGTTCCTATTTTAACCTTGTCTCCAATATCAACAAGAAGTTTTGGTGTAACGCCAATATAATCTAATGGTTTTAAAGCATAAGAATCTTCATTTATAGTTTTTATATCGTTTTTCGCTTGCCCATACAAGTGAATATCTAAACCATTATGAATTTTAATAGCTTTTGACATATATTTTATTATTAAATTTATTTTTATTCCTTTAAAATATCTGTCATATTAAAACTAATTTTGTGTCCTAATTATTATAATAAAATGTTACTATTATTTAATAAGAAGCAATATTTTTTCTTACTTTTGCAACCATGAAAATTGTTGATAGAATAAAAACAGAGATAAATTATATTAAGAATGATGATAGTCTAAGAAAGATTACCAAAGATGTTTTCTTATTATTTCTTGCCACAATAGCGTTTCACTTTCTTTATTGGACAACAGATATGAATCATTGGATATTTGGACCATGGACAAGTGAGATATTTAATTTTTTTAGTAGCGTTGCATATAAATGTAGTTTGCCTTTGTGCCATGCTTTCATTGATAAACCTTTTGTTGAGGTTCAAGACAGTTTCTTTTTCTATCAAACCAACAAGATGGGAGTAAGAATCTATGATAGCGTTATGAGAGTTGAGGCAGATTGTTCAGCAATAAAACAATTATTACAGTTTCTTCTTTTAATGATTCTTTGTTCTGGTATTTGGTGGCGAAAAATCATTTATTTTGTTTGTGGAAGCATCATCATTTTGTTTTTCAATGTTGTAAGGATATTTCTTTTGACGTGGTTGTTTGCTGACAATCCTGATATGTTTCAATCAATCCACGATTGGATAGCAAGACCATTAATGTATGTTGTCATCTTTTCTTTGTGGGGAATATGGATAACGTATTTTGCTTACAAGAAAAAGGACAGCCAAACTTCAAAAGAATAATAATCAATTAGCTAATTATCAAATTGTTTCATTAAGATACAAAATTATTTTAATGCTTTATAAGTATTATAATGCCATTTTGTTAATAACATAATGCCATTCTATTGCAACAAAATGCCATTATGTTGTCATCATAATGCCATTCTATCACTAATATAATGCCATTTTGTTTTAATAGAATAAGAAAACAATTTATTGAAATCAAAAAATAACTTACTCTTTCTTTGTTCTACACTAAATAAAACTAAGATTTATCTTCGTTTGACAGCATATTTTTAAAATAATATATTACTTTTGCATTGTTTTTTAAAGAATAATAATATGAAAAAGCTGATACTGATTAGTTTAATGCTGATACCCTTTGCGGTTTTCTCTCAAAACAAACTGCTTACCAAGAAAATAGTTTATTCTGTGCCAATTGTACAGACAAATATTCATAATACGATTGGCAAAGACTCTATTTCCTATAATTATCTTGTTAATAGACGGTTTTGGTGGGAAGCAATAGACAATGTTCTTCAACAAGCAAAGAACAAGACTATTGTTTTGCATAATTTTCATGGCGACACGATAGCGTATGATTCAATGATAAATAATCTTAATCGCCAATTGACAAAAAGTTTTAAAAGAACGTTTTCTAAGAAAGAAATACAAGATGTGTTTGATAATGAAATCAGGGAGATAAAGTTTGAAGAGCAATGGACGTATAATACAAACACTATGCTGATTGATAAAGTGGTAACAGCGTTTTGTCCAGTCATAACAAGGGATAGCGTTGCTTACTCTGACCAAGAGATAAAAGCCGAACATGGATTTGCGTTTGATATTGGTTGGATTTACCCTAAGAGTAATAAGAACACAAACGATACTACTCTTATTTGCAGAAACATTCAGTATACAATACCTATATATAATCAAAAGCCATATAAATGGTGGGATAACAATCTTGAAGCCGAGTATTCAATACCATATTTTTCTCTTATGCTATCAAAGGCAGAAAAAGGTGAGGTTTTAACGTTTGAAGACCCTAATTCTGCTGAGGCTTTTACTAAACCTAACGTAGTGAAAAGAAGAGAGATGAAAAAAGTTGTTCCTATCTATAAGACAGATAAAAATAATGAAGAACAGATTAATGATACAACGGTAGTGGTTCGTTATGAGGTTGAAAATATTGATTGTTTGCGTTTTGGGGAAGAAATATATTTTGATAAGAGTTCTTGTAATTTTATAAAGAATACAAATTATGTTGCTCCGGTAATACGTATTTATAGCGACAAAGGAGAGTTTAGAGGTTTTTATCCGCTTTATTATATTAGAAAAAAGTAAAAAGATGAAAAAGATTGTTTTATTAATATTAGCGTTTTTTGTGTTTGATGCAGTATATTCTCAAACGGAAACATATAGTATTGAATATGAGACCCACAAAGTAGGAGTATTTAATCCTGAATGGGAGATTGAGCATATTCTTAACCCTAATAAATATGAGCATATCACCGGTTTCTTTCGTGAAGAGTTAGCAAAGACAATAGTTGATGCAGTTAAGACTAAGAGAGTTAAGATTTTTGACATACGAAAAAGGGAGATAACGCTTGATACTGTTGTTAAGAACATAATAAACTTTGAAAGAGAAAATTTTAATCATATAATAGGAAAAGATAGTGCATTAACATATATCATTCCTTTCATTTCAGCATATGATTTTGAAGAAGCGGTAAGATATGATTACAAAAACCTTGGCATAGAAAAGAAAGTAACAGCCTATTGTCCATACATAGTAAGATATAAGCAGTTTAATGGAGAGAAGAATGATAGTGTGCAGATGCCTTTGTTTTGGATATTTCCCAAAGATACTGTAAAAATGCAACCAAATGAAAAAATTGAGGACAACATTGTTAGTATTCCTGACACGGTTATAAGTGTTTTGGATTTAAAATATCCAGTTCAAATGCCGTTATCTACAAGTATATTTGAGAATGTTAAAGAAAAGAAAGTGAAAGTTTATCATAGTGATGGCAGTGAATTTAAGACACCAAAGGAGATAGATAATCTTTTTGTTATTTCTCATAAGATTACATTCACTATTGCTAATGAAGAAAGCGAAAAAGATACTACTCAAACAGTTTTTGATGATATTTTGCCAGAAGATATAATAGGATTAAGAATAGGAGAGAAGTGGGCAATAAATAAAAAGAATCTAATAATAAGTAAGAAGATTGATTATTTTTTACCACTATTTAAATATGATGAGAATAATTCTCTTCAACTTGGAGTAAGAATATATAATTATCCAGCAAAGAACTAATAAATTTGTCTTAATATGAATACTAAATTGTCAATGGATTCTTTGAATAGAATATCAATCCAAGAATTTAAACAAAGTGAGAAAACTCCTATAACTATTATTCTTGACAACATAAGAAGTATGAATAATATTGGGTCAGTGTTTAGAACATCTGATGCTTTTAGAATAGAGAAGATATGGCTTTGTGGTATTACTGCAACGCCACCACATAGAGAAATAAATAAAACTGCTCTTGGTGCAACTGATAGTGTGGAATGGGAATATTGTTCTTCTTGTATTCAATGCGTAAATAATCTTAAAGAAAAGAACTATAAGATATATTCTATTGAACAAACAACAGATAGTATTATGCTTGAAGATTTTCAAATCAAACAAACGCCAATAGCAATTGTTTTTGGCAATGAGGTTGATGGCGTTGAGCAAGAAGTTATCAATGTTTCAGATGGAGTAATTGAGATACCACAGTTTGGAACAAAGCATAGCCTTAACATTTCTGTTTCTTGCGGAATAGTTGTTTGGGAATTATTTAAAAAAATACAACCAAAATATTAATCTTATTTTGCTTCTAACCAATTGTTACCAACACTACATTGTGCAAATACAGGTACATTAAGTTTTAGTGCATTTTGCATTTGAGTTGTTACTATTTCTTTTATTTGAGATAGTTCTTCTTTTTTAACATCAAAGATTAACTCGTCATGTATTTGAAGAATCATCTTAGAAGTTAAGTTCTCTTCTTTTATTTGTTTAAAGATATTAACCATAGCAATCTTTATCATATCGGCAGAAGTACCTTGAATAGTCATATTAACTGCATTACGATTATCAAAGTTTCTAAGGTTACCATTAGCAGAATTAATATTAGGTAAGTATCTTCTTCTATTGCAAAGAGTAATAGCATAGCCGTGTTTTTGACTAAACGCTATTCTGTCTTCAATGAATTGTTTTATATCAGGATAGGAAAGAAAATATTGGTCAATAAGATTTTGTGCTTCTGAGCGAGGAATATGTAATCCTTCTGCTAAGCCAAAAGCAGATATACCATATATAATACCAAAGTTCACACTCTTTGCATTTCTTCTCATATCTTTTGTTACTTCTTCTGGCGGAAGATGATAAATCTTTGAAGCAGTGGCAAGGTGAATATCTTTTCCTTCAATAAAATCATTACACATATGTTTGTCATTACTCAAAGATGCTATTATACGAAGTTCTATCTGTGAATAATCTGCTGAAAGCAATATATGGTTATCATCACTTGGAATGAAGGCTCGGCGAATTTCTTTTCCTCTTTCTGTACGTATTGGAATATTTTGCAAGTTTGGATTAGTAGAAGATAGTCTTCCTGTTGCAGTTATAGCTTGGTTAAATGAGGTATGAATCTTGTTTGTTTTTTTATTTATAAGCAATGGAAGGGCATCAATATAAGTACTTTTCAATTTGGTTATCGAACGATATTCTAAAATTAATGGTATTATTGGATGAACATATAATAATTTTTCTAAAACTTCTTCAGAAGTAGAAAATTGTTTTGTTTTTGTTTTCTTTGCTTTTCTGCCATTGTTTATATCAAGGCGGTCAAAAAGTATTTCACCAAGTTGTTTAGGAGAAGAAATATTAAATTCAATTCCTGCTAAATCATATATCTTTTTTTCAATGCTTTCTTTTTCTTTTTGTAAGTCCAAAGAGAATTGTTTTAAAACATCAACATCTATTCTTACCCCTTCTCTTTCCATTGAAGAAAGCACCTCAACAAGAGGCATCTCAACATCATAGAAAAGAAAATCTTCTTCATCTTCTTTTAATTTTGCTTTAAAGATAGGATATAATTGATAAATAATATCAGATTGTTCAATAAAGAAGTCTTTAATCACATTTATATCATTAGTCTTTTGAAGTATCTTTGCTTCATAGTTTAGATATATTTGACTAAGGTCATCAATCTTACTCCTTTCTTCTGATGCAATTAAATAATGTGATAGCATAATATCAAAGACATTGCCACTTATTTCTATTCCATAATTTAAAAGACAGTTCCTATTTTTCTTTAAATCATAGCATATTTTATTTATTGAGTTATCTTCAAATAGTTGTTTGTATGGTTTTATTTGTTGTTTTGTTATTTCATCACTATCATTAAATGGTAAATAGAATCCTTTGTTTTTATCAACAACTATTGCTAATCCTTTAATCTTACTATCAATATTTTCTCCAACAATATTTAATGAGAATGCAAATTCATTGTTATTTCTTATTAATTCAATAATAGATTGTGTTTGAGTGTCTTCTTCAATAATAGAATAAGAGTGAGGAGTTGAATTAAGACAATTATAAGAAGAAAAAGAAAATAAACTATTATCTTCTTCTTTTGAATTATTATCAAAAAGAGAAGAGGTAGAAGATTGGTTTTCTTGTTGAGGTTGTTGATTTATCTTATAGAAAGAAAAGAATCTTTCAGAAAATTTCTTAAACTCTAACTCATCAAACAATCTTTTACATTCAATAAAGTTAGGTTTTTCCATTTGACATTCTTTTTCATTAAACTCTATTGGCACATCAAGTCTTATTGTTGCAAGTTCTTTACTGATAATTGCAGAATCCTTATTGTCTTCTATTGCTTTTCGTACTGAATTGTTTTCTATTTTATTAGTGTTGGCAAGAATATCTTCAATAGAATCAAAATCTTTCATTAATGCTTTTGCTTTCTTTTCGCCAATACCTTTAACACCAGGAATATTATCAGAACAATCACCCCAAAGACCAAGAATATCTATTACTTGACAAGGAGTTCTTATCTCAAATTTTTCTAACACTTCTTTTACTCCCATAATTTGTTCTGGATTTCCCATTCTTGGAAGTTTTAAAATAAAAATATTATCATCAACAAGTTGAGCATAATCTTTATCAGGCGTTACCATAAAGACATCAAAATTTTGTTTAGCTGCTTTTTTTGCTAATGTACCAATAACATCATCTGCTTCATATCCTTCTTTACTTATCATTGGTATATTCATAGCTTCTATTAATTTCTTTATGTAAGGAATTGAAGTGCGAATATCTTCTGGCATTGCTTCACGATTAGATTTATACTGCTCATATTCTTCATGACGAAAAGTAGGGGCTTGCAAATCAAAACAAATAGCAAGATGTGTTGGATTATGTTTTTGAATTATATCAAGCAAAGTATTAAAAAACCCAAGAATAGCAGAAGTATTTAATCCTTTACTATTTATTCTTGGATTTTTATTCAAAGCATAAAAAGAACGATAGATTAACGCCATTGCGTCAATAAGGTATAATTGATTTTTATTCATAAGTTTTTTAATTACAATATATGTTTAACATATCTTTTATTACCTTTGTACATATAGGACAGAAAGGTTTAAGATCTCGCATCATACAATGTTGATAGGGACGATAGAATCCTTTATTTTTATATGCAGCCCCCTCAAAAACTCCTATCTTATTGTCATATTCTTTTGTACTTGGAGTTGGAATAGGGGTTGAATTATCAATCATTGTCTTCCATTTTTTATTAAAATTTTTTAATGTAGTTATATTCTTTTCATAAGGTTCTGCTTTTTCAGAGGATAGTCCTGCATCAGAATCATTATCTGAATATTCATCACCAAGACCTGCAAAAGAATGACTAAATTCATGAACAAGAACTTCTCTACTTCTTTCACCTACATAGCATGTCGCATAATAATTATATATACCTCCACCACCATAAACATCACTATTGCACATTAAAATAACAGCATCATATGGAGTTTGATTTAAAACATCATTCAAATCCCACAATCTCTCTGTCATTATGTATCTTTCTGAACCAAAAGTATTATAATGTACTCCAAGTTCATTAACATCATTCTCTCTTCCTTTCAATCCAGGTATGCCACTCTTTTCACAAAAATATTCAATACCAATAACATTTATCTTATCTTTCATTTCACTATAAGGAGCAATGCTAAAAAGATAATCATTGAAAGTTTTTAAATCTTTATTCATTTTATCTCCTTCTTTTGAAGTATAACCTATTGGAAGAATAACAACATCAAGTCTTTTTTCAAGTGGTTTATTAACTTTATTTAATGGAATTATTTTCCTTGTTATGTTGTCATATAAGTCTTCAACTTGATTTTCTTCAAAATGAGTCCTTGTTATTTCTTGCCAATTATTTACACTATCTCTTGAATAAAAAACAATATCAACATCAGTCTTTGGATATGGAATGATTAAAACCTCTTCAAAATTACCGCAAGTATTAGTTGCTTCTTTTGTTGAAAGCCATTCATTAAACAAAGAAGAAAATCCTTTTGAATAAATAATCTTTTTTTCTTTATTATCAAATAATGCAACTTTATATGCTCCATTGTTTGTAGAATCAATAAGAGATGTTTTACTACCAGCAAAAAAAGGTAGTTTTTGATAACGATTAATAGTGTAGTATTCTATTCCCACTCTTCCGCTATGGCTATAATCTATTCTAATACTTCCTTCTTGAAAATATTTTTCCCATTGACATAAGGCTAATAATGGGTTTAATATGAATATTGCAAGTAAAATCTTCTTAAAATCTTTAATCATTTCTTTATTTCTTATATGTTTTATTTTGCAAATCTAAGCATTTATTTTCATTCATACAAGATAAAAAAATAAATTTGAATTTAACTTAATTAACTCTTCGTAAAAATTAATTATAATGAAGAGTTATGAAAATATTTTGAAGTTTTTTTAATATTTCTTTGTATAATTATTTTTTTCTTTCTATTTTTGCAAAAAGGTAATTATTTTAATATGAAAGTTGCAACTCACATAAAGTTTATTTCTCATGAGTTCCTAAATATTAAGGAACGTGATAAATTTTTGTTCCTTTAATATTATATTACATTTTATATCGTACAAATTATTTCATTAATTACACACGTATTTTTATTAACAATAAATAAATTTAAAAAATTAAAATATTATGGAATTACCATTTGCAGAATCTTGGAAAATCAAGATGGTTGAACCAATTAGAAAAAGTACACGCAGTGAACGTGAACAATGGTTAAAGGAAGCACATTATAATGTATTCCAATTAAAAGCAGAACAAGTTTATATAGACCTTCTTACAGATAGTGGAACAGGTGCTATGAGCGATAGACAATGGTCTGCATTAATGTTAGGAGATGAAAGCTATGCAGGAGCTACATCTTTCTACAAATTTGAATCAATGGTTCAAAAAATAACAGGTTTCAAACACGTTATCCCTACTCACCAAGGTAGAGCAGCAGAAAACGTATTGTTCTCTTATCTTGTAAAAGCAGGCAACGTTATCCCTGGTAACGCACACTTTGATACAACAAAAGGACATATTGAAAGCCGTAAAGCAAAAGCTATTGATGTTACAGTTGATGAAGCAAAAAATACTCAACTTGAAGTACCTTTTAAAGGAAACGTTAGCATTGAGAAACTTGAAAAAGTATTAAAAGAAAATAAAGGTAATGTTCCTTTTATGGTACTTACAGTTACTAACAACACTGTTGGCGGACAACCAGTAAGTATGCAAAACATTAAAGAAACAAGTGCTCTTTGCAAAAAATATAATGTGCCTATTGTAATGGATTCAGCACGTTTTGCAGAAAATGCTTATTTCATTAAGACAAGAGAAAAAGGTTATGAGAACAAAACAATAAAAGAAATAGCATTAGAGATGTTTTCTTATGTTGATGGAATGACAATGAGTGCAAAGAAAGATGCAATCGTTAATATGGGTGGCTTCATTGCAACAAATAAAGACGATTGGTATGAAGGAGCTAAGATGTTCTGTATTCCTTTTGAAGGATATATCACTTATGGTGGTTTAAACGGAAGAGACCTTAATGCACTTGCTGTTGGACTTGATGAAAACACAGAGTTTGATATGCTTGAAACACGTATTAAACAAGTACAATATTTAGCAAGTAAATTAGATGAATATCATATTCCTTATCAAAGACCAGCAGGTGGGCACGCTATCTTTGTTGATGCAGATAAAGTATTAGACTGCGTACCAAAAGAAGAATTTCCTGCTCAAACTCTTACATGCGAATTATATTTAGAGGCTGGTGTTAGAGCTTGTGAAATAGGTTATATATTAGCAGATAGGGACCCTGTTACAAGAGAGAATCGTTTTGGTGGATTAGACCTTCTTAGAATGGCTATACCAAGAAGAGTTTATACTAATAATCACATGGACGTTATTGCTGCTGCATTAAAGAACGTTTATGAAAGAAGAGAAACAGTTAAACATGGTGTTGCTATTGAATGGGAAGCTCCACTTATGAGACACTTTACTGTTAAACTAAAAAGATTAGGATAATATTCTTTTAATATATTTAACAATAATAAAGGGTTATCTTTAATAATAAGATAACCCTTTTTGTTATTCCTCTATTTCTTTTTCAAATCCCAAACAACATTACCTTTATATGATAGTTTCAACTCTTTCTCATTTAATGTTGTGATGTCATAGGTCATTGTATCCATAAATTCATTCCCATTACCAATACTTTTTGAAACAAGTTTAAGTTTATTACCTTCTTTTATATACGACTTAATAACAAGTGTTGCCATATTTATTGATTTAGCTGAACCATCTTTATTAAATTCTATGCCTTGTTTTTTTCCTACTTGACCAACAATAGGTTCAGTCCATATACCAATAATATCTTTATTCTTAGTTTGACATCCTGCTATTAAACAACTTAATCCTGCAATGATAATTATTCTTTTATTTATTCTCATAATCTTAATATTTTTTTATCGACTTCTATCTATTAATTTATTAGCAAAAGTTCTTAGATTTTCTTTCTTTTTATCTTCTACACTTACTTTATCTAATGCAGAAAGAGCTTTGTCTGTATAATCTTTTATCATCTTCTCAATATCTTCTTTAACTGAATATTTCTCAAAAATATCCCTTACTGTTTTTTGTTTCTTTTGAAAATCTATTGTCTTAGTTAAATATTCATTAAGAAGTATTTGTTTATCCTTTTCATCTGCTTTCTCTATCGCAGTAAGATAAAGTATTGTTTTTTTGTTGTCAGCAATGTCAGTTCCTGTTACTTTTCCAAAATCTTTTAAGTTGCTCCAACAATCAAGTACATCATCTTGTAATTGAAAAGCTATTCCAATATTTAAACCAAATTCTGATAAAAGATTCATATCTTCTGCTTCTGCTTTTGATATTATTGCTCCCATCTTTAATGCCCCTGCAAGAAGTACTCCTGTTTTTAAACTTATCATACCAATATACTCTTTCTTTGTTACATCATGACGGTTCTCAAAATCCATATCATATGCCTGCCCTTGACAGATATTTATCAAAACAGCAGTCATTGTTTTAGTTAAAGATGGAATGAATTCTTTATCACAATTAAGAATATATTGATAAGCCAACGCAAACATAGCATCTCCTGAAAGTATTGCTTTGTTAGTCCCATATTTCTGATAAACAGTAGGCTTGCCTCTTCTTAATGGAGAAGCGTCCATAATATCATCATGCAAAAGAGTAAAATTGTGTAAAACCTCAATTGCAATTGCAGCATTATATGCTTTCTCTATTTCACAATCAAACATATCTGCTACAACCAAAGTAAGCATTGGACGAATACGCTTGCCACCTTGATGTAAGGAATAGTCAATAGGTTCATATAAAGTAATAGGATTAAAATCATATTTTTCATTTTCCACTATTTCTATTGCTTTCTTTTGTAATTGCTCAAAACTATACATAATTATTGTTTTTTTATTAATTCTTATTCTTATACCATATTGATAATCAATAGTTGTTATCTTTTAATCTTGATTTATTTTATTGTTTTGATTATCTTATCACAAATAAACTCTGCTGCTTTTCCATCACCAAATATTTGAGGAAAATCCTTTGGAGTTTCTTTTAGAAATGCTTTTGCTGATGAAATAATCTTGTCTTTATCTGTATCTGCTACAACAGCATTGCCCGTATTCACTATCTCAATCCATTCTGTTTGCTTGCGAAGTATTATACTTGGTTTTTTCAAATAATATGCTTCCTTTTGAACTCCACCACTATCTGTTACAATTAACTTGCTTTTTGCTTCCAAATATATCATATCAAGAAAACTTACTGGCTCTATTATCTTTATGTTAGTATTCTTTTCAAGGCGTTTAACGAAGTCTTCTCCAAGCATAAGAGGCATCATCTTTCTTGTCCTTGGATGTAAAGGCAATATGATTTTGTTGTCTTTGCTCATATCTTCAAGTGCAGAAAAGATATTAGTTAAACGTTCTTTATCATCAGTATTAGTATTGCGATGAATAGTACAAAGAATGAAATCTTTCCCAAACTTCTCTATACTATCTATTTTATTAATGGCATACTTATAAAAAAAGAGTGTGTTATCATACATAATATCTCCACAATGATAAATATTAGGGCAGTTAAATGTTGGTTTATCTGACAAAGTAGAAGAAAAACCTTCGTGAATTAAATTATCATAGCCTGCTTGTGTGGGAGTAAAAAGAAGTGTAGATACGTGGTCAGAAAGAATACGATTAATCTCTTCTGGCATTGTCTTATCAAAAGAACGAAGACCTGCTTCAATATGAATAACTTTAATTTGCATCTTACTTGCCGCAATAGCACCTGCAAGAGTTGAGTTTGTATCTCCATAAATAATCATTGCATCAGGTTTTTCTTTTGTTAGAATATCTTCAAGTTTTATTATCATTTTGCCTGTTTGTTCGCCATGAGAGCCACTTCCAACACCAAGATTGTATTTTGGCTTAGGAATATTTAGTTCAGAGAAGAATACTTCGGACATATTTTCATCATAATGTTGCCCTGTATGAACAATTACTTCTGTTATATTTTTGCTAAACGAGGTTTTTATTGCACGAGAAAGTGCAGATGCTTTAATTATTTGAGGTCTTGCACCTATTATTGTCAGTAGTTTTATCATTTCTTTTCTCTTTATTCTTTTTTCTTATCTATTATACTTTGTAAGACAACGTAAAAATCCTCTGCTATGGTATCTCTGTTAAAGTTATCTCTTGCATATATTAGTCCATTTTCTCCCATTTGTTGAGCCTTTTCTTTATTATTATATATGTACTCTATCTTATCTACTAAATCTTCACTATCTTCTGGAATAAAACTAACACCACACTTGCCTTGTTCTATGAAAAGTTCTTTTGCTTCACCTTCTAAACCAAGAATGATAGGCTTTTTCAAGGCAAGATTTTCAAATATCTTAGATGGTATTGCCCCTTTAAACAAATCTAATCGTTTAAGTGGAATGATTGTTGCATTCATCTCCATTATTATCTCTTGCATCTTACTCTTAGCAACTGCATCAAAGAAAAAGACATTGTTTATCTTCATATCTTCTTTCATATTCAAAAGTCTTTCCTTTTCTGGTCCGCTTCCCAAAAGCACAAACTTCATCTTATTGTTCTTTTCTAAACTCTTAGCTGCTTTAAGTATTACTTCCAACCCTTGTGCATAACCAATAATGCCTCCATAAAAAAGAATAAAATCATCTTCTTTAAATCCGTTGCTTTTACGAAAAGAAAGATTTAGTTGTTTATTTACATCATAGAAGTTAATATCTACTCCATTTTTTAGCCAATAGACTCTTTTGTTTGGAAACCTTGTTTTAATATTTTTTACTATACCTTGTGTTTGTCCACTTACTAATGCAGATTTCTTATACAAAAACTCCTCCAAAAGAGTTGCCATACGAAGAAGAAACTTATTATGAATAATATCTAACTTCTCAGCGCTCTCAGGCCAAAGGTCAGAAACATTGAAAACCATCTTAGCTCCTTTTAAACGTGATAAAATAAAAGCAGTAATTCCTAAAAAAAGCGGTGGGCTTTCTACCATAAGTACATCTTTTCTTCCTACTTTCCAAATGCCATACCAAAGAGAAGAAAACATAAATGAAAAATAATTCCTTAATCTTTTTACTATTGTCTTATCTTTTGAAACATAAATCCTTGTACGTTTTACTTTCAGCCCTTCAATCTCTTGTTCCACATAATTTTTACCTTTATATCCTTCCATTATTTCCATCTTTGGATAATTGGGCATAGCAGTTAAAACCTCAACATCTATTCCTTTTTTCTTTAATCTTAGAGCCAACTCAAAAAGACGATTTTGTGGTGCTCCAACTTCGGGAGGAAAATATTGCGTAAGTATCAATAATTTCATAATTGTGTTTTATTATGGTTTAATTTTTTACAAAAATACAATAAATTTTCTTTATTCAATAATCTAAATTTTATTCTTTAATAATCAACATATTACAAACACAATAAAAAAACGAAGAGATTTTTCACTAACTCTTCGTAAAAATTAAATATATCTTCGTTTTATCAATAAAAAGGCGAAGACTTATTTTTTACACTTCTTTTATTGATTAAAAATTATAGTAAAGAAATTTTGTGAAATAAAAAAAATATGTACTTTTGCATACTTAAATTAATTCATTAATGAATAAAGACTTAACACAAATAACAAAATGTATAAAAGACGAGTTGAATATTTTTGAAAAATGTTTTGAAGATATATTCAATGATGACTACCCTTTTCTAAATAATATATTATCATACAATTATTCGCAGAAAGGAAAACATATTCGTCCCATACTATCAATACTTATTGCTAAAACTTATGGCGATGTTACCGAAAACACATATAGAGCTTGCGTTATATTAGAGCTTTTGCATACTGCATCTTTGCTTCATGATGATGTTATTGACGATAGTAACAAAAGAAGAGATAAGGAAACTATTAATTCTAAATATGGGGATAAAACTGCGATACTTCTTGGTGATTATCTTTATGGCAAATGTCTTTCCATTATTAAGACACAAGAAGATTTTAATTTAATACCTATTTATGCTAAGGTAGGATTAAACTTACCAAAAGGAGAAATAAAAGAAAAAATATTTAGTGAGAAATTAGATTCAAAAATAGAGAGTTATCTTTCAATGATAGATGATAAAACAGTAGCATTAATTGAGGCCGCAACAAAAATAGGTGGGTTGACATGCAAGAATAGTGATATTGATATTAGTGTTGTTGGTGATTTTGGAGTAAATATTGGTAGAGCATTTCAAATAAAAGATGATATATTGGATTATTCAATAGATAATAAATTAGATAAAGAAGTTGGAAATGATATTAAAGAAAAGAAAATAACTATTCCTCTTATTTATTATTTAGATTCATTAAATAAAAACGATAGAGAAGATGTATTGAAATTTATTGCCGAAGATGATAAACGACAACAAGATATAAATGATTTGATTGTTAAGGTTAGTAATAGTCAAGCGATGAAAAAAGTTGAGGATATTTTAAATTCATATAGCAATAAAGCAATAGAAAATATTAATCTTATGCCAAATAATATTTATTCTGAAACATTAAAAGATTTGGTACAATATTTGATATATAGGAATAAGTAAAGACGAGAAAATTATACAAACAAAAAAATAAAAAAGAAATGAAAAAATTAGGAGTACTCTTAGCAACAATAGCAATGTGCTTAACAGTCAATGCACAGAATGCTAAGATAGCAAATGTTAATGTAAAAGATATTAACGAGAAAGTTGTTAATACAACAAGTTTTAGTAATGATGGTAAGCCTTTTGTTGTTTGTTTTTGGGCAACATGGTGTCATCCTTGTTTGGAAGAACTAAATACAATGAGCGAATCTTATGCTGATTGGCAAAAAGAAACAGGTATAAAGATTTATGCTGTTTCTATTGATGACACAAGAACAAAGAGTAAAGTTAAACCTCTTGTAAAAAGTAGCGAATGGGGATATGAAGTAATCCTTGATGAAAATAGTGCATTCAAAAGAGCTATGGGTGTAAATAATCCTCCTCATACATTTATTATAGATGCTGACGGAACAATACTTTGGCAACATGCAGGATATAGCCAAGGAGATGAAGAAACAATGATTGCTAAATATAAAGAGATAATAAAGAATAAAAAATAAAATAATATGAAAAAAATAATATTGTTAGTAGCAACATTATCTTTAAGTATTGTTGGAGCTTATTCGCAAGGTATTTTAGGAGGAAAGGTAACAGGAAACTTTCAGGTAGATGTTCAAGCATCAAAAGAAGATTCAAGTATTGGAGCAAATAAAGTTAAAGAGAAACTTCTTAATAATGCTTTTGCTAATATTCTTTATACTAATGGAGATTTCACAGCAGGTTTTCGTTATGAAGCATATTTAAATCCTATTCTTGGATTTGACGCACAATATAAAGGAGCAGGTATTCCTTATCGTTTTGCATCATATAAGAAAGATTTTCTTGAAGTAACGGTAGGAAACTATTATGAACAATTTGGTAGTGGTTTAATATTCCGTTCTTATGAAGAGAGAAATCTTGGATTAGATAATGCGATGGACGGAGTAAAGATAGTTGCAAAACCATATAGTGGTATAGTATTAAAAGGAGTCGTTGGTAAACAAAGATATTATTGGGAAGATATTTGGCAGAATGATAATGGACTTGTTAGAGGTATGGATGCAGATATTAATCTTAATGATGTTGGACTATTGAGTTCGTATTCTAATATACGTTTATCAATAGGCGGTAGCTTTGTTAGTGTTTATCAAGAAGCTGAGAACAGATATATAACAAATAATGGAGTTTTTTATAAAATGAATATTCCAGAAAATATAGGAGCAGGAGCAGCAAGAATGAATTTTGCATATAAAGATTTTTCTTTAAGTGGAGAATATGCGATGAAAGGACAAGACCCTAATGCTACCAATGGATATATTTATAGAAAAGGCCAAGCATTACTTCTTACAGCAGGATATTCTATTGCTGGACTTGGTGTTCAAGTACAGGCAAAAAGAATAGATAATATGAGTTTTAAAAGTAAAAGAACAGAAACAGGTAATATGCTTAATGTAAATTATCTTCCTGCAATAACAAGACAACATTCTTATTCTTTGATGAGTATGTATTCTTATGCCACACAAATAAATGGAGAGATGGGATTACAAGCAGACATTATGTACAAGATACCAAAACATACATTTCTTGGTGGAAAATATGGAACAGATGTTAAATTAAATTATTCTCGTATCAATGCTATTGATAAAACAGCGATAGATGGTTATAAACTTAATCAAGAAGGAACAAAAGGATATAATTCAAATTTCTTTAAAGTAGGTGATGAAGAATATTGGGAAGAGATTAATCTTGAAGTAAATAAAAAATTCTCAAAAGATTACAAAATGAACTTTATGTATTCTTATCAAACATTTAATCCTATTGCTTTTGGACATGAAGGCAATCCTTTTATTTATGCTCATATCTTTGTTGTTGATGGAACATATAAACTTTCTACACATAATTCTCTTCGTGGAGAAGTAGAATGGTTGCTTACTAAACAAGATTATGATGAATTTGCAAAAGGTAATTGGTTACAAGGAACATTAGAATATAATCTTCTTGGAAGATGGTTTTTTGCAGCATCAGATCAATGGAACTATGGAACAGAACAAGGAGATAAAATACATTATTATAATTTATCTGTTGGTTGTACATATAATACAACAAGAGTATCTATTTCTTATGGCAAACAAAGACAAGGTATTCTTTGTATAGGAGGAGTTTGTAGAGAGGTGCCAGCATCTAATGGTTTGTTTGCAACAATAACAAGTAGTTTTTAATTAAAAGATAGGGAGTAAAAGAAATGAAAAAAATAATAATAACATTGTTTGCAATTTTACCTTTGATATTTTTGTCTTGTGATAATTATAATGAAGATGAGTTTTTAACTAAACTTGAAGGAGAAACAAGCGAACAAACAGAGATTACTAAAACTCAAACAAAACAAACGGTATTGTTAGAAGATTATACAGGGTGGCAATGTACTAATTGTACGGCAGCGGCAGCATTAATAAAAACTTTATCAGAAAAATATGGAGATCAATTATTGGCAATGGCTGTTCATGCAGGTCCTTTTGCAAAGCCAAGTGCTAATAATAATAATCTTGATTTAAGAACAGATTATGGTACAAAATGGAACAAAGATTTTGGAATACCTTCTTATCCATCTGGATTGATAAATAGGGTAGGTAGTTCTTCTTCAAGAGCTTTCCAAAAAGACGATTGGGACAAAGAGATACAAAGACAATTATCTTCTTTGACTCATTATGTTAATATTAACTTAGGAGCAAAAACAGATAACACAAACAAAAGATTTATTATAAGCGTTAAAGCAGATTTTGTTGCTAATGTTGATTTTACTACATCTATTAGTGTGGTTATTTTAGAAGATAGTATTGTTGGTGTGCAAAAGAATGGATTGTCAGAATATGGGGTAACACCTCAAATAGACAATTATGTATTCAATCATGTTCTTCGTACAAATGGTAGAATAGATTTGCCTTTTTCTTCTTCATCAACATCATCAGGTATAACAATATCTAAGAACTATTTCATTGATATGTCATCTTCTTGGAATAAATCACATTGTAAGGCATTAGTGTTTATAACTAATGATAAAACAAAAGAGATTATTCAAAGTAATGAGATAGATTTATAAGAAAAATAAAAGGAATTTTTAATTTTTTATTAAATTTAATTAAAAATTCCTTTGTTGTTTTTTTAAAACGTTGTATATTTGCAAATTAAAATTAATAAAAGGGAGAAAAAGATGAAGAAATTATATTTGTTTTTAGTATTAGCCTTAGGAATTATTACTATTCAAGCACAAAATTTCACGTTTAGTAATAATGGAGTAGCTTTTACGAATGAGTTAAATGTTTCTCTAAATGGTAAAGGAGATACAGCCGTTTTTGTTCATTTCACGAACGTAACACAAAACGAAATTAAATATAAAGTACAATTAGTTAAAATGCAAATGTCTGAAGAAGCAAATGCTTTAATGTGTTTTGAGGATACAGGTTGTTTGTCAGATACAATAACAAGTGAACGTACAATAGTAGCAGGTGGAACTTTTGAAGGATTTGATTTATTATACCAATATTCTTCTTTAGATTTATCTATTGTAAAAGTTAATTTCTTGAATAGTACAACAGGAGAAGTTCTTCAATCTTTTAATGCTAATTTTGCAGAACAATTTTCTAATCCTGTAATATTAGAGAAATCTATTCCACTTTCTCTTTCTGCATATCCTAATCCAGCAACAAATTATTCAACAATAAAATATTCTATACCATCAAGATATTCTAATGCTAAAATTGTTGTTAGAAATACATTAGGTGCTGTTATTAAAACAATGATAGTAAAAGGTGGAACGACAGGAAGAGTTAGCGTTAATGCTTCTGATTTAAATAATGGAGTATATTTTTATTCTATAATAGCAGATGGAACAACTCTTTCAACTAAGAAACTTGTTGTTAAACATTAAGAACATTTAATATAAATATAAAGATAAGAGCTATGAGTAGATTGTAGCTCTTATTTTTTTTCTTGTTTTATATTATTTCGTAATACTTATTATCTTTAAAGAATTTTATCTTTGTTTTCTATCTAATGTTTATACTTCTTTATTAATTCTTTATTCTATTTTAATGGAATAAAGAACTATTTTATTAACTCTTCATTCTATTTTAATGAAACGAAGAACTATTTTATTAACTCTTCATTCTATTTTAATGAAATAAAGAATTATATAATAAAGCCATTTATTATAAATAATGATGTAGTGAAGTATAAAACAGAAAGCATATACAAAATACTAAAAACTACGACAAAATAAATTTAGATAAAAGTATTTAAGTGTCAATAATATAAAAAAAGGATACTAATTTCTTTTTAGTATCCCTTTATATTTATATAGTTATTTTATTAATTGAATTTTTATTTCTGATATTTGGCTTTAATTCTATTTACTATTGCTATTAAGTAACCAAGAACAATGAAAGCACCTGGAGGAAGAATGAATATAAGTATTCCATCATTATTCCCAATGAATTTCATGCCAAAAATAGAGCCAGCACCAAGGATTTCTCTAACAATGCCTAAAACAGTAAGAGCCATTGTAAATCCTAATCCTATACCTATTCCATCTAATAAAGAATCAAAAACATTATGTTTGCTTGCAAAAGATTCTGCACGAGCAAGAATAATACAGTTAACAACTATCAATGGAATATATATACCTAAGCTTTGGTTAAGAGCAGGAAGATAAGCTTCCATAAATAATTGTAAGATTGTAACAAATGTTGCGATTACAACAACAAATATTGGAATACGAACTTTATCTGGTACTATGTTTTTTATTGCTGCAATTGCTGCATTTGAGCACATTAAGACAAACATTGTGCATAATCCCATACTCATTCCGTTTATTGCTGATGTTGTTGTGGCAAGAGTAGCACACATGCCAAGTAATAAACAAAATGTTGGATTTTCTTGTATTATTCCGTTAAGTATTATTTTAAAACCTTTCATCTTTATTCCTCCTTTATTTGTTGTTTGCTTGTTTTTGATATTGTAAGAAAGCATCATATGCTGATTGAACAGCTTTAAGAAATGCTCTTGAAGTTATTGTTGAAGCAGTTATTGCATCAATATCACCACCATCTTTTGTCGGTTTGAATTTTAATTTTCCAGGATTTTTACCTCTAATATCATGTTTTGTTCCATTAGCCTTAAACCATTCTCCAGCTTTCTGTCCTAAACCTGGAGTCTCTCCTGAGGTAAGTATTGAATAATTTGATATATTACCTTCTTTGTCTAATCCGACCATGATAGATATTGTTCCACCATAACCTTCATTAGAATAAGTTTGAATAGCAGCACCTATTAATTCATTATTAACTGTTGCTGGATAAACAACAAAAGGGTCTGTAAATCCTTTTAGATTAATATTAACAGGCTTTCCAACCTGAGCTTGTTTGTTTGGTAATACTTCTTTTATTGCATTATCTTGATTAATTTTTGCAGTATTTTCTATTGGTTTTTTAGTCAAGACATAGGCTCCTGCAAGTAAGGCAGAGGCTGCTAGTGCGATAAATGTCAAAGACATTACCATATTTTTCATTGTTGATTCTAATTTTGCCATATCTGTTGATATTTAATTTTTTTTAATATCCAAATCTTGTTGGTTTAATATTCTTATCAATTAAAGGAGTAACGCCATTCATAATAAGTATTGCAAAAGAAACGCCTTCTGGCATAGGACCGAAACAACGGAAAATTATTGTTAAGAGCCCACAACCTGCTCCAAAAATCAGCTGACCTTTATGAGTAATTGGAGAAGTAACCATATCAGTGGCCATAAATATAGCACCTAACATCATACCGCCACTAAGTATATGATAAAAAGGATTAATATATTCTTGTGGATTACACATCCAAAGTATTCCAGAAAAGATAAATGCAGTACCAATAAAAGCAACTGGAATATGCCATGATATAACTTTTTTGCATAACATGAATAAACCACCTAAAATTATTGCTATTGCAGAAACCTCACCTAATGAACCACCTGTTTGACCAAGAAACATATTCATTAAATCTGGTAGTTGGCCACCATGCTTAATAATACTTAAAGGTGTTGGTCCTGTGATTGCATCAGAAACTGCATTGCTAAACATTGGATGTGGCATTGGCCAAGAACTCATAGCCATCTTTGTTGGAAAAGATAAGAAAAGAAAAACTCTACCTACTAATGCAGGGTTGAAAGGATTTTTTCCTAAACCTCCAAATGTCATTTTTCCTACGCCTATTGCTACTAAACTTCCTAAAATAACTATCCATAAAGGAATATTTGCTGGAAGATTAAATGCTAAAAGGATACCAGTTACAACAGCAGAACCATCGCAAGTGGTGTTTTCTCCTTTAAGTATATATTTTTGTATTAAGTATTCAAATAACAAGCATGATGCAACAGATACTAATGTTATTAATAAAACTGAAAATCCAAAATAGTATATTCCTACAAGTAAAGCAGGAAGTAATGCTATTACCACATTCCACATTATATTATTTGTGGACGTTTTGCTTTGAACGTGTGGTGAACCTGAAACAGTAAGTAACCCCATAATTACTATATTTTTTTAATTTAATTTATTACTAATTTTATTTTTTTGTTCTTGCTCTTCTTATAGCTCCAATATTATTTTTTGCTACACGAATTAAATCTAAAAGAGGCCTTCCCGCAGGACAAGTGAATAAGCAACAACCGCATTCAATGCAGTCCATTGCACATTCTTTTTCTGCATCTTCCCATCTATTTTGATGAGCAAGAGAAGCTAAAAGCATAGGTTCTAATCCCATAGGACAAGCTTCAATACATTTTCCACAACGAATACAAGCAGTTTCTTTCTTTCTAAAAGACTCTTCTTTGCTAATTACTAATATGCTTGATGTTGTTTTAACTGTCGGAGCAGAAGTATCCATAATAGCTTTACCCATCATAGGCCCACCATTAATAAGTTTGCCAGTATCTTCAGGTACCCCTCCACAATAATCTATTATTGATTGTAAAGGAGTGCCTACTCTTACTTGAAGATTTTTGTTGTTTGTAACTTTCTTTCCAGTAAATGTAAGAACATTATCAATCAATGGACGATTCTTTTGAACAGCATAATATATTGCTAACGCAGTACCAACATTATCAACAACACAACCAACTTCTATTGGTAATTTACCACTTGGGACTTCTCTTTTAGTTAAAGCATTGATAAGTTGTTTTTCTGCTCCTTGTGGATATTTCATCTTTAAAGGAACAACCTTTGTGCCATTATAATTTTTAGCCATATCACTCATTATTTTAATAGCTTCTGGCTTATTTTCTTCTATACCAATTAATGCTGTAGAAACATTTAAGGCTTTTTTCATAATTTCTATACCTATAAATATTTCTTCTGTATTTTCTATCATTATTCTATTGTCAGAAGTAAGATAAGGTTCACATTCAACTCCATTAATAATAAGGTATTCGGCTTTTTTACCTTCAGGTATCATATATTTAATATGAGTAGGAAAAGATGCACCGCCTAAACCTACAATACCTTTTTCTTTTATCTTATCAATGATTTGTTTAGAATCAAGTTTTATTTCACGAATAATATCATTACTTTTATCAATATCTTCTTCCCACTCATCACCTTCTACATCAATATAAAAGGCTGGCTTTTGAAAACCATTAAAATCTTTTGCAAGATCTATTTTTGTTATTGTTCCTGAATATGGAGAATGTAAATTAGCACAAATGAATGCATCTGCTTTTGCAATTAATTGTCCTACTTTAACTTTATCACCTTTTTCTACAACTGGAGTAGAAGGTGCTCCTAAATGTTGGGAAACAAAAACAACAGCTTTCTCTGGAAGTGGAAATTGTTCTATTTTATTATTTTTTGCTATCTTATTCTCTTCTGGGTGAACCCCTCCTTTATGAAATGTTGTCATATCTTTATTCTTGTTTTAGAAGGTTTTCTTTATTTTCATTTTGTGAATTATTTTCTTGTTGAGGTTGCTCTACAACTATTTTTTTCTCTGGAAAATTTACAGCATGTATTGCACCTGTTGGGCAAACTTCTACGCACTTTCTACACATCTTACATTTATTATAGTCAATATAAGAAAGATTGTTCTCTATTGTTATAGCTCCAAAAGGACAAGTTTTTTCACATTTACCACAACCAATACAAGCAACATCACAATTTTTCTTTGCATTTGCTCCTTTTTCTTTATTAACACAAGAAACAAAAACTCTTTTATCTTTTAAGCCTTTTTTTCTAAGCTCTATAACTTTTCTTGGGCAAACTTTTACGCAAGCACCACAACCAACACATTTATCTTGATTGACTTCTGCAAGAGAAGTTTCTGGATTTATTCTTAATGCATCAAATTTGCATGCACTAACACAAGTTCCACAACCTAAACAACCAAAAGCACAACCACTTTCTCCTGCAAAATTTTGATTAGCAGATACGCAATCCATTACGCCATCATATTGTACTTTCTTTTTTGTATTACAACTTCCACCATTACAACGAACAACAGCAATCATAGGTTCTGATTCACCAGCTTCTATACCCATAATTCCTGCTATTTGTTTCATTACAGGATCGCCTCCAACAGGACATGCTTTGTTTTCAAGATTTCCTGCTTTAACTATTTCTTCTGCTAAATTTCTGCAACCAGCGAAACCACATCCTCCACAATTAGCCCCTGGAAGTTTTTCAACGACTTGGTCTATACGAGGATCTTCTATTATTTTAAATTTCTGTGCAACCACATATAAAATTAATGCTAAAACTGCTCCTGCTATTGTCATAGCAATGATAGCATAAATCACGATAGTTCCCATTTCTTTATTTCTATTAGTTTATAAAAATTTAAATGCAAAATTAGTAACTTTTTTTTATTTATTGTCTATTTTTTGTAAGTATTTTCATTATTTTTTTAAAATACAGTTTTGTTTTAATGATAATTTTGTATTTTTGCAACAAATTTTATAAATTATAAAAAAATGATAGGAGTTAATAAAGTAATTTTAATAGGAAATTTAGGTAAAGATCCAGAAATTGTGATGTTTGACAATGTAAAGAAAGCATCATTTCCATTAGCAACCACAGAACAATACAAGAATCGTGAAGGCGTTAAAGTAGATGAAACAGAATGGCATAATATAGTATGTTGGAGAGGACTTGCTGATGTTGCGGATAAATTTTTAAAGAAAAGTATGCAAGTTTATATTGAAGGGAAATTAAAATCTCGTCAATGGGAAGACAAAGAAGGTAATAAGAGAAGAACAGTAGAAGTTGTTGCTGAAAACTTTAAAATATTGACAAGAAATTATTCGGCACAAAATAATAACATTGATCAAAATATTCAATCAAATACTTCATTAGATGATTTTTCAACAGATGATTTTAATTTGGATACAGATACAAATCTTTCAAATATATCATCTGAAGATATAGAACATAAAAAACCATCTGATTTACCTTTTTAATTTATTTTAATTTAAAAGAGTACATTATAAATAATATATTATGAAAAAAACAATTTTATGTGTTGTTACATTATTCTTGTTATGTATTAGCACAAACATTAAAGCACAAACAAATGATAATTGGAATAATTATATTAAATTTCAATTTGTTCAACCAATAGGAGAATATAGCGATTATTATCATGCAGGTGTTGGATTAGAGTATGGTAGAATGTTTCCATTTAATTTTGATATAGCAAATGGACTTCTAAAACCGGGTTTAGATATAACTTTTATTCAAACAACACTTAATACAGGAAAAGAACACACTTATTATTCTGATTACAATACAAAGGGAGGTTTTCTTTGGAATTTTGGTATAAAGTTAGGGCCTATGATGAGTATTAATATTGTTGATGAATTAAAAGGAGATTTTGCTCTACAATATGCACCTACATTAATAATGGGATATCGTAAAGGCTTATCATCAATAGAAGATAGAGAAGATTATACAACAACCTCTTCAATATCTTTTGCTCATAGGCTTTCAATGAAAGCAGATATTCGTTATCAGCATTTCTTATTTGGAATGGAGTTATTGTTTGGGCAAGCAACACTTAATTATGGTAAGAGCATTATACCTTATTATAATAATACAACAAATGCTGTTGCACTTAAAGATAAAAAAGATTTAGGCTTAAATACTTTATTGCTTAATTTTGGATTTGCATTCTAAATTTTAATAAAAACTATATAAAAAAATATTTAAGTTCTTATTAGGAGTTAAAAATCAAGAGATATTTCATTAAAGTGAAGAGATAATTAAAAAACTCTTCACTTTTTTTTATTCATTAATTATTAAATAGTTATAAATATTATTTTTTTGTTAAATAAAAAAATATTAAAAAAAATTTGTTTATTTCATATAAAATTCGTTAATTTGCGGTGTTCAAAAAGGACAAAATTATTAAATAAATTAAAATAACTAAATTTTTAAAAAAATGAAGAAAAAATGGTACTTTTTGCTAATGGCTGTTATAATGGCTATTAGTGGTTTCTCGCAAACAACGTTAAATCTCACGGTAGGAAACGGAACAGCAACGAATAGTTATGTCCCGTCGAATACGTATTATAATTATAGCTTATCAGAAGCTATTTACAAACAATCAGAGATAGGTATTGATGGTACAATAAATTCTTTGAGTTATTATGCCACAAGTAGTGATGCTACAAATAGACATTTAATTGTTTATATGGCAGAAAAATCAAAAGCAAGTTTTTCATCAACAACAGATTATGTTGCTTTAACAGACTTGCATAGGGTATTTACTGGTGATGTATCATTTACAGAAAACTCTTGGACGACTGTGAATTTAACTACTCCATTTCAATATCAAGATACTGCAAATTTAATTATTGTAGTTGTTGATAGTACAGGAGATTATACTGAAAACAGTTCTAGTTATCAATCCACAACAACAACTGATAAGAGTTGTATATATTTCTATCAAGATGGTGGGTATATAAATCCATCATCTCCAACTGCATATTATTATGGAACATTAAAAAATAGAGCAAATATTAAGTTAAATATTACAACTACAAGCCAATATTGTGCCGCACCAAGTAATTTAAAAACTTCTAATATATCTATGAATGGAGCAACAGTTTCTTGGGCTGGAGTAACAGGAGGAAAGTATAAATTAGAATATAAACCTTCTTCTGACACAAACTGGGCAGATGCAACAATTGTTAATAACATAACAGATACTTTTTCTGTTTTATCATCATTAACACAAGCAACTTATTATGATGTACGAGTACAAAATGTTTGTTCATCAACAAGTTCATCTTCATATGTAATAGGAAAATTCCGTACAGATTCTCCTCATATAACAACATTCCCATATAATCAAGATTTTGAAGATTCAACAAATACACAAGAATGGACATTTACTTCTGATGTAGCAAATCAAGGTTGGTTTATTGGTTCAGCAACAGGTAATACAGGAAACTCTATGTACATTTCAAATGATAATGGAGTAACTAATGCTTATAATACAAGCACTGTAAATTATTCTTATGCATATATTAATGTAGATTTTGGTTCAGCATCAGAATATGATTTATCATTTGATTGGAAAGGATATGGAGAAAGTTCATCTTATGATTATCTAAGTGTTTATACATTAAATGATACCATATTAGTCCCAACAACAGGATTCCCAAATTCTAATGATACTATTGGGGTTAAATTATTAGGAAAGTTTAATATGGATTCTACATGGAAGCATAAAACAATTTCTTTATCAGGTGATGTTTATTCAAATACAGTAAAGAAAATATTATTTGTTTGGTGGAATGATGGTGGTAGTGGATATCAACCACCAATAGCAGTAGATAATGTTTCAATAGTTGAAACAGAATGTGTTAAACCAACAAATTTAAGCGTTGATAACATTACAACTACAAATGCAACTATTCATTGGTCAACAAGAGGAACAACTGCAACATCATGGACAGTATATTATAAATCTTCTTCTGATGCTTCATGGAATCAAACCAATGTATCTGATATATTAGCAGATTTAGGAGATAATTTACATCCAAGTTTAGCATATAAAGCATTTGTTGTAGCAGACTGTGGGTCTATTGCAAGTGATACAATATTATTTAATACATCATGTGGAGTTATTACAAACTTACCTTGGGTAGAAGATTTTGAATCAGGAAGTTGGACAGCAGCAGTAGCACCAGGAAATGCACAAGCACCTAATTGTTGGATGAATTATAATGGAGGAGTTTCTGGTTATTCTTCTTATAATTGGGAACGTACAACATATTCAGGTCATAGTGGAAGTTCTTGTGCGTCTTTTAGTACTGGATATTCTTCATTAACTTCAAGTCATAATGATTGGTTAATTACACCGCAAATAACTCTTACAGGAAATCAAAGATTTAGTTTCTATGCATCGAATAGTGATGACGAAAATGCAGATAATTTATCTGTTTGGATTTCTTACCCAGACTCAACAATTTCAGCACCTGCAACAGTTAATGATACATTAAGAGCTTTTCATAAAATATACACTGCAACAATTCCAGCAGGTGATGCTTGGACTAAATTTGAAATACCTCTTACTGATTATACAGGGACTTATAATATAGCAATTGTTAAAACAACTTTACCGAGTGGAGATTATAATAATCTTTATGTAGATGATATTTCTGTTAGTGACATGCCTTCTTGCAGAAAAGTCTCAAATGTTGTTGTTAATAATATAACAGAAACAGAAGCACAAGTTACTTGGACAAAAGGAGATGAAAGTGATAGCCAATGGAAAATTTATTGTATTTCTTCAACAACAGGAGATACCACTATTACAACAGTAATGGATACAACATATACTCTTACATCACTTACTACTTCTTCTCAATATTCTGTTTATGTAACAACAGATTGTGGAGGAGTTGAATCAGAACTTCCAACACAAGGTAATGTTTCATTCTATACTCAATGTGGTAATGTTTCAGCATTTACACAAGGATTTGAAACAGGATTCTTACCTAACGTTGTTTCTCCTTCTAATACACAAGCACCTCTTTGTTGGTTAAACTTTGATGGAGGATATACAAGTTCTTATGGAGGTTACAAATGGGAAATATCAACATCAACTAAACATTCTGGTAATAATTCTGCTATTTTAAGCAATTATTCAAATAACTCAAGTGATTGGTTAGTAACACCAATATTAACATTAGACGGAACACAATCTATAAGTTTCTGGGCAAAAGGATATAGTGGATATAATCCTAAACTTGCAGTAAAGATTTATGATGTAACAACTAATGGAGATATTGCATCAATTAATGATACTACAATGTTTACAACACTTATGCCTGCAACATCAGTAAATAATGCTAATGTTACATTCCATAAATATGAAATAAATCTATCACAATACACTACTGGAAATTATCGTATTGCTTTTGTAGCACAAGGTAATTCAAATAATTTATATCTTGATGATATAGTTCTTGGACCAAAATCAACATGTCCAGATGTTTATGGATTAACAGCAAATGCTGCTACAACAACATCTATATCAACAACTGTATCAACATTAAATACAAATAATGAAGGAGGATATGTATTCTATTATGGTCAAGATTCTTCTCTAACAACAAAAGATTCAATAGTTGTAGTATCTGATGCTAATTTACCAGCTATTATTCCTAATTTAACAGCAGGTTCAACTTATTATGTAACAGCAAAGAGAGCATGTGGAGCAATATCATTAGATACAATTAAGGTTATTCTTCCTTCTATTGCTTATCTTATACCTTATAATCAAGATTTTGAAGATTCTTTATCAGCAGCACAACAATATACATTCTCTTCTAATTTAACAACACAAGGTTGGTTTATTGGCTCAGCAACAGGTAATACTGGAAATTCAATGTATATTTCAAAAGATAATGGAGCAACAAATACTTATAATATGGGGGCATCAAATTATTCTTATGCTTCAATACCAATAGAATTTGGAGATTCTTATGGTTATAAGTTATCATTTGATTGGAAGGCTAATGGTGAAGGTAGTTGGGATAATGTTAGAGTTTATATATTACCATTAAGTACAGTTATTCCAACAAATGATTTGCCAGCGGTTAATCCATTAGGAGGAGATTATATGGCATCAAGCTCAACATGGCAACATAAGTCATACACTCTTTCTGCATCAAAATATGCAAACACAATACAAAAATTAGTATTTGTTTGGAAAAATGATGGAGGTGGTGGCTCAAATCCACCTGCAGCAATAGATAATATTTCTTTTGTTGGAATAAGTTGTCCAGCAGTAGAAAATACATCTGTATCATCAATAACAACAACAAATGCAACAATTTCTTGGCAAGAGAAAGGTGGAGCAACAAGTTGGTGGTTATATTACAGACCTTTGGGAGCAACTAATTATGATAGTATTGCTTCAACAGCTACAACAAAAGATTTTGGTGATTCATTATTATCAGGAACAACATATCAATATTATGTAAAAGCAAATTGTGTTGATTCATTATCTGCTCCAACAAATATTTCTACATTTACAACAAAATGTCAAACAATAACATCATTACCATTTACTGCTAATTTTGATAATAATCAAGCAGGCTCATTACCTAATTGTTGGTTAGCTCCAGTAACTTATTCAAGTTATCCATCAGTAGTTGCATATTCAGCTAATTCAGGAACTAATTCATTAGTATTTGCCTCACAATCAAATTCAAAACCTATTTATGCAGTTCTTCCTCAAATAGCAGTTAATACTCATGATATGAGAATATCATTCTGGGGGAAAGCAGAGTATTCTGGGTATCCAGGTAAAATAGAAATAGGAGTTATGTCAGATGCTAACGATACTTCAACATTTGAACTTGTTTCTTCATTTGTTCCAACAAATGAAGATTATACTCAATACACTGTAGGATTTGGAACAACAACATTAACAGGAACTACTAATTATATAGCATTTAGATATCGTAATTCTCAATATTATTATACATATAATATTGATGATATAATAGTAGATTCATTACCTGCATGTTCTGCTCCTCAACAATTACAAGTATCTAATACAACAGCAACAACTGCTTCTTTAAAATGGAGTAAAGGACACACAACAGATAATAGTTGGACTATTTATTATAGAGATGTAAATGCAACAACATGGGATAGTTTAGTAGTATCAGCAGATACTAATACAATACCAAATCTACTTGCATCTCATAATTATGTATGTTATGTAAAAACTAATTGTAGTGGAGAATCAGCATCAAATCAAGTATATTTTGCTACATCATGCGGAGAAATAACATCAGTACCTTATGTTGAAACATTTGATTATTATGGTTCAAAATCATATCCAACATGTTGGAGTAAATTATCAAATGATGAAGATCCTTATTTGACAAACTATAATTCATATTCAGATAAATCATTAGAAATGTCTACTTCTTCTAGTTATGGTACACTTTATTCTTATGTTATAACTCCTGCAATAAGTACAACAATACCTATTAATTCGTTAATGGTTCGTTTTAGAGCAAAAGTAAGTACAGATTCTATACCTGTTGAGGTTGGTATTATGACTAATACAACAGATACAGCAACATTTACTAATGTTGGTATAGTTTATCCTACGCAAACAGCATATAATGAGTATGAGGTTTCATTAGCAGGATATCAAGGAACAGGGAACTATGTAGCAATACGAGTAATTAATCAAGGTGATTATGAAGATACATATATTGATAATGTTATTATAAAGACAATACCAGCATGTGTAAGGCCTATATCAAATTCTTTGGCAGTAGCAGGTGTTACATCAACATCAGCAAGTGTTTCATTTAATGATACAGTTCTTAATCATATATTATGGAATATCTATTATAGACCTTATGGAACAACAACATATTCTCATTTAACAGTAGGAGCAATGACAGATACAATAACAGGATTAACTCCAAATACGTTATATGAAGTTTATGTTACAGCAAGTTGTGGTTCTTCAACAGAAAGTGAAGAAACAGACCCTGTAAGTTTCAGAACATTACAAATTCCAGCAACTGCACCTTATACAACAGCATTTAATACAACAAATGATAATAGTTCATGGACACTATTAAGCAATGTTGCAACTAATCGTTGGATAATAGGTACAAATGTAAATAATAGTACAGATGCAACAAGTGGAGCATTATATGTTACAAATAATACATCTGGAACTTATGGAGCATCAGCAACACAATGTTTCTTATATGCTTATCGTGATATTACTTTTGGTAATGCAGAAGCAAACTATACATTAACATTTGACTATAAGACATCTGGTTCTATAAATGGAACAAGTGTTTATTCAGGTCTTGCAGTATTTGTTGTTAATACTAATGATAGCATACCATCAAATAGTTTGCCAGCATTTGTTAACAATGAATCTAATAGATTAGCATTACTTTATGGACAAAATGAATGGAAGAAAGATACTGTATATTTTGATGCAGCCGGTACAAAGAGATTATTATTCTTAACATGGGGATACAACTCTACTGGTGCAACAGCAGTACCTGCCGCAATAGATAATATTAATATTGCAGCTCCAACTTGCCAACGTCCAATGAGTTTAGTAGCTAATAATTTAACAACGACAACAGCTCATCTATCTTGGGTAGGGACAGCAAGTGCTTATAAGATTCGTTATAGAGCAACAACTGATACAGTATATACATACCAAACAGTAACAACAAACTCTGCAACATTAACAGGTTTAACATCACCTACAAATTATGTAGTAAGTGTTGCTTCAATATGTGGAGCAGGAGATACTTCTGTTTATAGTACATCAGTAGCATTTAAGACTCCTTGTTATGATGCAGCCATTTCAACATTCCCTTATTTAGAAGGATTTGAAAGTGGATTATCTTGCTGGAATCAACAATATGTTATTGGAACAGATAATTGGATTGATACAACTATTTATCATGATAGTGAGCAAACAGTAGGAATTCCAGAAGGAACACATATGGCATATATCTTTTCACAAGATAGAGGAAATACAACAAGACTTGTTTCTCCAGTATTTAACATAACTTCATTGATTAGTCCTTATTTATCATTTAAACATATTCAAAAATTATGGTCAGGTGATCAAGATTCATTACAAGTATTATATAGAACATCTGATACAAGTAGTTGGATTAAGATAGGTTCATACAATGGAAACATCGCAACATGGAAACTTGACTCAGTTGCTTTACCTTCTGCTTCTGCAAATTATCAGATAGCATTCCAAGGTGTATTAACTTATGGTTATGGAATAGGAATTGATGATGTTAAAGTTTATGGTCTTGGAGTAGTTCCAATAGTAACAACAGGAAGCTCAACAGATGTTAGTCAAACATCAGCAACATTGAGTGGAAATGTTACAGTAGGTAGTGAAACAATAACAGAACAAGGATTTGAATGGAAAGCAGTAAGTGATGCTAACTTCACAGCTCTTCCTGTAACTGGAACAACATTAACAGCGACATTAAATACATTAACTCCAAATACACAATATGTATATAGAGCTTATGCAATAACAGAGAGTGGTACTTATCGTGGTTATGATTCAACATTCACAACGCTTCAAGGTACTGTAGTAGTAACAGACAGTATATCTACACAAGAAGCGAGCAATGTAGAAGCAACGACAGCGACATTAAATGGTAAGATAGAGAGAATGGGAAGTACAGTAAGCAATGTAACAGTTGGATTTGTACTATCAACTCAAAACGATCCAGAATTAACGACAGCCGGAGTAATAAATAATCCAGTAACATATACAGAAGGGATGACAACATTCAATCATATAACAAGTGGATTACAGTCAGCTACAGCATATTTCTATCGTGCATATATAACAAATAATGGCACGACAACATATGGAGCAAGCAAGACATTTACAACAAAGAGTGGTTTGTTAGAAGTAGATAACAACAGAATGAAAGTAACAATCTATCCAAATCCGACAGAAGGTAATACAACATTATCAATAGAAGGATTGAAAGAGAATGCAAAGGTTATAATGACAGATGTACAAGGGAGAGTAGTAAGCAGTCAAGCAATGACAGCAGGACAAAAGACTTTGACAATAAGCAGAAATAACCTAAGAGCAGGAGTATATTATGTAAGAGTTATAACAGATAATCAAACTCGCACAGAGAAATTGATAATCAAATAAATCTTAAAGAATAAATAAGTAAAGGGTGGCAATTATATATTGCCACCTTTTTTTTATGTATTATTGTTTTGTAAAAATAGTTCTTTAATCCAGTAAAATAGAATCAAGAACTATTTTATTATCTTTTGATTCTATTTTATTATAATAGCGATTCATTTTTTAGTATAAAGCAATGATAAAAATAAAACGAAGAAATAATTCAATAAAACGAAGATTCAGTCAAATATTTCTTCGCTTTATTCAAATAGAATAAAGAACTAATTTTTTAGAATAAAAAGATAGTAAAAGATATAAAGAAATAGTGATAAGAATAGTACTTTGTAATGATATAAATTTATTTATAATTAATAGTTTTTATCTTGTTACTAAGTGTATATCCAACTATCGGAAAGATATGCGTTTAAAAGATATGCTGTCCAAAGAATATTAAGTGCAATTGTTATGAAAAGTAATACATATATTGCTTTGTTAGAAAGATAACGATGGAAAAAAACCAACGTTGATGTAAGTATAAAAAGGTATATTCCAAAGCCATTATAATTTGTTAATGAATTACGACAAAGAAAGATAGCAATAAATGCAATAGCACAATAAATGTATTGCCATTTCTTATTCCTGTTTTGAATAGTTGTTTGAAAAAGTAAGAAAACAAAAAATGGATTACAAAAGATATATCTTGCAAGTGAATTTAATGAGCCTTTCTGTGTTAATATTGCTACTAAAATATTACCTACAACATAAAACATTGAAAGATATTTGACATAAAGGTAAGTATTTGGTGTATTCTCTTTGTGTTTTATTCCTTTTATAAAATCCCTTATTAAGATAATTATCATTGGGATTAAGAATATATAAACAAAAGGAAAGGTAATTGAACGTCCTTCATTAGACCAATCACTAAAAGGTATTTTAGGTAATGAGAATTCTTTTCCCCATAGTTTTTGTGCATTGATGAAGGAGAACCAACTATCTGCCCCTTGAATCTTTTGATACAACATAACAAAGAACACTCCTAAAACAATTGGCATAAGCCTTTTTGATATCTCAATAATAAACTTCTTAAATGAAAAATTTGAACTATTGATAAGTATTTCTGTACAAATGAATGCAATAATAAATATACTTGCAGAACTTTTTGTCATTGAAGCAAGCATAAAACCAATGAAATAAATCCAATATTTTTGTTTTATTATGCCATATAAACCTATTGAAATAGTTAGAAAAACAATGCTTCCGTGTATGGTATAAGATAAACTACAAGCATAGGAATGCAAAGCGTTAAAAAGAAAACCCATTTTGGAACCTTATCTTTAAACATCTTAATAAAAAGAATCATACCCAAACAAAAAAGAGCATAATTAAAAAGAGTGATACCAAAAGAAGATAAGGTTGTTAGTCGCCATATTACAGGGAAAAGCGGGAAAAATGCAAAAGAATATTTACTGTCTTTATCTTTATATAAATAATCTTTTATTCTTTTATAATGGTCTCCGTCCCAAACAGAATACGAGTCATTCTTTATCTCAACGAAAGGTTTCTTTTCTTGTTTTACATCTTTTGAACCGTCTTCTTTATATACATTAGTATAATTCTTTATTATTGGAGAAAAATACCTATATATTCTTTGTTTTTGCAAAAGATAATCAGTAGTAAATACTAAACTACAAAACATTACCATAGCGACCAAAAACAAAAAAACAAATTTATTATTTTCTTTTATTGATGCTATCATTATTGTGTTTTTATGAGACTTCAAACTTTATTTCTTTGGCGGATAATCTATGTTATAATTAAGTCCAACACTCTCTTTTCTCTCCATTGCCATCTTAATAATAAGATAAGCATTAGCAATAAGGTTTCTTAACTCGCATAGTTGAGGAGTAAGAACAGAACGAGAATATAGCTCTTCTGTCTCTTTGTTTATTAAACCTGTTCTAATAAAAGCTCTCTGCAAACGAAGATCAGAGCGAACGATGCCAACATAATTAGACATTATTTGTTGTAATTCTTTTTGTGTTTGAGTAATAAGACTCATCTCTTCATTAAATATCATTCCTTCTGCATTCCAATCAGGTATCTGATTACAAAAATCAATATCTTTTATAGCTTCTTTTGAATCCAAAGCAGCTCTACGAGAATAAACTAATGCTTCTAAAAGAGAATTTGATGCTAAACGGTTAGCTCCATGTAGTCCAGTACAAGAACATTCTCCTGTTGCATAAAGATGTTTTATTGTTGTCCTTGCATATTCATCAACAACAATACCACCGCAACCATAATGTGCAGTAGGAACAACAGGAATCATATCCTTAGTTATATTTATCCCTATCTCTAAACATTTTGCATAGATATGAGGAAAATGATGCATTATTTCTTCCTTGGATATTTCTCTACAATCTAAAAATACGTGATCATCTCCACTTTTTGCCATCTCAGTATTTATTGATCTTGCAACAATATCTCTTGGAGCAAGCGAACCACGAGAATCATATTTAGACATAAATGCTTCTCCGTTCATATTCTTTAATATTGCTCCAGCTCCACGCATTGCTTCCGTTATAAGAAAAGAAGGTTTTTCTATCGGATTATATAAGGCTGTTGGGTGAAATTGAACAAACTCCATATTCTTTAACCAACCTTTTGCTCTATGTACCATTGCTTGTCCGTCTCCAGTTGCAACAACAGGTGATGTAGTTGCACTATAAACATTACCATTGCTACCGGTAGCAATCATTATAACTTTTGCAAGATAAGTATCAATCGTATTAGTATTTTTATTCAACACATAGGCACCATAACATTCAACATTATCCATATGTCTATTTGCTTCTTTGCCTAAATGATGTTGAGTAAGAAGGTCTATTGTAAATTGATATTCTTTAAGTTCTATATTTTTATTTTTTCTTACTGCTTCTAAAAGAGCTCGTTCTATTTCTGCACCTGTATTATCTTGATGATGGAAAATACGATGTTCTGAATGTCCTCCTTCTCTTGCTAAATCATAAACGCCAGTACTTGTTTTGTCAAATTTAGCTCCCCATGCAATAAGTTCTTTTATTCTATCTGTTGATTCAGTTATTGTTATTCTTACACTTTTTTCATCACATAAACCAGCACCAGCTATTAATGTATCATGAATATGTTTCTCATAAGTATCAGGACTATACATTACTGCTGCAATACCTCCTTGGGCATATTTAGTAGAACTTTCTACTGCTTCTGCCTTTGTTAATATTGTAACTTTGCCATATTTAGATACTTCCAATGCATAACTAAGTCCTGCTATTCCAGAACCTATTACAAGAAAATCTACTTTATATCGCATTACTTATTTTTATTATCTTTTTAGCTTAAAGCATTGGCACCACTACATATTTCTATGATTTCATTAGTGATAGCTGCTTGTCTTTCTTTATTATATGTCAATCTTAATTCTTTCAAAAGTGATTGAGCATTATCCGTTGCCTTATTCATACTACTCATTCTTGCTCCATGTTCAGAAGTAAATGAATCTAAGAAACATTTATACATCTGAGTATGTAAAGCTTGAGGTACTACACTTTCTATTATTTCATTCTTACTTGGCTCAAAGATATAATCAACTAAAACATTATTCTTATTAGTATCTGTTTGTTCATTTAATGTTATAGGAAGAAAAGTTTCTGTTGTAATTATTTGAGTGGCTGCATTTTTAAACTTGTTGTATATTATCTCAATCCTATCATATTTCTTATTAATGAAATCTTGCATTATCTTTTCTGCTATATCATTAATAGTATTAAAATTAAGATTATCCCATACTTCGTCTTTACTTCCTAAATAATCTATATCTTTTATCCTTTTAAACATTACATCTCCTCTCTTACCAAAAGAGAGAAGATGCACTGTTTCTTTTTTTTCTTTATATAAAGTTATCCTATTTATAGTTGTTTTTATTATAGAAGAGTTAAATGTTGAACACAACCCTTTATTTGAAGTCAATGCTATAATTAAGACATCTTTTTCTTGTTTTTCTTTTCTGGCATAAGGCATATCTGCTGAAGAACTACTTCCAAGTTTATCCATAATCTCTGTCATCTTAGTTGAATAAGGACGCAATTTCATAATAGCAGTTTGTGATTTACGTAGTTTAGCTGCTGAAACCATTTTCATTGCAGATGTTATCTGCTGAGTAGAAGCAACAGAAGCTATTCTATTACGTATTTCTTTTAAGTTTGCCATAGCTTATTTATTTTTTAATAGTATATTTATTACTTACTTCAATAGCTACTTTATGTAACTTTTCAAGAATATCGTCATTTATCTTACCATTTCTTAATTCTTCAAGAAGTGGTTTTTCTTTCATCTCTAAATAATTCAAATATTCTTTTTCAAAATCTTGAACTTTATTAATTGGAATATTTTGTAACCAATCTTTTGTTCCACATGCAATGATAGCTATTTGATTTTCTACTGGCATTGGAGAATATTGTGGTTGTTTAAGAATCTCAACATTTCTTTTACCTTTTTCAAGTACCATCTTAGTTGCAGCATCAAGGTCTGAACCAAACTTAGAGAATGCTTCCAACTCACGATATTGTGCTTGATCAAGTTTCAATGTACCAGATATCTTCTTCATTGATTTAATCTGAGCTTTTCCCCCAACTCTTGATACTGAGATACCAACATTAATTGCAGGACGAATACCAGAATTGAATAAATTTGCTTCCAAGAATATTTGACCATCAGTAATTGAAATAACATTAGTAGGAATATATGCAGAAACATCTCCTGCTTGTGTTTCAATGATAGGAAGTGCTGTTAATGAACCACCACCTTTTACTTTGTCCTTTAAACTTTCTGGCAAATCATTCATATTCTTTGCAACTTCGTCTTCATCAATAACCTTGCAAGCTCTTTCCAAAAGACGAGAATGAAGATAGAATACATCTCCTGGATAAGCCTCACGCCCTGGTGGACGACGAAGTAATAAAGACACTTCACGATATGCTACTGCTTGTTTGCTTAAATCATCATAAATAACAAGAGCTGAACGCCCAGTATCTCTAAAATATTCTCCTATTGCTGCTCCTGCAAATGGTGCATAATATTGCATTGCTGCTGGGTCTGATGCTGTTGCTGCAAGAACAATAGTATATTTCATAGCTCCTTTTTCTTCCAAAGTCTTAACAAGTGTTGCAACTGTTGAGCCTTTTTGTCCACAAGCTACATAAATACAATATACAGGATTACCTTTATCGTAGTATTGTTTTTGATTAATTATAGTATCTATTGCAATAGCTGTCTTTCCTGTTTGTCTATCTCCAATAATCAACTCTCTTTGTCCTCTTCCTATTGGTATCATAGAGTCAATAGCTTTCAATCCTGTTTGCAAAGGTTCTTCTACTGGTTGACGAAAGATAACTCCTGGAGCTTTTCTTTCCAAAGGCATTTCAAAAGTCTCTCCTTCTACTGCTCCTTTTCCATCTATTGTTTGTCCTATTGTATTGATTACTCTTCCAACTAAACCTTCTCCAACTTTTATTGATGCTATTAATTTTGTCCTTTTAACAGAATCTCCTTCATTTATTGACTCAGAATCTCCTAAAAGCACAATACCAACATTATCTTCTTCAAGGTTCTGAACTATTCCCTGCACTCCATTAGCAAATTCTACTAATTCGCCAGATTGTGCATTCATCAGTCCATACACACGTGCAATACCATCTCCTACTGATAACACTGTCCCTATTTCTTCTAAGGAAGTATCTAAATCAGCATTAGATAACTGCTGTCTTAATATTGCCGTAACTTCTGATGGTTTAATATCTGCCATATTACGTTATTTTTTATTTTTATTTATCCTTTAATATCTTGTTTAACTTACTTTCTCACAAAAATCTTTTGCAAACATTTTCTTTAATTTAATAAGCTTATTCAAAAAGCTTGCATCATATTGTTTTCCTTCTAATGTAAGACAAAAGCCCCCTATAAGTTTTGGATTTACTCTTATTTGCAAATCAATATCACTATTAAGTTCTTTCTTCAACTGTTCTTTTATTTGAGAAATTATATCTTGACTAAGCGTTTGAGCTGTTATCAATTCTGTTGTCTTAATATTATTTGCTTTCTTATATATCTCTAAATATCTTTCACATATTCCAAGTAAATAAATATCTCTTCTTTTCTTTACTATAAGAGAAAGAAAACTTATTGTTAGTTCTTGGCATCTATCTTTAAATATTTTTTCTAATATAGATTTTTTATCCAAAGGTTTAATGATAGGGTTTTTAAGTATAACTTGAAATTCATGATTTTCTTGGCATACCTTTTTTATCATTGACATATCATCAAAGACTTCTTTGGTTTTATTATCTTCTTTTGCCAAATCAAACAATGATTGAGCATAACGAGTCTGTAATTTAAATTCGTCCATAATTAATTCAAATTAATTTTTTCCATTTCTTTGGAAATTATTTCCTCGCTTTTCTTTTTGTCAGATACTTCTGCTTGCAAAACTTTTTCTGCTATCTCAATTGAAAGATTTGCTACTTCTTTTTTCAATTCAGTCATAGCTTTTATTTTCTCATTATTTATACTTTCTTTTGCAGAAGTTATGATTTTTGAAGCTTCATCTTGTGCTTGTTGTTTTGCTTGATTAATCATATTATCTTTTATTTCTCTTGCTTGTTTAAGTATATCATCTCTTTCTTGTTGAGCTTTTCTTAATAGTTCTTCATTTCCAGAAGTAAGTTTAGCCATTTCTTCTTTAGCTTGTTCTGCTTTTTCAAGAGATTCTTTTATTGCTTGTTCTCTTTTCTTTAATCCCTTTATAATTACTGGCCAACCCCACTTTCCAAGAATAATCAATATTATCAAGAAAGTTAATGTCATCCAAAAGATTAATCCTATGCCTGGCGTTAATAAACTCATATCTTAATTTATTTCTTCGTTTTATTTAATTATATCCTTAATATAATCTATTATTTCTTTGTTTTATTTTAATAAATGAATAGCAAATCTTAACCTATCGTTACTATTTGCTATTCATTCTCATTTACCATTATGTTTTCTAAAAATTATTTAGTCAAAATAACAAGTAAACAAACAACATTAGCAAACAAAGCTACTGCCTCAACCAATGCTGCTGCAACAATCATATTAGAACGAATGTCGTTAGTTGCTTCTGGTTGGCGAGCTATTGATTCCATAGCGTTCTTACCAATGTTTCCAATACCAATACCTGCACCTATTGCTGCAAGTCCGGCTCCAATTCCTGCTAATCCATATCCATAAGGTGCAAGATTAGCTACTGCTTGTAATAATACCATTAATGATGTCATCTTTTCAATAATGTTTTTTAGTTTATATAAATTTTTTTTATTCCAAAATCTTGTTATTTTCTCAAAATTTGGAAACTCAAAAATATAAAATAATCTTTAATCTTCAATAATTTTTTAGAATTATTTTTATTTTTATTTTTTAATCAACTATATTTCAAATGAATAAAATTAATCTTAAAAATTTTTCTTTCTTTTATTTTCTCAATTAATAACAAAATAGTATCTTTGCAACCTGAAATTTAAGTGTTCTTTTAAAGAAAACAATGTCTTTGTAGCTCAGATGGTAGAGCAATTGACTCTTAATCAATGGGTCCAGGGTTCGAGTCCCTGCAAGGACACTTTTTTCAACCGCCACCTTAGCTCAGTTGGTAGAGCAACTCATTCGTAATGAGTAGGTCTGCGGTTCAAGTCCGCAATGTGGCTCTATGATTAACAAAGATACCATAAAAGATTTAGTTAATGAAGAATTTGACGAGATAGTTTCTATTCGCCGTCATCTTCATAAGTATCCAGAACTTTCTAAACAAGAAAAAGAAACCTCAAAATTTATTTGCAACGAATTAGATAAGATAGGCATAAAATATTGTAATGATATATATGGCTATGGTATTTATGGCTTTATTGACGGTAAAGACCCGCAAACAAAATGTGTTGCTATCCGTGCAGATATGGATGCTTTGCCAATAGACGAACAAACATCTTTGGATTTTAAGTCTGTTAATAAAGGAGTGATGCATGCTTGCGGACACGATATTCATATGTCTTCTCTTTTAGGAACAATAAAGATTTTGAATAAACTAAAAGATTCTTTTATAGGTAGAGTAATGTTTATCTTTCAACCTTCAGAGGAAGAATATCCAGGAGGAGCTATCTCAATGATTAAGGCAGGCATCTTCAACAAAGTTAAACCTTCATCAATCTTTGCTTTTCATTCTACTCCGGAAATGGAATGTGGCACTGTTGGAATGAAAGAAGGCGAACTGATGGCATCAACTGATGAGATATATATTACAATTAAAGGAAAAGGAGGGCATGGAGCAACTCCTCATCTTGATATTGACCCAATAGTTACTGCTTGCCATGTTGTTACTGCTTTGCAAACTATTGTTTCTCGCAATGCTAAGCCAACAATGCCAACAACTTTTTCTGTTGGGAAGTTTATTGCTAACGGTAGAACAAACATCATTCCAAGCGAAGTTAAGATGGAATGTATTATAAGGACGTTTGACGAAAGTTGGAGAAAAGAATGCCACAACCTTATTCATCGTATAGCAGAGAATACCGCAAAAGCATTTGGTGCAGAGGCAGAAGTGTTTATTGATCCTGGCTATCCGTTTGTGTATAACGATATAGATCTAACTCGTAAGGCTGAAACATATGCCAAAGAGTTTCTTCCAAAAGATGCTGTTAAACAAGCAGAGATGCGAATGACATCAGAAGATTTTTCATATTTTGCTCAAATCATTCCAGCATGCTATTTCCGTCTTGGCACTCATATAAAAAACGAGCCAATAGCAAATCTTCATACAGCATATTTTAATGCAGATGAAAATGTTTTAAAGACTTCTATTGGGCTTTGCTCATATCTTGCAATAAAAACATTAGAAGAATAATATAAAACAAGAAAGGCGAGAAAAATACTTGTTCGTCTAAAAATTAAACTGCGATAACGCCTCATACGTTCAATCTTTGCAACAACTTATAACTGTTACGTGATTTTTGAAAGCATACAGAGTTGAAATTGTTCTATTTTTCCTAAAATTATGCGATATTTGGGTAAAAAGTGTTCTAAAAGGACAAAAATCAGTGGTTTTATCACCAAAATCTTTTGCTAATCTAATGAAATAGAATAAAAAACTATTTTATTATCTTTTGATTCCATTGAAATAGTTCTTCGTTTCATTTCAACAGAGTTAAAAAAGATGAAAATATCTCCTAAAAGCACTAAAATTTTGTGAGCACTTATCATCAAAAAGTGAATACTAAGAAAAGTGATGTTTCGTCTAAAGATAGCGAAATGGGAGAGAGGTATAATTTTTTATTGAATGTAAAAAATATTAGCAATATCTGCCCAAAAATTTGGATAAGATTTTTGAACGCAGTCCTTGTTATCTATTGTTATCTCATTGAAAACAAGAGCCATAATGCTCATAGCCATTGCTATTCTGTGGTCATCGTAAGAGCAGATTTTAAGTTTTTGATTTGTATTCATCTGTCCTTGTTCAACAATGAAATTATCGTCAACAATTTTGCATCTTTTTTCAATATTGTTTATCTCTTCTGTGATGTTTTTCAGCCTATTAGATTCTTTAAAATATAAAGTATGCAAATTCTTTATCTCAAAATTCTTATTCAAAAGAAAACACGTAACAGCCAAAGTAGGAAAAACATCAGGATTATCACATAAGTCAAATGTAATTATCTTATTTGCAGACAATAAATTCTTATCATAAGATAGTAAAGCACCATTTGGAAGAAATTTTGTTTGAACTCCAAGTGTTTCATATATATCTTTAATCCTGTAATCACCTTGTAAAATACTTGTTTGCAGTGAATTAATAAAAATATTTTTTAATTGTCCAACGCAAGTTAAAGCATAGAAAAAGCAAGCAGAAGACCAATCTTGTTCAACTATTGTTTGATGAAAATCATAGTGTGAAGTACTGCAAATTAATTTGTTATCGTGTTTTTTAATCTTAGCACCATATCTATTTGTAAGCGAAAGAGTCATATCAATATATGGCATTGAAGGTTGATTTTGAGGAAGATTTATTATTAATCCATTTTTTATGTATGGAGAGATAAGAAGTAATGCACTGATTATTTGACTTGTAAGACTGTTATCAAAAAATATTTCTTCTCTACTTGCTAATTCTTTTCCTTTAATAATAATTGGAAAAATCTTATCTTCATTTTTTTGAGATATATCTGCACCAAGACTATTTAAAATGTTGATTAAAGGCAAAATAGGTCGCTCATTCATTCTATCATCTGCATCAACAATCCAAGTGCCTTTTGTTATTGAAAGCAAGGCAATTAGAAATCTTGTAGTTGTTCCAGCATTCTTGCAATAGAAATGATTATTTGTTTGATTTTCTATTTGATTGAGAAAGTTTTTAAGAAGAACGGTATCATCAGAATTTGAAAGATTAGAAATTTTTTGATGATTTTTTGAAAGAAATCTAATGATTAACAGTCTATTACTAATACTTTTAGATGAGTTTAGTTTAATATTTATTTCTTGATTAAAATCTTGTCGTTTTGAAAGAACAATCTTATTCATCTTTTATTTATTATTCAAGATTATAATCATTAATCTTTCTATACAATGTTCTTTCGCTTATTCCCAATTCTTTTGCTGCCAAAGCCCTTTTGCCATTATGTCTTTTCAAAGCCTCCACAATAGCATTCTTTTCCATATCTGCTAATGTTAAAGGTTGATTATTGTCTTCTATTTCAATGATTTCTTGTGATTTTTCATCATTAACATCTTCGCTAATATCTTCTACTTCTTTTTCATTCTCGTCAATATGCGGATTAATAAGCAATGGCTTTTGTGGGTTGATTATGCTATTAAGGACATTCTTTATCGTTTCAACATCTTCTTTTAATTCCTTAATATCTTTTTTGTTTTGAAAAACAGTCATCAACACTTTGTCTTTGTCATTTATGTTTTCTGTTTCTCCAACAATAACTGGCAAAGTAGAAATAGGTGGTATATATGATTTAAGTCTATCAACATCAATATCTCTATCTTTTTCTATTATAGATATTTGCTCTGCTATATTTTTTAATTGACGAATATTCCCCTGCCAAGGATAATTCATAAGATATTCTTTTGCTTTATCAGTAAGAGAAACTGTTGGCATATGATATTTCTCTGCTTGCTCAACAGCAAAACGGCGAAAAAGTAAATAAATATCCTCTTTTCTGTTTCTTAGAGGTGGTATTGTGATAGATATTTGATTAAGACGATAATAGAGGTCTTCACGAAATGTTCCTTTTTCAATTGCTTGTAATAGATTTACGTTGGTTGCTGCAACTATTCTAACATCTGCATGCAAAGGTTTTGAAGAGCCAACAGGAAGAAACTCACCAGACTCCAAAACTCTTAGCAATTTAACCTGCATACTCATTGGTAATTCTCCAACTTCATCAAGAAACAATGTGCCTTTATCTGCTTCTGCAAAATAGCCTTTACGGTCTCTATCTGCATTAGTAAAAGCCCCTTTAACATGTCCAAAAAGTTCGCTCTCTATTGTTCCTTCTGGTATTGCACCACAATTCACTGCTATATATTTATTATGTTTTCTTTGACTGTTTTGATGAATAATTTTAGAAAAAACTTCTTTTCCAACACCACTCTCTCCTATAACTAACACACTCATATCAGTTACCGCAACTTGAACAGCAACCTCAATAGCATGATTAAGTTTATCATTATTGCCTATTATACCAAATCTATTTTTTATTGACTGTATATCTATCATCTTTTATTTCTTTTACATTAAATATCTAAACGGTAAAAGGATTGTTTCTATTATCTTTTCTATCTTAGAACGGTTCTTCCAACTTTCATAGTCAAAACTACGACACAATTGAAGCGTATATTCAAAATGGTCTTTCAATTGATTTATTATTGTTTGCTCTGTTCCAATCAAAGCGATCTCATATTGATAACGAAAACTGCGATAATCAAAATTTGCTGATGATATTGAGAATATTTTATTGTCTATCATAATACTTTTAGCGTGCAAATTACCAGCAGCATAAAAATGAAGTTCTACGCCAGATTCATGAAGCAAACCTAAATAATGCCTACGGATAATATCAACTACATGAACGTCTGAGTTATATGGAATAAGAATCATTACTTTTACTCCTCTTTGGCAAGCGTCCATCAAGCATTTTCTTAGAACGTGTCCAGGTAAAAAATAAGGTGTTTCTACAATAACTTCTTCTTTTGCATTGGAAATAAGACGTTCATATTTTTCTTTAATCTTTTGACGATATGGGTCGGGATAATCTTGAATAAAAGTCCAATCATCAAAATGGTAACTCTTACTTGAGCCAACCTTTAACATATTATATTTATTGAAAGATCTAAAACTATCGCTGAAAGAAAGACGAAACATTTTTAAAAGTTCTTTGTCTGTTGTTCTTAGGTTTAGTTCTCTCCATGAAAGAGAATAAGCCGTGATGTTAGAAGAGCCTATGTATGCTATCTCTGAGTCAATGATGATGATTTTTCTATGGTTACGACAATGATTTTTAGCAAGGAATCCTCGCGCTATTTTCATTTTCCTATATATCCTTACTTCTACGCCATTGTTTATTAGTCCTGAAAAAAAAGATTCATCAGCGCCAGTACCCCACGCATCAACAAGAATTTTTATTGATAATCCTTCTTTTGCTTTTTGATATAAAGCTAAACGAAACTTTTGTCCCATTGCATCTTTACCAAAACGAAAAATCTCAATCCACACACTACGTTTTGCAGATTTAATATCATTTAAGATTTTTTCATAAAGCCTTAAATTGTCATCAATAATAGCATATCTTTCATTCATAAACAATATCGTATTTCTTTATTCTGTAACTTTAAGTAGCAAAGATAGACATTTTTTATAAGATTTTAAAATTTTATTAACAAAAACTATAATAACAATTTTATGTAAGTGTGTTTTGAATCATTTTATTTTTTCTTATTTAATAGATAAGAGTATATGATATATAAAACCATATAAAAATAGTAACAAACTAAAATGTTAATAATCAATACTTAAAGTAATTAAAACTAAGATATAATATTTAAAAAGATAAAAAAAAGATAAAAAAATTTGCTATCAATTAAAAAATTTGTAATTTTGCAATCCCAATTCAGCTAAAAGGAGAGGTGGGTGAGTGGCTGAAACCAACAGTTTGCTAAACTGTCGTACCTAATTACGGGTACCGGGGGTTCGAATCCCCCCCTCTCCGCAGCAAATTAAGAGATTAATTTACTGAATTGGGGGAAGAAGGAAACGGGGTATAGCGTAGTCCGGTTATCGCGCCTGCTTTGGGAGCAGGAGGTCGTAAGTTCGAATCTTACTACCCCGACAAAGGGAATCAAATAAGGGTTCCTTTTTTAATAATCAGGAAACTGAAAATATTAAAATGGTCTAATAGCTCAGCTGGATAGAGCGACTGCCTTCTAAGCAGTAGGTCGAAGGTTCGAATCCTTCTTAGATCACTTCCAAATACTGTAAATCAAATAGTTAAATATTTTTAGGTGCTGTTTTAGGTGCTATTTTGGAATTTAATTTAATTTCTATATATAAAAATGGCATTAAATTAATGCGAATTTAATTTTATAAAAAATATAAAATCATACAATATTTTTTATAAATATAAATTATAGATATTTTACTAGTTTTATTTCAAATATTATTGATTCCATTTATTTATTATCAACTATCAAAAAGAAATTGCTATCTGTCTTATACTCCTTTATTCCTAATTTATTAAATATGTACTACTAAAATAAAGGAAATTAAGTTATAATACTCTCCTATAAATATTCATCTAATGTTTATTTACTGTCATATTGTTTGATAATAGATTTATTAATATCTTTTAGCGATTTTTCTTCCACAAATTCATCGTAACTAAACAAATAAAATACACATTTATTCCTATTCTTATCTAGATATTCATGTATTCCTAACATGTATTTCTTGTGATTCATAATATTATTGATTTTTTATTATATATTTTAATATTTTTACAGGAGATTACTACTTTTTTAGCTAATATTACACTATCACTAATTATCAAATGATTAAAATATTATCTTTAAATAGTATGTAAATGTACACACCAATCCTATTAGAAATAAATATGTATGTACCAATAATATACAAATAATAATTATTTGTGTAGTGATTTATTCTTTTATTAATATTTTTTCAGTAAAATAATACTCCTCCAAAACAATTTATATAATAAAACTCTCTTGTAAATTAATTATTTATATTTAATTTTTATAAGAGAATATTAATAACTTCAAATACTAAATACTTGTAAAAAACAAAGAAGGTGGGTATAAGTAATAACTATTCTCTCGTCATATAGTCTATTTATCAACTTTATATATAAAAGTTCCTAATAAAATTCCTAATAGAGTTCCTAATAAAATAGAATTAAATATTTATAATAAATATAATACTCGAAATGTTTTATCTATTATTGATAGCTCAATATTTCTGCAATAGATATTAATAAAAAGATAAGTTATAAGGGGAAGTTAAATTATAGTGGCATTTGTTGGTAAATCTTACCATTTAATAATTTGCCATTTTCATGTTTATTCCTCTTTATACCATCATTGCCCCATGTTCCCCATTGTTTGAAAAAAAATATTTTCTTTTGTTCTTTTACTTGTCTTTGAATAGATAAAATCCATTCTTCTTTCATTTGTCTTGCTTTTACTCCACTTTCGCCACCAACAATAATCCAATCTATTCCTTGTAAATTTAAAATTCCTAAATCATTTAATAATGGTTCACATGATAAGAATTTAATATGAGCCTTTAAATTTCTTATTAAATCAATTCTACCTTTTTCTTCTTTACATTCTACTGTCGTACCCACCCAGATATTATTTGGTATTTCTCTTGTTGAGAAGTACTCGTTCATTATGTTAGCTCTTTTTGTTAGAATTTGATAATTGTGTTGAGGCGTCTTTCTTATAACATCTAAGACTTTATCAATAAATTCAAATGGAACATCTTTATTAAATAAATCACTCATTGAACATACAAATACATTATGAGGCTTCCTCCATGCTAATGGTTCTTGAAGAGAATTTTCATGTAGGGTTAAAAGAAAATTATTTCTGTATTTTATTTGTCCCATAGCATATAAACGCCTTGACATAGTTTCAGCATAACAGTTTTGACAACCTGCTGAAATTTTTGTACACCCTGTAATAGGATTCCATGTTTTATCTGTCCATTCAATCTTTGTTGTTCCCATTATTATTTAATAATTTGCGATGCTATTTTTTTTGCTACTCCATTATTTGAAGCAAAAGCTAAATGATAAATTGGTACATTATTAGAATTACGTAAAATCAAAGGTGATTCAGTAACATATTTCCATATAGTATTTAACTGCTTAATGTATAGTTTTGCTATTTTCTGTATTGGTTTTTCCACTTTCCGTGCTTTTATTTCGGTTTCATTAAAAAGATTAGTTTCTTTATGTTCATTATAAAAATACTCTTTTATTTCTGCTTCTTGCAATCCAAAAAAGGTTTCTAATTTGTCTATGTACATTAATTTCATATTTCTATCTAATAATCTATTTATTATTACTCCTGTAGGAATAAGAATCCACATATCTGTTCTCGTGTCTTTTAATTGTTCTATACTCTTCCAATTTATTTGCATTCCAAATGGATCTAAAAAAACTAAAGCTGCATAGTTATTTGTTTTCATTGCTTCGGCAAGTTTAAGAATTTGTATATTAGCATCACAGCAACGGAATTCTAACTTATAATCATTATTTTCAAAATTTTTTAATTTATTTTTTAATTTATCAATAGAATCCTTGTTACTATCAATAAAATAATAATAATTAAACTTATTTTCTATGTTCAGTACTCTTTCTGCAGCACCTTCATATACTATTATATCTTTTTCTTCTATGTTGTATTCTTTAAACGTATGAAATAAATTATTGTTATTATATTTAATATTGTCACTCAAACCTCTGTCTCCACAACCAACAAATCCATCAAAATAAATAGTTTCCCATTTATTTTGATTTTTGTATTTATTAATAATAGTTAAATATGCTTCTACATATTTAGTAAAAGCTAATAATTTCTTCTCTGTCCAATCACCACCCCATAGTTTGTTTTGTGTATTAGTCATTATTTATATAATTATATAATTTGCAAACTTACAAAAAATATTTTATTCCATTTATATAAAAACAACAAAAATAAGACAAAATACACTTTTAAATTGGGAACATTAAAATCAATTATAACTTAACTATCGTACTTTTGCTTTTAATTTTATTTGTACTTTTTTTATAATTATTACACATTGTATTTATATCTTTTTATACATTGTTACATTAAGTCTAATTTATCTATTAACTTTTGTACTTTACTATGATCCATTCTTTATTTTTTACACATAACATTATATATCAATATTTCAAGTATAATTCGAATTATTAAATAGAATAAAATATTTTATAATATTATATTGAAATTCAATTATAAAAAATATTTTTTGTAATTTTGAAAACAAAAAGAATATGAGTACTACAAAATTTTTTAACAATAATGATGGTAATACATTATTTGAGAAGATAAAAGGTATCTGCAATGATATGACTTCGTTGTATGAGTTTTGTGCTGCCACTGCTTATTTTAGGAGTTCAGGATATTATAAAATAGATAATGAATTAAAATCTGTATCTAAAATACGAATACTTGTTGGGATTAATATAGACTATTTATTAAAAAAATATAAAACACCGACTAATAATAAATTAAACGATGCTCCAATATATGAACAAGCTAAAGTTATTTATGATAAAGAATATAATAATGATATTCAAGAAGCCAATTATAATAAAGAGGTAGAAAGTGGTATAAAGAAATTATGTAAAGATATAATTGATAAAAGGGTTGAATTAAGAATACATCCCTCAAAAAACCTACATGCAAAATTCTATCTTTTTTTACCTCAATTACATACAGAGAATAGTGATGGTTGGGTTATTATGGGTTCAAGTAACCTATCTGATGCTGGATTAGGTACAAACCCATCGTCAAGGTATGAATTAAATGTGGCAATGAAAGATTATGATGATGTCGCTTTTTGTAAAAATGAATTTGAGAATTTATGGGAACAATCTATAGAAATAACAAAAGACGATATAGTTAAATTTAATCAACATAATCATATATATCAAAAAATAACCCCTTATGAACTCTATATTAAATTATTAATTGATTTTTACGGCGAGCAAATTGAAGATGATTTTAATATAGAATTGCCCAATGATATTATAGATTTAAAGTATCAAAAAGATGCTGTCAATCAAGGGTATCAAATGCTGTTAAAGCATAATGGTTTTATACTTGCTGATGTTGTTGGACTTGGTAAGACAATGATTGCTACAATGATTGCCAAACGTTTTATAGAGGCTAATGGGAGAAACTCTAAAATTTTAGTCATTTACCCTCCTACAATAGAACAGAATTGGAAAGATACCTTTAAAAAATTTAATATAACAAAATATACAGATTTTATATCTAATGGTAGTCTAAATAAAATCATAGAGGAAAAAGGTAATTATAGAAATAAAGAAGAATATGATTTAATATTAGTTGATGAAGCACATAAATTCAAAAATGATACATCTGGCATGTATGATAGCCTACAACAGATATGTAAAGCTGAACGAGAAAATAAAGGAGATAGAATACATTCAAAAGAAAAGAAGGTCATACTTATATCAGCGACGCCATTAAACAACAGACCAGATGACTTGTATAATCTACTACAATTATTCCAAGATAGAAGAAATTCAAATATAGATGGCATACCTAATCTTCAAAATTATTTTGCTCCTAAAATTAAAGAATATAAAGATATTATAAAATCTGAGCATACAAAAGAGGATACAAAAAAGATTGATAAACTTTATGCTGATGTTAGAGAAAAAGTAATAGACCAGATAACTGTTAGAAGAACACGTAATAATATAACTAACAATCCAGAATATAGAAAAGACCTTGAAATACAAAATATTAAATTTCCTAATATAGAGCAACCGATAGAAATAAATTATGAATTAGATGATAGATTATCTTCACTATTTGGCGAAACGATGAGGATATTAACTGAAGATTTACAATATTCAAGATACCAAGCGATTGGCAATTTAAAAGACGAGATCAGGAAAAAACATTATCCAACTGCAATACACACTTCTCTTTTACTAGCAAATATATATAAAACACTTATGGTAAAAAGGTTGGAAAGCAGTTTCTACGCATTCGAAAAATCTTTAGAAAATTTAAAAAATGTCACAGGTGGAATGATAGAGATGTTCAATCAAGATAAAATCATAATAGCCCCAGAATTAAATGTAGGATATTTACAATCTAAAGGGCTTGATATAGATGAAATTATTGAGTTGGGTACTGATAAAATGAATACAGAAAAATCCAATTTTGTTTTCACTTCTAAAGATTTTGAAGATGGCTTTTATAAAGCACTCATAGAAGATGTTGACATATTAGATAAATTAATTAAACAATGGAAAGAAATTAAAATAGACCCTAAATTAAATAAGTTTATTGATTGTTTTAATGAACAAATTATAGATAAAGAAAAAAATCCAAGTCAGAAATTGATAATCTTTACAGAGAGTAAAGATACATTATCATATTTATATGATGAATTAACAAAAAAATTAAAAAGAAAAGATATTTTGCATGTATCTTCTATAACAAAAAAACAATGTGCTCCTATTATTCAAGAGAATTTTGATGCTAATTATGATAAGACAAAACAAAAGAATGACTTCAATATACTAATAACTACTGATGTGTTAGCAGAAGGAATTAATCTTCATAGGGCAAATGTTATAATGAATTATGATACTCCTTGGAATTCTACAAAACTAATTCAACGAATAGGGCGATTAAATAGAATAGGCTCAACTGCAAAATCTATAATTAATTATATGTTTTACCCTTCTTCTCAAGGCAATAAGCAAATACATTTATACAAAAATGCTTTAACTAAACTACAAGGTTTTCATTCTGCTTTTGGTGAAGATAGTCAAATATATTCAAAAGAAGAGATTGTCCAAGATTTTAAATTATACAATACTCAAGTGGCTGACAATGTAGATAAATCATTAGAGTTATTAAGATTTATAAGAGCATTCAAAAGTAACTATCCTAATGATTATAATAGAATAAAAAAATTACCTTTAAAATCCCGTACTATTAGAAATATTAAGAATATCAATAAACAAGGAATAATACCTCAAACTACTATTACGTACATAGCTTCTAATGAGAAAAAAGAATTCTATAAAATAGAAAAAGATAAAATAGAAGCCATTAATTTTTTAGAAGCCATTGATATTTTTAAGGCAGAAAAAACAGAAGAGTCTATGAATATTGATATACCAGAAGAACATTATAATCAAGTATCTTTGGCTCAAAAACAATTTGACGAAGATACAACACAAGAACTTATTAATGGCTCTAATACCGCATCTTCAACGAAAGATTCTAAAACTGCTACTGCTTTAAAAATATTGCGTGAAATAGAACGCTATGATGACTCTTTAAAAGAAGATTGTGATAGATTATCTTCTTATATTGATAATGGGACATATAATAACTTAACAAGAGAGATTAACAAATTAAATAAAAGAAATATTACAATAGAAACCAAGACTAATACAATAAAAGGACTTGCTTCTCAATACAATAGTTCAATCAAAAAAGATAAAACTAAACAAGGTAAAAAGGAACAAGATTATAAAGCCAAAATTATTCTTGCTGAAACTTTTTTATAATAAATCATATTAATAATTCAATAAAATGACAAAAGAAGAATTACAAAAGATATTTCAATCAAAATATGATAGAAATAATTATATAAAAATATTAGAAGATATTTTTAGTGTATCAACAATATTAAATAATCCTATAACATTAGAGGGTAAAGATGAAAACGAGATTAAAGGAGTTGAACTTGTTGATGAATATAAGCCAGACAATCATCTAATAGGCTTTTATGAGTATGATTTAAATAATACTAAAATAAAAATAGAACTTAACAGAGTCGGATTAAGGAATTATGTTCATGGTCTTCTAAAATATAATGTAGATGCTGCTATTGTTGTTTTCCATAAAGATAATATATGGAGACTAACATTCGCATGTGATTTAAAAGGTGAAGAAACTGATGCAAAACGTTTTTCTTTTGTTTTTGGAGATAATGATGAAACATATCGTACTGCTTGTGATAGGTTTCTTGATTTACAAGAAAAAGGTGTTACATATAAAAGTATTAATGATGCTTTTTCTGTCGAGGCTTTATCTGATGACTTCTTCTATAGATACAAGGAGGTTTATACAGATTTCTGTAATTATATGGTTGATAATCAAAAAGATTTTAAAGACTTTTTTATTATTGATAGTACAGGAAAAGCAGTTAGAGATTATGTAAAGAAAATGATGGGACGTTTAACTTTCCTATATTTTCTCCAAAAGAAGGGTTGGCTTAATAATAGAAAAGACTATCTACAAAATCTTTTTAAAAATTCAAAATACCAAGATGATTATTTAGATAAAGTATTAGAACCTCTTTTTTTTGGTGTTCTAAACACAAAAGAAGAAAATAGAAGAAAATTATTTGAAGATAAAGGATATGATTTATCATTATTAAAAGAATGGAAAAACATTCCTTATCTCAATGGTGGTTTGTTTGAACAAGATGAATTAGACAAACCTGATTCTAAATTCCCAAAAGAATATTTTGAACGATTATTCGATTTTTTTGCACAATATAATTTTACTATAGATGAAAATGACCCTAATGATGCAGAAGTTGGGGTCAATCCAGAGATGTTAGGGCGTATATTTGAAAACTTATTGGAAGATAATAAAGATAAAGGTGCTTTCTATACTCCACAAAAGATTGTTGAATATATGTGTAAAGAAAGTCTTATTCAATATTTAAAAACAAAAATCCCAAATATATCTATTCATAATTCTATTACTACACTTATTAAAAATCATAAATTAGAAAAAGACATACAAAAGAAAGATATTCTAACTGATATTAATAATGCGTTAAAAAATGTAAAAATATGTGATCCTGCCATTGGCTCTGGTGCCTTTCCTATGGGATTATTAAATGAGATTTTTTATATTCGTACATTGATAATGCCTTTTATTGATAAAGAAGAAAATATAAATTCAGTTGAATTAAAGAAACAAATAATACAGAATAATATTTATGGTGTGGATATTGAAAAAGGGGCTGTTGATATTGCACGACTTCGTTTTTGGTTATCTCTTATTGTAGATGAAGATACACCGAAAACTTTACCTAACCTTGATTATAAGATTGTTCAAGGCAATTCTTTACTTGAACGTTTTGAAGATATAGATCTTGATTTTAGTAAAATAAATCTTAATTCTAATGAAAAAAAACTGCAAAAAAATCTTTTTAATGAAGTAGAAAATACTCAATTAACAATAGAATTTAAAAAACAATCTATTAATGAACTTAATAATCTAATTAAAGAATATTTTGAAGAAAATGACCACGAAATAAAAGAAGATAATAAAAATAGAATAGAAGAAATTATAAATGAGGCTATTAAAGAATGTTTTAATAGGACAAAGAAAGATTATAAAAAAAGAATTAATAATTTAATTCCATTATCTGTAAAAACCAAAAAGATAGAAAAAGAGATAGAAAATTTAAATAATAAATTAAATGAATTAGATTCTAAACTTTTAAAATTAGAAAACATAAAAAAAGATAATAAACCTTATTTTTTATGGAATTTATATTTTAAAGATGTTTTTGATAATGGTGGCTTTGATATAGTTATAGGCAATCCTCCTTATATACAATTACAAAAAGATATAGGTGATGGGAAAACTAAATTAGGTGATTTATATAAAGATTGTGATTTTGAGACTTTTGAAAGGATGGGCGATATATATTGCTTATTTTATGATAAAGGATTGTCTATTCTAAAAGAAAAAGGCTGTATTATTTATATTACATCTAACAAATGGATGAGAGCTGCATATGGAGAAAAGATTAGAAACTTCTTTTTAGGATATAATCCATCTCTACTTATTGATTTAGGTAGTGGTGTTTTTGAAAATGCAACTGTTGATACTAATATATTAATGATAACTAAACAACATTCTAATAAAGATATATCATTAAACGCCACAAAAATACAAGAGAATATTAAAGATGTTAATCTTAATAATATTACTTTTCAATCTGTGAAAATTAAGCCTGATGAAATATGGACAATACTTTCTCCTATTGAATACTCTATTAAACAAAAAATAGAATCTGTTGGTACACCATTGAAAGATTGGGATATAAAGATAAATTATGGCATTAAGACAGGTTATAATGAAGCTTTTATCATAACAAAAGAAAAGAGAGAAGAAATATTAAATAATTGTAAAGATGAAGATGAACGCAAAAGGTCTGCCGAATTAATAAGACCTATTTTACGTGGCAGAGATATAAAAAGATATTCTTATGATTGGGCAAATTTGTACTTAATTAATACACATAATGATATCAAAGAAAAAGGTATAAACCCAATAGATATAAGCGATTATCCTGCCATTAAAGAACATCTTGATAAGTATTATCAAAAATTAGAAAAAAGAGACGATAAAGGAGTAACACCATACAATTTAAGGAACTGTGCATATATGGAGGAATTTTTTAAACCAAAAATATTATGGAAAATTATTGGATGTAATATAAATTTCTGTTATGATAATAATATGATGTTTTGTAATAATGCTGTTAATATATTAACTGGAAATAAAAATAATTTATTACAGTTTATTGGATTAATGAATAGCAAATTATTTAATTGGTATTTAAAATTAACAACGGAAGCCGAAGTTCAATGAGGAGGCATTCAATTATATGTTACTACATTAGAAAAAACTCTTTTAAAATTAGATTTTGATAATAGTTTCTCAACTATTGTTGAAAAATATTCTAATGGAGATACAGATATAACAGACAATATGATTGATAATGAAATCTATCGCTTATATAATTTAACAGAAGAAGAAAAAAACTATATACTTTCAATATAATTAATTTCTTCTGTACTTAATTTATAAATATCAAATATCATTGTATCTATTTTTTTTATATCTGAGTCAGTAATATTTTTAAGTTGTGCTATATGAGAAAATTCTTCTTTAAAAATAAATTCGATTTCATTAGTTGGTAATAAAACTGGTATTTTAATAAAAAATATTTTACTTAATTCTCTGCCTTTTTCACCTAAAGTTGGGAAATTATTGGAAAAACAAAATCTAAATAGTTTTGAATTTAAAAAAGCTGTTAAAAAATACAATTTATCACCTGTAATAATAAAACATTTTTGATTCGTCATAAACTTTTTATTGTCTAAATAAAATGGAAAATATTCTGTCATATTTGCATATACAATTTTTTGCTTATTAAATTCCTCCCAATAGCTTATACTATCTTGTGTCTCAAACCATTTATTATTTGTCTTTTTTCTTGCTTTAACTTCTTGTTTATTAATTATATACCTTTTGCCCGTTTGTTCTAATCTCTCAATTCCAAAAGATAATAAATATTCTTTTATTGATGGATATTCTTCTATATCAATATTAACAGAAGGGAATGTCGCTATTAAATATAGTCCAGCCCAATCATAAGAATATCTTTTTATATCTCTGCCACGTAAAATAGGTCAAATAAAATTATTAATTTTGGTATAAAAAAAACATAAAATTATGATATACGGATATATAAGAGTAAGCAGCGACAAGCAGACGGTTGAAAACCAAAGATTTGAAATAAATAATTTCTGCCATAACAAGGAAATGTTTATTGATAAATGGATTGAAGAAACTATTTCAGGGACAAAAGATGTAAATGAAAGAAAACTCGGCAAATTACTAAAAAGAATGCGAAAAGATGACGTGTTAATTTGTAGCGAATTATCAAGGTTAGGAAGAAATCTTTTGATGATAATGGGCATATTGAATGAATGTATGAAAAATGATATTCAAGTATGGACAATAAAAGATAATTATAGATTGGGAAGTGATATAAATTCAAAGGTATTAGCATTTGCTTTTGGATTGAGTGCAGAAATAGAAAGAAATCTTATAAGCCAGAGAACAAAAGAAGCTCTTGCAAGAAAAAAAGCAGAAGGAGTAATCCTTGGAAGACCAAAGGGAAGAAAGTCAAGCAAAAAGAAACTTACAGGACTTGAAATAAAAATAAAAAAATTAAGAGAAGATAGAGTGTCTTATTCGGCTATAGCAAGAATATTAAAAGTTAATCGTGCAACAGTAACTAATTTTGTAAAAGAGAATAATTTATAAAATAAAACATAAATACAATTCTTTTAATAACTATTTTTTGGTAATTACTAATTTTG